>JBELAO010000030.1:0-60195 GCA_049508735.1 Bryobacteraceae bacterium | reverse complement strand
GAGTGGTGGGGCAGGCGCTTTCGCCTGCCAACAAGTTGTTTCCTGGAGTTGGCAGACGATAGCGCCTGCCCCACATTCCATGTCTGAATCTCTCCATGCCGCCAGCTACCGCGATCTCTTGCGCGGGTTCCTCCAAGAAGATCTTGGGGCCGGGGATCTTACCACCGAAACGGTGGTGCCGGCCGGGCTGCGCGCGCGCGGGGAGTTGATCGCCAAGGCCCCGCTGGTGCTGGCCGGCCTGGATCCGTTCCTCGAAGTCTTCCGGCTGCTGGACCCCTCGGCGAAGGCGGAGATGGCGCGCAAAGACGGGGATGAACTCGGCCCCGGCGAAAGTCCGGCGCGGGTGCGGGGCCTGGCGCGCGCGTTGCTTTCCGGAGAACGCGTGGCCTTGAACCTGCTCCAGCGGCTGTCCGGCATCGCTACGCTCACGCGCCGATTCGTGCGGGAGGTAGCGGCTACCGGCGCGCAAATCCTGGATACCAGAAAGACCACGCCAGGACTTCGCATGTTGGAGAAATATGCGGTCCGCGTGGGCGGCGGCCGCAATCATCGAAAAGATCTGGCGGAGGCGGTTCTCATTAAGGAGAATCACATACGGCTGGCGGGCGGAGTTTCCCAGGCGCTACACGCGGCGCAGCCTGCCAAGGAACGCGCGGGGTGGACCGAAATCGAAGTGACGAATTTCGACGAGTTACACGAGGCGCTGGGGCACGGCCCGGATGTCATTCTGCTCGATAACATGACTCCCGCGCTGGTGCGCCAGGCGGTGGAACGGGTGAGACGCGCGGAAGACCGGCGGAGGATTCGCATCGAGGCCTCCGGCGGAATCACGCTCGAGAACGTGAAGGAGTTCGCGGAAGCGGGCGTGGACTGGATTTCGGTCGGTGCGCTGACCCACTCGGCGCCGGCGGTCGACTTGAGCTTCGAGATCGAGCCCGAGTAATGCAGGACAGCGTAGAGACCGATATTCTGGTGATCGGCAGCGGCCTGGGAGGACTGGCGGCAGCGTGGGAGGCCGCGAAACGGGGCTGCCAGGTCACTCTCTTGACGCGCGCCGCGGACCCCGTGGAAAGCAACACGGATCGGGCGCAGGGCGGCATCATCTATCGCGCACCCGGCGAATCGCCGGAACAACTGGTGGCCGACATACTATCGGTTGGCGGCGGCCTGAGCTCGCCCGCAGCCGCCCGGCTGCTGAGCCGCGAAGGCCCGCGGCTGGTGAAGGAAATTCTGATTGACGGGCTCGGCGTTCCCTTCGATCGCTCGACCAATAATCCCGCGGAGCTTGACCTCACCCGCGAGGCGGGCCACTCTTTGCCGCGCATCATTCACCACAAGGATCAAACCGGTTCGGCGATCGAAGGGGCGTTCCTGGAGCGGGTTCGCTCGCACCCGAACGTGAGGGTAATTTCAAATGCGACCGCGGTGGACCTGCTGACCGTCTCGCATCACTCGATCGAGCCCACCGACGTCTATCGCCTGCTCACCTGCGTCGGCGCCTACGTGCTGGACCGGACCACGGAGAAGATTTTCTCTCTGCTGGCCAAAGAGACCATTCTCGCCACCGGTGGTCTGGGCAGCGTCTTCCTGCATACCACCAATCCTCCGGGCGCGCGCGGCGATGGCATCGCGATGGCTTACCGCGCCGGCGCTCGCTGCATCAACATGCAATACGTTCAGTTCCACCCGACCGCGCTGCTGGCGCCCGACGGCTGCTTCCTGATTTCGGAAACCGTACGCGGCGAAGGAGGCCGGCTGGTGGATCGCCGGGGGAGGGAATTCATGCAGAAGTTCCATCCCGACGGGTCGCTGGCGCCGCGCGACATCGCCGCGCGCGCCATCTACCAGACCATGCTCGAATCGGGCGAGCCTTGCGTCTACCTGGACATTACGCACAAGCCTGCCGAGCAGCTTCGCGAACGTTTCCCCGGCATCTACGCGGTGTGCATGGAGCGCGGCATCGACCTCACGCGCGAACCCATCCCGGTGGTTCCCGCGGCCCACTATAGCTGCGGCGGCATTGCGGTGGACGATTGCGGCCGGACCACGGTGGACCGGCTACGGGCGGCGGGCGAAGTATCCTGCACCGGATTGCACGGCGCCAACCGCCTGGCCAGCACGTCACTGCTCGAATGCCTGGTTTGGGGAACGCGGGCCGGAGCGCAAGCGGCCGAAGGCATCGCACGCGGTGGCGACTACTACTTTCCCAAAGTGGCCGACTGGCGGTACGAACGCGAACCGGCGGACCCCGCGCTGATCAGCCAGGATTGGCTGACCATCCAGCACACCATGTGGAATTACGTCGGCCTGATCCGCAGTGAGCGGCGTCTGAACCGGGCCATGCGGATTTTGCGCGAACTCGATCTGGAGATTGCGCGCTTCTACGAAAAGTGCGAGATCAGCGATTCCATCATCGGCCTGCGCAACGGCATCCTCACTGCGCTGCTGATCCTGGAAGCCGCCGAACAATCCCGCGAAAGCCGCGGCTGCCATTACCGCATCAACTGACGCGTGCGGGCATTGGCCGCCGGTTGGGGGATTGCGGGTTCAACCCGAACTCCGAGATTAGGTGCCTCGTATCATGGCACGGCTACAGCCGTGCCAGGGGCAGGATACATCCTGTGTTTTCGGTAACGCCGGCGGTCTTTGCCGCCGGTGTTTCTGAAGCTGATCTGGCGGCGCAAATACACCGGCGGCAAGACCGCCGGCGTTACCGGGCCTCTTACGAAGATGTAGAAACTCCAGGGCACGGCTTCAGCCGGCTGAAGCCGTGCCCTGATACGAGACCAGTTGTCTCGCGGTGCTCCGCTGCGGGAATGCCACTTCGCCGAAGCTGACTTCGGAATTCAGCATCCATCGGCAACCGCTCACTTTGGCCTTGGCTCGGAGCGTAGAGCGCGCAGCTCGTCCTCGGGCATTTCGTAGCAGTGCTGGGCGGCGGGAAACGCTCCCTCGCGGACTTCGCGGATGTAGGATCGGGCCGCGTCCGCGATCATTCCGCCCAACTCGAGATAGCGCTTGGCCAGGCGCGGGCTCCATGGCGTCAACCCCAATGCATCGTGCAGCACCAGGATCTGGCCGTCGCAAAATGGTCCGGCGCCGATGCCGATGGTCGGCACGGTCAGCCGCTCCGTGATCAAGCGCGCCACCTCGGCCGGCACGCATTCCAGTACCACCGCGAACGCGCCAGCGCCCTCGAGCGCGATCGCGTCATTCAGCAGCTCGCCCGCCCGCACCGCCGTTTTGGCCTGCACGATGTTGCTGCCGAACCGATGGACCGATTGCGGCGTGTACCCGAGGTGCCCCAGCACCGGAATCCCCAACTCGGCCAATCTCTCGACCACGGCCAGCACCGGGCCTGCGCCCTCCAGTTTCACCGCCTCGACGCCGCCCTCCTTCAGAAACCTGCCCGCATTGCGAACCGCGTCGTCCAGGCCGGTCTGATACGAGAGGAACGGCATGTCGGCCACCGTCAGCGCCCGCGTGACGCCGCGTGCGACCGCCTTCGAGTGGTGCAGCATCTCGTCCATCGTCACCGGGAGAGTGGTCGGGTAGCCCAAGACGACGTTGGCCAGTGAGTCACCGACCAGGATCATATCGATGCCAGCCTGGTCCAGGAGCTGGGCGGTGAGAAAATCGTAGGCCGTGAGCGCGGCGATCCTTCCGCCACTCTGCTTGATCTTCGCCAGGTGATTCACCCGAATCTTGCCTGGCTGTTCGGGTTCTGTTTGAGAGGCCACTTATGTTCCACGATAACGGAGAGCATTGGCGGGAAGCAATCCGCATGACCACCGGCGCCGCGCGCGAAGATCACCAGCCCATCTGACTCATGCGTTCGAGAATGATCGAGCTGTAGTCAGTCATGTGTTCCGGCCGCCATCTCAATGGAGCGGGGAGGATCGCGGCGAGCCGTGCGCCCTGCTCGCGGCTAACGCCAGATGCGGAGATCTTGTAGTGATAGCGGGATGCCGCTTCGGCCCCATAAACGCCCGGCCCCCACTCCGCCACATTCAGATACAGTTCGAGAATGCGCCGCTTACCCAAGACTAACTCGGCCACCGGAACCAGCGTGAACTCGGCGCCCTTGCGCAGGTAAGATCGGCCGGTGCCGAAGAACAGGTTCTTGACGAGCTGCTGCGTGATGGTGGAAGCGCCGCGGCCGCGGCCTTTCTCCAAATTGGCCTCCATGGCAGTCTGCATCTCATGCCAGTCGAAGCCGTGATGCTGATAGAACCGTCCGTCCTCCGCGGCGATCACCGCATGCTGAAGGTTGGGGGAAATCCGGTCGAGCCGGACGAATAGGTACCGCTTGTGATATGCCTTCTTGTGCATCCAGGCCTGCACGCGCCGCTCGATCTGCACGGCAGTAGACGGCGGGTCGATCCAGCGAAGCGCCACCAGGCTGAGAGCGAGCAGCGACCACACAACGAGAACGATGGTGAAACACCATCGGATCAGACGGCGGAGGATGCCCTTGCGAGGTGGTTTTTCGGATCGAAAACGTTTTACTGAAGCCACATTCCAGGATAAGCCGGGGCGGGCGGCGTCATGGGGGCGCGCCGAAAATGGCTATACTCCAGTATGCGCTCCGTTGCTTTCTCGCTCTCCTTGTTAACCGCCGGCCTGGTATGGGCCGCCGATGCCTCCGCTCAAACGATTAGCGTGAGCTTTCCTTCCACGCGCTCCGAAAAGCCGCTGGACGGACGCCTGCTGCTATTGCTTTCGAACGATCCAAGCGATGAGCCGCGCATGCAGATCGACGATTCGATTAAGTCGCAAATGCTGTTCGGCGTGACCGTCGACGGGTGGAAGCCCGGTGAGTCCATCGCTATCGGCGACGACGCGCAGGGCTATCCGCGGGCGAGCCTGAAGGACGTGCCGGCGGGACAGTATACGATTCAGGCCGTGCTGAACATCTATGAGACCTTTCACCGGTCGGACGGTAAGACGGTGAAGCTGGCGCCGGATCGCGGCGAAGGCAAGCAATGGAACATGGCGCCCGGCAACCTGATGTCGAAGCCGCGGCTAGTTCGCATAGGTCCAGGCGCGCCGCCGATCACGGTCTCGCTCGATGAATCGATTCCACCGATCAAGCCAGCGCCCGATACCAAGTACATTCGCCACATCCGCATTCAATCGACTCTGCTGACTCAGTTCTGGGGCCGGCCTATGTATCTCTCGGCGGTGGTTCTGGTGCCGGAAGGTTTCGACACGCACACGGAAGCGCACTATCCGCTGATCGTTTTCCATGACCACTTTGTAACCGGATTCAGTGACTTCCGCGAGACTCCGCCGGACCCTGACCTGAAGCCGGATTACTCGGAACGCTTTCACTTGCCGGGTTACAACCGGATCGCGCAGGAGGAGGCGTATAAGAACTACCAGGCGTGGATTGCGCCCGGTAGGCCGCGCATGTTGATCGCGAAGTTACAACATGCCAATCCTTATTACGACGACTCGTATGCGGTGAACTCGGCCAATGTGGGGCCTTACGGCGACGCCATCGAAACCGAGCTGATCCCGGCTATCGAACGCGAGTTTCGCGGCATCGGCCAAGGCTGGGCCCGATTCGTTTATGGAGGCTCGACCGGCGGCTGGGAATCGCTCGCGGTGCAGGTCTTCTATCCGGAACATTATAACGGTGCGTTCGTCGCCTGCCCGGACCCGGTCGACTTCCACGCTTACATGACGGTCGATCTGTATAAAGACGACAACATGTTCTATATCCAGGGCGCGAACAAGCAGGTGGAGCAGCCTGGGATGCGCGACTATCTGGGCCACACGCTGATGTCGATGCGTGACAACATCGCCTATGAAGCGGCACTGGGCGATCGCGGCCGGTCGGGCGAACAGTTCGATATCTGGCAGGCGGTCTATTCTCCGGCTGCGGCGGATGGCTATCCGCAGCCGATCTTCGATAAGCATACCGGCGCGATTGACCACGGCACAGCCGAGTACTGGCGCGAGCACTACGACTTAGATGCTATCCTGCAACGCGATTGGACGACTCTCGGGCCGAAGTTACAAGGCAAGATACACCTCTATGTCGGCTCGGACGACACTTACTTCCTGAACGATGCGGTTTACCTGATGGAAGATTTCCTGAAGCAGACCGGCACTGCCGGACACGGCGTTCCTTACGAAGGTGAGGTTCGCTACGGACCGCGCGCCGAGCACTGCTGGAATGGCGATCCTACCAAGCCGAACTGGTACTCGCGGCTGCACTACAACCAGATGTATGTCCCGCAGATCCTGGAGCGCATTCAGAAGACGGCGCCGCCAGGAGCGGACCTGACAAGCTGGCGATACTGACCGGGGTTGAACTGTGGCGCGGGCAGTCGTGCCTGCAGCGTCGCCATTCGTGGCGACGTTTCTTAGTGACGACAGAGTATCGCGCAAGAAGAAATGTCGAGATGACTCTCGACACGGCAGGCAGGAATGCCCGCGCCACGCGGGCATTCCGGGAAATGCTAACCAAGGTCTACAACCGCGCCTGGTGGCGCGCGGCCTGCGCGGTGCGCGTGGCGCGGTGGCGTAAATCGCCCAGGTTGAGGTGCGCCAGCGCTGTCGCGATAGCGCCGCCCACCAATAGGGGCAGGGTGAGCGAAAAAAACATGATGAACGAAAATGTTTTGGCAGCGTCCTTCTCCACGTCGAACAGGCCCAGCGCCACCACGCACGCCACTTGAAACAGTCCCAGGTTGCCGGGGGCGTTGGGTATCACGGTTGCCAGCCGCACCACGGTGAGCACGCCGCCGGCCACCCAGAAGGAAAGATCGAAGCCGTCGGCTTTCATCAGCGCCCACACGGTGGCGATTTGGAGCGCCAGGTAGAGCAGGCTGACCAGCATCGTCTTGGCCAGTGTGGGCAGGCCTCCCATCAGGCAGAGTCCTTCCTCCACGTGGCGCAGAGTGGAGGACCAGCGGCCCTGGCCGATTGCGGAGTGAGCATCGTGCTTGTGCCACACCACCCAACAGAAGACGCCGGCGCCGGCCAGCAGCAGCGCTGCCAGGATCCGCACCAGCAAAGTGAGGTCCGGCGGTATTCCTTTGACGAAACCGGCGGTCACCGCGAAGGCGGCCATCATCCAAAGCCCGTCCATCAGCCTTTCCACGGCGGCCGAGGAGAGGCTGAGCGAAATGCGGAAGTTGTTCCAGTGGGCCAGCAGGTAGCAGCGAATCACTTCTCCAGTGCGCAACGGCAGGAGTTCGTTAGCGAACAGACCGATGTAGACCGCCTGCACGGTGCGCCACAAGCGCAGCCGGACCACTGGAGCCAGCAGCGTATTCCAGCGCCATGCGTGGCAGACGTAGACGGATAGATCGCAGGCCACTGCCAGCAGGACCCAGCGAAAGTCCAGCGCGGCAATCGCGCTGACCAGGTCGCGCAGGGGATAGCCGTGTAGCACCCAGACCAGGCAGGCGGCCGAAAGACAGTACAGGACCGCCTGCGGCAGCCAGGCGGGAATGCGGCGCCGATGCGGAGGGGTTGCGGCGGGAGAGGCCATAGGCGGTCACGGCCGAAAACGGGCGGCTGGGAGTAACGGGACTTGGCGTCCGGCAGGCGCCGGCGTTGGGGGCCTCACGCATCCATCATAACGTGGCAGAATGGATGGCTGAGATGAAAACTCGCTTACAGATTCTGGCAATCGCGGCTGCCTCGCTGGCGGCGCCGGCGCAGACGCCCGAACCCGCAAAGCCGGACCAGGAACATACCCGCGCCGCGGCGCAACCGGAGCAGACAGCGGCGAGCCTGCGCGGCGTTCTGATCGATGCCGCGTGCCGCGACTTTTCCCGCTACAATTTGCGCCTCCCTCCGCAACCTCTTCCCGCTCCGGCGAAAGAATCCGACACCAAGCCGGCTGCCGGCGCCACAACCGCCTCGGGGATTACGGTGGACGCGCGCACGATGGATGCGGAACGGGCGGACGCGATGCCGCACCAGGTCGCCGATCTGGTGAGCCGCCAATCCGATCCCACCTGCGCCGTCAAGGCCAGCACGCACGCCTACGCGCTGCTGCTGCCGGATGGCCGCGTGGCGGACCTGGACGAAGGCGGCAACACGTTCGCCGATGCGGCCGTGAAAGCCGACCCGCAGGGCCGCGCCATGCTCGCCGGCCAGGGCCCCGGCTTCAAGCCCACCGTCATCGTGACCGGCCACGTGCAGGGATCGAGAATTGTGGCCAGCGCGGTGAAGATCGCACCGCGGTAGGGCTTGGTTTATTCCACAGCCAGCTTGATGGACGGGATGCTGCTTTGCGTTCCGATTTGGACGCGGATCTCCGGATTGGCGCCGGTGTTCGCGGGGATGGTGAAGTTGATCTGGTACAGGCCGCAGTATCCGGGAGTCACGCCGGCGTAGAGAATCAGGCTGGGATCGATGGCGGCTCCGTTCAGCAGCAATTGAAGGCTGCCCATCGACGTGATGCTGGCCGGGTATTGCGCCACCTCTCCGGAGGCCCACGGGGGATTCGTGTGGCCCAGGCCGGTCGAGTACAGCACGGCGATGTCACCGGCATGCGCCGGAGCGGCGGATGTCATGAGCGTGTAGCCGGTGGTCCAGTCTTGCGCGATGGCGAAGCCGCCGTTCATCACGAACAGCGCAGGCGCGGCATCCATAAGGGTGATGGTCACCGCCGGACCGTTCCAGCCCTGGCGCACCACGGTCACTGTGACGTCACCCGGGATTTGCTCGGCAGGCATCAGAAAGTTGATCTGCGTGGGAGAGGCGTAAAGCAGCGGCACCGGCTCGTTATCCACGAAAACGACGGTGTACGCCAGTTGAGTCGGCAGCCTGCCAGCGGCAAGTGTTTCGGGGGTTATCGCCTCGGTGCTCCAGGCCAGGTTGGCGCCGAATAGCGAGAGCACGGAACTCGGGGCGAAGGGCCCCGGCGAGTAGTCGGAGGCGTTCACAATGCCGGCGGCGGTGTAGTCAGGCGCTTGCGCCCAAAGACTACGCGAAAGCGCCGCAACAGCCAACACGGCGGCGCGCAGCCATGGTAACGCGCGGAATCGTGACCCCAACATGCGCGGTTGCAGAGTTTAGTAGTGCCGCTGGGCGGAACAGATTCTCACCTTCGGGGCGCCGCTTGCCGGGCCCGAACCGGTCCGCCACGGTATTGGAGATGTCGCGGCGAATGATGGGAAGACAGGCGACCGAACCGATCGCCTGTCTCTCCCCCAGATCTGAATGCCGGAGCTTACACGGCCACGGGCGCGGCGTAAGTGTTCGCCATGGTTTCCAGACTGAGCGCCTGGTAGTCGCTGGCGTGACCGGCCTGGCCGAACTGGGTCATGCGCAGCGCCACTACTTTCTTCATGGCTTCGCGCGCCGGCTTCAGGTAGCTGCGCGGATCGAATTCCTCGGGCTTCTCGAAGAACACTTTGCGGATAGCGCCGGTAATGGCCAGCCGGCTGTCGGTGTCCACGTTGATCTTGCGCACGCCGTTCTTGATGCCGAGCTGGATCTCTTCCACCGGCACGCCCCAGGTGGGCTTCAGCTTGCCGCCGTACTGGTTGATGATGTCCTGCAAGTCCTTCGGCACGCTGGAGGAGCCGTGCATAACCAGGTGAGTGCCGGGCAGCCGCTTGTGGATTTCGAGTAGCCGTGCCATTTTCAGCGTCTCGCCGGTCGGCTTGCTCGAGAATTTATAAGCGCCGTGGCTGGTGCCGATGGCAATGGCCAGCGCGTCCAGGCCGGTGGCCTTGACGAAATCCACCGCCTGATCGGGGTCGGTCAGGTGCTCCAGACCGCTTCCGCCCGAGCCATGCCCGTCTTCAATGCCGCCCAGACAGCCGATTTCGCCTTCCACCGTCACGCCTTTGGCATGCGCCGCCTCGACCACCTTGCGCGTGGCTTCCACGTTGTACTCGAAACTCGAGGGCGTCTTGCCGTCCGGCATCAACGATCCGTCCATCATGACACTGGTGAAACCCATCTCGATGGCGCTGAAGCAGGTTTCCGGGCTGTTCCCATGGTCCAGGTGCAGCACGGTCGGTATCTCCGGATACAATTCGGTGGCAGCCAGCATCAGATGATACAAAAACCGGTCCTGCGAATAGGCGCGGGCGCCCCGGCTGGCTTGAATGATGACCGGCGACTTAGTCTCGCGGGCTGCCTCCATGATCGCCTGAATCTGCTCCATGTTGTTGACGTTGAACGCGCCAACTCCATACCCACCCTTGGCGGCCTCATCGAGGACCTGCCGTAACGACACTAATGGCATAATTGGTTCTCCTCAGTTAGGAAGTACTTCCGGGATTCCTTAAATTTCACCGTAGCATGATTGTGCAAAACGGGGCAACGGAGGTCAGGGGATTTGCCATGAGGCGGGCGACACGATTAGCGGCGCGACCGCTCCCTACGGTCGCGGCTCCGATAGCATGTCGAACGCATCGCAGCCGCGACCGAAGGGAGCGGCCGGCTTCAGTGGTTACCGCGGCTACTGTGTCTTCTGATAATTCGGGTACGGCGGACGCTTGTACTTCGGCAGAGGATTGGCGGTCAGCTCCTGCATCACCACTTCGATGGCCTTATCGAGTTGCGGATCGTGGCCCTGCCGGACCGCCGCGGGATCAAGCTGCACCTCGATGTCCGGGGTTACGCCGCGGTTCTCCACGTCGAAAGTTCCATTCGGATTCCAGACCGCGAAGTTCGGCGCGAAGACCGTTCCTCCATCCATCAACTGGGGGAATCCGCTGAGCCCAACCAGGCCGCCCCAGGTGCGCTCGCCAATCAGCTTGCCCACGCCGGCGCGATGGAAATACCACGGCATGGCATCGCCGCCGGAGCCGGCGAATTCATTGACGATCATCACCTTCGGTCCGAAGATGGCGCCCTGTGGCTGCACCATATCCGCGCCGTCGCGCGTGGTCACCAGGCTCATCGGCTTGCGCTGGAGATACTCGATGATATCGGTCGCCAACTGCCCACCGTGGTTGAATCGCTCGTCGATGATCACCGCCTCTTTGTCCACCTGCGCGAAGAAGTAGCGCATGAAGTTGGTGTATCCGCCCCTGGAAGTGTCCGGCATGTAGACGTACGCCACGCGGTGATTGGTGGCCTCATCCACTTTGCGCCGGTTCTCTTCCATCCACTCGATATGCCGCAGCGCAAATTCGTCGGCAACCGGCGTCACCTTCACCTCGCGCGATCCGGCGCCGGTTGGGTCCGCGCCCACTTTCAGCACCACTGTCTTTCCCGCCGTGGTTTCGAAGAAGCTGTAAATGTTGTCCGTGGCGTGCAACTCCCGCCCGTTCACCGCCAGCAGGTAGTCGCCGGCCTTCACGTTGATGCCCGGCTGCGTGAGCGGCGCTTTGGTGTCGGGATTCCAGTTTTCGCCGTTGTACACGTGCGAGAAGCGGTAGCGCCCGTTTTCGATCTTGTAGTCGGCGCCCAGCAATCCGGTGGAGACGTGCTTCACCTCGGGCCGGTCGCCGCCGCCGAGAAACATGTGGCCCACGGTGATGTTGCCGAGCATCTCGGTGAACAGGTAGTTCAAATCGTCGCGCGATGCCAGGCCGGGCAGGTAGACGCCGTAACGCTGTTCGGCAGCTCCCAGGTCCAGGCCGTGATAATGCGGATCGTAAAAGAAATCGCGTTCGATCCGCCACGCTTCGTGGAACATCTGTTTCCATTCCGCGGCCGGCTCCACTCTCACTTCCAGGTCCGCGGTCTTCAGGGTCTTTTCGTTCCCCGGTTTGGCTGGCGGCGCGTCGGGAGCGTCCGCGGGCGGCGCCGGAGTGTCGGCGATGATCCACTTGTCGCCTTGCCGGTAGAGCATCTTTTCGCCGGTGAAAGAGATCTGCACGTTCCCCACGCCGCTCAGCACGGTATCCGCCTTGCGCTTGTTCAGATCGAAACGATGGATGGTCGCGGCCCACGGCCCCGGCGTCCCGGGCGCCGGCCCTTCGGCAACATAGACCACGCCGGCCTTGCCTGTGGCGAGACCAAGGTATCGCCGCGCCGGCATCGGCAGCGGCAGAATGCGCAGGCCGATGCTCTCCAGATCCACCTTCACCTCCACCTTGTCCGCGCTCTTGTCCTTGTCCTTATCTTTGTCGTCCTTCTTGGCGTCCTTGGCGTCGTCTTTCTTGGCGTCCTTGGCGTCGTCTTTCTTCGCGTTGGCGTCGTCCTTCTTCGATTCGTCTTTCTTGGCGTCCGGCTTCTTCTCCTCGTCGCTCTCCGGCTCGAGCGGCGAGGCTTCGGCCTTGGACAGCACTACGGCGTAGACGCTGGCAGTTACCGGCCGCGCAAAGCTCTCAATGTCCGGCTGCATGGCCGCGCCCGAGTTGGTGCTGGCGATGAAATAGAGATACTTGCCGTTCTTGTCGAAGGCCGGGCTTTCCGCGTCGCTCAGTCCGTCGGTCACCTGAGTGGTTTTGCCGTCCGCCAGCGAGTAGAGATAAATGGCCTGCATGTGGCTTTTCAGCGTCTTCGAGTAGGTCAGCCACTGGCTGTCCGGCGACCATGCGGCGGAAAGTCCATTGCCGTTGGCGTAGTAGTCGGTCTCCACCAGCATCGGCTTCTTCTGCTCCAGGTCGATATAGAAAAGATGACTGTGATTGTCCAGATAAGCGATCTTCTTGCTGTCCGGCGACCAGTTCGGCGAGGAATAGAACGCCTTGTCGCCGAGCGGGATCTTCTTGACTTCGCCGGTGCCATCCTGGTTGCGGATGTGCAGCGCGTAATCGCCCGATTCGTCGGAGAGATACGCAATGCTCTGTCCGTCGGGCGACCATTTCGGATCCCGCTCCATCACCGCGGAGCTCTGGGTAAGATTGCGCGGGTCGCCCTTTTCGGCCGGAACGGTGATGATCTCGCCACGCGCTTCGAACACCGCCCGCGCCCCGTTGGGCGAGATGTCGGGATTGGTGAGCCGCTTGCCGACGTTGACGTAGTGCGGCCGCACCTCCGGCAGATCGCCGGCCAGGGTGACCGCAACTTCCTTGGTCCGCCCGCTCTTCAAGTCATATAAATGCAGCGAGCCGAACTGTTCATACACGATTGCGCCCGGTCCCGCCGAGGCCGACTTGAAATCCAGGCCATGGTTTTCGATGGCGCGCGTGACTTTTGTCGACTTCGTGTCATAGAAGAACAGTGTCACCGGCCCTTCCCGGTCGGAGAGAAAATAAATCCGGTCGCCCACCCACATCGGGTTGAAATCGTTCGAGTTTTCGCGGGGAATCGGGACCACGCTCGAATCCGCCAGATTGGCGATCCAGATCTTGCGCGTCTGCCCTCCGCGGTAGCGTTTCCACGCGTCCTGCCACTGAAATAGCGGCACGTAGGCAAGGTGCGAACCATCGGCTGAATAGGAGCCCTCTTCGGCGATTGGCAACGGTAACTCGTCGGGCAACCCGCCGCCTTCCACTGGCATCGTGTAGAGCCGGTCGCCATCGTTGGGTACAGCGCGATGCGAGCTGAATAGCACGCGCTTGCCATCCGGCGTCCAGCCCACCGTTACGTCGCGGCCCGGATGAAAAGTCAGCCGCCGAGGCACGCCGCCTGCCGCCGGGATGACGAAGACATCCATGTTACCGTCGTACTCGCCGGTGAACGCGATGGTCGATCCGTCCGGCGAAAACGCCGCCGATGTCTTCACGCCGGGACCCGCGGTGAGCCGCCTGGCCTGGCCTCCTTCGCGCGGCGCGCTCCACAAATCGCCCGCATACGTGAACACGATCTGGGTCCCGCTCAACGCCGGCTTACGCAGCAGCAGCGGTCCCGTCTGGGCAGCGGCGATCGAGGCCGCAAGCAGAAACACGCAAATGAATGGACGCATACGTTACAGTATCCTCCGAAAAACGCCCAGGTGGGGCGCGCTTTTAGCTTGCCCGAAAATCAGTGAAAGAGATGTCTGCGCCCCGAGGATTGGCCAACCGGCGAAGCCAAGCAGGCCCGGCCTATGCCCGTTCTTGATACACTGCAAATTCCGGGGATCAATCCAGTGAAAAACGTCTTGGTCGTATTGACCGTGGGTTTGGCTTTGACGGGCTGCCAACAAAAAGCCGCGCGGTCTGGGATGGGCGGCATGCCGGTGGTACCGGTATCGGTGGCCAAAGTGTCGCAAGAGTCCGTTCCCACCGAGCTGAAGGTAGTGGGGACCGTGGAGGCCTCGGCGATTGTGCAGGCCAAATCGCAGGTGGCGGGCGAGCTGATGGCGATCCATTTCACCGAAGGGCAGAACGTGGCCAAGGGCGATCTTCTGTTCGAGATCGACCCACAACCCTTCGATGACGCGCTGCGCCAGGCCCTCGCGGCGGTGGAGCGGGACAAGGCGCAGATCGCGCAAGCCGAGGCCGCGCTCGAGCGCGACAAAGCCACCGCGCGCTTCGCCCAAAGCGATGCCCAGCGGCAGGCGGAACTGAACAAGAGCGGGCTCACGCCGCACTCGGTCTACGACCAGGCGCAATCGAGCGCCGACGCGGCGAGCGCCTCGGCGCGCTCCACGCTGGCGACCATCGATACGGCTAAAGCGGCGCTCGATTCCGACCAGGCCGCGGTGGAGCGCGCCAAGCTCGATCTGGCCTATTGCAAGATTCGCGCGCCGATTTCCGGCCGCACCGGCAACCTGCTGGTGCACCCAGGCAATCTGGTCAAGGTGAACGACGTGCCGCTGGTGGTGATTCACCAGGTGTCGCCGATCTTCGTCAACTTCGCCGCGCCGGAGGAGTACCTGGGCGCCATTCGCCGGCTCGCTGGCGAGGGCCATAAGCTGGCCGTGCGCGTCGAATCGCAGGACGATCCGGGCCGCGTCGCCAACGGCTATCTGGCGGTGATCGACAACACGGTGGATTCGACCACAGGAACGATTCACCTGAAGGCGACCTTCGATAACGCCGACCGCCTGTTGTGGCCGGGCCAGTTCGTCACCGCTACGCTCACGCTCGATACCATTCAGAATGCCGTGGTGGCGCCGGCCGAGGCCGTGCAGAGCGGCCAGCGGGGATACTTCGTGTATGCCGTCAAGGCGGATAACCACGTGGAAATCCGTCCCGTGACGATGGGCCGCGCCTGGGGCGCCAAGGTAGTGATTGCGAGCGGCTTGAAACCCGGCGAGACGGTGGTCACCGACGGGCAACTGCGCATCTTCCCCGGCGCGCAAATTGCGCCCGTGGATCCAGCCAAGCTGGGAACGGGGCCGCTGTGAACCTCTCGCGCATCTTCATCGACCGCCCGATCATGACGACGCTGGTGTGCTTCGCCATCCTGCTGTTCGGCACGGTGGCGTTTCGCGGGCTGCCGGTGGCCGCGCTGCCCAGCGTCGATTACCCGACCATTGAGGTGAGCGCGGCGCTGCCTGGCGCGAGCCCGGAGACCATGGCGTCCTCGGTCGCCACGCCGCTCGAACGCGAGTTCTCCACCATCGCCGGCATTCAGTCGATGAACTCGGTGAATTCGCAGAGCAGCACCGATATTACCGTGCAGTTCACCCTCGACCGCAGCATCGACGCCGCCGCGCAGGATATCCAGGCGCACATCGCCGCCGCCGGTGGAAGGTTGCCAGCCAGCATGCCGCGGCCGCCCTCCTATCAGAAGGTCAACCCGGCCGAGCAGCCGGTGTTCTACCTGGCGCTGGTCTCCGACACCTTGCCGCTCTACACGGTGACCAACTATGCAGACGTTCTGCTGGCCCAGCGCATCTCCATGGTGAGCGGTGTGGCGCGCGTGCAGGTCTATGGGGAACAGAAGTACGCCGTGCGCGTGCAGGTGGATCCCGATAAACTGGCGGTGCACAATATCGGCATCGATGAAGTGCAGAACGCCATCGCCTCCAGTAACACCAACCTGCCCACCGGCCGCCTGGACGGCGCCAAACAGGCCTTCACCATCGAATCGAGCGGAGGCCTGCTCAACGCCGCGGCCTATCGGCCTATCATCGTTTCCTGGCGCGGCGGCACGCCGGTGCGGCTGGACCAGCTCGCCAACGTGGTGGATGGCGTCGAAAACGACAAGCTGATCGCCTGGTATAACAACCGGCGCGGCGTCATCCTGGCCGTCAACCGCCAGCCCGGCACCAACACGGTGGAAGTGGTGGAAAACATCAAGCGGCTGCTACCCGAGTTCGAAAAGGAAGTTCCTCCGGCGGTGCAGCTTTCGGTGGCGTTCGACGCTTCCGAATCCGTGCGGCAGTCGATTCACGACGTGGAATTCACGCTCACCCTGGTGGTCTGCGTGGTGGTGATGGTGATCTTCCTGTTCCTGCGCAACATTTCGGCGACGCTGATTCCCGGCGCCGCGGTTCCCTTTTCCATCATTGGCACTTTCGCCGTGATGTACCTGCTGGGTTACAGCCTGAATAATCTGTCGCTGATGGCGCTCACGCTCTCGGTGGGCTTCGTGGTGGATGACGCCATCGTCATGCTCGAAAACATCGTGCGCCATATGGAGATGGGCAAGTCGCGCATGGAAGCCGCCATCGCGGCCTCGCGCGAGATCGGCTTCACCATTCTCTCGATGACCTTCTCGCTGGTCGCCGTGTTTATTCCGGTGCTGTTCATGGCGGGAATCGTGGGCCGCCTGCTGCACGAGTTTTCCGTCACCATCGTGGTGGCGATTCTGATTTCCGGCTTCGTCTCGCTGAGCCTGACGCCGATGCTGGGCAGCCGTTTCTTGCGTAGCGAACGCGAAGCGCGCCACGGCTTGCTGTACCGCACGTTGGAGCGCGGCCACAGACTGACCGAGCGCTGGTACGAGTCCACGCTCGCGATCGCCATGCGCTTCAAGCTGGTGACGCTGGCGGTCGCGGTGCTGATGCTGGTGGGCACCATATATCTGTTCAAGACCATGCCCACCGGCTTCATTCCGTCGCAGGATTCGGATTTCTTCTTCGGTATCACGCTCGGGCCGCAGGATATTTCGTTCGAGAATATGGCCCGCCATCACCGCGCCGTGTCGGAAATCGTGCGCGCTTTCCCGGGCGTCTCCGACGTGGGCTCCTTCGTCATCGGCGGCAATCAGGCGTTCTTCTTCGCCAACATGAAACCGCGCGCCGAGCGGGCCCTTTCCGTCGATCAGACCATCGAAGCACTGCTGCCGCGCGTGATGGCCGTGCCGGCGCTGTTCCCCATCATTCAGAACCCGCCGCCCATCTCCGTCAGCGGCCAGTTCGGCGCGGCGGATTACCAGCTCACCATGCAGAGCCCCGACCTGAAGGAACTGTACGCGTGGGCGCCCAAGCTCACCGCCAAGATGCAGCAACTCCCCGGCTTCGTCGGCGTCAGCGACGATCTGCATATCGCCGCGCCGCAGTTGATGGTGGATATCGACCGCGACCGCGCGCTGGCGCTCGGCGTCACCGCGCAGCAGATCCAGGATGCGCTCTATAGCGCCTTTGGCCAGCGCCAGGCCTCGGTGATCTATGCACCTTCCGACCAGTACGAAGTGATTCTCGAGCTCGACAAGCAATACCAGCGGACCGCGGATTCGCTGTCGAAGCTCTATATCCGCTCCTCGCAGGGTTCGCTGGTGCCGCTCGATGCCGTCACCCGCACTCACCGGCAGACCGGCGCGCTCAATATCAACCACTACGGCCAATTGCCGGCGGTGACTGCATCCTTCAATCTGCGGCCCGGCTTCTCGCTCGGGCAGGCCGTGGACCAGGTGGACCGCGCCATCCTCGATCTGCACATGCCCTCCACCATCTCGACCGGCTTCCAGGGAACCGTGAAGGAGTTTCAGAACTCCTTCCGCAATCTGACGGTGCTCCTGATTGTCGCCATCCTGGTGATCTACATCGTGCTGGGCGTGCTGTACGAGAGCTTCATTCACCCCATCACGATTCTCTCCGGCCTGCCCTCGGCCGTGTTCGGCGCGCTGCTCACGCTGCTGCTGTTCCACAAGGAGCTTGATCTTTACGCGTTTGTCGGCATCATCATGCTGTTCGGCGTGGTGAAGAAGAACGCCATCATGATGATCGATTTCGCGATCGGCAGGCGCAAGGAAGGCCTTTCGGCCGAGCAGGCCATCTGGGAGGGCTGTATGCGGCGCTTCCGGCCCATCATGATGACCACGGTCGCTGCGCTGTTCGGCACGCTTCCCATCGCGCTCGGCTACGGCGAAGGCGGCGACGCGCGCCAGCCGCTAGGCCTGGCGGTAGTGGGCGGCCTGCTCGTCAGCCAGTTCCTCACGCTGTATATCACGCCGGTGATCTACGTGTACATGGAGCGCCTGAGCGGCGAGCGGGTAGGTGCGACGGTGCAAAGGGAAGCGCAGGCGACGATTTAGGGGCGGTCAGGAGAATGACGATCTCATTCGCCGTTAGGCGAAGCGGAGCTGGCGCACCTAGTTACATGCGGCAATGGACGCCTGAACTCGAGTGGCGAGCCATGCGAAGTCTTTATTCCCCGGTGATTCGACGGGATTCGGATAGTCCGCCGCGCACGCCAGCAACAGGCGCATCGCCCAATTGATTCCGAGACCGATCGCTACCTTGCGGTTCTCCTTGTTGAGCAGGCTGGTACGATCGATGAAGCCGGCCTGTTCAATGGCGGCGTCGAGCTCCGCCTTGAACCGGTAAGCCGGAGTACCCAAAGGCAGGCCGAACGCCTCAAGTCCGGGAAGCTGCTGTAACTGGCACAGGCTTTCCAAAGCCGCTCGCCAATGGCCTGTACCCAAACGCGCCCCTAAGTGCCGGCAGGCGGCTGTGAGAAAGAAGCAGAGGGGCGAATAGAGCTTATCCTCTCTGTCCAATTCCGCGCGATAAATTATCCGGGCATTTCTGATCATCGAGTCGACCACGACCGCATCCCGATGCGGCCCCTCCGGTGCGATGCCAAAAAGGCTACGTTGCGTCAGGTCGAAGACGCTATCAAACCATTCGGTCAATTCCGCTGCTAGATAGCCAAATTGCGGATCCATTTCACGATGCTCCCGCGGATAAAATCGCCTGCGCCGGGGAGTCGAAGCCCTCATACACCCAGGCTTCCGGCTCGGCTATCCACCGGGCGTCGGCGAATTGCGGTGGTAGCGCCGAAGCATCCATGGGCCAACAACGTGGCCCTTCCGCTCGCAAGATGGCCTGTTCTCGCTCCGAGAGTTCGATCCACGCCCTGTCCATTTCATCGAGAACCTCATCTTCCTCGACGGACTCGTCTCCCGCATTCCGCCATCGGATCAGCCAAAGGCGGCGCTCCAACTGGCGGTAGCGAACGAATTCCCTTGTCACGTCGGGCGCCTCAGTCATAGACGTTGCTCCACGAGAGACGAGTTGCCCACAGGTCTTTCTGGTACTGCTCGAATAGACAGACTACCGCGGGTTCTACGAAGGCGTGAGGGTATCGATCGGGGCGCACCCACAGGCGGGCAGGCAGCGCCGCGGACGACATTCTGAACACGGGATCGCGGCCTTCGCCTCCGAGTGACTTCGGAAGACGGTGCTTTGGCAGGTTCCGCGCGTTATCGAGCGCCACGGACATGCCACCGGTCCCCGGAGACACGGCTCCATCCTGCCCAACGAAGATATCGCGACCCGGACCATCGATTCGCACGCCTAATGCGCGGCTTGAGGGGCCCGCGGTTGGGTAGCCGTCAACGTCCGCTTTCATGGCGCGGAACATGGGCTGCGCGCCAACAGCATTCTCCATTCGGGCAGACGGCGCTTGCTGTACTGGCACACAAAAATGTTATCAGAACGAGCGACCGGCTGCCGAGATCACATCGTTGCCTGGGTCGAGCTTGATCGGCCGCCAGAGAGGCGGATCGCGTGAGTCCAGGCCACGCCGAAGCCCCGTGCTGGCGTTCAGCCTAACGTTCGTCTTCCACCGGCCATTTCCCCAGCACCCACTCCAGCGCTTCGGCTGGCTTGTTCAGCCGGTGTTCCAATTGGGCGTCTTCGACGGCGGACAGGATCTCGGCGAAACGCGGGCCGGGGCGGTAGCCGGCGGCGATCAGGTCGGCGCCGGTGATCAGCGGGGCGGGTTTGATCTCTTCGGCGGTCATCTCCTCGAACTTGCGCTTCACCAGGGCGTAGGTTTCCAGATGACCGTTGCTGGCCAGGCAATCCAGGCGATGCAACTCGAGGTGCTCCTCAAAATGGGGCAGGCGCATCAGCCGCTTGAGCGTGCTCTCTTTCATGCGGCCAACGTCTTTGAAATGCATGTGATGCGCGACGAGTGATTCCACCTGCGCGGCGTCATCGCGCGAAAAACGCAGCCGGCTGAGAATCGCGCGAGCCATCTCGACGCCTTTCTCGACGTGGCCGTCGAAACGGATGCGGTCCGCCACGCGGAATACCGGCGGCTTGCCCACGTCGTGCATCAGCGCGCCCAGGGCCAGCGTCGGCGTGGCGCGGTCGAGACCAGCCAGCAGCAGGCGCGTGTGCGTCCAGACGTCGCCTTCGGGATGAAACTCGGGCGGCTGCTCGACGCCGTGCATGGCGGCAATCTCCGGAAGCAGCGTGGTCAGCAGGCCGGTTTCGTCCAGCAGGTCCAGGCCATAAGCTGCGCCGCCTTCGGTGAGGATGCGGACCAGCTCGTCGCGTACGCGCTCGGCGGAGACGCGCGTAATCAGCGCGGCGTGGTGGCGGATGGCATCGAAAGTGGCCGCTTCGATCGTGAACCCCAGCCGAGCGGCGAAGCGCACGGCGCGCAGCAACCGCAGATGGTCCTCGCGAAAGCGTGCGTCGGGATCGCCGATGGCGCGGATGAGGCGGGCATCGAGATCGGCGCGGCCCCCGACATAATCCAGCACGGCGGGGTTGCCAGGGGAGTTGGCAGGCGGAAGCGCCTGCCCCACATTACAGGCATCGGCGCGGCCCTCAATCGGATCCATCATGAGGCCGTTGATGGTGAAGTCGCGGCGGAGCACGTCGGCTCTTGGGTCGGTCTCGAAGTGCACCGCGTTGGGCCGACGGCCGTCTTCATAATCGTGGTCGCTGCGGAAGGTGGCGACTTCCACCTGCGCGAAGGCGTCGCGCACCAGAACCACGCCGAAGTGCGCGCCCACCAGGCCGGAGTGGGGGAACAGGTCCATGATGCGGTCCGGCCGCGCATCGGTGGAGATGTCGAAATCCTTGGGAACGGCCCCGCGCAGCAAGTCGCGCACGCAGCCACCGACCAGATACGCCTGGTGTCCGGCCGAGCGCAACCGTGCGATGACCTGGCTCGCCAGCGATTCGGCCTGGGGCTGCGGCATTTTGACCCTGTCCATATGTTAATATGTTGGAGCCGAACTCCACTTGGGGGCGGGGATTACCAGTTTGGGGCGAAGTCCCGCGTAGGACAGATCGCATTCCAGTTCCAACCCGTCAGCACCTCGCAGGCGCAGTCGTGATGCGCCACAGCCCCATCGGCCAAGCGGGGAGAACCATCTAGTGACCAATCAGCAACGTCCGGCGGCGGTGAAAGTCGTGGTCGCCACCACCGTGATGCTGTCTTTCATTTCGTTCTGGCGGGCGGCGGCCATCGTCCTGAGCGATCTGGCGAGCTCAGCCTATTACGTGGGAGGCATCGCCGAAACGGCCATCGGAAAAGCGGCGCCATGGTTCATCCTGGCGATCATGCTTTTTTCATACGCCGTGCGCGCCATCTATATCGAAAGCTGCTCGATGTTCGTGCGTGGTGGTGTGTACAAGGTGGTGCACGAAGCGATGGGCGGCACGCTCGCCAAATTCTCGGTTTCGGCGCTGATGTTCGATTACGTGCTGACCGGCCCCATCAGCGCGGTCAGCGCGGGCCTGTACCTCGGCGGCCTGATCAATGAAGTCGGCCCGCAATTCGGGATGCCCAACCTGCACGTCAACCCGCCAACCTTCGCGGCGGTGTTTGCGGCGGTGGTGACGGTTTATTTCTGGCGCAAGAACATCATCGGCATCCATGAATCGAGCGAGAAGGCCCTGCGCATCATGCAGATCACCACGGTAATGGTGGTGATCCTGATCGTCTGGTGCATCGTCACCATCTTGACGAAAGGCTACCAGCCGGTGCCGCTGCCGACTCGCGCCAACCTCAAATTCAGCCCGGAGGCGCTGGGCTGGCTGAAGGGGACGGTGGCGCCATCGATCACTGTCATCGCCGTGATGATCGGCCTGGGCCATTCGCTGCTCGCCATGAGCGGCGAGGAGAGCCTGGCACAGGTGAACCGCGAGATCGCGCATCCCAAGCTGAAGAACCTGGAGCGCGCCGGCTTCGTGATCTTCATCTACAGCATGTTGTTCACTTCGCTGGTTTCGTTTTTCGCCGTGATGATCATCCCGGACGCGGCGCGTCAGGGATTTCTGGACAACCTGATCGGCGGCCTCTCGATGTTCCTGGTGGGACCGATCTCGGTGCGTCTGCTGTTCCATGGCTTCGTGGTGCTGGTGGGAACGCTGATCCTGGCCGGCGCGGTGAATACGGCCATTATCGGCTCCAACGGCGTGCTCAACCGCGTGGCGGAAGATGGCGTGCTGCCCGATTGGTTCCGGCATCCGCACAAGAAGTTCGGCACCACGTCGCGCCTCATCAACGTCATCGTGGGGCTGCAACTGATCACCATCCTGATCAGCCGCGGCGATGTCTACATGTTGGGTGAAGCTTACGCCTTTGGTGTGGTGTGGAGTTTCGCCATGAAGGCGCTTTCGGTGCTGGTGCTGCGCTACAAGCAGCCGGAAGGGCGCGAATGGAAGGTGCCGCTGAATTTCCACATCGGGAAGACGGAGATTCCACTGGGCCTGATGGCCATCACGGTGGCGCTCTTCGCGCTGGCTATCATCAACGTGCTGACCAAGAAGGTCGCGACCATCTCCGGCGTGAGCTTCACCATCGCCTTCTTCATCGTCTTCGAGCTGTCCGATATCTACAACCGGAAACGCAAAGCGGCGCACGGCGAGGAGATGGAGAAGTTCCGATTGGATACGCGCGACGATCTGACCGCGGGCTCGGTCGGCGTGCGGCCTGGCAACGTGCTGGTAGCGGTGCGAAATCCCAACCGGCTGCAACACCTGGCGCGGATTCTGCACAAGACCGACACGCGCAAGATGGATATCGTGGTGCTTTCGGTGCGGCAGGTTACCCAGGCGGCTTCCGGCGAGCATCCGCTCGATACAGAGCAGCTTTTCTCGGAAGCCGAGACCAATGTCTTTAGCCACGTGGTGACGCTGGGCGAAAAGGCCGGCAAGCATGTGGAATTGATGGTGGTGCCGGGCACGGATCCCTATGAGGCTATCGTGCAGACGGCGGCGCGGCTGCGCAGTTCGCGCATCGTGATGGGGTTGTCGCCCAAGCTCACGCCGCCCGAGCAAGGCGCGCTGGTGGGAGCCTATTGGGAGACGTTGCCGGAACCGCGGCCGTCCCTTTCGCTCGAGATCGTGCTCGAAAACGAGAAGGACGTGGTGTTCTTCAACCTCGGCCCGCACCCGCCGCGGCTCTGGCCGGAGGATGTCGCGCTGGCGCACAAGCTGTGGCTCGAGTTGAGCTGCATGGGCCCCGGCTCGAAGCTGCACCACCGCGACGTGATCGGCGTCGCCCTGCGCCGCATGAGCGACGAGTTTCACTCGGAGCGCAAGGAAGAAGTCGTCGGCGACGTGCTGCGCGAACTGGGCAACGGCCATTCGGAACAGAACGGCATTAACGGGGCTAACGGGGGCAAACCGAAGTAAGCTGAGGGAAATGCAAGCGGCCGAGCTACGCCTTTACGCCGGTACCACGGCAGCCTGGAAAACGCCAGTCCCGAAGGTTCTCGTTATCCGAACACTCAAGTGATTTATTTTCAATGCCTCAGGGAGGCTGGAGAAAGTGTGGAGCGCACCACTCGGCCGTGCCGATCCCCGTTATTGACCCACGTTCGTAAACGCGAGCAGGGCCCCCCGAGCGCCTTCAGGCTTCTCCCTTGCGGGGCCCTAAGGGCGCCGCCGCCAGGAGCTTGCTCACCAGCGCGTTGCAATCGAGTCGGGCCCCTATTTTGATAGTGTTGGATCAAAATAGGTGGACCGACACCTGCTTCGCAGGAACGCTCCACTCGAATTATACCGCAAGCTCCGCGACATCTGAAGTGAATTTCCACACTTGCCCTTGTATTCGCCTTGCAATGGACATAGCATGGAATCGAGGATGCGATATTCAGATGAAACTATCTGTTTTGGTCTCGCTGCTGCTCGCGGCAGGTACGGTGGTCTGGGCTGAGCAGCCCATGCCGAAAATGGTCACGGTGGATCCGCTGAACGGCAAGGCAGGAGACGTGGTCGTCGCGACCGGAGAGAACCTTCAGAAGGACGCGGTCGCCAAGCTGTACCTAACCGATGGCAAGAATGACATCGCCTGCGAGATGATCGAGCAGACGGGCACCACCATCAAGTTCAAGATTCCCGTCAAAGCTCCTCAGGGAGCGAGGCTGACGGTGATGGTGCTGACCACGGGCAAGGACGCCAAATACATCGAGCAACCGGTCAAACTGGAAATCGACGAACCGTAGCGGGGCGCGCCTAACCGATGCGCCTGTGGTAGGGCGTCTCCAGGTATTTCCTGGCTTCCTGCGCGCCGTCGGCTTCGGGTGCATAAGCAATCGCCTTGCGATATGCCTCCAGGGCTTGCGCGCGGTGCTGCTGCAAGTCGTATATCTGGCCAATCCTCAGGTATGTATTTACGCTCGTATTCAGGTCCAGCTCAGGAGCGGCCGCGACCTGTTGCAGATGGCCCAGCGCGTGGTCGAGTTCGCCATACCAGAATTCGATGGTGCCTTGCTGATAGTAGATTTTCTCCCACGGAAGGCGATCGTAGCCGGGGGCGTGCCTGGTCTTGAGTTCCGCTGCTTTGGCAACCGCCGCCAGCGCATCCGTCTTGTCGCCGGCCATGCTATACATCTGGGAAAGCTCGAGCCGCAGCAGGTAGTTGCGCGGGAAACGGCCAAGCAGGTCCTCGATGATCGGCACCGCGCGGCGGGTCTGGTTCTCGCGCCGGTAAAGCGCGCACAGAAAGATCTCGGCGTCGATCTTGTTATCGTCCCCGTGCGCCGCCACCTCCTGCACGAGGTGGATGCCCAGCTCCTTGTCGCCGTGGATTCCGACTAGAAAACCGAGCATGCGCCAGGTCCAGGGAAGGCAGCCTACCAGGTAGTCGTCCAGCCCCTCCACCAGGCGCGCATCCACGTTGTTGGGTTCGAGCGCTTCCACCCGGTTGTGCAGGCGCCGCGCCGTGGTGGCGTCTTTGAGGGAATCGCGCCACGCCTTTTTCACCACCCAGTAGTAGTTGGACCGCAGCCCGTAGGAGATGCCCAGGGAGTAAAGCGCATAGGTGTCGTTGGGGTTTTTGTCGATCCGCGCTTGCGCCAGGCTCATGGCTTTCCCCACCTCGCCCAAAAACCAGCTCTCGGTCTGCGGCGAAGGATTTAGTTTCGGCCGCCGTAGAAACGCGTTGTTGCCCGAAACAAGTTCGCTTTCGAGCGCGCCATCGCGGTACATCTCCTGAAACACGATCGCCTCCGCCAAGTGATTGTGCACTTCCGGATCGGTGGGGTGAAGCGCGATGGCAGACTTGAAATCGGCGATCGATTCGTCGTATTCGAGATTGTAAAAATGGACGAAGCCACGCTCGACCAGCGGATCCTCGGCCCAAGCCGCGGATATCAGAAGCGAAGACAGAAGGAGCAGCCGCACACTTTCATCGTATCGCGGCGGGGGTTTCAGGTTGTTGAACCGGGCGGCGCCTGGCGCGGGCATGCCCAGCGGATTCCAGCAACCACGTCCCCGTGATATTCTGTGGATGGTTTTTTCGCGAGGTAAGGAGACATATCGTGAGAGTCGGCGTATTCACACCCCTGCTGTCGCAACTGTCGCTCGAAGACGTTCTCAAGAAACTCAAGAGCCTGAATATCGATACCGTGGAGCTGGGTACCGGCAACTACCCCGGCGACCCGCATTGCAAGCTGAGCATGCTTTCGAGCGCGGGCGAACTCCGCGAGTTTAAGCAGAAGCTCGCCGATCACGGCTTCTCGATCAGCGCGCTGAGCTGCCACGGCAACCCGCTGCACCCCGATACGGCGCGCGCCCGGCACGACCAGGATGTCAGCGCCAAGACCATCCGCCTGGCGGAGAAGCTGGGCGTCCCGGTGGTGGTGGATTTCAGCGGCTGCCCGGGCGACTCGGCCAAATCCAAATGGCCCAACTGGGTCACCTGCCCCTGGCCTCCCGACTACCTGGAGATCCTCCAATGGCAGTGGGAAAAAGTGGTGGCGCCCTATTGGATCAAGCGCGCCCAGTTCGCCGCCGATCATGGCGTCAAGATCGCCATCGAAATGCACCCCGGCTTCGTGGTCTACAGCCCGGAAACGATGTTGAAGCTGCGCTCCATCGCCGGGCCGGCCATCGGCTGCAATCTCGATCCCAGCCACATGTTCTGGCAGTCGATCGACCCTATCGCCGCCATCCGCGTGCTGGGCGATTGCATCTTCCACGTTCACGCCAAGGACACGCAGATTTACGACCGCAACCTGCCGCTCACCGGCGTGCTCGACACCAAGCCCTACACCGACGAGCGCCATCGCTCCTGGATCTTCCGCACCTGCGGTTATGGCCACGATGCCGGCTGGTGGAAGGAGTTCGCGTCCACCCTGCGCATGTTCGGCTACGACTACGTGCTCTCAATCGAGCACGAGGATAGCCTGCTCTCGCCCGAAGAGGGCCTCACTAAAGCCGCCGAGCTGCTGAACGGCTTAGTGATGCGCCAGCCGCCCGCCGCCGCCTGGTGGGTGTGAGACAGCGCGGCTGGGCGCGTTCACCATCAGCGCTGGCCTGAGGCGGAGTTTTTCGCGGGACCGCCAATCCCCCATTCGGCGAGAGTAAGCAGAGCCTGACCGGAGGTTCCAACCTCCGAAAACCGGCGTCCGGGGCGTCTGACTGGACACCTCCGCGGAACGGGTGTTCCCTGGCCAATTGGAATCTGCCGGTTTCTTCACGCACCAGTCGCCAGCCGCACTTCGCTAGCTAGGGGTCGGTTCAACCTGCGGCGCGACGGAATGGCGCCACCGGATAAGGTCCTTACGGTATATCGACTGTGCCGTTCATGGCGGACATCAGTTCGCCTTCCGAATCGCCCACCACCAGCCGCACCAAATACGAGCCGGCCTTGGCTTCCAGACTCATGGGGACCGTGATGCCCTTCGCCGGAGATTCGTCGTGCGGACGCAACTCGACGTGCTTCACCTGTCCAGTAACCATGTTCCCGTTATGGTCAAATAGCGCCGCGGCCAGCGTAATGTGGTCCAGGCTGCGGCCATCCGCCTTGCGGAACTTCACATTCGACAGGTCCAGGTGGACCAATACGGTTACCGTTGCCGTGTCGCCCGCGCCTTTCGAAAACCGCGTGCCCATCGTGACAGGCAGATCGCCCGTCTCCGAGCGCGAATATATGGCGTCTTCGATCTCCCGTTTGGCGGCGGCCGCCGCGTCTTCGACGCGCGTGGGCGCGTAGTAGCCGCGGCGCGCTTCGATAGAGTAGCCAGCTTTCGATTCGATCGCCACCTTCAGCCCGTGAAAGCTCCCGTCGAGCTTCAAATCCTGCGGCTGGAAGCCTAGCAGGTAGTAGAGCTCCGGTGCCGTTGCGGTGCGGCGAAAGCCTTCGTCCAGATCGTTGTTGTTATGGAAATAGACGCCGCCGGTATCCGCCGCGATCTCGGTTAACAGGGCCTCCTGCAACGCTTGGCTTTGAAGCTTGAGGTTTTGCCTGACCTGCTCGACAACCGCGGGCGGCATTGAAATGGCGGAGGTACCGACGATCATCGCACGGGAGGCTTCAACATTGGTTGTATAAAGACCACTGGCGTTGAGGACGTTGATGACGACGCCGGCGCGGAGGGCGTGCTCGATAGCATCGTACTCGTCCGGCTGATGTTCCGCCAAGGTGAGGAAGCCCGGGGACACCAGCACCAGCACTCGCTCGCCGGGCATCGTCGACATGCGCCGCACCACGTCTTTGAGCGTCGCCAGCGCGACCCGAGTCTCCCGCTCCCCTGCGATCAAAACCCGCCGCGCTTCCACCTTCGCAATTCCGGCAGCTGTTCTTGGGTCCACGTTAAGGCATGCAACAGCCTCGGCAACCGCCGCGTCGAGAGCTCGCGCACCATCCGTGACAGCCAACGGATCATCCTTGTTGACAATGAAGTCGGCCTGGTAGTAGCTGATGTCCGGGCACTCCTGGCCCCCGGCGCGGGCGATGGGGTGCGGCGCCAGGCGCGCCAGGCCTTTGCGGAGCTGGTCGCGGTCGTCCGTGAAATCCAAGTTGCCTTGGCCCGAAGTCGTGAGGATGGCGGCGCGGTCGGTAGCCTTCAACTGGGTTTTGATATGGCGCTCCGCGGCGGCGCGCACGCGTATCAGGTCGGCGACTTCCACATGGATGTCGTCGAAGAGATAACCGATAAAGCGCTGCGGTATGGCAGCCGGAGAGGCCGCTGCCGGCACAGCTTCTCCCGCAGTTCGCTGCTCCTTTGCCGCCTGCGCCTGCGCCGGCACGCTGCCCGCCTTTTCCACTGTGAACCGGTCGATCTCTTGTGGCTTTCCTTTGTCGAACAGGCGGAAGGACTCTTTAGTAAGGCCGTCAACGACATTCCCCTGCTTGTCGCGAACCACTACCGGCACCATCACCAGGTTGACGCGAGTTGTGAAGGTGGCATGTTCCTCGCGGGCACTGACCGCCGGCTGGCTTTGCGGCGCTGCCGAGACAGCCGGTTCCTGGCGGGCGGCTGGAAGCGGCGGCGCGGCCGGCGCTACCGCAACAGCCGGTTCCATTCGGGCGACTGGAGGCGGAGTTGCCGGGACGGCCAGCTCCTCTCGGGCGACCGGGGGCTGGGCTGCCGCAGCCGGATTCGTTCCCGCGGCGGGGTGCGTAGCGGTCCCGCCCAGCTCAGTTGCGGCGCCGGCTCTTTGCGTCTCCCAGATCATCCAACGTCCACGGCCGAGGTGCAGGCTGTCTCCTGGAACGCGGAACACACCGAAGCGCGGCGCGGACTTGTCGATGTCAAATCCGGTGGGTACGATGCGGGGTGCTTCGGGCAATTCATCCAATCCTCCATGCGAGCCGGCCCCAGAGAGCACGTGCGTCTCGAAACGCGGGCCGACTAGCCGGGCTTGGAACATGATGCGTTTGCCAGCAAAGGTCAGGGAGGAGAACTCCAGGCTCACCACAAAGCCTTTCCACGGCTGGAAGTACTGCTCCAGGCCTCGAATGCGGCCGGATACAGTGGCGCCTTTCGGAATACCAACTCCGGGAGCATGGACGGAGCGATTGAGTCGCGCCGTAATCGGGTCGCCGACCGCGGACGCTCCGAACGTGATCGGAGTCTCCAGGCTCAAGTCCAGGGAGATTCCTCCAGGGAGTTCGCTCGCTTCCGTCTTCTCCTGTGCACCTGGCGCCGATTCATACTTCGAGTCGAAAGAAACCGTCGAGTGGCTTGTATACTGCCTGCAGGCGGTGTAGTGAGTAACGTTGCGGAAATTCTTACCCTCCAGATCGGTGACAGTCAGCGTGTCATATTGCGGCAGCAGGAAATCGCCCGAGCCGACCCGCGTTCGTCCATAACGGATAGCCTCGGAGGACGCCGCCAGCGGAGCTGGAATCTCCTCGTCTTGAATCTCCAGCGTCATGATGTCCGATGCGGCCGGGTCGACACAGATCGATCCTGCATACGCCGATTTGACTCTGCGGTCACCCACTTTGAATATGTGAGTGCTGGAGGATCGCGGCACGCGGAAGGTGAACCGGGATCCACCCCTGCCCTCCACCATGCATGCCCCGGCAAAAGTAAAAGCAGGTGCGGAAGGACCGAAGAGACTGCCGACCCAGCCGCCAAAGCCGCCGGTAGCAATGGCGCCGGTTTGTTGAGGCAGTTCGGCGAACAGGTCCGCGTCAAATTGCTCTGACCCTGGCCAGGCAAACATCTCGTTGCCACCGACGTATGCCACTTCCAGGTGAATCCTGTCGCTGACCAGAGGATTCGTTTTGCCGGCAGTGCGGACCGACCGCTCGATGGTTTCCAGGCAGGTGTAATCCGGCAGAAGCTTGATGTTGTCCGCCATCCGCCGCCCCACCCGTTGCACCAACTCACGTTCGAGATCCGGGCGCGGCTCTTGGCCGCCAGATGCGCGGAGCACTAGAACCAGAAACAGCACGAGACATGCGCGCAGCATTCCTGCTCCGTTCCGAAGCCTGAATCAGCGTAACACTGTGCCCGAAAACCGGCAATGCTGGTTTCCTGTGGACGAATCGCCATCCCGGGCTTATGGGATGCACGTCCCCCGGTCAGTTGCAGGCCGCCGGTTCCAGGCTGCGCACTTTGGCGGACAGCGTGGTGCGTTTGAGCCGTAACATGTCGGCGGCGGCTTTCTTATTGCCGCCGGTCTTGCGCAGGGCCTGTTCGAGTATGCTGCGTTCAATCAGCCCGACCGTCCGCTCATAGTCCAGGCCGCCGTCCGGCAGGGGCACCAGGGGTGTGTCGCTGTACTGGACCGCAACCGCCGTCCGATCCTGGATCGCTCGATCCTTGACCTGGAGCGGGAAGTCGCCGGGAATCAGCACGTCGCGGTCGCCGCTCAGCGCGACGGCCATTTCGATCGAGTTCTCCAGTTGGCGGACATTGCCCGGCCAACTCTGGGCGCACAGCCACTCTACGGCCGCCGGCGCGATGGTTTTGGGCGGGATCTCTTCCTGGCGGCAGATCTTCTCCACAAAGTGCAGCGCCAGCGCCGGCACGTCGCCGGTCCGCTGGCGGAGAGGCGGCATCCGGATCGGCACCACGTTGAGCCGGTAAAAGAGGTCCTCGCGGAATCTGCCTTGTTCGATGCGCTGCACCAGATCGCCGTTGCTGGCGGCGATCACACGCGCATCGGCACGAATGGTTTCCGAGCTTCCCAGCCGCTGAAACTCCCGTTCTTGCAACACGCGCAGTAACTTGGCCTGCAGGTCCAACGGCAGCTCGCCAATTTCATCCAAGAATAAGGTCCCGCCTTGCGCCTGCTCGAACCGGCCCGCCCGGCTCTGCACGGCGCCGGTGAACGCGCCGCGCACATGGCCGAACAACTCGGATTCCAGCAGGTTCTCGGGCAGCGCGCCGCAGTTCACGGCTACCCAAGGTCCTTGGCGGCGCGGCCCAGCCAGGTGCAAGGCGCGCGCCGCCAGCTCCTTGCCGGTGCCGGTTTCGCCGGTAATCAACACGGTGGCCCGGCGGGCGCCGACCAGCCGGATCAGGTTGCCCACCTGGCGCATCTCGCGGCTGTCTCCCACCAGGAGCCGTTCCCAGTCTTCCGAGCCAGTGCGCCACGCGAGTTGCGCCAGGCTGTGAGTCTGGCGCGGTTCGAGAGCCTGCACGATCTGTTGGTGCTCCTCCCCCAGGGTTAGAAACTGGTGGATACCGAGCCGCGCCAGCCGCACCGCATCGTTGAGAGTCGCCGACGGATCCCGGACCAGTACGGGAACCTCGGGCGCCAGGCGCCGCACCTGTTCTACCAGATCGGCGGGAGTCCAGCCAGGTATCGGAAAATCCAACACGATCACCCCATAGCTCTGCCGGGCGAGGCGTCCGATTCCCGTTGCCGCGTCCAGGTGCTCCGCCGTCCAGGCCGCAGCCAAAGCGCAAAGCTCTGGCGGAGGTATATTCTGGTTGCCGCGGATCCACAGGACTTTGCTTGCGTTCATAGCCGGTTACTCCAAGCAATCGGCGGAATCCGCTGGGACTTTAGAAATTAATCCAAATTAACCGCTCGATTCGGCTAAAGGGGTTGCCCGTTCTCGTCGATATGACACACAGGAAGGCCAACGGCTATGAAGGTTGTCGATCGAAACTTGAATGGCGGCTCGCCGGTCGAATCGGGGCGTACGCAGGAAACTCAGCGCGCCGGTACAACCGCCCGAGGCGCCCCCACGGGGCAGGCAAGCGGCGGAGACCAGGTGGAGTTCTCTAGCACTCTAGGTAGCCTGGCACGCGCCATGTCCACGTTCAACGCCAAAAGTGCCAATAGAGTGCAAACGTTGGCGGTGCAATATCAGAGCGGCGCCTACCAGGCCGATTCCCTGTCCACCAGCCGGACCATGATCGCCCAGGCTCTAACCGCAGGGAACAATTAATCATGGCGTTGGAGGCGGCAAGCGGGATCGAGGCAGTCAGCGGGCTCGCGGCCGTGCGCGTGGAGGTGGAGGGCGCGTGCCAGTCGTTGCTTTCGGCATCGCCGGAAGCCTTGGCTCGCTGTGAGGGGGCGCTTCAGCGGGCAGTCGAGGCGCTGCGGCGGGGCCGAACCGGGTGGAATTGGAAATCGTCGAGTAAAGCCGTCAGGGCGGAGGCCGCGCACCTCGAAGCCGCGATTCTCCGCGCCGGGCGCCTGCTGTCCAGCGCTTCCCGCTATCACGCGGGTTGGCTCCGAATCCTCTCCGGCATGACCGGCGGGTACTCGCCGCGGGGCGAAGCCGCCTCCATGCCGGGCGTGCGGCGGATCTCGCTGGAGGGATGAACCGGATGCCCGGCCTCATATCCGCTCTTTATCTTCAGGCGGGCGCCATCAATGCGTTCGAACAGGCCATTGCGGTCACTTCAACCAACGTTTCCAACGCTTCCACTCCCGGTTACGCCAGCCAGACCCAGACTCTGGTGGCCATGCCCGAGGACATCGGCCTGGGCGCTATGGGCGGGGTCGAAATCGGGCCGGTGGTGAGCTCACGGGACCAGTACGCCGAGCAAGCCGTCCGCAATCAGCAAACCGCCTTGGGCGGGTCCACCCAGAACGTCAACAGCCTGACCAACTTGCAATCGCTGTTCGACGTCACCGGCACGGGCGGCATTTCCACCGCGTTGAGTGCCCTGTATCAGAGCTTTTCGGCTTGGGGACAGACGCCCGACGACGGGACGGCGCAGCAAGCGGTGCTGACGGCGGCCGGCAACCTGGCCACGGCCTTCCAGCAGACGGCCTCTGGACTGACCAGTGCCGCCGCCACGGCGAACCAGCAATTGCAGCAGACCGTCAGCCAGGTCAACACGCTGACGGGGCAGTTGCAGCAACTCAACACGCTTGCCATGGCGGGCGAGGGGAACAACGCGGGCCTGGACGCCCAGATCAACTCGACGCTCGAAACCCTGTCGCAGTACGTCCCAATCAGCGCCGCCGGGCAGCCTGGCGGCTCGTATACGGTTCTGCTCAACGGGCAGACCCCGCTGGTGATCGGCAACCAACAGTACCCGTTGAGCTTCGACCTGTATCAGCCGGACGGCGCCACCAACCAGAACGCGCCTCCGCTGGCGCAAGTCAAGGCCGCCGACGGCACCGACATCACCGGCGGCATCGGCGGCGGGCAGCTAGGCGCCCTGCTCAACTTCCGCAACGCAGTTTTGCCGTCGTACATCGGCGATGGCAGCCAGGCGGGCAGCCTCAACGCCATGGCCCAACAGTTCGCCGACACGGTAAACGGGATACTCACCTCGGGGAACATCTCCGACGCTTCCGCGGACGGCGCCATACCGGCGGTGCCCGGCGTGCCGCTGTTCACCTACGACACCACCAACTCGACCAACGTGGCGGCGAGCCTGTCGGTAAGTTCCACCATCACTCCCAGCCAACTGGCGGCGATCGATCCGGGCCCGCCCGAGGTTTCCAACGGCATTCCGCTCGCGCTCGCCCAGCTCGAGAATCCCCAGTCCGCCGCCGATGAAACCAATGGGGAGAGCTACACAGAGGCCTTTGGCGACATGGCGTCCCAAGCCGGGAACCTTCTCAACCAGGCCACGGAAGACCAGCAGGTCGCGCAATCGGCGCTGACGCAAGCGCAAAACTTCCGCCAGCAGCAATCCGGGGTGGATTTGGACCAGCAGGCCGTGACCCTGGTCGAGTACCAGCGGGCTTACGAGGCTAATGCCGAGATGCTCACCGTCCTCAACCAGTTGATGCAAGACACCATCAACATTCTCGAGCCAGGGACGACGTAATCGGAGGCGCCATGACCATCAGCAACCTCAGTCCGGCCGGGCAGGCGTTTGTGGCCGGCGTGAATCAGATCGAGCAGCAAATCACCACGGCCACCCAGCAGCTCACCTCGGGGCTGAAGATCAGCGCTCCCTCGGACGATCCCGCCCAGATCGACGACCTGCTCCAACTGCAGGCCAATCAGCAGCTCAACACGCAGATTGGGAGCAACCTGACGATGGCCAATTCCATAGCGTCGGCCGCCGATAGCGCGATTGGCGGGGCCATCCAGGCGGTCGATTCCGCCATCCAGATCGCCACCCAAGCGGCCAATTCCCTCACCGGGCAAAATACCGATAGCAGCCTCGCCGTCCAGGTGCAGGGCCTGCTCTCGCAAATGGTGAACTACAGCCAAACGCAAGTGCAGGGTCAATATATCTTCAGCGGCGATCAGCCGGAAAGCCCCTATTATCAGTTGGATCTAGCCGCACCCCAAGGCGTGGATCAGCTTCTGAGCACCGGCGCAACCCAGCAGATTCAGGATCCGGCCGGCGGCTCCTTTGCGGTCTCGCAAACCGCCCAGACCATCTTCGGCGATCAGAATGACGATGGCACGCCCGCGGCCGACAACGTTTTTGCCGCCCTCAACAACCTTAACCACGCTTTGCAGGCCGGCAGCACGGAGGGCGTCGAGAGCGCATTGGACGATTTGCAGAAGGCATCCAGCCATCTCAACCAGATGCAGTCCTTCTACGGCGGCGTCGAGAACCGCATCCAGAGCGCCACTACTTACTCGAACACGCAGAACACCCAGTTGCAAACCCAGATCGGCGGCATCCAGGACGCCGACGTGACCAGCGACGCGATGCTGCTGTCGCAAGCCAATACCCAGCTACAGGCCGCCTTTCAGGCCGAGGCCCAGGCTCCCAAGTCTACCTTGTTCAATTACCTGAGCTGAGCGGTCCCACTTGCCTGAGTTGACCCGGCGCACACCCCGGGAAAGCCACAGCGTTTACCGGTAGACAGCGCCGCCAAATCCACAACCTTGAGGATTGTCCTTATCGTCTTCCCAGTTGCCACTCTGCTTAACAAGGAACAGGCACGTCCCGGCGCTGCCAGCAGAACTTCCCACGGAATAGCAAACCCCGGCGCGTGTCCGATCTCTGTTCAGACCAACGGCAGACACGGTGGCAAGATCTACCGGCCCACTTCTTTGGAACCACTCCTGACTAGATACCATCGAGTAAGCTGGAAGATCGAATTTCCGCTCAAGAATGAGTTTGCTTTGGTTCTTCATGGTGTAGTCGTCAAGAACCGAACGATAAGTGGATGCCAGGTTCTGAGTCGGTTTCAAACAGAACGTGAAGGGACGGGTTTCTTGCATGATCTTCCAGGCTTCGACGCTCGGCTTCCTATGACGCAGTACGGCTGAATATATCTGGTAGGTATCTTTCTCTTCGGCTGGGCTTAGCTTCAGTAGGCCTGCAGGTTCCTGAGTCGAGCTTGGAGCCGTGGCGGGGAATTGACGACCCGCGCTGGAGAAGGTGAAAAGCACGGCCGTCACGAGAGAACATGGTCGGTGCCAACTCACCGGACCATTATAAGGCGGACCAAGCCGGCGTCCGCCGTTCCGCCTTACATGGCCAGCTTGCCGTGGTAGAGCAGGTCCTTCACCCGGAACTCCAGCTCCCGCTCGGGGAAACTCAGCCCGGCCAGATACAGGCGGAACGTCACTGCTTTGTCGGCCGGTTTCACGACGCGCGGGAACACCAGGCGCAGGACCGGGTCCGATGGCGTGGGCGGGAAGTGGCCGATGATTGGGTAGCTCTTCCGCCCCACGATCATCTGGCAGTCCTGCTCCATGCGCCGGTCCTCCTCGGCGTGCCCCAAATCCTTGAGGGTCGGGTAGGCGACCGCCAGCACGAAGGAGTTGTCGCGGTTCTCGGTTAAGTAAGCGGCATAATCCGGATCGGGCTCTTTTTCGGTGTGCCGGGTGCGCAAGCGCGCCTCCGCCTCGGCTTCCTCGACAGGTTGGGCGGTAGCCAGCCAGACCAGAAGGTTCGGCGCCGGTCCCACGGTTTGCACCCACGGGCTCGAGTGGCGTACGGCATCGATCTCGGCGTCCGACCATTTCTCGGGCGGTTTGGCCTCCCAAAACGGCTGCGCCAGCAGGAACAACAGAACCGGCAAAGTGCGCATAATACATAATTATCAACCCGGACGCCAACCTGATGATTCCACAGTGACGCACAAGGGCTCACAAGCACCTCGGGCGAGGCGCGCGCCGGCAGGCAGACAAGAGGGAGAATGACCTTATGAGAGGCACATCGTCCCGTAACATGTTATTGGCCGCATTCCTGCTCGCGCCGGGTCTCGGCTTGTCACAGGCGCCGGCACAGAGCAAAACTTTGACTGTTGCCGGCTTTTCTGGACAGGTTCCGCTCATCCTGGTAAGCGGCAAGTCCTACGTCGAAATCGAATCACTGGCACGCCTCACAGGCAGTTCCCTGACCTTTCGGGCTAATCAGACTATTTTGACGTTGCCTGCAGCGGCGAGTACCGGAACTCCGGAGACAAGCCAGCCGGCAAAATCAGGATTTTCGAAAGAATTTCTGCGAGCTGATATTGAAGAGATGACCGTGATCCGTGAGTGGCGGGTTGCGATCGTCAATGCCGTGCGGAACAACTATCCAGTGACAGAGGACTGGGTTGCACGCTACCGAAGTGCGGCCGATACCAAACTGGCGCTCGCGGCCACGGCGTTGGCTACGGAATCCGACCGGAATGGAATTTCATTGCTCAACAACGAGTTCAGCAACATGCAAAAGCTCAGCGACAAGTATCTGGCGATGCACAAAAGCCAGACGTATACCTCTCCGGACTCGTTGGACGACGACCCGTTGAATCAGCAGATACTGGACTGCGCACGCGGCCTGGCGGCCTTGGTTGTGGGCGGTCAATTCCAAGACGTTTCCACGTGCCACTGAAACTCAGGAAACCGGTGACAGGCGCCGCTGGCACAGTTGTCAAGTGCTGCGGCAACGAATTCGCTTCCGTGGCGGGCTGGCAGTGGAGGCCGATAGCCTGCAAGCCGAATCCCAATAGCGGACACCGAAATCCGAAATTGGACGGTGGCTCGAAAAATAAACGCTGAAGAATCCGTGACTTAGCGCCGGCAGCCAATGTGCATACTGAAGCGAGAACATGATGCACGGACTCTATGAGGATCTGCGTTATGCCGTCCGGGTTTTGCGGGGCAGCCCAGGCTTCACGGCGGTAGCCGTGATCACACTGGCGCTCGGTATAGCTGCGAACGCGACCGTATTTGGTTGGATCGACACGTTATTGCTGCACCCGTTCCCGGGCGTAACAGCGGGCAGGCAACTGGTGGAACTGGAAACAGTATCGCCGACAGGCGAGTATTCCACCACGTCGTACCGCGATTACCGCGATTATCGCGACCGACTGAGGTCGTTCTCCGGACTGGCAGCCTCGCTGTTCAACCCATTTACGGTCGGCCCGGTAAACGGCCCACGGCGCGTATTTGGGGAGTACGTCTCCGGCAACTATTTCACTGTGCTCGGAGTCAGCCCGGTGCGTGGGCGCGCGTTCCTGTCGTCAGAATTTGCCGATTCCGCGGGGGCATTTCCGCTAACGGTGGTCAGCTATCAACTTTGGCAGTCCCTTCTGCACGGCGATCCGAACGCGGTGGGCCGGACGATCCGCGTGAATCGTCACGAGCTCACGGTAATCGGCGTCGCACCGCCCGAGTTTCGCGGCACCATGCCCGCCATGGCGATTGACATGTGGATTCCCATCACCATGGCGCCGCAACTGAACGGGCAGGGCAATTGGCTACTGGAGGGCCGTTCGGCGCGGCAGATGTGGATTACCGGCCGGCTGAATCCAGGCGTTTCGATCGAGCAGGCGAATGCGGAAGTGGAAGCGTCCTCGCGGCACCTGGCGGAAGAATCGCCGCGCACTAGCAAGGGTTTCCACGAGATCGTGCTGCCAGTGTGGAAAGCCCATTTCGGAGTGCAGGTGGTCCTGCTCGCTCCCTTGCGGATTCTGATGGCGGTCTGCTTCGCCCTTTTCCTTATTGTTGGCGCGAATCTGGCAAACCTGCAGTTGGCCCGGGCCACCGCGCGCCGGAGGGAATTGAGTGTGCGCATGGCGCTAGGCGCCACCGGCGGGCGTCTGATGCGGCAACTTCTCACCGAGAGTTTGCTGCTGGCGGCGATGGGCGCCTTGGCGGGAATCCCGATAGCTTCGTGGTTGGGACGCTCCCTGCTTTGGCTTATGCCGCCGGTGGGGTTTCCCATCCAGTTCGATTTCAGCCTGAATGCGGACACGCTTGGGTTCACAGTGCTGTTGTGCTGCGCCGGCGCTCTTTTGACCGGCTTGGCTCTGGCCATTCATCCGGTGAGAGGCGGCATGATGGACGCACTGAAGGAAGGCGGCCGGAGCGGGACCGCCGGCGTGGGCCAAAATCGGACCCGTAGTTTGCTAGTGGTATCCGAAGTGGCGCTGGCGCTGGTAGCGCTCGTGGGGACGGCGCTCGCCACGCGAAGCTTTCAGGCCGCGCGCGCGATTCGCCCCGGATTCGACGCGCATGACGTTCTGTTCGCGAAATATCACCTCGACACATTCGCTCCGGACGACGCGTCGCGGACGCAGTTCTGTCTGCGTTTGCGGGACCGCGTCAGCGCTCTTCCGGGGATCGCTGCGGTCAGCTTCTCCGATGACGTTCCGCTGGAGTTGGGCACCCGCTCGGTTACCGACATCACTGTGGAAGGATACACGCCCGGGCCCAACGAGCAGGCCGGCATCGCCAGCGCGATAGTGGCTCCACATTACTTCGACGTGCTGCGAATTCCTTTGATCGAGGGAAGAGATTTTACGGAATGGGACGATGGCGCTCATGCGCCAGTGGTGATGGTCAACCACGCCTTCGCACAGCGGTATTACAAAGGCGGGAGCCCGGTGGGACGCAGAATCCGCGCGGACGGCCCTTGGGCGACGATTGTCGGCGAGGTGGCGGACAGCAAGTATCGCAGGCTGACGGAACCGCAAACGCCGTACGCCTACACTCCCTATCGCCAGACGAATGGCGGCCAGTTCTGGATGGCGTTCTTCATTCGCACATCGGGGCCATCGAACGGTTTTATCTCCGCGATCCGGCGTGAGGCGACGGCTATCGACGCCAACGCCGGCGTGTCGGAGATTGTGCCGTTTAAGGATGAGATCGCCGGAGCGGTATATGCCCAGAGGGTGGCGGCGGCGCTGTTAGGTGTGCTCGGAGCGGTTTCGTTGCTTCTGGCAGCGCTTGGGATATACAGTGTGCTGGCGTTTTCCGTGAGCCAGCGCCAACATGAGTTCGGCATTCGTCTGGCGCTCGGCGCGAAGCCATGGGACGTCTTGGGATTGGTGCTACGCCGCGGGCTGGCGCTCACGGCGGCAGGCATTGCGCTCGGAGTATTCATTTCGGCCTTCGCGACGCGAGCAACGGCGGACCTGTGGGTGGGTGTCAAACCCGACGATCCGCTGATGATTGCCGGCTCGGCGATCTTCCTGAGCGTTGTGGCTTTTCTGGCCAGTTACCTGCCGGCTCGCCGAGCCACGCAGGTCGACCCCATGATCACTCTGCGCGAACCCTGACGCGCCGGGCAGGATGGCATCCCAACCTGTCTTGCGTGTAAAGGGGAGCGTCCCCCGGACCGCGCGGGACGCCCTCGCCTGGGCGGGCCGGCTAAAACTCACCAGAATCAGACTCGGAGCTCACGAAAGCTCCATTCCCGATTGGGACGCATCGCATCTAACCTCTAACAAAAAGCCTGGCCGACACGGTCTTATCCGCCATCTGCGCTTTGATGGCGCGGACCGAGCAAGTCCCATCGGTTCCCTTCGAGGTCTAGGAAGACTGCGACATTGCCGTACGGCTCGATTCTCGGAGATGACACGAATCGGACGCCGGCCGCCACCATTCGCTCGTAGGATGCATCGAAGTCATCGACACGGAGGAAGAGCCCCACGCGGCCGGCGAACTGCTGCCCAACCAGCTTTGCTTGTTGCTCGCCATCGGCGCGGGCAAGCAGGACGCCTGTCTTCGCCCCAACCGGCCTGACGACAACCCACCGCTTCGGCCGCCCGTCATTGGTCAGTGAAGGTGTGTCTTCCGCCAACTCGAACTGAAGCACATCGACAAAGAACCGAATCGCCGGGTCGTAATCCCGCACCACCAGGGCCACGAGTTCGAGATTCGCCATGGAACCCAGTTTACAGCCGGCAGACTCGCTCAGCCGACGAAGGTTCCCGCGTGAAAGATCTCCCGCTGAGCTACGGCTGTTTTTTCGGACATGGGTTCGCCGGGGGAGACAGTGTACAGCCGACAACCGCGCTAGGCTTAGTTTGTGAGCAAAACGGGTCGAGTGTCAGCCCAAACAGTAGAACCGCGCCGCAGGGGCGGAGGCAAAGTGACGGGCATAAGCGGACCGCCGGCATTGCTCTGGTTTCGGCAGGACCTGCGGGTGTTGGACAATCCGGCCATGGCCGCCGCTCTGGAGCGAGGTTCTCCGGTGATTCCGGTTTTTATCTGGGCGCCGGAGGAGGAAGGGGCCTGGCCACCGGGCGCGGCCTCACGCTGGTGGCTGCACCGTTCGCTGGCCAGTCTGAGTGCCGAGCTGGAGAAGCGCGGCTCGCGGTTGATCATTCGACGCGGGCCCACGGCGGCCGCGCTGGCACGTCTGGTGGCCGAATCGGGCGCCGGCGCCGTTTTCTGGAATCGCCGTTATGAGCCCGCGGCCGTTGCGCGGGACCGCGACGTGACATTGAAGCTGCGCGAGAGCGGATTGGCCTCCGACAGCTTCAATGGCAATTTGTTGTCCGAACCGTGGACGATTCGCAACAGCAGCGGACAGCCTTTCCAGCTCTTCACGCCTTTTTGGCGAGCCTGCCTGCGCGAATCGATCGCACCTCACTCGAAGGACGCGCCGAGACTGCTGCCATCGCCAGACCAGTGGCCGCACTCGCTGAGCCTGACGGATCTCGGGTTGGAACCCGCAGTCGATTGGGCAGGCGGATTCCGCGAGGTTTGGCAGCCTGGCGAACCGGGGGCAAGGCGCGAACTGCAACGCTTCTTGCGGGAAGGTATTGCGGAGTATCCGGCGAACCGAGACAGGCCCGGCGTGACCGGCACATCGCGGCTGTCTCCACACCTGCACTTCGGCGAGATCAGCCCCGGCGAGGTTTGGCGCGCGGTTCTGGGGATGATGAACCGCAACCCCGCGGCGTGCCAGGCCTACCTCAGGCAACTCGGCTGGCGCGAGTTCGCGTACCACTTGTTGTATCACCATCCGGAATCGCCGCGCCAGGCTCTGCGGCAGGAGTTCGCCCGGTTCCCCTGGCGAATGCACCCGAAACACTGCAAGGCGTGGATGCGAGGCAAGACCGGCTACCCGCTGGTGGATGCGGGCATGCGCGAGTTGTGGCACACCGGCTGGATGCACAACCGGGTGCGGATGGTGGCCGCATCGTTTCTGGTCAAGCACCTGATGATCGGTTGGCAGGAAGGCGCGGCCTGGTTCTGGGACACCTTGGTGGATGCGGATCTGGCGAATAACACGCTCGGCTGGCAATGGGCCGCCGGCTGCGGCGCCGATGCGGCGCCCTACTTCCGAATCTTCAACCCGGCAATTCAGGCCAGGAAGTTCGATCCCGCTGGAGACTACGTCCGCCGTTGGGTTCCGGAATTGGAGCGTCCGCTTCCGATCGTCGATCATGGCGAAGCCCGTCAGAGAGCCCTGGCCGCGCTGGAGAAAATCAGGAAAAGACGAAGCCGCTAATCCTCGTCGCAGGCGCCACCGGTTATAGGCGGCCCGCCAGAGAGGAATGGACTCCACATGACGCACTGGCCCGCTTGGCAAAACCGGCCGTCACCGTTTAGTCAAGAAACACTGAACTTAGCGTACTTTGAATTCCGTGGACGCACGCAGCGCTTTCGTTACTTCGCCGGCAATATCGTCCTGGACCATCAGAATGTCCTTGAGCGGCCGGTCGTAGGTCTCGGTCCAGACTACGTACCCGTTGTCCGCGCGAATCAATCGGGCGGCGATCCTCAGCCTGGCGCCTGACTTGCGCACGCTCCCATCGAGTACGTAGGCGACAGCGAGCGTCTTGGCGATTTCGGCGACCGGAGTTTGTTTGCCCTTGAAGTAGAACGACGACGTGGGACCCGGTACCCGCACGTCCGGGAACTTGCTGATCTTGTCGATGAGTTCCTCGGTCATTCCGTCGGCGAAGGGCTCCTCGTTCATCCCCTCAGTCAGGTCGAGAAACGGTAGCACGGCGATGGATTTCTGAGGCCGCGGGGCGACAGCGGATGGTGCCGGCAGAAGGTTGTTCGCGGTCTTTCCGTGGAATAGAACGACCGCGGCGAGCGCGAGCGAAAGCGCAGCGCCGGCGGCCCATGGGAAGCCGGCTCCGAAGCGTGTGCCGGACTTGGGCGCTACTCCGGTTGCAGGAGTCAAAGCAGGCGAAGCGCCCGTCTGTGCGCTGGACTGATCCGTCAAGGGATCCGGACAAGGACCGACGGTCGCCACCAACCGATACCCCAGTCGCGGCGCGGTCACGATATAGGTGGGCTGCTTAGGATCGTCGCCGAGCAGACGGCGGAGCGTCGCCACAGCCTGGTAGACGGAATCGGGAGAAACGGTAACCCCAGCCCAGACATGGTTGAGCAACTCGTCGATGGGGACCACCTCGCCGGCGTGCTCGGCGAGGCACAGCAGCAGCCGCATCGTCCGCGCCTCCAGCCGCACGGTCTCGCCATCTCGTGAAATCTGGCCGGACACCGGATCGATGCGCCAGGCGCCGATCGAAAGCATTGTCGTAGCTGGACGTTCCATGCGGATCGGTTCCCCTCCGATCTTGAAGAAAGGTGCCCTCGGCAATTGTATCAATATAGCGGAGGCCGGCCGAAGGTCCCGGCCGGATTTGCGGCGAGCGCAGCTAACCCAGCCGCGCCATCGCCGGTGCATGATTTCAGAAGTATTCAGACTGTTTCAGCCCGAAATCAGGGAGCCGAGATTAGCATTAGCCTCTACTTCCCCAAACGCGTCGGCACTCCGACGCTGCATGCGCTCGCGCTCAAGCGCGCGGTGGTCTCGCAACATGGCGACCAGACCCGAGCGGAGAAGATAGAAGGCGGAGTTGCTACGGCGCCAGCGCCTTGGCTCGGTTCGACCGGGACGCCCTGGCGCTGCCCGGCGTGACTCACATTGTGCTGCTCGAAGGGATCAATGACATCGGTTTCCCGGGCGCAAAGCTGAACGGCCGCTATCTTGCCGATCCCGAGGATGTGCGCACTCCCGACGACGTGATCGATGCATACCGGCAATTGATCTCCCGCGCTCACGCTCACGGGGTCAAGCTGATCGGCGCCACGATCGGTCCTTTCGAGCGCGTGGAGCTGCCCGGTTACTATTCCGAATCCAAGGAAGCAGCCCGGCAGCGGGTGAACAACTGGATCAGGACCGGCGGCGCGTTCGATGCAGTGATCGATTTCGACGCGGTTTTGCGCGATCCGGATCATCCCAGCCGGCTGCTGCCACGCTTCGCTTCGCGAGACCATTTGCATCCCAACCCTGACGGTTATCGCGCCATGGCCGGCGCATTCGATCTCGCGCTCTTCCAGTAATGCAAACAAAGAACCCGCGGCATAATACATAAATATGCCAGCAATCCGGCGCGGTGGCGCGGGAGATTTGGCCGCCATCGCGGAAATCCAGGCCGCCAGTGCCGAGGCCGCGCAGTGGAAGCCCGCCGATTATCTGGCGCAGCTCCTGCTGGTCGCCACGGGCGGCGCCGGCGTGGTGGGCTTCGTCGTGGCACGGCCGGTCGCCGATCGGGAGTTTGAGATACTGAACCTGGCCGTGGCTCCAGATTTTCGCCGGCGGGGAATCGCGCGCGAGCTTCTAGGGGCTTTGTTCCATGACTATCACGGTACTTTTTTTCTGGAAGTCCGGGAGTCCAATCAGGGCGCCCAAATGTGCTATAAGGCACTTGGATTTCAGTTGGTTACGCGTCGTCCAGGCTACTATGAACGCCCCTCCGAGGCGGCTATTGTCATGAAGTTTCATTCATGTTAAGGTTGCGAGTAGAGACGGTGATGCCGCCTTTTCTACATCACGCAAGAGATTACCCACCGAGCCATTGCCCACTCGACTCGGTGCGGCAACCTGACTGGGAGGAATTGCCCCATATGGAACGGAACGCTCTGGAGCAGTTGAAAGCGCATCTGATGGACACGAACGACGAGTTTCGCAGGCTCGCCAGCCAGCACTCAGAGTTTGCAAGGAAGCTGGACGACCTGGAAGCACTTTCTCATCTCACCAACGATGAGCAGTTGGAAGAAAGCCGCCTGAAGAAGCTGAAACTCCGCTTGAAGGATCAGATGGAAGCGATCGTAACCCAGTACCGGTCACAACAGGTCGCTTAACATCAGGTGCGCGCGAAAACGGCGAATCCGACGCCCGGCCGGTATCCCCGGCTGGGCGTTCTTATTTGGTGAGGTTCCCGGCACATTGTTATGGACGGCGGCGAGCCCATTCCGATCCCCATCACCGACGTGTTCGATCTCCACAGCGTGCCGCCACCCGACGTCAAACCGGTAGTCGAAGAGTACCTCTATCAGGCGCGGGCTAGCGGCTTCCGATTCGTGCGCATCATTCACGGCCGTGGCATCGGCGTGCAGCGCGAAACCGTCCGCGCCATCCTGGCCCGCACCGATTTCGTAGCCGGTTTCCAGGACGCTCCGCCCGAGGCCGGCGGCTGGGGCGCGACGATTGTGACGCTGCGGTAGAAGAACGAGCGAGTCGCTCGGCCCAGGCGTATTGGCAGGGCTCGGCGGTCTGTAGGGCGGATCCGCAGGGTCCCCATGCAGGCGCCGTTCCGGTGCGAACCCTGAAGCCGAACGGGAAAGAGTCTTCGCGCTTTATCCTCGTGTCACGAACCGGAAGAACAGCGCCTGCTTGGAAACCGGCTCGGCCCGCTCGGCAAGCGATGCCATCTGGTGCTCGCTGAGCGGTGTGAACTCGCGCGCCAACGTTACGTTTTCTTCGAGTTGGGCGATCGTGTCGCAGCCGATAATCACCGTGCTGACCGGGTGCGAGAGCGAATAATACAGCGCTTCGCGCATGGTGAGCGGCCCCGGCGTCGTCGCGATCACGGCGCCTTCCCACGAGTGCCGTTGCTGCTCGAGCGGCGGCGGAGTCCAACTGGCCAAAAGCCGGCTGCGCCCCGGCACTTTCATCCCAATGATCCCCATCTGCTTCTCCACCGCCAACCCGAGAAGCTGCTCCTGGAAACTGAAATGATGCCGGTCGGCCGCGTTCAGCGCCATCAAAATGGTATCGAACGGATGGCGGCGGATGGCTTCCATCAAGGGCTCCGGCCGGAAGTGGCCGGTGACGCCGAGGTAGCGCACCATCTTCTGTTCCTGTGCCTGCCGCAGCGCTTCCATGGCGCCGCCTTTCGCGAACACGGCGTCTACGTCTTCCATCAGGCCGATGTCGTGCAGTTGCCAAAGATCCAGGTGGTCGGTTTGCAGCAGCTTCAAGGATTGCTCGATCATGCGCAGGCTGCCATCGCGCGTGCGCTCCTTGGTTTTGCTGGCGAGGAATGTCTGCGCGCGGCGCCGCTTCATCACCGTGCCGACGTAGCGCTCGCTCCAGCGTTCCGGGCCGCCATAAATCGACGAGGTGTCGATGTAGTTCACGCCCAGGTCGAGGGCCCGTTCGACAATCGGCACCGCGATGTCCTCGTTATGTCCGCGCTCGAGCGCCGCTTGCCCGCCGAGGCTGAAGACGCCGACCTTGTAGCCCGTCCGCCCCAGGTTGCGCACCGGCATCGGCAGCGCCGCCGTCGGGTTCTCTGTCGCGGCAGTTGCGGTCGTTTGGCCCGACGCGGCATGGCCCATCAGTCCCGCCGCCGCCGCGCCGCCCAGTTTCAGGAAAGCTCTTCTACCTGCCTGTTCATTGTCCGAAGTTCTTTTTCCCATGGTGTCCCTCCTTCACTTCACGAATCCCAACCGCCGGAGCGTGGCCGCCGGCTCGGTCTCGTCAAACCGCGCCAGCACCGCTTTCTCGCGGCCTTTGTCGACGGCCACGCCGAACGGGTACGCGGTGTACCTGAAGGTGCGCTTCAACAAATCGAAATCCGGCGTGATGACCGCCTTCAACCCGGTGTCGGCGAGAAACTGCGGCGCGTACTGCGGCATCTCGACGGGAACCACCACCACGCGGGTTGGTCCCCAGTCGAACCTGGCCATGCGCTGGGCGGATTCGAAGCAGTGCGTGCAGGCCGGATTGAAAAAAAACAGAAAGTACTTTCCGTGAGTGAGGTCGTAGGGCTGGCCCTCCACCACGATGGTGGCAGGCGCCCGGGTCCCGTTCTGCCGCACCTCGTTCACGCCGTAGGAAACCAGCGCGAAAACCACCACCGCGCCAGCGATTACGATCATGCTGCGCAACGTGCCCGACGGCGTCGACCACCACCCCGCCAGCACCGCCAGCGCCAGCATGGCCAGGTCGCCCAGGAAGAACTGCGGTCCCACCGCCCGCTTGATCCAGGGGAAGCAACTGCAATCGGCGCCGCGCAGCGCGCTGTAATGAAGCGCGAAATAGCCTATGAACGCGATCAGCAGCAGTCCGATGAGGATGGCGCCCCAGCGGCGAAAGCGCGGCACCAGAATCAGCACTGCGCCAAAGGTCTCGGCAATCCCGACCACCAGCGCCAGTGGTACGCCCAGCGCGCCTGGCAGCATCAGTTGCGTGATGCGCTGCGCCCAGGCTTGGGTGTCGGTGATCTTCCATAAACCGGAGGCGAGGAACAGAACGGCTAGCAGGACTGCGGCTACCCAGCTTAGCTTGGTTTTCCAACCCGGCAGTTCAACGGCGCGCAAGCGGAGACAGGCCCTCCCTCGGCTGTGCCATACTGACGTGCATGGCCTCATTGTAGCCCCTCGAAGACGCGCAAGGGAGGGAGCGACAGGGCCTCGGTGTGCGACGCAGAAATGGCGAAACTCTCAATTCCTAGTGAATTCGCATGAATCCGAATGCGGGGGGACGCAACGCGTCGCTCTTTCGACAGGCGTTCGATCAGGGGACGGATTCATCCGTGCCGCAGGATCGAGAGGGAGGTTTGGGCTTTAGCCCCTGCGCCCGCGGGAAAGTCTCAGCGGCTAAAGCCTTTGGCTGCAGATGCGTTGCGGCACGGATGAATCCGTGCCCTGATACAGAGCCGGCCGCCCCGCCCCCACATTCGTGTGGCACACACCCTTGGCCTCCGGTCCGCCTCATGCTCGCCCTGGTCTGCGCGCTCGCGTTTGCTCCGGTTGCGGAACTCGTCAACCAGGAGTACACCATTCCGGCCGATGAGTGGCGTTACGTGGATCTCGGAATCGGGCAGCGTCCGGCGCTGGTCGAGGCCGAGTACGAAGTGCGCGCCGGCTCGGACCAGATCCGGCTGGCCGTGATGCGCCGCGCCGATTTGGAGCATCTGCGCGAAGGCCTGGCGCACGGGGTAGTGGAAGCGACCGAACCCGGCCGTTCCGGCAAGCTGGAGTGCCAAGTGCTGCCGCCGGGCGACTACGTGGTCGTGATCGACAATCGAATGGGCGATGGCCGCGCGGCGGTGGTCCGCCTACGCATCCGGTTCGCGTTTCCACCGTCCGCTATCGCGATCCCCGAGCGGATCTCTCCCCAGCGCCGCCTGACCGTGATTCTGGTGAGCTTCGCCGCGTTCTTCGCCATCGTCGCCTGGTCGGGACGGAAGCTACTGCCGCCGGTCAGGCGCTGAAGGCTTCGCGCGCGGCGGCGACGGTCCACCGGATATCGTCTTCCGTGTGTGCCGCCGAAACGAACGCGGCTTCGAACTGCGATGGCGCCAGGTACACGCCGCGCTCCAGCATGGCGCGGAAGAAGCGGCCGAAGCGGGCCGTGTCGCTTCGCTTGGCGGATTCGTAATCGGTCACTTGTCCCGCCGTGAAGAAGAAGGTGAACATCGAGCCCACCCGGTTCACCGTGACGCCGGCCGGCGCGGCGGCGCACAACGCGGCGGCGCGCGTCTCCAGTTGATCGTAGATCTCGGGATGCCGCTTCAGATGCCGCAGCATGGCCAGGCCGGCAGCCACCGCCAGCGGATTGCCGGAAAGCGTACCCGCCTGGTAGACCGGCCCAACCGGCGCCACGTGCTTCATAATGTCCCTGCGACCGCCATAAGCGCCCACCGGCAAGCCGCCGCCGATCACCTTTCCCAGCGTGGTCAGATCGGGCCGGATGCCGTACCGCTGCTGCGCGCCGCCGAAAGCCACCCGGAATCCCGTCATCACCTCGTCGAAGATGAGCAGCGCGCCGTGGCGGCTGGTCAGCTCGCGTAGCGCTTCGAGGAAACCCTCCGCCGGCGGCACGACGCCCATGTTGCCCACCACCGGCTCGACAATCACCGCCGCGATGCGCTCGCCGTGCAGGCGAAACGCTTCCTCCACCGCTGCGGGCGAATTGTATGGCAACGCGATGGTCGAATCCGAAAAGCTCTTGGGCACGCCCGCCGTATCCGGCAAGCCCAACGTCGCCACGCCGGAGCCCGCCTTCACCAGCAGCGAATCCACGTGGCCGTGGTAGCAGCCTTCGAACTTCACCGTCAGGTCGCGCCCGGTGAAACCGCGCGCCAGGCGAATCGCGGACATGGTGGCTTCGGTGCCGGAATTCACCAGGCGCACCATCTCCATCGATGGCACCGCGTCGCGAATGGCCTCGGCCAGCTCGACCTCGGCTTCGGTAGGCGCGCCGAAACTGGTGCCGATCTCGAGCGCGCGCTCGATCGCTTCGAGGATCTCCGGATGGCGATGGCCCAGCAGCAGCGGTCCCCAGGAGCCGACGTAATCGATGTAGCGGTTCGCGTCCACATCGATGACGTGCGATCCTTCGCCGCGCGCCAGGAACACCGGGTTCCCGCCCACGCTGCGAAACGCCCGCACCGGCGAATTAACGCCGCCCGGAATCAGTTCCTGCGCGCGACGAAAGAGTGCTTCGGACTTGGAGTGGTTCATGTCAACCTGCCGCATTTCCTAAGCCGCCACCGTGGCGCGTCCTCTAAGCCCGGAGGGCGAAAGAAAGTAGCCGACGGGGTCGGCGTTACCTCCGCCGCCTAGCCCCGGAACGGGGCGTAAGGTGTTTCTGCCAGCTACCTTCCGCCCCGTTCCGGGGCTGGACAGCGCGCATCGGGCTGCCTCACGGCTCACGCCGTGGGCTATTCTCTTTCGCCCTCCGTGCTGAAGGCATCGTTTTGCGCGTGCGTAAGCACAGGTACCGTCAGATCTCCTTGGAGCCAAGGGCCCGGTCCAATCTATGTCGCGCATCCGCAACCCTCACTGTTCAATCCGCCGCCGTGGCGCGGCTTGCCCGTGAACCATCCCGGGCAGTCCTGGCTGCTGTGTCGAGAGTCATCTCGACATTTCTTCTTGATGCGTACGACCATGTCGTTGCCAAGCAACGTCGCCACGACTAGCGACACTGCAGGCACGACTGCCCCGGATGGTTCACGGGCGAGCCGCGCCACGGCGCTTGTCACGACAGCCAGCCCGCGCTTCTCCGCGGCACAATCCGCGCAAACCCGAGGCTCATCGCGAGGTCGTAAAGGCTGCCGTTCAAATTCCGCAGCAGCCGCCGTTTGAGACTCGCATAAGGCTGCCGCCCGGCGAACAAATCCTGCATGATGAGAGAGAAGCGCGGGCTGCGCCGGGTGAACTCGACCATCCGCTCGGTCACCGCTCCGCACAGAATCCGGCCCACGAAGAAGCGCTTTGCCAGGTGCGCGCCGAATTCCAGATCGGCCGCGAAATCGTGCCGCAGCAGCGCGCGGTAATGCGCCAGCTTCGCCGCCAGGTCGCCCACCTCGGCCAGCAGCGCGCGCGCCGCCAGGTCGGCCGAGCGGATCGCATAGTACAGCCCTTCGCCGGTGAGCGGATCCACCAGCCCGGCCGAATCTCCCACCGCCATCCAGCCATCGCCGGCCACGCGGTTATCCTGCCAGGAGCCGCTCTCGAGCGAAGGCAGCAGGTGCGAATAGAACCTGCCGTCTTTGCGCGAAATACCGCGCTCCGCCATGAAGCGCTCCAACCGCTGGCGCAGCGCGGCCGCCGGCTCGCCCTTGCCGCAGATACCTACCGAAAGATGGCCGCAGCGCGGAAAGATCCAGATGTAGCCTTCCAGGCCCGGCAGGAATTGCAGGTCGATCCGCTCCTGATCGCCGGGAACGTAATATCCCAGCGCCGCCATGGTGTCGCGCGGCTTCAATTCGGTGCCCACCTCGCGCAATGGGTTGCGCGCGCCCATCGCCACGATGCAGAAATCGGCATTGGCGTCGCCGCCCGAGGTGTGCAACCGCCAGCCAGCGCCTTGCCGCGTCATCTTCAGCACGCGCGCCTTTTCGATCTGCGCTCCGGCGCGCTCGGCCCGCTCCAGCAGCAGTTGGTTCAGATCGAAGCGCGAGTAAATCACCATTGGATCGGTCAGCTTCAACCTGGCTTCGCCGCCGCGCGGCGCGCACAGTACCGTCTCATGTACCAGGCGCTTAGGCGTCGAGTTCTCGATCAGAAAAGGATACTGGCTGTAAGCCTTGTAAGTGAGTCCGCCGCCGCAGGGCTTCTCCCATGCCAGCTTCTCGTCGAACACAGCCACCCTGAACCCGGCGGACGCCAACCGCTCCGCGGCGAATGCTCCCGCCGGCCCGCCTCCCAGGATTGCGACGCGTTTCATTTTTTCGTCTTGTCGATGGGAGGCAGATCCTGCGGCGCCGGCATCGCGCCGCCCGCTCCCGCTCCGTGAGGATTCGCCATCCCTCCCGGAATCGTTGTGCCGTGAGGATTCGCCATTCCGCCAGGCATCGATCCACCGCCATGCGGCGCTCCGCCGGCTTCCTTGCGTCCGGTCACCACCCACCGGTCGCCCTGCTGCTCGATCGTGTAAATCATCGACATGCCCTGCGCGCCCGGAGCGCTCTTGGGAGTGAAAGAGACGTTGGCTTCGCCACGACCGCCAGAGAGGTTCACCGCCGTCACTTCGATGTTCATCGCGGCCACATTCAAACCGCGACCGCCAACATAGTCGATCACCGCCTGGCGCACGGCGTCCTTGTTGGCGTTGCTTTTGTGACAGCCGGACAGCGTCAGCGCCGCCGCTAAAACCAGGGCACACGAAATTCGCACCTTCCGATTATAATCCGCCGCCACGCGCCGGCTGGAGCGGGCGAAAAGCGTGGTAGCATAATTCTCCAGGCCAGTCCGCGATATGCTCGGCTTTGACCAGCGCGCCGCCCGCTCCACGTGGACCGCGGCGCTTGTGCTGCTGCTGCTCTACGTGGTTTATCTAGCGCGCAAGACGCTGTTCGTTTTCACGCTGGCTTTGCTGTTCGCCTATCTGCTGGCGCCGCTGGTGAACCTGCTCGACCGCATTTTTCCGGCGCGCCGCACCCGAACGGCGGCGCTGGCTGTGGCGTTTGTGATCGTGGTGGCGATCGTGGTCGGGCTCGGATATCTGATCGGCGTACGGGTGGTAGACGAGGCTTCGGTGCTCGCCCTGAGGTTTCCCACCATGGTGGAGAGCTGGCAGCACCCGGCGCTCAGCGACCATTCCTTGCGGGCGCAGATCGCGGAAAGAGTCCGCTCCGAAGCGGCGGCCCGTTCGAGCAGCCTGATCTCCGAGCTGCCGCAGTACGGGCTACAAATTCTGAGCGTAGCCAGCAACCTCATCTATGTCGTGATCATACCCGTCCTGGCGTTTTTCTTCCTGAAGGACGCTCCCACCATGCGGGGGCACTTTCTCGATCTGCTGGAGGAGGGTCCGCGCCGCGCGCTGCTCGACGACGTCATCTCCGACGTGAACCTGCTGCTGGCGCATTACATGCGGGCGCTGTTCCTGCTCTCGGCAGCGGCGTTCGCGACGTACGCCATTTTCTTCTCCGTGATGCGCATGCCGTACGCGATTCTGCTGGCGGCCGCCGGCGGCCTGCTGGAATTCATTCCCATGTTGGGCCCGGTTACCGCCGTCGCGCTGATCCTCATCGTGGCCAGTCTGGCGGGCGTGAGCTTGCTGCCGATTATCGTGTTTGTGGTGCTCTTCCGCGTGGTACAGGACTACGTGGTCTCGCCGCACCTGATGGGGCGCGGAGTGCAACTGCATCCCCTGCTGGTGCTGTTCGGCGTATTCGCCGGCGCGGAGATCGCCGGCATCGCGGGGACCTTCCTTTCGGTACCGGTGCTGGCAATGGTGCGGATCGTATACCTGCGGATTCGCAAGGCGCGCCTGAGCGCGCGGCAGGCGACCGCGTAAACTCCGGTAACGCCGGCGATCTTTGTCGCCGGTGCATGACAGGGTCGAAACCGCCTCAAAGTCCCGGGAATCCCGGGTAAATCACCGGCGACAAGATCGCCGGCGTTACCCCAGCTCACATCACCATCAGCACCAGGCGCGAGGGATGCTGGCGGTCATGGTAGATGGTCTGGTTGGCCTTCACCAGGCGGGTTTCGCCCGCTATGACGCCGCCGGTATTGGGATTGCGGTCGAAGCGCGGGAAGTTGCTGCTCGAGATCTCTACCCGGATGCGATGGCCCTTGAGAAACTCGTTGCTGGCGATGCCTGCATCGAGCGTGATTTCGTACACCTCGCCGGGCCGCACCGGCTCGGGCCGCTCGAGCGAGTTGCGGTAGCGCAGCCGCAAAATGCCGTCGGTCAGATTGCGCGCGTAGCCATCGGGGAAGACGTCCACCAGCTTGGCGGTGAAATCCGTGTCGCGCTGGTTGGTGGAAACCCAGAGCACGGCATTCACGGGTCCCACCACTTCCAGATCCTGCTCGAGCGGACGCGTCGAGAAGACCAGCACGTCGCTGCGCCGCTCCACCGGGCGTTGGTCCATCGGACCCCAGGGGAAAACGCGCGGGTTGCAGCATACCGCGCCGCCGCGCGTGGGCACGGGGTCGCGCGGATCGAAGGTAAAGCGATCGGCGGTGGCGCGCCGCCGCGGCGCATCCTCCAGCGCGCCATCGCCCGCCTCTGTGTTGGCGCGGCCTTGACTGGCCAGGAAAAAGCTGCGCGCCCGCGCACGCTCGGGCGGCCATTCGCGATCTTCCAGCCACTTATCCGCGCCCATCACGAAGATGCGCACGGGCGCGGCGGAGGCGATGCGCGTGTCCTTGCCGTTCAGCCAGTGGTCGAACCAGTCGATCGTCAGACTGCGCACCGCCACCTTGGACTCGGAGCCAAAGTCCGTGCCGGCGAATTTGTACGACATGTTGTGCGGCCAGGGACCGATCAGAACGTGATTCAGCCCGGACCGCTTGTGCAGCGTCGCGAAAGCATTCAGATCGCTTTCCGCGAAGTTGTCGTACAGGCCGCCCACCGCGAACACCGGAACCCGCATCTGGTCCAGGTGCTCACGCGTGCTGATGGATTGCCAAAAGTCGTCGAAGGTGGGATGCGCCAACGCCTGCTGGAACATGCTGGAGACGCGGCCTGTGGCGGCGACATCGGCCGTGCGCAACGGCAGGTGCCACACGAAGAGGTTGAAATCCGGGTGGTAGCCCGGCGTCTTGAGGTTTTCCGACATCCACTCCAGCCGGTTGCCCAGCTTCAGGGCGCCGCCCGTCGAGTAAAAGCGGTCGCGGTAATCGTCATCGCCGGCCACCACGGAAAAGATCGCCTTCAGATGCGGATTGGCGCGCAGTGCGACTTTCCATTGCGCGATGCCGAGGTACGAACCACCGGTCATGCCGATCTTGCCGTCGCACCACGGCTGGCGCGCCATCCAGTTCAGCGTGTCGTCGCCATCGGCCGGCTCTTGCGTGAGCGGATCGAACTCGCCTTCGGATTCGTAGCGCCCGCGCACGTCCTCCACCATCACCGCGAAGCCGTGCTCCACCAGCGCCTGGTAATTCGGCGAGAGATCCTCGCCCTTGCCGTAAGGAGTGCGCACCAGGATGGCCGGCACTCGCGCGCGGTCCGGCGGCAGGAAAACGTTGGCGTAAAGACGCACGCCGTCGCGCATGGGAACGGCCACGTGCAGCGGCTTTACGGCCTGCTGGCGCGGCTGGGCGCCGAAAGCAACGGCGCAGGCGGCGATGAGGCACAGTACTCGCACAACAAATTCCAGTACAGGCTTCCGGCCAAGTCCACCCGGTGGCGCGTCTGAATGTGCCCGGCCCCCCGCAGGCCAATGGCACGCGCCACATCTGACATCGATGTTAACAAAACGATGTGCGCGCACAGCGATTGGCGCTCGCCCAGACCCGGCGCCACGCGAACCACGGCGTCTTCGGGAAAGCGCTCGCATTCTTTGGAATCCGTCACCAGCACCGGTTTGCCGATACCCATCAACCGAATGGCGATGCCCGAGCTCTCGCCCGCCGCCGGGTAGCGCAGATTGATGCACGCATCCACGGCGCTCGAGGCCAGCCAGAAATCCGCGCCTGGCAGGTAGGGAAGGCGGCGGACGAATGGCGCTTCCAGGAGCGGCGCGGCGGCGCGCTCCAGATCGCTCGAGACGAAATCGCCAGCCACCAGCAGCATGGCTTGGGGAACCTCGCGCGTGACGGCGGCGAACGCGTCGAGCACTTCGAGCAGCCGCTTGGTTTCGCGCAAATAGCCGAAAACACCGAACAGAAATGCGCCGGGCGGCACGCCCAGCCGTTGGCGAAAGCGCAGCGCTTCCGACGGCGAGGGCAGCTCCGGCGGCACGAACAGATGCGGGATTTCCACCACGCGCACTCCCGTCGCGTGACGCCGCACCATTTCCGCCGCCGCCGGGTTGTGTACCACCACCGCCAGGGCGCGCTCCGCCGCGCGCCGCAGCATGGGGAAATCGAAATAACGGCGATCGGAGCCGGCGGCGGCGCGGCTTCGCCACAGTTCGCGGCCCAGCCCGCGGTTCCACTCGCCGTAGTTGTACACGAACTCTTCGGTATACGCGGCTTCGTCAAGCTGGCCGAGATGGAAATGATTCAGCACCGCGTCATGCAGCACCACCACGCCGGGCCGTTCGATGGCGCGCCGGTAGATGGCCGCATGCTGCGCGTTGTTGCCCAGGTGATAGAGCGCCACGTCGCAGCGCGCGGGCGCGATCTCCACTCGTCCGCGGCCCCGCAGATCGGCCGCGAGCGCCGCCGCGTAGTCCGCCACGCCGGTCGGCGCCGGAGGCAGCGGCGCATAGAAGCCGGCGGTCACGCTTTTCGCCGCGCGCCGAACAGCGCCGTGCCCACCCGCACGCAGGTGGCGCCCTCCTCGATCGCGGTCTCCAGGTCGTGCGACATCCCCATCGAAAGCCCGCTCAGGCCGTGCCGCTCCGCAAGCTCGCGCAAGCGGCGAAAATGCGGTCGCGCGGCCTCCGGGTCGTCGGACCATGGCGGCATGGTCATCAGGCCGCTGAGGGTGAGGTGCGGGCATTCGCGAACGGCGGCGATCAGCTCCGGCAATGCGGCGGGATCGGCCCCGCTCTTGGCCGTTTCACCCGAGAGTTTGACTTCGAGCATCACTTCCAATTTGCGGCCGGCCGATTCCAGACGCCGCGCCAGCTTCGGCGAATCCACCGTCTGGATACAATCGAACAACTCCGCGGCCTGGTTCGACTTGTTGGATTGCAGATGCCCGATCAAGTGAAATCGCGCGCCCCCCAGGTCGCGGACCTCCGCCGCCTTGCCGGCGAATTCCTGCACGTAGTTTTCGCCGAATTCGCGCAGGCCCAACGCGTAAGCGTCGCGAATCGCCGCAGCCGGAAAGACTTTGGTGACGGCCAGCAGCGTGATCTCCGCCGGATCGCGGCGCGCCCGCTCGGCCGCCGTCCCGATACGCGCGCGGACCGCCGCCAACCTCTCCGCCAGAGTCTCCACCGCCGGTAACACGTTCCAGTATGCCACGGGCGGGAGGGCCGCTAATGCCCCAGGTCTTGCGGCATATCCGCAGCGTCCGTTTTCCGCGCACTTACAGCCGCCGTCACCAACGGATCAATAAGACTCGAAGGATCGTGTTCCACAATCGGAATCGCACTGGCCGGCGCCACGCAACGGAAGCCCTAGGGGAGCCGCTCCTTCAGGGCACCCAGGTTCTTAAGAACCGGCTCGGCTCGGCCGCCTGCACTTCCGGTTGCGCACCCTCGTCGGGAAACAGCCAGACGTCACCGCGCCGATATGGCTCTGCGCCAATGGTCCCCGTCCCCTCGATCGCAATCCACAGTTGACAGTTGTGCGCCTCCGGCATCTCCGAGTCGCCGGCTCCCAGCCGCACCAGCTCGGTGATGAAGTGACGGTCGCGCACCAGTTCCTCGCGGCGATCGCTCACCCGAACCGGGCGCACGGCGCCGGGATGCACGCCCAGATCGGCGATCGGCACCGCCTTCTCCACGTGGATGGGCCGCGGCCGGCCGTAGTCCCACAGGCGATACGTCACATCCGAGTTCTGCTGGATCTCGCAGAGGACGATGCCGGCGCCGATGGCGTGAACCGTGTGCGCCGGCGTGAAATACGTTTCGCCCGGTTTCACTTCGATCCAGTTCAACAGGCGCTCGATCTCGCCGCTGAGCGTGGCTTCCATCAGCCGCTCGCGCGTGGTCGCCTCGCGAAAACCGGCGGCGATGGCCGCGCCCGGCTCAGCTTCCAGAATGTGCCACATTTCCGTCTTGCCGCGCGGCCCGTCCTCGCCGTCATCGGGATGCACCTGCACCGACAGCCGCTCGGAAGTGAAGATGAGTTTCACCAGCAACGGCAACTCGCGCTCAGCGAGATACCACGCTTCGCCGATCGGCGTAGCCGAATCGGGAAACCACGGTTCCAGCCGCATCTTGCCCCACACCTTCTCGCGCAGCGACGGCGTGAGGCGAATAGCTTGTGTCATGAAAGAAAGAATAACAGCCACCGATCAACACAGATAAACACCGGGACTTTCTCAGCAAGCCTCCAAAGCATGCCCTGCGTTCGCGCGGGTGTCGCCGCGAGCTCCGCGCTATGTGTGGATGATCACGCCGCCTGGCAGCCCCATGGCACCGCTCAAGGCAATGCGCGGAGCCGCGGGAATCAAAGGGGTTTAGTGGTCCAAAACCACCAAAAGTGGCTGAAAAGAGCCAACAACCGCGAGGCGGCTTCGAGCGTCCAATTGAGTGAAGGCCAGGAGCGCAGGGCCGGGCGGCGAGGCCGCTGGCAGGCACTCCGAGGCAGGGAGGTGGCGAAATGGAACGCGGCTCGGTGCAACAGTGGTTTCGGCAGGCGGTCTCGGTGGCCTGCATTTTGGGGATGACGGGGCTTGGAACGGTTGCGCTGGCACGGGGAGCAGCTACAACTCCGCCTCCGGGTCAGGCCCAGGCTCCTGCCAATGCGCCGGCTTTGGCCCCGCAGCAACTGGAGAACCTGGTTTCGCCCATCGCGCTCTACCCGGATCCGCTGCTGGGACAGGTGCTGGCTGCCTCGACGTACCCGGTGGAACTGGTGGAGGCGCAACAGTGGCTACAGGCCAATAGCAACCTGCAAGGCCAGCAGTTGATGGATGCGGCGCGGCAGCAGAATTGGGATGCCAGCGTGCAAGCGATGGTGGCCATGCCGGACGTGCTGGGCAAGCTGACGCAGAACATCCAATGGACTACCGATCTGGGCAACGCCTTCCTGGCGCAGCAAGCCGATGTGATGCGCGCCGTGCAGCGCCTGCGGTCGCGCGCACAGGCGAACGGCAAGCTGCGGTCGACGCCGCAGGAGACGGTGACCACCGAGAACCAGGGCGATCAGGCGGCAATCGAGATTCAGCCGGCCGATCCGCAGGTGGTCTACGTCCCGACTTACGACCCTGCCTACATCTGGGGGCCTCCGGTTTGGGGATACTATCCGCCGCTCTTCTATCCGAGCTTCGGATTTGGGTTCTGGCCCGGAATCAACGTCGGATTCTTTTTCGGCGGCTGGGGCGGTTGGGGTGGCTGGGGCTGGGGACCGAACTGGTTCGGCGGCGGGCTATTCATCAACGCCGGCTTTTTCGGTCATTACGGATTCCACGGCTACGGTTTTGGTGGCGGATTCGGAGGGAGAACGGCGTGGATGCACGATCCGGCTCATCGGATGGGCGTAGCCTATTCGAACAGCCGGCTCAACGCACGGTACGGCGCGGCGTCGCAAGCTTCGCGGATGGCCGCCGGGCGAAGTTTCGGAGCGGGTAATGCGGGAACGCGAAGTTCGTTCCGGGGCAACGCGGCTTCGGCAGGCGCGCGGAGCTTCCAGGGCGCAGGAGGATCCGCGGGCTGGCAGCACTTCCAGGGCCGTCAAAGCTATCCGGGTGCCGCTCAGAGCTACCGGGGTTCAGCCCAAAGCTATCGTGGTTCGGCGCAGCGCAGCTTCCAGTCGGCGCCTCGCATGTCGGCTCCAAGCTACCGCGGTGGAGGCGGAAGCGTCCGCAGCTACGGAGGCAGTTCGCGCAGCTACAGTAGCGGCTCACGCAGCAGCGGCGGCTCGCACAGTTCTGGTGGAGGCTCGCGCAGTTCTGGTGGCGGCCACGGTGGCAGACGGTAGTTGCGCCAGCGCGGTTGGCGAGGGCTTGCCCGTGATCGTGAAGGCTGCCGGTCCCTGGAAAGAAAAGTCGAGATGTCTCTCGACTCTGCGGGCCTGACGGTCCCGGATGGTGCACGGGCAAGCCGCGCCACGGTGCTCGGTTTCAAAAAGGCATCGGAGCCGCGACCGTAGGGAGCGGTCGCTATCGATTTGACCTACCCCCCACCAAAGAAGCTGAGCGCGTTGTCGGCTTGCTTCACCACGCGGGTGCGGCGCAACGCGCCGAACGCCTCGGGCACCGCCAGATGGATCGAATGCTGCGCGATGACCAGCGGAGGCGGCGTGGATCCCAGCAGATCGAGCGCGGCGAGCAATTCGCGTTCGAGAGTGTAGGGAGGGTCGAGAAACACGATGGCCGCCGAGAAGCGCGCGATGGACAGCAACGCGGGGCCGGCGACCACCGACGAGCGCGCTTCCAAGTCAAGCGATGCCAAATTCTGCCGCAACACCTGAAGCGCGGCGCGGCTGCGTTCCAGGAACCAGGCGTGGGCGGCGCCGCGGCTGAGCGCTTCGATGCCGACAGCGCCGGTTCCCGCGTAAGCGTCGAGGAAGGTCGCGCCGCGAATGCGCGGCGACACGATGTCGAACAGCGTCTCGCGCAGGCGGTCGGACGTGGGGCGGGTCGAATCGCCGGGGATGCCCGCGATGCGGCGCGAACGGAGATCTCCCGCGATGACGCGCATCAGCACACCGCCTTTGCAATTCGTCGACAAAAACCCGGCGAGGCTAAAGCCGCGCCCTCTCTCGAAAGTGGTGTCGCGGGTCGTTGGTTCTGTTTGGACGGTGCGTGAGAGTCGGTTGGCAGGCGAAAGCGCCTGCCCCACTTTGCTCGCTCGGAGTGCCTAGCTTCATCTTTGCGCGTGACGTCTGCTTCGTGATGCGACTGATACCAAGCCCGGAGTGCTGAAACCGTGGCCTGGCCTGGAGTTCCGGAATCACGCTGCGAACTTGCGACCGAGTGCATCAGCCTACCGTCACCAGGCCGTAACGTCGCTGCCAATGGTCGCGGATGTACTCGATGGCGCGCCGCAGGTCCTCTTCCGACGGCGGGCGTGCGACGAAATCGACGGCCTCGCGCCGCGCTACTTCCAGAATCTCCGCATCGCGCAGAATATTGGCCACCCGCAACGCGGGCAGCCCGGATTGTTTGGTGCCGAAGAATTCGCCTGGGCCGCGCAGCTTGAGGTCGATTTCCGAAATGTGAAAACCGTCCGTGGAGTCGACCAGCGTGCGGATCCGTTCGCGCGCGGTGTCGTTCATCTTCTCCGTCACCAGAATGCAGTAGCTTTGCGCCGCGCCGCGGCCAACGCGCCCGCGAAGCTGGTGAAGTTGCGCCAGGCCGAAGCGCTCGGCCTGCTCCACCAACATCACGCTCGCGTTTGGCACGTCCATGCCGACCTCGATCACCGTGGTCGATACCAGGATCTGGACGGAGCCCTCCTTGAAGCGCCGCATTGCGTCTTCCTTTTCGTCACCGCTCAGGCGGCCGTGCATCAGGCCGACGGCGAGATCGGGGAAGACCTCGCGCGACAGGTGCTCGTACATCTGCTGCGCGGCCTTCATGGCCTGCGTCTCGGATTCTTCGATCACGGGGTAAACCACGTACGCCTGGCGTCCCTCCGCGATCTGGCGCTTGAGGAAGCTGTAGACCTGCTCGACACGGTCGGCGGTCGAGTGCTTGGTAACGATGGGCTTGCGGCCGGGCGGGAGCTCATCGATC
>JBELAO010000003.1:0-218945 GCA_049508735.1 Bryobacteraceae bacterium | reverse complement strand
TATATGGGAACCGGCGTTCCCGTTTGGGAACCAGCAGAATCCACTAGGGTTGCGAGCCGACGTACGACAAACTCACGTCCGATCCCGTTGTACGGGCAAAGAACGAGATGCCGAAACGGGCCTCGATTACTTTGGCGCACGGTACTTGTCGTCGGCGCAGGGGAGGTGGACCTCGCCCGATTGGTCGGCCAAGCCGGAGCCGGTGCCATATGCCGATCTCAAGGATCCGCAGACACTCAACCTGTATGCGTACGTCCGCAACAACCCTCTGACACGCCGCGATCTCGACGGTCATTGCGACAGTTCGGCCAAGGCCACCGCCAATACCAAGTGCCAGGACCCCGCGAAGCTTCAGGTGAATGATTACGGTAAGAACCATATCGTGAAGAAGGAAACTGGTGGAACTAGCCCGCAGTTGACCACCTATGTGGACGGCGCTGGCCATCCAACTGTTGGCTACGGGCACAAGGTCACGGCGGCAGATGGGCTGAAGGTCGGAGGAACTGTAACGAAGGAGAAGGCGGACGCTTTACGGGATGCTGATATGACCTCGGCTGCTGGGGCCGTTCAGAAAGCAGTTGGGAAGACGCAGCTTTCGCAAGGCGAATTCAATGCTCTCGTTGACCTGGTGTACAATGCGGGCCCTGGTGTCCTCACGGATGCGAAGAGTCCCAGTCTGATGAAGGCCATCGGAAGCGGCGATTACGCCGCCATGTCGGACCAGTTGCAGTATTCCAAGGATGATAAAGGCAAACAGGAGCCAGGTTTGGTAACCCGAAGCAACGAGCGTAAGGAAATTTTCACGGGGAAGGAACCAGAATAGAACAGTGACGTTGCCAGACGGGAACACGCGGGAGCCTTAGATATGATGAAGACTCGACTTCTAAAATGTATCGCGATGCTTGCGATTGTGGCATGTTGCGTGGTCGCCGTGTCGGCGTTCGCCGAAGGCCCCTGCATGGAACGCGTATACACGAAGGGTGAGAAGGTCGGGCCAGACCATGCTTTCGACGTCGCATTCGACAAGGACAAGGCTGGCAGGTCATTTTCTTGTGGTCCCGAGATGCGGGCTTCGGAGGCCAGGAAGGCCCTCGAGTCCTTCCGCAACGGCGTTCTCTATCGAGACCAAGCGCTCATGGACAGTGTCCTGAGCTATCCCTTGACTGCTCGAATCTCCAAGACACTCGATGTAGATGAAAAGCCAGAAGTGGTCACGATCCGGAGTTTTCGGGAATGGGCGAAGTTCCAAGAGGAGCGCATGGATAAGAATCAAATCGCCATGGTCGCGTGTGCGAATCTCGGAAACGTGAGTATCCAGGCTGGTCGCTCGCCGGGTTTCATGATTGGGAACGGCATGGTTTGGTTCTCACGCTATGTCGGCAGTCCTCAGGTGAAGGTGTCTGCTATCAATCTGTTTCCTGTGGACACGGAAGCGTTCGTCAAAGCGTGCATTCCTTAGGTGGGCTCGGGACCTTTCCTTTTGCGGCGAGCGGAGCAGTAGCCTCCGCCGCGGCGCCCGCACGGGGAATCAGCGGGTTACCGAGCGGTATCCAAATCCCGAAGAAGAAGACGATGCTTCGCATCGGCTGAGGGGTGACACGCCACCCCAGAATGGGAGCTGTATAGGAACCTTGGTTCCCATATGGGAACCAGTTGAAAACAGGGCGTCTCGCGATTCACGGTTCCCATACAGGACTTTCCTTTTTAGCCGCCGATCCGCTTGAAGTGTCCGGAAACTTGCATGTATGACATACATCGTTTAAGCTGTCGTACATGGCAACCGAGACTTTGCAGCAAACCCAGACTCTCTCACTCCGCATCAGCGAAGTGTTGCGCAAGCGGCTGGAGGATATCCGGAAGCTGACGGCGCTCAGGAAGGGCGAGAGCGTATCGACGTCGGAGATCGCCAAGCAACTGCTGGAGTCGGCGCGGGAGGATCGCTTCGAGGTGGCCGATCTGCTCGGCAGGCCGACCGAGACGCTCAGCGAGATCCGTCGCAAGGGCGAGACGGGGCAAATGCTCACGCGCGCCCAGTGGACTGTGCTCGCCTATTACGTGCAGCAGGGGTCCGAGGCCTTTTCCAAAAATCCCCTCTCGCGCGAAACGTACATCGGAATACTGAAGGCGTTCGATGCGGCGCACCAGCTCCGCGCCAAGCCATCGGGCCAGGACGAGTATTACCTGGGCAACTTGCCGAGCGACTGCCGGCCGGAACGGTCGAAGCCGTCGGAAGCGGTGACGCCCGAGCTGGTGCGGAAGACGGTGGCCGAGACGGTGCGGCGGCTGAGCAACCCGGCTGCGAAATGGACGCCGACGCTCGCCGCCCGCAATCTCTACGCGCTACTGGACGATGAAAAGCTGGCCGGGGCCGCGGCGCTGAATGAGGCCCTCTCTCCCTACTGGCCGGTGCTGTGGCGGGTGGCGGCGCGCGGGCATTACTTCGAGCGGCGCGAGCCGGTGCGGGAGTCCGGGCGGCGGGGGCCGGTGTACCAGCCCGCGATTCCGTCGCTGAAGGAGGACGGCTACACGCTGTCGTTTGCGCGCGGGGAAGCGAACGAGCTATCGCTGCTGCTGAGCTTTCCGGGCGCGCGCGGGCCGATGTATCCGCTGGGGCCGTATCCGATGGTCGCCCAGTTCCGCGCCATGCTTGCCGCGTTGTCACTCAAGGCCAAGCCTCCGCAGCGTTGGGACGGCGAGCACTTTTACGGCTACGTGACGGAGCGGGGCAACGAAATCGAGTTCTGGTTCCGCGCCCATGCGAATGCGATCACGTTCGGGTTTTCCGGGGATGAGTGGAAAGCGGTGCGCGAGCTATTCCGCAAGGCCTGGGACGTGCCGGAGGTCCGCGCGGCGTGGGACGCGCTGACGCTCGATTACGGAGAGCTGTGATGGTCAAAGCAATCCTACGCACCAAATCGATCGGCACCAAGGTGACCGAGGAAGAGTACGCACGGCTGGACGAACTGGCCGCAGCCGCGGGCCAGACTAGAGCCGAATGGGTGCGGACGATCCTCATCGAGCAACTGGAGCGGCGCGTCGCGAAGGTGACGGAAGAAGCCGTGCTGGCCGAGTTGCTGGGCTTGCGGACGATTCTGCTGAACCTGTTGTTCACGGTGGCGAAGGGCGAGACCATGACCGCCGAGCAGATGCAAGCGGTGATCGAGCGGGCCGACGCCGGCAAGCTGGAGCGGGCGCGGAAGCTGCTGGCCGCGCATGTTGCGGCGGCGCCGGCCGAGATACCGACAGACATGAAGGTGCAGTGATGAGCCAGTGGGGACGGAAGGTATACCAGAGCTGGCCGAGCCGCCATCCGGTGTGGACACTCTCGGCGTTCTTCGGCGTGGTTCTCTTCTTCGTTCTCGCGATCGCGGTGCAGTATGCGCGGAACTGGTCATTCGTCGAGCGGTTCTATCTGCCGGTGTACGCGAAGACCTGGATACACGGGTTGTTCCCGAAAGCGCAGACGCGCTACAGCCTCATCGACGGCGTGACCGCGAAAGGGCAGCAGCGGCTTGCGCTCGCGGGCGAGGTCGAAGCGGCCACGAACGCGCAAGGCCAACCGGTGTATGTGCTCACCGAAGAGGGGCGGCGCAATGGCCTGGTGCGGCTCCAGTGGGATGCGGGCCTGTTCAACGACCGGCGCTTGCATGAGTTTCTGGCGCACTGGGTTTATCGCGATCAGACGATGTGGGATTACATCGAACGGCCGGCATACGCGGCGCTGGGCGCGTTCGTGCTGCTGTTGTTTGTCGCACTGCCGAAGGACCGCGAGCGGGCGCTGGTGAGGAAACACGGGCGGCGGTTGCGCGGGCCGGAGCTGGTGACGACCGCCGCGTTTAACGCCCGGCACGAGGCGGACGGTATGGCGTTCGTGAATGAAGAGCGCGGCGTGATGGACCGGCTGCTGAGGAAGGACGCGAGCCGCTGGGTGCGTGTGCCGCGCCAGCGCGAGGCCATGCACTTCCTGGTGATGGGCGACTCGGGCACGGGGAAGAGCGCGGCCATCCGGCAAATCCTGGCGCAGATCTGGGAGCGCGGAGAGACAGCCATCGTCTACGACCCGGCGATGGAGTACCTGCCACAGTTTTATAGTCCACAGCGGGGAGATGTGATTCTGAATCCGGTGGACGGACGCTGTCCGTTCTGGACACCGGGAGATGAAGCGCCGCATGAGGCCGAAGCTTTGACACTGGCTGCATCGCTGTTTCCCGATCAAGGCCGCGAGAACCGGTTTTTCGTGGAAGCGCCGCGAAAGATCTTTGCGCACCTGGTGAACCAGCGGCCGACGCCGGAACAACTGACGCACTGGATGTGCCACGCCGAAGAGATCGACCGCCGTGTGCGCGGCACGGAGATGGAAGCGATGATCGACGCCCGAGCGGCGGCGCAGCGCAACGGCGTGCTGGGCTCGCTCAACATGGTGGCGGACGCGTTCAAGCTACTGCCGTCCGAGTCCGGCACGAAGCGGCGTTGGAGCACGGTGGAATGGGCAAAAGAGCGCAAGGGTTGGATCTTTCTTACGTCGAAGCCCACGATGCGCGAGCGGCGTCCGCTGCTGAGCTTGTGGCTCGATCTGTTGGTGTTGCGGCTCATGCACGACGGGCACAGCGGGCACAAGCCGGTATGGTTCGTGCTGGATGAGCTGGCCAGCCTGCAGCGGTTGCCGCAGCTCACCACGGCGATCACGGAGAATCGCAAATCGCATAACCCGATGGTGCTGGGTTTCCAGGGCAAAGCCCAACTGGAGGCGTTGTACGGACACATCGCGGAAGTGATCCTGTCGCAACCGGCGACGAAGATTTTTCTCAAGACCAGCGAGCCGAACGCGGCCGAGTGGATCTCGAGAGCGATCGGCGAAATGGAGGTCGAGCGGTTCCGCGAGACGCGCACTCACGGCGAGTTTCCGCGCAGCCGCAACTCCGAAAGCGAACAGCGCGATATCTACAAAGAGTCGCTAGTGATGGCATCGGAGGTCAGCGGGCTTGATCCACTGCACGGCTATCTGAAGTACGGAAATCTCGTGGTGCGAATGCGTTTTCCATATCTGAAGCTGGCGCACGGGCAGGAGCCGTTCATCGAGCGACGGATGGCCGCACCGCCGGCGGTCGAGCCGAAACCGGCGCCGGAGCGGGAGCGCCCGAAAGAGCTGGCGAACGAACAGACGCTTTTCTTCCAGTAGGTAATTATGCTGACCATCTCCAAGCCGATCAGCGCGGGCCAGGCGCAGGCGTATCACCGGGACGAGTTTCAGAACGCCAAAGAGAATTACTACGCCGAGGGCGACAAGATTCGCGGCGAGTGGCACGGCCAGCTTGCGGAGAAATGGGGCTTGCGCGGCGAAGTCAACGAAGAGCAGTTCGCGCGCCTGTCTGAGGGCCAGCATCCGGACACGGGCGAGCAACTGGTGCGGCATCAGACGCCGCGGGAATACGTCAACGACGCCGGCGAGACGGTGAAAGCTATGGAGCACCGGGCCGGGTGGGATGCCACGTTCAGCGCTCCAAAGAGTGTGAGCCTCACGGCGCTGGTAGGCGGCGACGAACGCGTGCGGGAAGCACACCGGCAAAGTGTCAATGTCGCGCTCGATGAAATGGAGAAGTACGTCCAGGCGCGCATGGGCGGCAACGCGCCGGCAGTGACCACGGGCGCGTGGGTTGCCGCCAAGTTCGAGCACGACAGCAGCCGTCCGGTGGACGGCTACGCCGCGCCGCAACTGCACACGCACGTAGTCTTCTTCAACATCACGGAACTGGAGAACGGAGAGACGCGGGCGCTGCAGCCGCAGGAACTATATCGAACGCAGCAGTACGCGACGGCGGTGTATCGCTCGGAGCTGGCGGTGCGCTTGCGGGAGCTGGGCTACGAAATCGAGCCAGGCAAGAGTGGCGCACCGGAGATCCGGGGCTATAGCGCGGAGTACCTGGAGGCATCGAGCCCGCGCAGCCAGCAAATCAAAGAGCGCATGGCCGAGCAGGGAGTGAGCGGCGCGGAGGCTGCGCAAATCGCGGCGCACCAGACGCGGGGCGCGAAGCTGGACCTGACACCGGAGCGCGTGCGTGCGCATCATCGTGAAATGGCGGAAGCGTTCGGCAATCAACCGGACCGAATCGTGCAGGCAGCTAAAGAAAAAACGCACGCTATGGACCACGAGGACGGCCGTTTGAGGCATGCGCAATCGGCGGTAACGTTCGCCCGCGACCGCAATCTGGAACGCGAAGCGGTAGTCGATGAGCGCGCCTTGATGCGCGATGCGTTGAAACGGTCGATGGGGCACGCCAGCTTCGAGGAGGTGCGCAGTCACTTCGAAGAACGCGTCCGGAAGGGCGACCTGATCGAAGTGAAAACGGCTGTCGGCCGATCGTTCACCACGCCTGAGATGATGACGCTCGAACGCGACAACATCGAGCGGATGCGCGCGGGCCAGAACCGCTACGCGCCGCTGGTGCTGCAGAACAATAGTTTCGATCATCTCAGCGATAGTCAGCGCCAGGCGGTGGAAACGATTCTCGACAGCCGGGACCAGATCGTGGGATTACAAGGCGCGGCCGGCGCGGGGAAAACTACTTCTTTAGCCGCCCTCCGCGAAGCAGCGGAAAAAGAAGGTTACGCGGTGGAAGGGTTCGCGCCCACGTCGCGGGCCGCGTACCAGCTTGAAGACGCCGGCATCCGGGCCAGCACGTTGCAGCACCATCTTGCGCGGGGCGAGAGCGCCCACACGGGCAGCGGCAAGCGTCTTTACTTCGTCGATGAATCGAGTCTCGCCAGCACGAAACAGGTGCACGAGTTTTTCGAGCGGCTAAAAGAGAATGAGCGTGTGGTGCTGGTGGGCGATGTGCGGCAGCACCAGGCCGTGGACGCGGGCCGTCCGTTCGAGCAACTGCAGGAGGCCGGAATGCGCACGGCGCGGCTCGATGAGATCGTGCGGCAGAAAGACCCGGCGCTGAAAGAGACAGTCGAGCAGCTCGCCCGCGGCGAGGTGCGGCAAGCTATCGCCAAGCTGGACGAACAGGGCCGCGTGCATGAGATCGGCGACCGCGCCGACCGCGTGCAGGCCATCGCGCGCGAGTATGCCGAGCGGCCGGAAGGGACGCTCGTCATCTCGCCCGACAACAAATCCCGCATGGATCTGAACCGCGTGATCCATGCCGAATTACAGGAGCGCGGCGCAGTGAGCGGCGACGAGCATCCGGTGAAGGTACTGACGCCGCGGCAGGACATGACCGGGGTCGATCGCGCATGGGCCGCGCAGTACGAACCCGGCGACGTGGTGCGCTACACGAAGGGCAGCCGCTCGATGGGCATCAGTCCCGGCGCATACGCGAAAGTCGCGAGCATCGACAATGAAAAGAACCTACTCACGGTCGAGCGCGGCAATGAGTCGCTGACCTACGACCCGCGCCGGTTGCAGGGTGTGACGGTGTATAGCGAGAGCGAGCGCGCATTCAGCGAAGGCGACCGCGTGCAGTTTACGGCGCCGGACAAAACGCTGAAGATCGCCAACCGCGAACTGGGCACCATCGAGAGCATCGATGAGCACGGCAACGTCGGCATCAAGCTCGATTCCGGCCGCGAGGTCCGCTTCAATCTCGAAGAGAATCGGCATCTCGATTACGGCTACGCGGTGACGAGCCACAGCAGCCAGGGCGCGACGGCCGACAGGGTGCTGGTCCATGTCGATACCGAAGAGGCGCACGAGAAGCTCATCAACAGCCGACTGGCATATGTCGCCGTTTCCCGCGCCCGCTACGATGCCCAGATCTTTACCAATGACGCCGGCAATCTGGGGAAGGCGCTCAGCCGCGAGGTGTCGCACGCGGCGGCGGTGGGACTGGAAGACTCAGGTCCAGCAATGGAGCACAGCCACGCGCAGCAACCAGCCCAGGACCACGGGCAGGCTATGGCGATGGAGCCGTGAGGCCTCGGCTACAGCGTCATTCCTTTCCTCGCTAAGATGGCCTCGATGCGGTCAATCAGCGCCGCCTCGCGCCGCTGCCGAACGGTCTCGGTGAAGCCGCTGACAACATACTCAATATCACTCTCGCCTTCCAGCATCCGCGCAGCAGCGTAATTAGCGGCCATAATGGGACCGCCGAACTGTTTTCGCACACCGCGCACAATGACGATGTATCCGACTTCAGGGCCTCTGATGATCAGCATCTTCATCTTTCGCAGGCAAAATCGAGGCGAGGTTATCTTCGATATCGAGATGGAACTGTGCGGCGATGCGCGCCAGGTGGACGCCGAACGTTCCTCGCAACTCACCGAGCGCGCTGTAAAAGGTCCAGCTTGCCCAATGTCCGTGATGGTTCGCGTACAGGGTTACTTCGCGTCCGTCTACGCCGACACGCTCTAAGAACTTGCGGCATGCGGCCCGCATCGCTCGCAGGCTCGCCCTGAACTCCGAGCCGCTATCGAGTTTACCGAGTTCTGCGCTCAGGAGATGCCGGATCTCCAGCACGGAGTGAACGCAATGCGATGGCATCTCCAACTCGTCGGGAGCATAGAGTACCCGACGATCTTCGAGGAATGCCACGACGCGGCGCGCCGCGGACGCATCCAGTTCCGTTGTTTGCCAGGACACTCCGCCCAAAGGGGTGGAGATGCCCGTGAGCCGGTTCGCAATCTCAGAGAACTTCAAAGCGATGCTCGCTTCCTAAGAACGGTCATTGGCAAGAGCTGCTATGCCGAGAATTACGACGACCGAGCCGACCAAAATACCAGCCTGCAAGGTCTCGCTCTTACCTTGCGTACCGCCGTTATAGCACCAATCTGTGAAATGCTCGCAGTTAGCCTTGCCTATGTCGTACGGATGCCCCAGTGCACTCTCTGCCAAAGCAATGATCCGGTGGGCGTGCTCGGGCGATGAGGGGCGGCGGCGCAGACGGACTACCTGGCCTTGCGCAAAGTCCTCTCCGTTCACAAAGCAAACGCCGCCACCAAGCTTGCTGTTATGGATGATCCCGATGGCTTTCACGCCCAGACCTTCTGTGAGCCTGTAGACCAAGCCGCGATGAGGAATGCCGTGAAGGTCGGGATAGGAGACTTCCAACTCATCGCCGGTCCCTATCGGCGTTCCATCAGAATAGCTCGGGTAGGACTTCTGAACCATCACGGCGGCCGATGCTCCTTCGATTAGCTGGCGCTCCTCAATCCCTTCAGCATCGTGTCGATGGTCTTCAGCACGGTCTGCTGCTGGTGCATCGGTAGCGATTCGATCAGTTCCAGGCGGCGCAGCACCTTACGGCTGGGTTTGGCACTGTGCCGGTTTTTCTTCACTGGCATGAGCAGATCGTCGGTCGAAACACCAAGAACCAGCGCAAAACGAACGGCCATCTCCGCCGAGAGCTTCAGGGCGTTGGTTTCAATCGCGGATACGATCGTTTGAATGATTCCGACTTTCTCGGCGAGTTCCACCTGAGTATATCCGCGCTCTTTACGGAGCCTTGCCACACGTTCTCCGATCGTCTCTCCGCCGAGATCCACTGGAGGCAACTTCAATCGAGAAATGCGAGGCATGGCAAAGCCAGTGTAAAGCCGAAAAACGGCCGTCTTGACTGTTACCATATCATATGGTAGAACTGAAACCATAAACTTTTTCGCAGACCCTCTTGACAGGTTTTGGCGGAAAACGCGAAAAGGAGGCTGAACCGAATGGCGCGCATCCCCGACGAGGAAATCGGACGGCTCAAGCGGGAGGTAAGTCTCCAGCGGCTTGTCGAAGCGCGGGGCATCGAGCTGAAGCAGCGCGGCAGGAATCTGGTGGGGCGATGTCCCTTCCATGACGACCGTACGCCCTCGTTGGTCGTGACGCCGGACAACAACACCTGGCACTGCATGGGCGCTTGCAACGTGGGCGGCTCCGTTATCGACTGGGTGATGAAATCGCAGGGCGTGAGTTTCCGCCACGCCGTCGAGCTGCTGCGCAATGAGCATCCCGCACTATCGGCTCCGCTCACGCGCGTGGTGAAGAAGGCCACCACGGAGGCGGTGAAGCTGCCCTCCGTGTTTCAGATCGGCGCGGACGATCAGATCGTGTTGCAGCAGGTCCTCACGTATTACCAGGACACGTTGAAGCAGAGTCCCGAGGCGCTGCAGTATCTGCAACGGCGCAGCCTGGACCATCCGGAAATGCTCAATCACTTCCGTCTGGGCTTCTCCAATCGCACGCTCGGCTATCATCTGCCGGAGAAGAACCGGAAGGAGGGAGCCGAGGCGCGGACGCGCTTGCAGAGAATCGGCCTGCTACGCGAGCCCTCCGGACACGAGCATTTTTCCGGTTCCGTCGTCTTCCCGGTGATCGACCTGGACGGTAACATCACCGAGATGTACGGCCGCAAGATCACGCAAAATCTCCGGCCGGGAACGCCGCTGCATACCTATCTGCCGGGGCCGCACCAAGGCGTCTGGAACGAAGAGGCTCTCACGGTTTCGAAAGAAATCATCCTGTGCGAATCGATCATCGATGCACTGACGTTCTGGTGCGCCGACTATCGCAACGTGACGGCCAGCTATGGCGTAAACGGCTTCACGCCGGATCATCGAGCCGCGATGAAGAAGCACGGCACAAAGAAAGTGTTGATCGCTTACGACCGCGACGAAGCCGGAGAAAAAGCCGCTCTTGCGCTCACTGACGAGCTGATCGGGATGGGCATCGAATGTTACCGCGTGTCGTTTCCGAAAGGCATGGACGCCAACGAATACGCTTGCAAGGTGAAGCCCACTGCCCGGAGTCTCGGCATGCTGCTGAACCGCGCACAGTGGCTGGGCAAAGGCAAACCGCCCACAGTGACCGTGCCGGATGCCGTTGCAGCCAAACCCGCACCGATGACGGTGGAAGCTTCGCCAGAGGAGACACCCGAAGAACAGAACACAGCAGCTAAAGAAGAAACGGCGGCAGAAGCGCCGGCACCTGTTTCCTCTTTAGTCGCCAACCCTATTCCGGCCGAACCTTCCGCGCCGCAACTCGCCATCCCCGCGCCCGTCGTCATCCCCGAGCCGCAGCCCGCCGGCATCGACGTACCGTACGAGATCCAGGGCGATGCGATCATCATCCCGCAGGGCGACCGGCGCTATCGCATCCGTGGACTCTTCGCCAACACCAGCCACCAGGTTTTGAAGGTGAGTGTCTTCGTTGCCCGTGGGGACGCGGTTCACATCGATACCATCGACATGGCGCTGGCGCGGCAACGAGCCGCGTTTGCGAAAGAGGCTTCCGAGGAACTGAGGGTCAAGGACGATGTCATCCGGCACGACCTGGGGCGGATGCTGCTCCAACTCGAATCGCTACGCGATGAACGCATCCAAAAGGCGCTGGAGCCGAAGGACGAAACGGTCGCGCTCAGTTCCGAAGAGAGAGCCGCCGCGCTGGAGCTGCTCAATGATCCGCGCCTGATGGACCGCATTCTCGAAGACTTTGCGCGGTGCGGCGTGGTGGGCGAAGAGACCAATAAGAAGGTTGCCTATCTGGCGACGGTGTCGCGGTTGCTCGATGCGCCGCTCGCCGTGATCGTGCAGTCCAGTTCCGCCGCCGGTAAAAGCTCGCTGATGGAAGCCGTGTTGGCGCTGATGCCCGATGAGCAACGGGTGCAGTTCTCGGCGATGACGGGGCAATCGCTGTTTTACATGGGCGAGACCGATCTGAAAAACAAAATCCTCGCCATCGTGGAAGAGGAAGGTGCACAGCGCGCCGCCTATGCGCTGAAGCTGTTGCAGAGCGAAGGCGTGCTCACCATCGCGTCCACCGGCAAAGATCCGGCCACGGGAAAGCTGGTCACGCACCAGTACCGCGTGGAAGGCCCGGTGATGATCTTCCTCACCACAACAGCCATCGAAATCGACGAAGAGCTGTTGAATCGGTGTCTGGTGCTGACGGTGGACGAGGACCGCGAGCAGACGCGCGCCATTCACCGGATACAGCGCGAGGCGCAGACGCTCCAAGGCCTGCTCACCAAGCGCCGCCGGCAGGACATCATCACGTTGCATCGCAATGCGCAACGTCTGCTCAAGCCCATCTCCGTGGTGAATCCGTACGCGGAGCGGCTGACGTTTCCCGACAGCCTGACGCGCACGCGCCGCGATCACATGAAGTTCCTCTCGTTGATCCGGGCGGTGACGCTGCTCTACCAGCACCAGCGCCCCACCAAAACCGTCACGTGCGACGGCAAGCCGCTGGAGTACATCGAGTCCACACCGGAAGATGTCGAACTGGCCGAGAGTCTCATCCGGCAGGTGCTAGGCCGATGCTTGGACGATCTGCCGCCGCAGACGCGCCGCCTGCTGTTGCTCATCGACGACATGGTGCGGGAACAGTGCGAGCAGCTAAAAATGGAACGCGCCGACTATCGCTTCAGCCGCCGCGACGTTCGCCAATACACCAACTGGAGCGACGCTCAGGTGAAGCGCCATCTGCACAAGCTGGAGGAACTCGAATATCTCATCATCCACCGCGGCGAACGCGGCCAGAGCTTCGTCTACGAGCTCTACTTCGAGCGGCCCGCCGATCCGCGCCAGCTCTTCTTGCCGGGCCTGATCGACGCGGGAAAGTTGCGCTCTTACGTCTACGACGGAAACCGGGACGGGCAAAAAACCGAGAAGGACGGGCCGGGTATGCCCCAGGTTCGGGGGGTGTTCGGGGGTGGTACGGGTGCGCCGGAACCAATAACGACAGGCCCGCGGAACGGTTTTCACGCAAATCCGCCAAAAAGCACTGATACCGGTGGAGATGACGAAGAAGACGTTTCCGCCGTAGTCGTAGCCGCAGGAGGTCGAAAGTAACCATGGCCCGCGTGGCGAAAAAGCGTAGACCGGAGCCGCCGCCCGCTTCCCTTTTAGCGGCCCTGATGCAGAAGCATCTCGAAGCGCTGCGCGTGCAGAACTACTCCGAATACACGGTGAAGAATCGCCGCGTGCACATCGGGTTTTTCCTCGATTGGTGCGCCGGCCGCAGCCTGAGCGAACCCTCCGACATCACCCGGCCCGTGCTGGAGCAGTATCAGCGCCACCTGTTTCATTACCGGCAGAAGAACGGCCAGCCGCTCAGCTTCCGCAGCCAGCACTCGCGCCTGGTTCCGTTGCGCGTGTGGTTCCGTTGGATGGCGCGGCAGCACTACATCCTGCACAACCCGGCCAGCGAGCTGGAGCTGCCGCGCCTCGGCCAGCGGCTACCCAAGCACGTGCTGAACGTCCACGAAGTGGAACAGGTGCTCACGCAGCCGGACATCCGCGATCCGCTCGGGCTCCGAGACCGCGCCCTGATGGAAACGCTCTACTCAACCGGTATGCGCCGTCTGGAACTCGCCAACCTCAAGCTGTACGATCTGGACACGGAGCGCGGGACCGTCACCATCCGCCAGGGCAAAGGGAAGAAGGATCGCGTGATCCCCATCGGCGACCGCGCCGCGGCCTGGATCGACAAGTACGTGCGGGAGGCTCGCCCGCACCTGGCGGTCGAGCCGGACGACCGAACCGTGTTTCTGTCCAACGGCGGCGAGCCGTTCAGCCTCGATCACCTGAGCGACCTGGTGCGCGTACACGTGGACGCCGCCAAGATCGGGAAGCGGGGCGCGTGCCATCTGTTCCGCCACACCATGGCGACGTTGATGCTCGAAGGCGGCGCCGACATCCGCTACATCCAGCAGATGCTCGGGCACGCCGATCTGTCCACGACTCAAATCTACACGCAGGTGTCCATCCGGCAACTGAAACGGATCCACACGGCCACGCATCCGGCGCAGCTCCCTCCGGAGAAGGCGCCGGCGAACGGCAGCGGCCAGGATGCCGCCGCTCTGCTCGCCACGTTGGTCGCCGAAGCCACCGAGGACCCAGAGGATGCGTAGGAGCGTTCCCGATACATCCGCGCTGGAGCGCCTTATCCAGGTTGCCCATGGCGACACCGGGCAAAGCCGCATCGTTGCCAACTTCCTGTTGGCCTGGTGGAATGCCGCGGAGTGCGGTGGCTTCGATCTGACGGACGTATGGGGAGTGGACGCGACGCTCGCGGTGGACATGCTGCGAGTGTTTGCGCTGCTGGCCGGATGCCAGCGATACCCGGACGCCATGGGTTACGGCAAGCACTTCGAACAGATCGTCCGCGCCTGGCGGCCGGCGCTGAAAGATCGGGTGAACGCCAACCCGAACCGGGGCCGAGAGGACAAGGAGGAGGGAGAAACGCTATGATCCCAAGTATGGAGCCGCTGCACATCAGCGAAGGCGACCTGGCCAGGGATATACGGTCGATCCTCATACGGGTTGAGACCGGAGGCGAGGTCATCGTCGAGCGCGACGCGCAACCGGTAGCCGTGATCCGTGCGGCCGAACCGGTGCACCGCAAAATCTCCGAGTGCATCGCCCTGATGCCGGCCGATTCCACAGCGACCATCGATGCCGACTTCGCAAAGGACGTCGAAGCGGCCATCGCCGCTCATCGGGAGCCGCTGGAGCCGCCCGCTTGGGACTGATGCTCGATTCGACGGCCGCCGTCGCCGCCGAACGCCAGGGCAAGAATGCCCGCCAACTCCTGGAAGCCGTGGCGCTGGAAACTGGCGATGAAGGAATCGCTGTTTCGGTGCTTACCGTGCTCGAACTCGCCCACGGTATTACCCGAGCCGACACACCGGAACGCCGCGAGCGCCGCCAGCGTTTCCTTGACGATCTGCTGACCGGTGTCCCCATCCAGCCGATCACGGTTCCGATCGCTCTCCGCGCCGGACAGATCGACGGCCAAAGCCAGGCCAAGGGGGTGAGCATTCCGCTATCGGACCTTCTGATCGGAGCCAGCGCCCTGGAACTCGGCTACAGCGTGGGAACCGCCAACGTCCGCCACTTTCGACTCATTCCCGGTCTGAACGTCATTCAGCTTTAGTCGCCTCCTTCCCTCCTTCTCGATCTTCCACAGCGGTCCTCGCCATCAAGAGTGCGCTCCGCCGCGCCACAAACCGGCGCGCCCTTGACTGCTCCGGGCCGCTGTAGAGCAACTCATCCTGACAAGAGGGAAGGGGCTTCTGGTCCTCGGCTGTTTGAGCGACGTACAATCGAAGTTCAGGTGACCGCAGCCCAACCAGAGACGGCGCAGGCCTTCCCGGCGCTTCCAGCACCGCCGGCCGGAATCTCGTCTCTGGGCACGTCCGCATACCTGCTCCAAAACTCGCGTCTGGGCTTCCCGGCTCAGGTTCCTATATGGGAACCGGCGTTCCCGTTTGGGAACCAGCAGAATCCACTAGGGTTGCGAGCCGACGTACGACAAACTCACGTCCGATCCCGTTGTACGGGCAAAGAACGAGATGCGGAGACGGGGTTGGATTACTTCCTTGCGCGATATTACTCTGGAGCGCAGGGGAGATTTACAACGCCTGACTGGAGCAAGACTCCAGAGGGCGTCCCTTACGCTGACCTCAGCAACCCACAGAGCCTCAATCTTTATACTTACGTCCGCAACAATCCATTGAGGACGGCCGATCCTGACGGGCATTGCTCTGGCGACGACTGCAGCGAGATCACGGTCACGGCTGAAGTCCATCAGCAGCCGACGGTGAGAGTTGATCCCCCTAGCGGCGGTAAGCAAACCGCAACAGCGGAAGGCGAGGTCCGCTATCAGGTCAAGTATGACGGAAAACCAATGGCGGACACTCCGATCCACGAAGATGTCGCGAACAAGACGTCCAAAGATGGCCAATCAATGGGGCCGGTTCAAACTGAGACGCGGGACGCCAAGACCAACGCGCAAGGCGTGGTAGCGGATCAGACTTCGATATCGATCACGGTCCCCGCCATGCCTGGACTCGCCAAGAGTACGCTGTCTACGAGTGTCTTTACAAAGGAAACGAACCAGGTTTTGACGATGACTTCGCCTGCTGGTGCAGCGTGTTCAGTTACCGAAAAGCGCACGATGACAAACGCCGATTCATCTGGCGACGCCGACGTCTACAAGATTACGCTGCAGACACCGAAGGTGACGGCTACTCCTGCGAAAGGGCCCCCACAACCGAAGCAACAATAGTCCCAGCGGCGACAACTGGCAAAGGAGACAGGATGAGGTTGAATACAATATTCTGTGCATTGTGCGTGCCTGCTGTTCTGATGGGCCAATCGAGCGGCGGTTTCAAGCAGTACCGCTCTGTCGAGTCCTATGAAGTTCGACCAGGCGTCCTGATAAGACCCGCCTACTCCGCCCGGGGTGGCGTCTGTGAGATAAGCATCGAGAGGCGGCATTACTCGAACAACGCCGTGGACCTGGACGCGGAGATGTCCAAGGAACAGATTCGGCTGCTGTTCGACGAGCTTGCGCCCCAGAGAGAGCGCGGACAGCCCGGCATGAAGCTTCCAGAGGGAACAGAGATCACAGTGGTCGACGGCGGCATCCGGACGGCGCGTATTCTTTACGAGAATGTCACGCTGACGATGTATGGAAGAGCCGAGAGCCAGAAGTTTGTCGCGGCCACAATTACTTGGGCGAAGCGGCCTTGCGTACCTCCAGACCGTTGATGAAGTAGCGCCAGGAAACGCGGGCAATGTGATCTGTGCGTCGGAAAATGGGGACGGCCTGATCCGCGCTGCTGTTTCTTGCGCCGCCCGTTGCTGACGGCTGCGGAGCGACGGCGTTCAGTGCCGGCTGAAGGTATGACACGCCACCCCAGCCGGGTTCTGCAACAGATTGCAACCGTTTGAAACAGGTCCGGCCGCCATCTGCGCCTCTGCAACAGATTGAAACCGATTGCAACAGTTTGCAACTCTGGCGAGTTTAGTTATGAGTAAGATACCATCCCTAAGCCTTCGGCTTAGAGATGGCGCGGCCCGTAATCGTGCTGTGATGCTTTTAATTACCCACAACTTCGGCCCCACAACTTCGGCCCCGTGCTACCGGGCGCCTGGCGGTGTAGAATGAACCTGCAAGGTGCCAAAACAAAGATGGGTTGAATTGTTTCAAGAGGCTCTGCAGCGTCCCGGTACTCCTGCCACGAGCGGGGCGGCGGAAGCTCTCGATAAGGAACTGGCCAGCTGCCGGTTCTGTGACCCGAGACTTGGACGGCGATTCCGGAAACTGGTTGGGCAACTGGCCAGCAGACTCGGCCAGACCATCCCTTTGGCCTGCCAGGATTGGAGTAACACCAAGGCGGCGTATCGGTTCCTCTCCAACGGGCGCGTTAACGAGATGGCGATTCTGGCCGGGCATTTCCAGGCCACTCGTGAGCGCTTGGCAGCGACGGACGGCCCTATTCTCATGCTGCACGACACGACGGAATTCAGTTACACGCGGGAGTCCAAGCAAGCGATCGGCATCCTTTATAAAGCGTGTGGCAGGAAGGATCAAGAGGGACGTCCTCGACTCCACACGGTCTGCGGCGTCCTGATGCACTCCAGCCTGGCCGTTACGGCTGAGGGGTTGCCACTCGGACTGGCGGCCATCAAGTTCTGGACGCGGAGTAAATTCAAGGGGACCAATGCCCTGAAGCGGAAGGTCAATCCGACGCGCGTGCCCATCGAGGCCAAAGAGAGTATGCGCTGGTTGGAGAATCTGAAGCAATCTACCGAGCTGCTGGACGAACCGTCCCGTTGCATTCACATCGGGGATCGCGAGAGCGACATTTACGAACTGTTTTGCACGGCTCAAGAAAGCGGCGCCCAGTTCCTGGTACGCACCTGTGTCGATCGCTTGGCGGGAGATGGCCGGCATACGATTGCGGCCGCCATGCGACGGGTCAAGGTGAAGGCGGTCCACCAGGTAGAGGTTCGCGATGCGAAGGGGACGGTGTCGCCAGCGACCGTCAAAGTGAAGTATCACCGGTTGCGGGTGCATCCGCCGATCGGCAAACAGAAGGAATACCCGCCGCTGATGCTGACTGTGATTTACGCTCAGGAGTCGTCCACGCCGCGCCGCCGGGAGAAGATTGATTGGAAGCTGATCACCAACTTGCCGGTCCGCAGCCGTAAGGACGCGGTGGAAAAGTTGACCTGGTACGCGATGCGGTGGCGCATCGAAACCTTTCACAAGATTCTGAAATCCGGCTGCCGGGCCGAAGCATCGAAGCTGCGAACCGCGGAAAGAATCGTCAAGCTCATTGCCATGTTTTGCATTCTCAGTTGGCGGATCTTCTGGATGACCATGATGAACCGCGTGGCGCCGGCAGCACCTCCTTTGGTTGCGCTGACCAGTGTGGAGACTCACTTGTTGGATAGGCTACTCCCCGCCGTATCGAAGCGCCGAAAAGCGACACTGTCAACCTATCTCATCAAGATCGCCAGACTGGGTGGCTATCTCGCCCGGACGAAGGACTCTCCACCGGGCAACATGGTCATGTGGCGTGGTTTGTCGCGGCTCACCGATATCGAAATTGGGTTCCTCTTGGGGGCGCAAGTTGTGGGTAATTAAAAGGCTGTGATGGCCATGAAGACTCTGCGATCCAGAACGGCAACCGCAGCCCCGACGGGCGGGCGGCGGTCGAGCGTCATCGTACGGTGCGCAAACCTCTGTCACTTGTATGGGTCTCGGTAGAGGCACTCCGGGACAAGAATAGTCGCAAAATCGGCGGTGCATCCCGACCGGGATGCAGGTTCCTCAAAACGCATCCCAACAGAACCACAACTGGAGCAATAAGATACGTCCGCAAAAACCAGACCGCACATCCCACCCTTTATGTTCCACTACCAGTGTTTTCGGCCTGGGATCCGGTCGCAAGGCGACCGATCCAGGCTGCCCGATATCGAAAACTGTCGAATAGTGTCGAATCATCCACAATTCGTCGAATATTGTCGAAACCGGTTTAAATTAGTGGTAAACTGTTGAACGGATGCCAAAGGGCGAGGAATTTACAAAAGCCGAGCAGCAATGGATCGCCGAAACGCGGCACCGCCTCGCCCAGAGGCGCGGGAGAAAGCCTGCCACGAAGGCTGGCCAGATTCGCGCCCTTTGGCCCGAGATCCGAGCCGCAATTGCCGACGGCCAAAGCCTGGCTAGTATCCGGCAGTGGCTCGAAGAGGAAGGTGGCGTCGTCGTCACCGTGCAAAGCCTCGGCTCCTACCTCACCCGCATCCGGCGTAAGGAGCTTGCCCAACCGGTCGCGCCGAACTCTCTGGCCGTCCAAACCCCTGCGGCGACCTTGCCACGCGTTGCGAGCCTATTGCCGCAGCGTGCCGAGAGCGCGAAGAGGAAGCCCTCGTTCGAGTATCCACCCGGCCCGCCGGACGAAAGCAAGCTGATCTGAATGCTCCGTTCGAAGCATTTGTTAAATCAGTGTCCCGGATAGCCTCCGCCATTACCTTAAATATATAGGGGGTCGAACTCAAGGAGACACTATGCCACAGATCAGTAAGGGCCTCGACGGACAAGGCGTTATCGGGTCTGGCGAAGAACTTGCCACACCCGCGATTCACTTCACACTGCAAGGAAAGGGTGGCGTCGGCAAGAGCTTGGTCGCCAGCATCCTCGCCCAATACTTCCGCCATCGCGGCGCGGAAATCCACTGCATCGATACCGATCCGGTGAACCAGACTTTCTCGCAATACACGGAGTTGGGTTCCGAGCATCTGGCGCTCATGCACTATGGCAAAATCGACTCGCGTGGATTCGATGTCTTGATGGAGCGGCTTCTCACCGAAGACGGAATCTTCATCGTGGACAACGGCGCATCCACGTTCATCCCGCTTTGGAGCTATATCGTCGAAACCAACGCGCTGGCACTGCTCCGCGCCACTGGCCGCCGGCTCTGCGTGCACACAGTGGTGACGGGCGGACAGGCACTCGGGGACACACTCAAGGGATTCAAGAGTCTGGCTGACAGCAGCGCCGAACGGAATATCGTCGTCTGGTTGAACGAGTACTTCGGCGCCATCGAGCGCGACGGCAAGACGTTCACAGAGATGCTGGCCTACAAGGAGTGCGAGTCGAAAGTCTTTGGCCTGGTTCGCATTCCAAAGAGAAACCAGGACACCTTCGGCCGTGACATCGAAGACGTAATCGCACGCAAGCTGACGTTTGAGGAGGCGATTCGGAACGGCAGGGCCTCGGTGATGAGCAAGCAACGCCTCAAGGTGGTGCAGCGGGAGCTATTCGAGCAGTTGGACCAGATGCCGCTGTTGTGAGGAGCAACGTCATGGAAAACGTAAAGCGATTAATCAGCGAAGTTGCCTCGCAGAACGGCATCCGTGTGGAGCCTGACGATCCGCTATTCGCACTCGTGACGATCAACCGAATCGTGTTGGAAGAAGCAACGCAGAAGTTGCAGGATCACATTCAGGCACGGATTGCGGAATTCGAAGCGTCCATGAAGAAGGCCGAGGGGCGCGCCGGTAAAATGCTTGCGCAAATGGTGAAGGAGTCGGCGGAGCAGATGCGGCAGGGTTTGCAGGGTGATATTCATGTGGCAGGCCTGAAGGCGCGTGAGTTCGTGCACCTTGTGAACGAGGCGCACCGTCGCCCTGCCTTGATCCGCTGGTCCGCCGTCGGCCTGGCGGCCGGCGCCATACTTCTCGGAGCTGGCGTTTGGCTCGGGACCCTCGTCCGCTAGGGGTGGGCCAAGCGATCATACCTGCGCTGCCAGGAGGATTTTATGAGCGCGACAATGAATGCGACTCTCACCACCATCGGTGACGAACTACCCATCCGTGTGCGCGATGCCGCGGTTTTCCTTGGCGTCAGCCCGCAAACGGTGTATCTTTGGGTTGAGCGAAGGCAGATTCCCCATTTCCGCGTGATGGGACGCAACATCCGGTTTTTGAAGTCGGATCTCGTCCCGTTCCGCGCGCAGTTTAAACAGGAGATGGAGAATGGCGAGACCTAGTAAGCATGATGGTGTGGTCTACCGACGAACTGACAGCAAGATCTGGTGGATGCGCTATCGGGATGCGTCCGATAGCCGCCACTTGGAATCGACAGGTACCGAAGACTGGGACGAGGCGCAGCGCCGGTTGCGCGAGCGTCTCCAGGCCCGCGACAATCGCACGCTGGAGGTCGTGCGCAGGGGCGAACAACTCTTTTTCCGGGATTGGGCGGCGGTTTTCATGGAGTACTATTCCAGGCCGCCGATTCGAACGGCGAAAACCCATGAGGCCAACGAGCGGGCGATGAAGCATCTTCAGACGGCGTTCGGGTCGTGGCGCCTGGTTGACGTGACCGCCGACGATATCGAGCAATACCTCAGGAATCGGCTCAAGAAGCGAGCCCGCGTGAAAACGCAAGAGGGCTATCGAGAGTTAGGCTTACTGAAGGCGACCACCGTGCATCAGGAGTTCCGCGTCCTGCGTAGGTCCTTGAACGTAGCTGTGAGGAAGAAATTGCTGCCCGCCAATCCCTGCGGCGGAGTCGAGTTCCCGGTTTCAATTCGTGGGCTGTTTCGGCCGCATTACGTTACTTGGTCGGAGCAGCAGATGATCGAGTTCCACGCCCCAGACTATTTGCGGAATGTAGTTCGGATCATCACCGAAACCGGCCTGCGAGTATACAAGGAGCTCACGCTGATGAAGAAAGACCAGGTGGACCTGGCGAACGCAGTGGTCTGGATTCCCGATTCAAAAACGCTCAACGGTGTGGCAGAAGTCCCGCTGACGCCGCTTGCGGTGACGGCGTTTCAGGACCAGCTTCGCATCGCGGGGCCAGGTCTTTACTTGTTCCCGAGCGACAAAAATCCATCAGGGCACCAGGCGACGCTCAAAACTGTCTGGCACAAGACCTTGAGGCGCGCAAAGATTCCGTATTTTCGGATTTACGACCTGCGATCAACGTACGCCACCCGGCTCAGCGCCGGAGGCGTCGCCGATGAGTGGGTTACCCAGATGCTTCGGCAAGGTGATGCGAAGGTCTTCAAGAAGTACTCGCAGATGAAACTCCAGATGAAGCGCGAGGCTTTGGAGAAGATCAACCGCCAAACCAGCGAAGGGAAGGGTTTTGATACGGTCAAGGTGCAATGAGAGGGGTTTTGATACAGTTTTGATACGTCTTGAGGCAGAGAGGACGTTTGGGAATGGATGTTCGGTTCAAAAGTGTTTTAAAATCAAAGAAGCTTCAGATGTCGGGGCGTAGCGCAGCCTGGTAGCGCACCTGCCTTGGGCGCAGGGGGTCGGGCGTTCAAATCGCCCCGCCCCGACCAAATTCTTCAACCTGCCTTTTGGAGAGCGTCCTCAACAGCCTTGGGGTGACGTGCGATCACAGCCAAAAGTACCCGCGCGGGGCCGTCTGGCTGTGTTCGGCCTTGTTCCCAGTTCTTCAGTGTCGCTGCCTGGAAACCGAACCGCGCGGCAAACTCCGACTGGCTTAGACCGAGGCGCCGCCGCAGCGCACGTACATCAGTCGTTGGAGCCCGAACGGTGGTCACCCGCACCGGGATATCTTCACCACCGGCCCAGGCGACCGCCTCCTTCAAACTGGTTATGATCTCCTGACCCACGCTGCGCTGGTCGGCTGCCCTCTTTGCTGTAGTCCGGTTTTTCATTTCATCCTACCTTTGCTATAGTTCTTCACCAACAAAGGCACGAGCGTCTTGAGGTCATTGCGTTCGGCCTTCGTGAGGTTGGCTTTCTGAGTTTTCGAGTAGACTGTTAACAGGAACACAGGAAACGCTTCGTTATGGAAGTAGTAAACTACCCGGAAGCCACCGCGCTTTCCTCTGCCACTGGCTGCCCAGCGAACTTTCCGAACGCCGCCCGACTCCGGAATGACGTCTCCAGTCTCCGGGTTCGCGCCCACGAATGCAATCAACAGCAACCGTTCCTCCTCGGCGAGCAGGCCAGCCGCCTTCCGAAGGAAAAATGGTGTTTCGATGACCGTCATCGGCGCGGGTTCCATTGTCTCTACTATACGCTAAAAGCGCATGCTTCGGGCAAAGACCTTGAGCTGCGGTCCTTGATTCCAGTGCGGCGGACACGAGTTTCCGCCATGTCGGCGCCGGGAGATTGCCCGCGAGTGAGTTCGTCCGCTGTAGATAATTCTGTAGCTGCTGAAATCCTCCAAGCTCAACAGAGCTCAACAGGTTTCAACAGGCCGGCGCCATCTGGTTGAAAGTTAATGAATTGAGAATAGGCCACTTCCGGCCAGGGCCGGAGATCGCCTTGGGCGCAGGGGGTCGGGCGTTCAAATCGCCCCGCCCCGACCAAACCTCATGTGGAAGTTTCTCCGATACATCACCAACAACGAAGCAAAATCCCGCCACGAAGAGGCCTTCGACGCGATCTTTTGGGTCATAGAAACGCTCGCCTTGATTTTCGGGATCTGGATCCTCGCGAGAAAGCACGTCGCCGAATGGATACCGTTCCTCGTCATCGAATACTGCTGGGCAATGGACAATCTGCGGCATAATCGCCCTTAGCCATTCGAATGGCATGGTCTCGTACTGGATCTACTCCCCCACGCGCGACCGGCCAACCGGCTTGCCAAACCGACGCCGTTGCGTGTAAACTCAATCCATCTTTAGGGTTCGCAGATTGTCGCGAGCCGCCGATCTACCGCGGTAACGTTTGGAGGGGATTACGAGTCAGAGGTTCGCTTTACACCGTTGGCTGGCGTGCCTGGTGCTGTGCGCATCCGCACGTGCCGGCATTTTAGTCATCCGGTCCGACCACGGTCTCCAGTTCACCGGCGCGGTATCGATCGCGGTCAACGGCAAAGACAAGGCCATTAGCCTGGGCAGCCAACCCACGGCTGGCGCGGCCTCCAAGCGGTCCACGGTTCGTCTCGCGGGCACCCTGCTGAAAGACAGTGACGCCGGCGTCATGCTGGAGTTCGAGTCCGGCAGCGCGGACTACCTGCTTCCCGAAGGCCTGCCCAAGAACGCGCCGGACGACCCGGCGGGTGCGTGGAAGGCCGCCAGGATCGTATACAAACAGTCCAGCTCCGATAAGGCCGGAACGGAGGTTCCTTTCGCCGGCTTCGTGGCGTTCCTCCCGGCCGGAGCGGCGGATCTGGCCGCGCTGTGCAGGGACGCAGGCGCCTTGCAGTTGATCGGCGGGAAGGGTAAGAGCTTTCCCACTCAGGTCGAATTCATGACCGCCGCGGTGAAGGCTTACGGCGCCGACCCGGCGATGGCTCCGCTCGAGAAGTACGTGGCGGACGGGATGCGCAGCCGGTACGAAGCTTTCGAAAACGGCACAGGCGGAGTGGACGCGCTGAACCAGGGCCTGGCTTTCGCCACGCTCTCGCAATCGGCGTACCCCAGTTCGCCGGAGCAAGACAAGCTGCGGCAGCTCCTCACCAATCGTAAGGCGTGGCTCGACCGCAAGATCGCGATCGAGAAAGCCTTCGCCGCGGCGGCTCAGTGGGACGCGCTTCTTTTGGGCGGCCGCGACCTGGCCCGTTACCAGCAGGCATTGCCGGAGATCGCGGCCGATCACCAGCGGGCCTTGCAGGGCAGCCTCCAATTGCACCTGAAGCTCGCCACGGCGCGCCAGAGCGAGGGCGACTACGGGGATGCGTACCGCGAGTTTCACCTGGCCTGTCTGCGCAAACCATCGGACTCCGCATTGCGCGAGCATGTCATGCAGGCCTGGACCGAGTATTCGCGGCGGAACGCCATGGACCTGCAATCGAAGCGGACCAAGCTGGGCGCCGGTTTGCAGAGTACCGTGGACCGCGCCCTTTATTTCGCCGACCAGAACAAGCGGGAGAAGAAGCTCGACGACGCGCTGAAGAGCGTGCAGGATGCCGAGGCCGCGCTGCGAGCAGCCCAACCGGCGGGCATCAGCACCGCGACCTTGAAGGTGTGGTACGCAGAGGCCGATATCCTGGCGGCGCAGGATCGCGTCGCCGACGCCCTGGCGGCGCTCGATGCATACGATCTGCACGCCGTCGACGAGGAGCGCGCACCGGCCGAGGCGCTGCGCAACCAACTCCTGTTCAGCCTGGATGCGGCCATGAAGAACGTGAAAACCAGGCTGCAAGCGGCCTGGTCCGAGGGGAGTTTCGGCTTGGCGAACCAACTCGCCGACGAAGGCTTGCGGATCGAAGCCGAGGACACCGAACTGCTGTATTATGCGGGCGTATCGGCGCTGATTGAGCGGTCACCCAAGCTGAGCCGCGAGCGGCTCACGCACTACCTGGAAGTCTCCGACACGCTGGACTCGAACACCGAGCAGCGGACCATGGTCAGCCGGCTGCTGACTTCCATCGCGGCTCCCTCCGGCCCCGGCGCCGGCGACGCCAACTGGCTCTCCGGAGAGAGACTGCCCAAGGGTGTGTTCTATTCTCCGGCCAGCCTCGCTTTCCAGCCGCGTATCGATCATATCGACGGTTCCAACAAGTTTCATGTGGCGTTCGAATGGAATGGCGCACGGTTGAAGTCCATCAAACCGAGTTTTGAAAATGCCGCTCGCGCAACGGGCGAGAAGACCATTACGTTCGGCTACGAAGACCATGTACCGCAGGTGGTGTGGGCCTCCGATGGCGATGAAACCCGCCCGCCGATGCCGGCCGATCCCGACGAAGCGTACAAACGATGCCGTGTGTTGGTGCGCAACAGCCCGTTTGTGGATCCTGTCGCGGTCCAGCGCGTCACCGGAAAGAATCTGGCGGTAGTGATCGCAGGCAACCCGTTCTTCAACCCGTTCGTATGGGAGAAGCTCTACTACTTCCGGATCGCCTACGACGATAGCGGACGCATCACCCGCGCCCAGGAACTGAGCGGCCCCAGCGGAGCTCCCGCCGAGCAGGTGCTCGAATTCGAATGGAGTGGGATGCAACTGACCGCCATCCGCGGCTATCTCGGAAAGACCAAGAACTACGAGCGCACCATGCAATACGAGGATGGGCGGCTGGTATCGGAAGAGATTCAGGGCCAGGCGAAACCCTCGCACATCAAATACAACTACGCGGCGAATCGGCTGGTATCGGCGGAGGCGGCCACCGATGCCACATTGGACAACCGCAGCCGCAAGGTGACGTTCCTGGCGGACGAATCCTCCGCACTGGTGAAATGATGCGAATCGTTCGATCGATTGGGCGCTCGAAGTCATCCTGGCTGAATTGCGGTCTGGTGCTGCTTCTGGCGGCTTTCGCTCCGTCGCTCCATGCCCAGGAAATCGGCAAGCGGCTGGCGCTGATTATCGGCAATGACGCCTATTCCATCAGCCCGTTGAAGAACGCCGTGAATGACGCGCGCGCCATGGACAAGGCGCTCAAGAGCGCGGGCTTCCAGACCGTCACAATCGAGAACGCCAGGAAAGCGGACATGGATCGCGCCATCGGCGAATTCTTGGACAAGCTCGGCCCCGATGACACCGCGCTGTTCTTTTTTGCCGGCCACGGCGTTCAGATCGAAAGCGAGAATTTCCTGGTGCCGGTGGACTTCCCTTCGGTTGCGACGATTTCGGCCGCCAAGTTCGCCTGCATGTCGGTGGCGCGGATCTTCGATGAGCTGAAGCGCAAGCGGGTCAAGCGGAACATCGTGATTCTGGATGCCTGCCGGAGCAACCCGGTAGCCGACAAGTACTCGCTCGAGGCCGGCCTGGCGAATCCGCAGGATGCTCCGGCTGAGTCGTTCGTCGCTTTCTCCACGGGTCCCGGCCAGACCGCCGCGGACAATCCGAACGGCCGCGACAGTTGGTTCACCGAAGCGCTGGCCGATTACATCTCGCAATCCTCGCTCACGGTGGAAATCAACGACGTGTTCACACGCGTCAAAAAGCGGGTTTCCCAAGCGACCGAAGGCCGTCAAACCCCCTGGACCACCTCCAACCTCACTACCAAGTTCTATTTCCACGTGCCTCCCAATGGCGACTCCGATAGCGATTCCACCGTGGCTGAGAAATGGATGGAGGACGCCCGCGTCCGCGAGCAACGCGAAGAGTGGACCCAGGCGATCGACCTGGTCAACCAGGTTCTGCAGAGGAAGCCCGGCGGAGCGATCGAGAAGCTGGCCGCCTGGAAGTTGCCCTACCTGACGGCGCGCAAGGACGCCCAGGCGAGCTTTGCGGCCGGCGATTACGCGGCCGCCGCAGGCTTTTACGAACAAGCTTTGAAGTTGGACCCGTTCGCGATGGATGCCGCTTTGCAAGGCGTCAACACCTACCTGCTGGCGGATCGTTTGCCGGAAGCCACCGTGCTGCTCAAGAGCATGCGTTTTCGCGGAACCTCCGAGGCCGTGGAAACCGCCGGCCAGATGCTGCAACAACTCGCCGCGGTAGATCCCGAGGCCGCCAAGGAGATGCAAGCCGGCGCGCCCCAGCCACCTCCCATCGAGCAGGTCCTCAGCGGCATGCACTTTGGAGTTCCCGACTGGGATGCCGGTAAGCGGCACCTGGAAACCGCGGAGGTGGATGTCACGCAGTGGACGAAGGACCTCAAAATGGAGGTTCCCATGCCGGTGTTGGTCGCGGCGGCGCTGACCACACCGCCGGCGCCGGCCGTGGCGGTCGCCGCAACCGAGGCGACCCCAGACCATGCTGAAGACGCGCAAGCGACGGCGGTGAACAACGCCATTTTTCACGTCGAGGTGATTGCCACAGGAGACACCAGGAACCTGCGGCTCCGCCCCGACGCCACGGAGGAATTCGGCTACGTGCAGTTCGATGGACCGGCCGACGAAACCCCGGTGGTGTTTGGCGGCACGCGTGTGGTGCTTCCCACCAAGCTCAAGCTTCCAACCGGAAAATACGAAATCCGCACCGTCGACGGAGGGAAAGTAATCGGCCGGCAGGATCTGGAAGTGACGGCCCTCTCCACGCAGACTTTCAAGGTGAAGCGGCCATGAAATACCTTGCCCTCCTGTTGCTATTGGCGGTTTGCGCCCCCGCGGCCAACTGGACCGACCGCAAGGAATACGACATTGTTCTGAGCATCCGCGCCGAGACGTCGGCGCAAAAGAAGCTGAGGTTGCTCGACGAGTGGAAGACGGCGTACCCCAAGAGCGAATTCGCGCAGATTCGCCTGGAATTGTATCTGTCCGCCTATCAGGCGCTGGGCGACAGCCCGCGCACGTTCGCCGTCGCCAGTGAGATGCTCGCCGGCCAGCCGGATAACCTGGTGGGCGCCTATTGGTACACGCTGCTGTTGCCGGAAGTGAAAGCGCCATCGGCGGAGCAACTGGCCACGGCCGAGAAAGCCGCCGCTCAATTGCTCGCCAGCCCGCAACCGGCTGCCGGAGTCGAGTTGACGGCGCACCGCACGTTGGGCTGGATTCACTGGCAGCGCGGCGAGACGGCGCCGGCCGAAGAGGAGTTCCGGAAGTGTCTGCAACTGAATCCCGGCGCCGCCGAGATCTCGGCCTGGCTAGGCACCGTGATGGCCAGCGAGCAGCAGCCGGATAAGCGGGTGCCAGCTTTGTGGCAGCTTGCGCGCGCGGTCGCCTACCAGGATGCGGGCGCACTGCCCGACGGGCTGCGGCATGAGTACGGCGACGTTCTGGAGCGGCTTTACACTTCGTACCACGGCGACTCGAGCGGCCTGGATCAACTGCGCGCGGCTGCCGCGGCGGCGCCTGCTCCGCCGGCGGGATTCGACATTGAATCGGTGGCGGCTGCCGCCCTGCGCAAGCAGGACGAAGAGCTCAGCCGCACCAATCCGCAATTGGCGGCATGGGTGCGCATCCGGCAGAAGCTGGAGGGTCCCGATGGGGACAAGTACTTCGCGGAGACCCTCCACAACAGTCCGCTCCCCAAGTTGAAGGGCGCGCTGATCAAGGCCGACCCGCCCGGCAAGCCGTCTGAGCTGACGATTGGCGTCATCGACCCGGCCCAGGCGGAGATCGTGCTCAAACTCACTACCGAGTTGCCGAACGATGCCGCCGCCGGAGCCGTCGTGGAATTTGAAGGAATCGTCGATTCCTTCGTCAAGAGCCCATTTGGACTGACGGTAATTTCCGACCCGTCGAAGATTTCCGGCTGGCCCGCCGCGCCGGCCGCTGCCCAGCCGGCCGGCAAAGGCGATCGCCAATAGCGAGGCTGGAGTGCGGTCGTGAGGCTTCGGTGAACGTGCGAGGATAAATAGCCTATGACGGACTGGTTCGCCCGCCCGGTCCTACATGTAACGGACGTTGAGGCCTCGCTCCTTTTTTACGTGAACCGGCTCGGTTTCACGAACCCCTGGCGATACGAGGAGGACGGCAGAGCCCGCGTCGCACAGGTTGAACGGCAGGGCTGCGCGCTAATTCTGGCCGACACGTGGCCGGAAAAGACTGGCAAGGGGCTGATGTTCATTTCCGTGAACGTCGAGCCGGAGACGCGCGAGGCCGCGATTGCCGCGTTGGACGCGCTGCGCGCGGAACTCGAGGCCAAGGGCGTTCTGGTCAAGGAGGGTTCGTGGGGCTACCGGCTCCTGGTGGTGGATGATCCCGACGGCAATCAGCTCTTCTTCAACTATCCGAGCGAGGCTGCATCCGGCAAGGTTTCTAGAGATTCAGCGTAATCGTCCAGCCGCGTCAACACGGCCGGCTCTGCATCGCCAGAGTCTACTGCACGGAACATTTTCGCCGCTCTTCTGCCAGCGCGACACCCGGTGAGTGAATCGGCTCTCGCGACTCTGTTTCATCTCTTCCCCGCCCTGCGGAATCTCGCGAGCCGTGGCTTCCCGAGGCTACATCACGAGGTCATGTGGGTGTTGGGGCCACGCCCATTTTGTCGATCTCGTTGAAATAGACTTTGCGGCCTTCGTCCATCGCCTGGTTGGATAGGATCACGGCCACGGCGTCGGCCAGGCCGACTTCCAGATTGGCTCTGGGGCGGCCGCCATCGCGGCAATTTTGGAAGAAGCTCTCCAGTTCCACGTCCACCGGGTTGCGCGATTCTTCCTGTACGAAAATACCTTTCGAATACAACCAGCGGCGAGCCCATTTGACTTCTCGATCGAGGAAGCTCTCCTTGCCGTCGAAAGCCACGTCGCCGGTCATCAACGGAATCGGGCCGTTGGCGCCGCCGGAAGCGATCATGGTGGCGCCGGCCACGAAGGGCTGCTGCTTGTCGCTGGCCTTTTGGATGGTGGAAGCCTTGGGCGGCTCGCGGTACCACCATGCCACCGGCATATGCACGTCGTCACCCACGGTGATCTCAACGGTGCCGTCGGTGCCCATGATGATCTCGGCCATCTCAGGGCGCGTGCCGTTGAAACAGGGCAAGAACTGGTTGGTGCTGATGGAGGAATAGGTGAGCTTCTGTCCGTTGGGGTAACGGTAGATCAACTGGATGTTGTCGTAAACGTCGCGGCCGTCCTTGAGCGTATCCAAACTGCCCAGGCCCATCACGAATTCGGGCTCGGAACCGAGCATCCAATCGGCGATATCCACCTGGTGCGAAGTCAGCTCGGCGGGCAGGCCGCCGGAGAATTGCCGGAACATGCGCCAGTTATACACATTGGAAGGGCCGCCCGGCTTCATCGTCCACAGCGTGCTGGGCTTGTTGATCATGTTGCGATGCCACTGGGCGTGGATGTGGTGCACGTTGCCCAGCACGCCCTTGTCCACCATGTCCTTCACCATCTGGTAGAACTGGCTGTAGCGCCGCTGCAAGCCGGTCTGCATGACCTGTTTCGGCCGCGCGAGAGAGAGCGCGCGCAGCGCGTGCACCTCATCCGGCTTGAATACCAGGCACTTCTCGCAGAAGACGTGGCGGCCGCTCAGCAGCGCGTCGCGCGTCAGCGGATAGTGGACGTAGAGCGGGGTGATGACGAAGACCGCGTCGAGGTCCTTGCGGTCCAGCATCTCGCGGTAATCTTTGTAAGTCTTCGGATTGTTGCCGATGGTTTGGACGCCGTGGTCGAGCGCTGTCTGTTGCAGGTCGCACAGCGCCATGCAGCGGCCGTTCGGGATGTTCTTGAGGTGCTTGAGCAGATAGCTGCCGCGGCTGCCGGTGCCGATCATGCCGTACTGCACCTGGTCGTTGGCGGCCTTCACGGTTTGGATCGCCGGCGCGCCTTCGATAGCAGCGGCCACAGCGGCGACCGCGCCGGCGGTTTTCAATAGATCGCGACGGGAAAGATCCGACTCCTGAGACATCGGGGAACCTCTTGAGTGATTTCGGTTTGATTTTAGCATGGGGGAAAGGGAGGGGCTGTGGGCGTCCCACGAGGGTCCCGAATAAGCTCTCTATCTGTTCGGTAACGACTCAAGCTGGCTCTTCGGAACTCGGAAGACGCCCTTGATGCATGCGGGGTTATTGACCGCGATTTGGATGTGCGTCTTCTCGTTGAATCCGGCGGCTGGGTAGAGCGGCTTGCCTTCCACGAAGACTCCCCGGACGGTATCCACCGGTGGCGAGCCCGCTTCTTTGAGAAGTGTGTGAGCCCGTCTGATGACGGCGCAGTCCAAGTTGCGCCTCAGACCGCCGGCGGCGTTCTCCGGGAGCTTGAGACCCGCGGTGGTCGCCACCGACGCGAGGCTTTCATAAGCGGTCCTGACGAGTTCGATTCCGGCCTCGGTCAGAAGATCAAGGCACAGCCCGAGTTCGATAACGGCGCCGATCACGAATGGGGTTTTGATTGTGGCGCGTTTGAGCCGTGACGCTTCTTGGGCAAACTCCAACCCACGCACGGGAATGGCTTCCCAAAAGTAGATGCCTGGGCCGAGCCAATCGTAGTCGTTATTGCTTGGTAGGAAGGCGTCACCATCCAGCAGGCGTTCGCCGACGGCCAGATCGCACCCGTGATACGCGAGTACGAAGCCTGTAGCGAGTCGATGCACTGAATGGACTAACGGTAGTTCCTGGTGAGCTTGCCCTTGGTCGTGTAGATTCCTTCAGCTACGAGAGCTCTGGTCGCCGTCCGCTTTGACCGAGTGGCCCGGAGCGTGAAGGATTTCGCCGCGCTTTGGAACCGCTTCAGGAATGCAGGGCTCGTGAAATCGACGGTTGATGGCGTCAGCTTGGTCCGCGGCACGCTTTTAGTCTAGCGGGGCACCATACGGTTGTGCAAATGTTGTCTGGCGCGGGTCAGACCTGGGTCGCGATTTGCCGCGATGTCCGGTCCGCGGTAGCTGGATCCCACACCGCCCCGCCGACCGATTCTCGATCCCAAATAAAAAAGGCCGGCGGCGCACCTCGCCACCGGCCCCCTCCGAGGACTTGAAATTGTCGCGTCGTTACCGGCGCCAGTGACCGGCGTAATAGCGGCCACTGAAATACCGCGGGCCAACCCAGGCCGCGCCCACAAAGGGCCGGCGAGCCCAGTAGCCGGCGTGGCCTCCCCAGCCGGCGATCCAGACAAAGCCGGGGCCCGGAACGGGCGGCGCATAATAAGCTGGGACGGGCGCGGCGTATGCGACCACCGGGGCGGGTGCATAGGCGGGGTACGGATACACGGGACGGTAGCCGAACCCGACGCCGACGAATACGCGCGGTGCGGCAAACGCGCTGGCACCGGCCAAGAGCAACAACGCAAGCAATTTCGTTTTCATAACTCCTCCTTGGATTCCCTTTGTTCCGCCGCCTTCTCGAAGCGGCTCACGCACACGGTAAATGCAACCCGCGTGCCATTCGCAAGTCATTGAAACATCAAGGGCTATCCCACTTTCCCCCTGGCCGCCCTGCACCGCCGCGGTGGTTTTCGGCCATTCTGTGAGGGGCGCTCCGTACCGGTTTTTACACGCGTGTTGTGCGTGACACGGACCCGGACGAGCCAAGTGGCTATTTCTCAATCATTTAGCCTTTGGACTCCAGGCTGCATCCAGAGTGCGTGTACGGAGGATCGGAAGATGTTCAAGACGCAAGGGCAGATCAGGAAGATGGCGACGCTGACCGGCGTGTTGCTGATGGTCGCGGCGGAAGCGATGGCTCAGGACAAGCAACGGCCTGCGCGGCGCATCGTCGTTAGCATTCCGGACCGCAAGCTGGCGGTGATGGAAGCGGGGCGCGTGCTGCGCGTGTTCCCGACGGCGGTGGGCGCGCCCAAGAGCCCCAGCCCGGCGGGCGCTTTCAAGATCGTCGAGCGCATCCCCGACCCCACCTGGTACGGCAAGGGCCGCATCGTTCCTCCGGGCAAGTCCAACCCGCTGGGCACGCGGTGGCTCGGCTTGAGCGTCAAGGGATACGGCATCCACGGCACCAACAACCCCGGCTCCATTGGCCACAACGCATCGCACGGCTGCATACGCATGCGCAACCACGACGTGGAGCAGTTGTTCGAGATGGTTTCGGTGGGCGATGCGGTGGAACTGTACGACCAAGCCACGCCGGAGACCGCGCAGATCTTCGCGGCCGCGGCGGCGGGCGGCACGCTGTAGAGGGCGCTTGAGAGCACTTACGGAGGCAACCATGGAAAACGTTTTCGGATGTATCGTGATGGCGGCAATCACACTGCCGCTTTCGTTCTTCGTGGCGCGCGGCTGCCTGCGCGGCATCATCCGCGTGATCGACGGGAGCCGCAATCGCGATGTGCTATGATCGCAGCCGTGAATGGGAGGCACGCGGCATGGGCCGCGCTTCTGCTGTGGACCGCGCCGCTGGCCAGTGCGGCCGAGAACTTCGACGGCGCGGTGCGCGAGTTGGCGGCCAGGACCGCGCTGCTGGCGGGCGCGGGCACGCCGGTTTCGATTGCCTGCCATAACGCATCGTCGCTCGATGCGGCTTACGTAACTCGCCTTCGCGCGGCATTCGAGAATCTGCTGCGGCAAGCGGGCGGTCACGCAGGGCAAGGCGCCGCAGCGGTGGATGTGTCGCTGACACTCTCCGAAAACGCAACCGACTATCTGCTGGTGGAAGAAGCGCGCAAAGGCGATGAGCGAACGGTGTGGATCGCCACTTGGAAGCGCGTGGCCGCCGGACAACCGCCGGTCGCCGGCGTAGGCCTGGAGAAGAAGCTGGTTTGGGAGCAGGAGGAACCAATCCTGGACCTGGCGATTTCGGGCGACGCCATGCTGGTGCTGGCGCCCTCCCGGATCACGCTGCTCGCGCGGTCCGCGGACCGCTGGGAACCGCGGCAATCCATGCGTTTGAAGCCGCCCGGGCCGTGGCCGCGCGATTTGCGCGGACGGTTGCACCTCAGCGCGCCGAGTTTTCAGGCATTCCTTCCCGGCATGGCCTGTCAGGGCACAACCGAGCCGGAGTTGAGCTTGGAGTGCCGGCCCGGCGATCAGCCGTGGATGCTCGCTTCCGGCAGCCGCGCGCCGCTGGCGGCCAATTTCGCGGCGGGGCGCAATTATTTCGATGGACGCGTGGTGACGCAAGCGGGCTCGATGCACTCGGCGCCGCCGTTCTTCTCGGCTGCCGCGGTCGAGGATCGCGCCTCCACCTACTGGCTGCTGGCTCTGGCGGACGGCCACGCGGAAATGTTCGACAACAATTTCAATGCGCTGGCGCCGCTGCCATCCTGGGGCAGCGATCTGGCTGGTATCGATGGACGATGCGGCGCAGCCACACAGGTGCTCGCCACGCGCGCCAGTGACGGCAACGAGCCGGACGCCATTCAGTCCTGGGCCCTAGCGGATCGCACGGCGGCTCCGCTTACGGCGCCGATTCTGTTCCCCGGCCCGGTGACGGCGCTGTGGACCGCCAGCTCCGATTCAGCCCTGGCCGTGGCTCACAACCTGGCCAGCGGCAGATACGAAGCTTATGTGGTTACGCTGGCGTGCGGATCGTAAAGAACATGAGCCACTGATGAACACGGATGAAAAAAGAGATGAAGTTCATTGGTTTTGATCGGCGGCCGGAAATCGCTTCGCCACGGCGCGTGGCGCGGGCAGTCCTGCCTGCAGGGTCGCCATTCGTGGCGACCTTTCCGGGACGGCAGCGTGTGGCCCGCACGGAAGAAATGTCGAGACGAATCTCGACACGGCAGGCAGGACTGCCCGCGCCACGGCACCGCCCCGCGCTTTCGCTCCTGCTCCTTTGCACGCTTGCTATCACCGCTGCCGCGGCCACCCGGCCGCGGTATGGCGGGACGCTGCGAATCGAGATCCACGCTTCCATCGAAACCGCCGATCCGCCGCAGCTCGGGCCGGGCATGCCGGACCTGGCGCCGGCATTTTCGATCACGCGCTGGGAAGCGGGCCGGCGCGCGGCCTTCGCCGCGGATGAGAACGCACCCGGAGGAAGGCCATTTCTGGACGCGGTGGAAGTCGAACTGGCGCGTCCGCCGCGCGACCAGGCCATCGATCTGGACGTCGGCAAAGCCGAAATGGTCGAAATCCCTCCCAGCGAGGCCAGGCGCCAGCCAGCCGGACGCCGCACCTGGGTTTCGCAGCCAGTGCGGGTCGTGCTGCTCGATTTCGGCGCGCGCGTCGACGACCCGCGCGTGCGCGAAGCGCTGGCGCTGGCGGTGGACCGCACGGCCATTTTCAACGTGCTGCTGCAACGGCAAGGCGAGATCTCGGGCGCGCTGCTGCCGCAATGGCTCTCGGGCTACGCCTTCCTGTTCAACGCGGCTTCCGACGCTGCCAGAGCTCGCGAACTGGCCGCGGCCGTGCCGGCGCAGGCGCGCAGCCTCTCGATCGGCGTGGAAGATCCGGCCCTGCGGCCGATTGCCGAGCGCATCGCGCTCAACGCACGCGACGCCGGCCTGGCGGTCTCCTTGGTCCCGCAGGCCGGCCTGGCCGATGCGCGGCTGCTGGAGGTGCGCATCGCCGCCACCGATCCGGCGCGCGCGCTGGCCGCCATCGCCAGTACGCTAGGCCTCCCGGCGCCGGCACGCACGGATTCGCCGGATGCGCTCTACAACGCCGAGCGCGCACTGCTGGACGGGTTCCGTGTGGTTCCGTTGTTCCACCTAACGGATGTCTACGGCGTGGCGGCGCGCGTCAAGGGCGGGCCCGGCATTTCGCCACTGGGCGAATGGCGCATGGAAAACGTGTGGCTGGAAGGCGGCCGGCCGTGACCTTCCGCACCCGCCTGTTGGTGGTCTTCACGCTGACGGTGGTGGCTTCGGTGGGGATGGTGGAGTGGCTGGTCACACGAGCCACCGGCAGAGCTTTCGAGCGTCTGGAGAACCAGCGCGCCGACTTCCTGGTGGCGCAGTTCCAGCGCGAGTTCGACCGGCGCGGCCAGGAAATCGTGCGCGCCGTGAAGGATGTCGCCCTTTCCGATGCCGCCGTCAACGTCGCCATCTCTTCGGACGACTCCGCCTTTTACAACGAAGCCTCCGCCATGGCGCGCGCCCACGGGCTGGGGCTGCTCGAACTGGTGAGTGGCGATGGGGCTATCGTCTCTTCCGCGGAATGGCCGGTGCGCTTCGGGTACGTGGAAGATTGGCTGACGGCGCCATCGGGCTGGAAGCCGGGCGTGGCGTTCCTGCGGCGCGAAGAGCTGCCGGATGGTTTCACGCTGGCGCTGGCGGCGGTGGAAACGGTGAATGCCGGCGGCCGGCAACTCTACGTGGCAGGCGGCCAGCAGCTCGATCAGGACTTCCTGACTACACTGGTGCTGCCCGCCGGCATGCGCGTGCTGCTCTACCGCAATCTGGAGCCGCAGTTTGCGCCGCATCTGTTAGCCGGAGCGGCCGATACCGCGGCCGATGCCGCGGAGTTCCAACCGCTGATCGAGCGGGTGATCCGCGAGCGGCGCCCGCGCGTGGCCACGCTCGGCAGCGGCGCCGCGGCGGAGACGGTTCACGCGCTGCCGCTGACCGGCATCGAAGACAACCTGCTGGCCGTTCTGCTGATCTCGAGCTCGCGCCGCGAGTTAGTGGAACTGGAAAACTCGCTCGGCCGCAACGGCGCTTGGGTGGCGGCGGGCGCCATCCTCACCGGCATGTTGATGGCGGCCTGGGCGACGGCACGGGTTACGCGCCCGGTGCGGCGGCTGGCGGAAAGCGCCGGCCAGGTGGCTGGCGGAAACTGGGACGTCAGGGTGGAGGTGACCTCGCGCGACGAGGTCGGTCAACTGGCGCAGGCCTTCAACCGTATGACGCATGAGCTGGTGGAGCAGCGCCAGCGACTGGTGCAGACGGAACGTGTGGCGGCCTGGCGCGAGCTGGCGCGCCGGCTGGCCCACGAGCTCAAAAACCCACTTTTCCCATTGCAAATCACCGTCGAAAATATGCAGCGCGCCCGCGAGAGCCATCCGGCCGAGTTCGACGAAGTATTCCGCGAAGGCAGCCGCACGCTGCTGGCGGAACTGGCCAATCTGAAGCAGATCATCGGCCGCTTTTCCGATTTCGCCAAAATGCCCGCGCCGGAAATGCAGCCGGTGAATCTGAACACGTTGGCCGCGGAAACCATGAAGCTGTTTGAGGCGCAATTCGCCCAGGCGCGGGTGACGGCGCGGGCGGAGCTGGCGCCCGAATTGCCCAGCGTGTCCGCCGATCCGGAACAGATCGCGCGGGCGCTGCGCAACCTGGTGCTCAACGCCATCGATGCCATGCCCGAAGGCGGCACTCTGACGGTGCGCACTACCCCGCAAGGCGCCGGCGCGCGCCTGGAAATCTCCGATTCCGGCAAAGGCCTGAGCCAGGAGGAATGCGAGCGCCTCTTCACGCCCTACTACACCACCAAGACGCACGGCACCGGCCTGGGACTGGCCATTGTGCAATCGGTGGTCAGCGATCACCACGGCCGCGTTTCGGTGGAGAGCCAGCCCGGCAAGGGCACCACGTTCCGCATCGACTTAGGGTGAACGGTAACGCCGGCGGTCTTTGCCGCCGGTGCTCTTGCGGAACGAGAAAAAGAACCGGCGACAAGATCGCCGGCGTTACGAAGTTATTTTGCGCGGTGCCTTCGCGTAGGCTAACCTCAGATTTGGCTCACTTACTGATTGTCGATGACGATGCCAACACGCTGGCATCCCTTTCGCGCGCGTTTCGGCTGGCCGGCCACGAAGCTACCGTGTGCGACAACGCGGCGCGCGCACTGGAGCTGGCGAAATCGCAGCCCTTCGACCTCATCATGTCCGACGTGGTGATGCCGGGCAAGGACGGCCTGGCGCTGCTCGAAGACTTGCGCGCGGCCGGCATCGCGCTGCCGGTGGTGATGATTTCCGGGCAGGCCAATATCGAAATGGCGGTGCGCGCCACGCGGCTGGGCGCCCTCGATTTCCTCGAAAAACCGCTTTCCACCGACAAGCTGCTGCTCACCGTGGACAACGTGCTTCGGCTGAAGCGCCTGGAGGAAGAGAACCGCGATCTGCGGCACCGCGTGGGCAAGCACGAGATTGTGCATGCGGGCGAAGCCATGCGCCGCGTGATGGCGCAGGTGGATAGAGTCGCGGCCAGCGAAACGCGCGTCTGCATTCTGGGCGAAACCGGAACCGGCAAGGAGCTGATCGCTCGCGCGCTGCACGACCGCAGCCAGCGCAGCGCGGGGCCGTTCGTCACCCTCAACTGCGCGGCCGTGCCGGGCGAGCTGATCGAGAGCGAGCTCTTCGGCCACGAAAAGGGCTCGTTCACAGGAGCCGCCGCGCGCCACCTGGGCAAATTCGAGCAGGCCCATCACGGCACGCTGTTCCTGGACGAAATCGGCGACATGCCGCTGGTGATGCAGGCCAAGCTGCTGCGCGTGCTGGAAGAGCGGCAGGTGGAGCGCGTGGGCGGCGACCGCGCCATTCCGGTGGACGTCCGCGTGATCGTAGCCACTCACCGCAACCTGGACGAGTTAGTCGCCAAGGGCGCGTTCCGCCAGGATTTGTATCATCGCATCTACGTTTACCCGCTGACGCTGCCGCCCCTGCGGGAACGCACCGAGGACATACAGCCGCTGGCCGAGCATTTCGCCCGGCAGGTGGCCGAGATCAACGGCTGGAAACCGAAACCGCTGACGGCGGAGGCGATCGCGGAGCTGGTCCGCTACCGCTGGCCGGGTAACGTGCGCGAGCTGCGCAACGTGGTGGAGCGGCTGCTGCTGCTGGCCGATGGCGCGGTGGATGCCGCGGCCGCGCGCCTGGCCCTGCCCGAAGCTTTGGATGCGCCGGCGGCTGGCGCGCCGTCATCGGGCCGCACGCTGGCGCAACGCGTGGACGGCTTCGAACGCGAGCAGATCCTGGGTGAACTGAAGCGCCACAGCCAGCGCATGACCGACACCGCCAAGGCGCTCGGCTTGGAGCGCAGCCACCTCTACAAGAAATGCCAGGCGCTCGGCATCGACCTCCGCGCGTTGCGGCGCGCGGCAGCCGAATAGCGGCGAGGGAAGAGCTGGCAGGGTCGCGAGACCGCCTCGAATGTCCGGGAATCCCGGCCAATCACCGGCGACAAGATCGCCGGCGTTACCGGAGTGGATCCGCAGGAAGTGGGGCAGGCGCTTTCGCCTGCCAACCCTTAGGGCTTCGGCTGGGCTGAAGTCGTTTTCCCTTGCGCAACCTTGGCAGCGGCTGGCTTCGAGGCTGGCTTCGACGGCGCCAGCAGAGCGTCGATCGACTTGCGCAAATTCTGTTCCTCTGTGTCGCCGAAGTAAACCGGGTCGGCGCCGTCGTGCTGCTCCCGCACCATGCCATGCCGGTCGATGAACAGCAGGATCGGCATGTGGGGCAGACGGGTGAGCGCGTAGCCAGCGTATGTCAACGCGGCAACGGGATCGTCAAAGCCAACCGGAAACGGTGGGTGCATGTTGCCGATGAAGTGGGGCACGGCTTCCGATGCGTCCTGGTCGATGGCCGAAGCCAGTATCAGCAAGCCGCGCGGTGCGTACTCCGGCTGCAATTTGCTCAGCAGGTCCACCGCGTGCTGGCAATGCGGGCAGGTAGTCAGAATGAACGCGAGCAGCACCGGCTTGCCCTTGTAATCGGCCAGCGAGATCGGCGTGCCTTGCGGAACCTGAACGGCGAAATCGCCCGCTTTGCGAGGGATCTGCTGAGCCGCAATTGGCGCGCCCACCGCCAGGAACAAGGCCAGCAACGATATCGGAAGCTTGGTCATGAAACGATCAGTTTAGCAGCAGAGGGCGGGCGGGCCTGGTTGGATTATGGTAGAGAGGACCCGGCCTGTGTAACCCGGACACAGGTATTGGATACAACGGGCATGAGCCAGCCCGGCAGGGCGAAAGAAAGTAGCCCAGCGCGTGAGCGCTGGGACCAGTTGTCCAATCGTCCAGCCCCGGAACGGGGCGAAAGGACGGACGCTGCGCCAGTTGCGGGTCTGGCCGCCCTCTTCCGCCCCGTTCCGGGGCTCGGAATTCGATGCCAGATTCCCAGCGCTCCGCGCTGGGCTATGTTCTGCCGCCCCTGCCGGGGCTCACTCCGTTAGCTTTGGCTTTTAGCTCCGGCGTGCACGGCACGCTCGGAAGCTCGGCACCCTCCTATGGCGAAGCCGCGACATACAACTCTGATGTCTCGCACCAGCTCGCTCAGCCTTTCCCCATATGTGGCGCTATCGGAAGCTCGCGGAACCATGGGCCGGCCCCGCCGCCCGCCTCACTGTGCCCCCTCCATCCCCTCCACACTCGTCACCACCGACCCAGTCCGCCGCAGCCCGAAGCGGCCATCGTCGCCGGTGCCTGTGATGTGGTCGAGGCTCTCCGTGTCTACGGTGATGCTCTTCCACTTTTTGGCGAGGATCCGGCGGTAGAGGGCGAAGTAGCTCGCGGCGCTGGCTTCGTCATCCCACTCCACGGCATAGAGCAGCACTACGCGCGCGAGCTTCTTGTTCTCGCGCAGTTCGAAGCGGCAGCCGCGCCAGTGCGGAGCGATTTCCCGCGCCTCGGATTTGCCCACGTATTGCTCGAGCAGAATGCCGTGCTCCAACTCGCCTAGTTCGCCGCGGACCAGGCCCTTGTAGCCGCGCGGAAGGTGCGGGTCGGGAAGAGCGGGCTCGGTGGGTTTCACGTGGGTGAAGTACTTCTCCGGATGCAGGATTTGCTGCGTGGAGACGGGCGGGTCGGTGAAGACCTCGGAGAAGGCACGCTGGTGGTCGCGTTCCAGAACGGCGGCCTGGAAAGCCATCCCCTCGGTATAGGGAAATACCAGCGAGCGCCGTAGATAGAGCGGCGCTTTTTCGAAGACCGGGAACTCGCCGGCGCCGGAATCGGTGATGCCTGCCATGCTGGCGGCCAGCTCCTGGTGGCCCAGAAGCGTCTGCCCTTGGCGCCGCGCCTCGTATTCGCTCATCAGCCAGGTGGCCTGGCCTTCCATCACGGAGAGCCGGGCGGTAGAGCCGTCGTCGCTCTTGCGCGCCTGATTGATGTAGCGCGCGAGTTTGAAGTTCTGGTCGGCAAGGGCATGGGCGAGCTCGTGCGCCAGCACGGTATCCTGCGATTCTTCGCTGGTCGAACCGGTCAGAAAAAGCCTGCGTTTGTGATAGTCGTAAAAGGCGGCGGCCTGCTCGGTGAGCAGATCCACGGTGCTCGCGGCCAGGTCGAAATCCCTGGGGACGAGGCCGAACTTCTTGAGCGTCAATTCCTCGGCGCGGATTTCCTCGGGGCTGGTCTCTTCCTTCAATCGCCGCTTAAGGAAGGCATTCACCTGTTGCTTGTCGATGAAGCTGCACGGCACCGGGCGCAGCAAGGGAAGGCCGGTGATTTCGGAGAGCTGGCGGGAGATTTCGGGAACTTGCTGGCACTGGGGCTGATTGGGCGCACCACTTTTCGCCACCCCAGGCGCAACCAGCAGCCACAACGCCGCCAGCGCCGGGGCACAAGCACGCACTAAGTGCGCGCGCAGTAATAGCCGCGGCAACCGCTCCCTGTGGTCGCGGCTCCGATGCGGGTCTTCGATCGGCTGCGGCCTCGGCATCCTGCTCCCAGCTTAGCGCGCTACAATGAAGGGGCGGTTTCACCCACCAACAGGAGAATCTCTTTGGCAGCGGAAAAGAACTATCAGGCGGAATATCTGGGCAGCGGCACCTTCGTCATTCGTAAGCCCAAGCGGCAGAAGCACAAGACGCGTCAATCCAGGCTGCGCAACCCGGAACGCGGCTCGCGCAAATAAAGCAAGAGGGAATCCAGCCGTAGCGGGAATGGAACGCTCCAGCGGAGCGGGTAGGCCGTTGGGGAAGGCGGTTTGGAATTGCTTGGTAAGCACGACGGGAACCGGACTCCCTCTCGCTCACACGATACCCATCCCGCCCGCGAACCGGCCGCCGATTTGCTCGTAATCAACTGAAAACAAAATAGCAAGAATCTCTGGCGGGCGTGTCACCGAGGCCGCCGTGGCGCACGCAGTCGTGCGTGCCGTGTCGAGACTCTTCTCGACACATCCTCGGCGTGCGATGACGGGCGTCGGCAAAAGTGCCGACGCGGCACGCACGAGTGCGTGCGCCACGCGGCAGTCTCTTTACTCGGCGGTGAATTGGAAGACGTCGGTATTGGTGCGGACGGTGAGCTTGCCGCCGGTGAGGGCCTTGGTTTCGGCAAAAAAGACGGCGCCATCGGTGCTCTCGCCCGCCTCCAGGCGGGTTCGCACCAGGGCCAGCGCACTGGCTGCGGCCGCCGCGCGCAAGCGGGTCGAGCTGACTGCCAGCGCCCCCTGGCGCCGGGCCTCGTAGCCGTTGGTGGACCTGAAGTGCGGGTTGCCGTAAAGCCCCGCTTCGTAAGTGGTCACCAGCTTGACCACGTCGCTGCCGCTGCCTTTTTGCATCAACATCTCGATGACGTCGTGCGCGGGCGTGCCATGCACCACTGCGCCATCGGGGTATTCGACGCTGAAATCTTCCGGCCGGATCACGTATGGGCCGGCCGAGCCGTTGGAGACGTCCACCTGAATGATGAAATACTCGTGGAGGCGGGCGGGCAGATGGGCGAACATGATGGTCACGCCGGACCGTGTCAAAGTCTGATAGTGGAGACCGTTGGATTCGAATTGGATGACCTGCGCCGGCGCCGCCATCGGCAACAGCAGCGACACCACCGCACACGCCCCGAAAACCCGCACCATGACACCATCTTACGCTAGCCCTTGCAGAGTCTCCAAGAGTCGAAGAGTGTTATGCTGCGGTTCTGAAAGCAGGTCAAATCATGATTGCAGCCACGCCCGCCGCGTTTCACCTCTTGATTTGCGCGGCCTTGTTCGCGGTGCCCCTAATGGCCGCTTCCAGCGACAGCGAGAAACGGATCTCCGACATCCTCAGCCGGATGACGACGGAAGAGAAGGTCGATCTCATCGGCGGCGTGGACGGTTTCTATATCCGCGCCATCCCACGCGTGGGGCTGCCGAAGCTGAAGACGTCGGACGGCCCTATCGGCACGCGCAACGATGGTCCGGCCACCACCATGGCGGGCGGCATTGCGCTGGCGGCTACCTGGAACCCGGCGCTGGCGGAGCGTGTGGGCGGCGCCATCGCGACCGACGCCCGCGCGCGCGGCGTGCACTTCATGCTGGGCCCGGGCGTGAACATCTACGTCGCGCCCATGAACGGCCGCAACTTCGAATACTTCGGCGAGGACCCGTTCCTCGGCGCGCGCATCGCCGTCGGCTACATCGAGGGGATGCAGAAGCTGGGTGTATCGGCCACCATCAAGCACTTCATGGGCAACAATTCGGAGTATGACCGTCACAACGTCGACTCGATCATCGACGAACGCGCCATGCGCGAAATCTACCTGCCCATCTTCGAAGCCGCCGTCAAACGCGCGCACGTCGGCGCCATCATGGATTCCTACAACCTGACCAACGGCCATCGCCTCACCGAGAACAAACACCTCAACATCGAAATCGCCAAACAGGCCTGGGGCTTCGACGGCATCATGATGTCCGACTGGTGGGCCACCTACGACGGTGTGGCGGCGGCCAACGGCGGGTTGGACCTGGAGATGCCGGCCGGCGACCACATGAACCGCGCCACGCTGCTGCCGGCGATCGAAAAGGGGCAGGTGTCGATGGCCACCATCGACGACAAGGTGCGCCGCATTCTGCGCGTGGCGATCCGTTTCGGCTGGCTGGACAGGGAGCAGACGGACCTGGCGATTCCGCGCTATAGCGTCACCGGCGCACAGGTGGCGCTCGAAGCCGCGCGCGAATCCATGGTGCTGCTCAAGAACGAGGGCAACCTGCTGCCCATCGATTCCGATGCCGTCAGAACCATCGCCGTGATCGGACCCAACGCCTATCCGGCCGTGCCCGTCGCCGGTGGCAGCGCGGGTGTGAAGCCGTTCGCCGCGGTCAGTTTTCTGGAGGGCTTGACCAATAAGCTGGGTTCGAAGGTCAATGTGCTGTGGAACGCCGGCTTGCCGGATCGCAAGCAGATCGCCCGAAACACCGAGTTCACCACCGAAGCCGGCGGCGGTGAGGCTGGCTTGCAGATGGAGATCTTTCCCAACCAGGATCTCTCCGGCGCTCCATCCGAGACGCGCGTGGTCCGCAACATCAACATGAACCCCGCATTTTCGATGGCCGATTTGACGACCGGTGCGGACTTTGCCGCGCTGCTCGCCAACCCGCCCAAGGCTTCGTCGATGCGCTGGAGCGGCTATTACACCGCCAAGACCGCCGGCACTTACGAGATCTTCGCCGAATCGCCCACCGATGCCGAAGGCGGCTACCGCCTGTACCTGGATGGCAAGCTGATTCTGGATGGATGGGCGGTGCGCAAGGCGATGGTCGACCAGGCGACCGCCGATCTCACCGCGGGGCCGCACAAAGTGGTCTTCGAGAAGTTTCAGGGCGGCTTCAACTTTCATGGCGACGTGGTGCGCGTCGGCATTGCGGCGCAGGCGAGCCTGGTGGATCCCGTTGCCAAGGCGCTGGCGGCAAAAGCCGATGTGGTGGTGCTGGCAGTGGGCTTCAACGATAGCAATGAGAGCGAAGGCGGCGACCGCACTTTCCAGTTGCCGATTGGCCAGGATGAATTGATCCGCGAGATCTCCGCGGTCAACAAGAAGGCCGTGGTCGTCATCACGGCCGGTGGCGGCGTGGACGTCGATGGCTGGCTGGGCCGCGTTCCCAGCGTGATTCAGGCGTGGTATCCCGGCCAGGCGGGCGGCACGGCGCTGGCGGAGATTCTGCTGGGCGAAGTGAACCCCTCCGGGCGATTGCCGATCTCGATCGAGAAGCGATGGGAGGATAACCCGTCGCATGATAGTTACTATCCCGATCCGGGCACGCGTCGCGTGGTGTACCGCAACGGCGTGTTCGTCGGCTATCGCGGTTACGAACACAACGGCGTGACGCCCGAGTTCGCTTTCGGCCACGGCCTGTCCTACACCACCTTCCGCTACGGCAAGCTGGTCATCAAACCGGGCGCCAAGCCGGGCGCGTATGAAGTGAACTTCGAAGTGACGAACACCGGCCAGCGCGCCGGCGCCGAAGTGGCGCAGCTCTATATCGGGGACGCCCACGCCTCTGTCCCGCGCCCGCCCAGGGAACTGAAGGGCTTCGCGAAAGTCGAGCTGAAGCCGGGAGAGACAAGACAAGTGACTATCGCGCTCGATCCCCGCGCGTTCACTTACTACGATGTGAAAGACAAGTTATGGCGCGCCGATGCCGGCGAGTTCGACGTGCTGGTAGGGCGAAGTTCGGCTGCAATTGAGCTGAAGGGGAAGATCAAGCTGGCGGAGGGGTTGACAGTGGGAGCGGCCGAGTAGGGATCGAGGATGCCGAGGTCAATCAACAGAACCGCGTGTCGCTGGGGGAATCCTGGCGCAGCCAAGGGAGGTTACGGCTGTCGTTGTGTTCATGGAGGCGACCCGCCTGTCACTGAATCGCCATTGCCTCATGGCGGGGGCTCGTAGCGCGGCCTCCAGAACCGTGTCGCGGCCCGCGCGGAAGTCGGCAGCCGCGCGATGCACGACGCTGCCCGGCCCTTCCCGGCCCTTAGAGCGGTCGCCGACGGTTCGGGATCCGACGGCGTCAACGAAATCAGTCAGCCGTGAAGCTCAAAAACTGGGTGGCACCGCTGCCGCGGAAGTCATGGTGCGTGACCCCTTCCACAAGGGGTTGCTGGCGGCAATGTCGTGGGGAGTACCATTAAACATGAGCTTCAAAAAGAGCGCGAACGCCCTGCTGGCGATTCTATGCGTGCCCTGGTTGGCTGGGAGCCTGAGTGCCGCTGAGATTCCCACTGAGGTGAAACAGTGTGTCACGTTCATCTTTGCGCCTTCTTCCACTCATCCCAGGCCATGGCGGGATCATGCCGCGCCAGCGCCCAAACCAGCGTCTGGTTGAGCGAAGGCCAGATGCCGCCGCTGACCGAGGTGCCCGGCTCCCAGATGCCGCCCTTGGGGGCGTCCGGCCCCTGATTCATTTGCACCGCGCCGATGGGTGACAGGCGGCGCAGCAGCTCATCCATATTGCGAATCAGCTCGCGGCTCTGTTCGGGCGTGGTCACGCCCGCGAGCAGCGCCCAGGGTTGCGGTTCCAGCCACAGCGTGCTTTCTCCCACCCATCCCAGCGTGGGACCGAGCCACGCGCGGCGGAGCCATTTACCGGTCCACTGCCGGGCCGTGGCGGCGCGGTGCGCGTCCGCGCTCTGGCGAACCTGCGCCGCGAGGTCCTTGTCGCCGGCGTAGTCGAGCAGGCGCGCGTAGAGATCGAAGACCCAGGCGGCCATGGCCGAATTGAGCACGCTTTCGCCCTGCGCGACGCATTCCGCGAAAGCCGGTTGCGCCCACACGCTGAGCAGGCCATCGTTCCAATCGTCATTGAGCATGCGCATGACGCCGTGCGCGCCCACGCCGACGTGATCGATCTCATGCCGGTAACAACGCTCCAGCAGCTTGCGCACGCGCTCTTTGCCGGCGGTTTGTCCGTAGAGCGGAAAGGTGGGAACTTCCTGATCGAGGAACGCCACGTCGCGGGAAGCCAGAACATACTCGCTCGCGGTCCACAACAGCCACAGCGGCATGTCACTCGAGTTATCGGTGACCATGGGACCCACCGCGCCGTGGCCGACGATGGCGTAAGGAATCGACCCATCCGCGCGCACCTCTTTCAACGTGTAGCGCAGAACCGTTTTGACGATTTCGGGGTCGCTGAACAGGAAGGGCAGGCAATGCTGGAGCGGGTCGCGGGCCGCGCCGTTGAATCCCATCACATATTGATAGATGCCGTTCTGGTTGAGGATGTGCTCGTGGAAGTAGTCGTCGTAAGTCAGGCTGCTGCGGAGGCAATAGTGATTCCAGATGGTCTCGCGCTCCACCCACGGGTCGGAGCCGACGCTGAACCGCATGCCGCGCTTCTTCCATTCGGCGCTCGAATCCTTCAGCGTGGTGGCGGCGCGCGCGCGGTATTTCGCGGCCAGAGACGCGGCGTCGAAACCGTCCGGCAAATAGCCGTACAGGAAATAGAGCGTTTTCTGTTCGCCCGGCGCAAGGTTGATGGCGCGCTCCAGCAGCAGCGCGCTATCCGAGCCGGTGGTTGCCAAGTCTCCATCGAGCGCGCGGCCGATGCCGTCCGGTTTCGCTGCGCCGCCCGATCCGAAGAACGTCTTCCCGTTGGCGCTGAGGCCGGTCGATGGCGCATCGAGCGAAATCAGAAAAGTGGCGGGAGGGTTGACGTCGTCGTAAGTAGCCTCGGGCACGGTTTCCGGAATCGCCCCAAGGAAAGAGTTGGGATGGGCGGCCAGGTTTGATTTCGCCCGCTGCCACGCGGCTTCCTCTTTTGGATCTCGCCCCAAGAACTGCTTGGACTCGGTCAAACCAAGGTTATGTTCCAGGGCACGGAACCTGTGCGCGAACCGCTGCCCGAAGCGGCGGCGCAGATCCACCGGCCGGCCGAGGCCGCTCATCTGCTCCACGAACGGGCGGAAGGAGAATTCGTAAACCAGCGTGCCCCAATATTCGATCCATCGCAAAGCGGCCGGCGCGGCGCCGTGATTGGCGATGGTCACTTGCGACAGTAGAACCGGGTCGTCGCCGAAAGGCGCGCAGATTACCTGATCGACGCTATAGTTACCGCGCGCCACTTTCTTGCGCAGATAGCCGGCGCCGAAGATGCGGTCGAAGCTCGCGCCGTTTTGCGGATAGAGCGTGCTCAGCGTTTCCTTGCCATCGGTGAGGTAGCCGAAGCCGCCCGAGAACTGGCTCATCTCCGGCACGTAATCGTTGAGGAACTTGGGCGCGCCTTCATCCTGGCGGACGCGCACGTGGCCGTAGTTGGAGACGATGGCGATGATGCGGTCATTGCCCACCTGGTGCACGTGGTCGGTCTGCGAGAGGATGCCGGGCGTTACCGGACTGACCGCCAGTGGATCGCTGGTCTGATCGCAGGTGTAATGAAATGCGGGCAGGCCGAACTCGTCCTGCACCCACTCACCGAAATGGCCCGAGCCGTAGGGCTTGAGGTACGCGGCTTTAGTCTGCCCACCCGCCAGCGCCGAAACCGCGGCCGGCGCAGCCAAGGCCCACCCGGTGGAAGTCATCACGAACCGTCTGCGATTCATTGGCATGGTTCCTCGCTATCTGGGCGCTGCGCCCTGCAACACTTGACGATACCGCGCGGCGGCGACGAACGGCGATGCCAGCTTGCTAGAATGTGGTTGTGCCGTCCGGCAAGTCCGCAGCTGCGCCAGCGCTTGTGCTGGTTTTGGCCTGCGCGCTGGGCTCAACGCCATGCAGCGCTCAAACCTCACGTAGGACCGCCGCACCGTTCGGATACAAATCGTTCACTCAATGGACCGAACTGGACGCCGGGACCGCAGAGAGCATGGTGACCGACGCTGATGGGAACGCGTATGTCGCAGTCTACACAATGGACGCCGGATACGTGGCGAAGGTTGCTCCGGACGGGACCGTCTTGTACAAGACGGCGGACACGCAGAATAGTTTCTTACCTGGCCTCGCTCTCGGGGATAAGGGGTCGCTGTGGGTCGGTGGCGTGGGTAAGCTCAGCCCCCTAGGGGTCCTGACGCCAGTCTTGTTCCCCCTCAACATGTCCTATTCGCCTATCACCACCGACGCGGCAGGCAACCTATATGGTGTCGGGTACAGCGCCTCCTATACCACCGTGGTCTTCAAGGTGGATTCCTCGGGCAACCAGGTCGGGTCTTTCGACACCAAGATTTCAGCCGGCCCGCAGGGTGGGGTGGAGATTGCTCCGGTCGCCATTACCGTGGACGAAGTGGGCGCTATTTATCTAACGGGCAACGTGCCCAGCGCCGCATTCCCCGTGACGCCAGGCGCCTACCATAGCATCACAAACGGCACGGGGCCCGCGAATACGGATATTTTCGTAATTAAGGTGGCTTCCACGCTAGACCGTGTCATCTACGCCGCACTGATTGGCGGAGATGGCGTGGCCAATTCGACCGCGATCGCGGTTGACGGCGCGGGAGAGGCGTGGGTTGCCGGATGGGGCGAGGTGGGAATTGCCAATCCGTTCCCGCTCACCGACATCGGATTGCCTGTGAGCGGCGATTCGCAGGACGCCTTTGTCCTGAAGCTGAGCGCGGACGGCTCGTCGCTGATCTGCTCGGCGGGATTGGGCGCCGGGGCGGAGGCCGGGTCCGGGGCCAGGGGATCGGCGCTCTCACTGGTACCCCTGCCCGACGGCAGCGTGCAAGCCCTTGTACAGTTTCAGACCTACGGCGCGGCGGTTGTAACGCTTGGTAGCGCCGGTGACGCCATAACGAGGGAGCAGTTTCTTCCTCATCAGCCACCCCCTCCCAACACCGACACAGTGCTCAGTTCGGTTGCTCTGGCGCCCGGTTTGAACGGCGGGATTCGCGTATTGCTGACAACCATGTCCTCGGGATTTCCGGTCGCAGCTCCTGACGAGGGTAGCACGCCCCTCATTGTGGATCTGCCGGCCACGGTGCCAAGCGCCGACATATCCGTAGGCTGGGTTCAATTATGGCCTTGGGCGTGCAGCAGCGCGCCGGGAGTGACGTGTGATTATCTGGGCTTAAGAGCAGTGATCACAAATCACGGCCCGGACGATGCTGAAGCCATCCAGGTGACGATACCAACGACTTGGAACAATAATGTGAACGCGTATCTCGTCGAATGCGTTCCCAACGGCGTGGCCATCTGCCAGGGTCCGGGACTGGCGATGATTCCCACCCTCCCGGCTGGCACAGCGATGTCCATCGACTTTGTGTTTTCGGTGTACGGGTGGGAGGCACCACAGGCACAGCCCACGCTCGGCGCTCTCGCACTGACTTCGGACGGGAGCATAGCCAACAACTTCGTTACCATCACCCCGCAGATCGTGAGTGGAAGCCAGCCGATGCTTCAGGCAGATCCAGTCGGCGTGGTGTACCGAAGCGACGCCCCTGGGGGCTGGGGCACGCTCACCGCGGATCCGGCGTTGAGCGTGTGGGGACCGTCGCCGCAGGCGATTAACGGCAATATGTGGTACTTCGACTCCTGGTCCGACGGGAATACTGATAATCCACGAGTTTTCGACGCCTCCAACGGTATCCCACTCTCGCAAGAAGTGATGAACTTCCGCGCTGCACAGCCGATTGGCGCGGACCCATCCTCTCTCGATTTCGTGGTTGTTCCTGGCTCAACCGCGCCGGCGACCCGCAGCATCACGCTTTGGCCGGTGGCGCGCGCGGGATATTGGTCGATGAAGCTCGGAACGCCAGGCGCATCCTGGGTGACGCTGAATCCGCTCCAGATGAATAGCGGCCAGACAGGGGCGACCCTTACGGGCGCCGTCAATGTCGCTGGGTTAGCGCCGGGCTACTACACCACGACCGTCCCCGTGAGCCTCGATGTGGTTGGATCTCCCGAGGTCACCGAGAACATCCCGATTTCGCTGCGCATAGCGTCTCAGCCGCCGGTCCTAAACGCCGGCGGTATCGTGAACGCTGCGAGCTACCAGGGCGGCTCCGTCGTGAGCGGAGAGATCATCACGATTTTCGGCAGTGGGCTGGGGCCGCAGCAGTTGGTGCAGGCCGCCGTGCCTCAGGCTGGTGACCTTCCCACGTCGCTTGCGGGTACGCGGGTGCTATTCATCACGGGCCCCGATTACTACGATGTAAATCCCGCCCCGTTGTTGTACGTGCAGGACGGGACTGTGTCGGCAATTGTGCCCCCTAACCTTTACCCGTTCCCAACCACTTTTACGGTTGAGCTGGGAGGCGCAGCCGCGCTGACCACAACTGTTCAGGTCGGCTCTACCCACGCGCCCGGGTTGTTTACCCTGGACGAATCTGGGACGGGTAACCTGGCGGCAGTAAATGCGGATGGAACCATCAACTCGCCACTGAATCCGGCGAGGCGGGGCAGCATGGTGCTGCTGTACGCGACGGGGATCGGGACCGACGTCCTCGACCAAGCCGGCCTCTGCGTGGGGTTTGGTTCGAACCAACTCATCACAACCTTGCCGGTGGAGGTCAGCGTCGGAGGGGAGCCGGCGTTAGTCCTCTATTCCGGATCGGCACCCGGTATGACGTGCGCGGCGCAGCAGATCAATATCATCATCCCAGAAGACAGCCAGACTGGGGCTGCGGTCCCGATTAGACTAAGCGCCATTAATTACGCTGGTGCGACTCCCACTCCCGCACAGAACGGCCTCACGCTTGCGATCCAATAGCTGGCGGAGATTTACAATCCTCGCGTGCCGTTTTCCAAGAAGGCGCGCAGGCGGTGGCTGCGGCTGGGGGAAAAGGCGTCAGCCTGAACCGGGCAACTCCCCCGAAATCACATTCCGAGAAAAACCCAAGGCAGGCTGTTGCCAAGAAACACTCAGTTCAGCCTGACGGGGCCTCTCGCGACGGACTGTTCCCCCGTGGGAACTCGCGAGGGGCTATCAACGTACTCTAAGCTATGGACCTCCAAAGTTTTGTGGAAGAAGTTCATGTCGTCGGCCGCGACCTCGTCGGAAAGGTTCGCGACTTGATCCATGAGGGCAACGTCCAGCGCATCGTGATCAAGGACGAGCATGGCAACACGTTCGTCGAGATCCCGGTGACCGTCGCTGCCGTTGGCGCCATCGTGGCTCCGCTTCTGGCTGCTCTGGGCGCAATCTCCGCCCTGGTCGCCAAGTTCACTATCGTGGTTGTCCGCAGCGAGCCGAAGCCTCCAGCTAGCGGCCCGCCCGTGCCGTGACACGCGGCAAACTCGCTTGTGGTGGCGCAGCACCGACAGACAAAAGCGTGCCGAGAGAAAACGCGTCATCTCTCCTGCTGACGGGCTTCTCGACCGGCGGGCGCATCTGTTGATGGGCCTCCAACCGCGGCAACTCCGCTTACCCGGCAGCGCCGGCTGGCTTGGTCTGATTCGCAGACCACGCAACGCCGCCATTCTCGTCGTAGAAGGTCTCGTTCACACCGGCCCCGGCCAGTTGCAGCAAAGTGAATCCGTTGAACACTCTCAGCTTGTCATTCTGGTCGCCGGCATTGCGATTCTCGAACCATGCGACGTTCGGATTGGCGAGCCCGGAAGCGTAACCCCACGGCAGCGCGGCATGGCCGGCGCAGCGGCACTGGACGCCACCCTGAGGCTGATACACCACGCCCGCATGAACATGTCCCCAATACCAATAGGCAGGTCCGGATCCGCCGGGGAAGCAATTCACCACTTCGTTCCACAAGCCGGTGTGCGCGGAGCCATCTTCCGCCAGGCCGTTGTGGTGCGTAAACAAGATCACCTTCTTGCCCTTTTGCGCCTGCTCTTTGAGAAACTGCAATTGAGCGCTCTTACCCAGCGAGCCGTTCATGTAGAGGGTGAGTTCGTCCGAATAGTAAGCCGAATCAAGTCCCACAATGACCCAATTGGCGTTTTCCAACGCGAAAAAGCTGTACGGCCTTTGCGCCGCGAAGAGCGGACTTCCCAGCGCTTCCACGAAATAGGGTTTCGCCCCGGAATACATTTCGTGGTTGGAGTTCAAGGTGTAGCTGGCAGCCGCCGCCGGCCCTTGGGGCCAGAGATCCACGAAGTTTTCTATCTCCTCGGGGGATGACCCTTCGTAGTAGACATCGCCTAAGTGGATGGTGAGATCCGGATTGAGAGCGGGAATTGCCAGGCGTATCTTCGTGCTAGGAGCTGGATTCGCCGGCGTGCCCCAGTCTCCGGTTCCAAAGTCCCCGGCAATGGCTATCGTGAAGTTGTCGGAGATTCTCCCAACGGCGGGAGTTCCCGCTGGAAACGGGTACTTACCCAGCAGGAGGTGCTCTAACCAAGCGGCAGCCGCCCCCAACCAAAGGGGATCGAGCTGCTGATACTTACCCGTGCCCCAGATTGCGCCTCCCGGGTCGACATCAATCGAAATGGACCCGGGTTGCAATTCGGGTAAGGCTGCGGCGGTGCCGTCCACATCGTCCGTAAGCGCGCTCTTGGCCAATATCAGTTGGTGGGGCGCGGCGGGGCTGGGCGGCGGCACTATTCCGGTAGCCTGGTAAGTCCGCAGTTGTTGATGGGCCGCGTCGATTAATGGTTGGATGGAGGCCTTCTTGTCAGCGGGCAATAGAGCCCAGGCTGCTTTCAAACGTTCTTTTTGTAACCAGTTACCAATATTCATACGCTCACCCCTCAGGGAGTGTTGTCAAGTATACAACCAATGGGTCAATAGGTAAACGATAGACTTAGAATTCCCACTGTTGCCCCTGCCACCAGCGATCACGCTCTCCGCCCCTGCTTTTCCCCCTGGCGCGACTCCATCTTGTCGAACGTCTTCCTTGTCGAACGTCTTCGTCACGTTGTCCAAGATGATCGCGAACCGACAGATACACGCTGTGCGGCCAGTTGAATAGGGGGCGCGCCGATGTGCCGGTACTTATAAACCCCGCGTGCCGTTCTCTAAGAAGGCGCGCAGGCGGTGGCTGCGGCTGGGATGGCGCAGCTTGCGCAGTGCCTTGGCTTCGATCTGGCGGATGCGCTCGCGCGTCACGGCGAAATTCTGGCCGACTTCCTCGAGCGTGTGCTCGCTGCCGTCTTCCAGGCCGAAGCGCATTTTGATGATCTTCTCTTCGCGCGGCGTGAGCGTCTTCAGCACCTGCGCCGTCTGCTCGCGCAGATTCAGGTTGATCACGGCATCGGAGGGCGAAATGCCGTTCTGATCGACAATGAAATCGCCCAGGTGCGACTCTTCTTCCTCGCCGATCGGCGTCTCGAGCGAAATCGGCTCCTGCGCCACGCGGAGCACTTTGCGGACTTTCGAAACCGGCAGTTGCAGCCGCTTGGCCAGCTCTTCGTTGGTGGGTTCGCGCCCCAATTCCTGCACCATCTGGCGCGAGGTGCGAATCAGCTTGTTGATGGTCTCGATCATATGCACCGGGATGCGGATGGTGCGCGCCTGATCGGCGATCGCGCGGGTGATGGCCTGCCGCACCCACCAGGTGGCGTAGGTCGAGAATTTGTAGCCGCGGCGGTATTCGAACTTATCCACCGCCTTCATCAGCCCGATGTTGCCTTCCTGGATGAGATCCAGAAATTGCAGGCCGCGGTTGGTATAACGCTTGGCGATCGAGACCACCAGGCGCAGGTTGGCTTCGATCAATTCCTTCTTGGCGGCTTCGGCTTCCTGGTGGCTCTTGGTGATGATCTCGAGGGTGCGGCGCAGCTCCGCCGCCGGCGCCCCGAACTGTTCCTCGAGCTGCTGCAATTGCTGGGTGAAACTGCGCTGCTCCTTGCGCAGGTCCTTCACTCCCGCCGCGCGCGCTCCGGGCCAGGTCTCGAGGCGCCGCTGCACGCGGGCGATCTCGCGCTCCACCGGCTTCATCTCTTCCACCGCGGCGCGGATGCAATCGATCAGATGGCGGATCACCGGGCTCTGAAAACGGACCGCCCGCACCTGGCGCGATACCCGCACCATCAGGCGGGCCAGCTCCCACAACTGCCGGCGGTACTGTTTGGGCTTCAAGGCGCGCGGCGTGGCTTGCAGCTTCTGCCGGCACTGCATGGTCTTGCGGTACTGGCGCGCGATCTCCTCGGCCGCGCGGACGAATTCGTCGCGCTTTTCCTCCACCAGTTCGTCGGTGAGGATGGGTTCGGCGATCTGCACCACGTCGCGCGCCGAGATCACATCGCGCGCCATCTCCTCGCCCATGCCGATGATTTCCTGAACCGCCAGCGGCGCGCGCGCCAGCGATTTCAAGACCGTGTTCTGGCCGCGCTCGATGCGGCGCGCGATTTCCACTTCGCCTTCGCGGGTGAGCAGCGGGACAGTGCCCATTTCGCGCAGGTACATGCGCACCGGGTCGTTGATTTTCTCGCCGACGCCGGCGGGCAATTCGAGGTCGAGGATTTCCTCGCCCTCTTCCAGCTTCTTGTCGAAATCCTTGGGCTCCTCCAGGATTTCGATGCCGGCCACATCCAGGCCGGCCAGCACGTCCTCCAGCTCCGCGCCGCCGGCGATATCGCCGGGCAGAACTTCGCTGACCTCGTCGTACAGGACGTAGCCCTTCTGCTTGCCCATCTGTACGAGCCGTTGCAACCCCTCGAACTTATCTTCCAGCGCCACTGAGCCCCGCACTCCCGGCGTTTCTAAAGCGAGTCCAACACATTGTACCCCACGGCGCGGACGCCAAACTCGTCCGCTCGCCGCCCGATCAACCGCGGCTGCGCGCCGCCCGATCGCTTCCCTCCAGCTCCGCCGCCAAACGCAATGCCTCTTCCCAATTGCCGCCGCGCTCGGCTTCCCGAATACGCGCCTTGATCTGGTCGCGGAGACCGCGCGCCTGGGTGCGGCGAACGCTCTCCATCGCCGCTTCCACCGCGCCAGGCGTAACTTCCGCCTCGCCCTCCAGCACCGCTTCGGCCAGCAGACTTTGATCGGCCTCTTCCAGACGGGCGTGTAAATTCTCGAAATTCAGCCGTCCGCCCGCCGCTACCAGCGCATTCGCCGCTTGAAACACACGGCGGGACGCGAACCCGGCAACCGCATCCGATTCCTGTAACTGGCCGGCGATCCGCTTGCCAATTTCCTCATCGGCCAGAATCGCATTCAGCAGCAACCGCTCGTCGTGCCGCAGGGGAATCTTCGGCCGCTCCATTGGCTTTTCCTGGCGGCTGGCCGCGGTCTTGCGGAAACTATCCAGCACCATGCCCGGCGGCACGCCGATGTAGGCAGCCAGGTCGTTGGCGATAGCGCTCCGCTCCAGCGGGTCGTTGATTTTTTCCACCGCCGGCAACAGCGCGTTCAACACCGCTACCACGCCCTCGCTCGAGCGCACATCGTGCTTCGAGCGCGCGCGGTCGGCCAGCCAGTAGAAGTAACCCTTGGCTTCGTCCAGCCGCTGCTGGTATTGGGCCGAACCCCGCTCGCGGCAATACTCGTCGGGATCGAGACCGCCATCCAGTTCCACAATCCGCACCTGCATGCCCTCTTCGAGCAGCAGCCCGATGGATCGTTCGGCGGCGTTGGCGCCTGGCGCGTCGGGATCGAAATTGACGGCGATGCGCACCGAGTGCCGCTTCATCGCCTGCACCTGTTGCGCCGTCAGCGACGTGCCGCAGCTCGCCACCACGTTCGCGACGCCCGCCGCGGTAACCCCGATCGCATCCATGTAGCCTTCCACCAGGATCACGCGGTCCTGCTTGCGGATGGCTTCTTTGGCGCGGTGCAGGTTGTACAGCACGTAGCTCTTCTTGTAAATCGCGGTCTCCGGCGAATTCAGGTATTTCGGCTCGTCGTCAGCCGCCAGCGCGCGTCCGCCAAAACCGATGATTTTCCCCGATTCGTTGTGGATGGGAAACATCAGGCGGTTGCGGAACCGGTCATAAAGACTGCCGTCCTGCCGTTGGCCCATCAGGCCGGACTGCTCCATTTGCGCGCTCGAGAAATTACGCTTGCCGAACATGCGGACCAGCGCCTGGCCGGAGCGCTCCGCGTACCCCAGGCCGAATTGCGCGATGGTTTCCGGGGCCACGCCGCGCCGCGCCAGGTACGCCCGCGCCGCCTCGCCCGCCGCGGACTCCAGGTTGGCGCGGAAAGCCTCCTGCGCCATTTCGTGCATTTCGAAAGCGGCGCCGCGCAAGCGCGAATCCTCGTCGGAATACTGCGAGCGCTTGGGCAGCGGAATGCCGTAGCGTTCGGCCAGTTGCTTGAGCGCCTCCCAGAAGCTGAGGCCCTCTTTTTCCATGACGAACTTGACCACGTCGCCGCCGGCGCCGCAGGAGAAGCATTTGTAGAACTGGTGCACCACGTGAACCGTGAAGGAGGGCGTCTTTTCGTTGTGGAAAGGGCACAGCCCCATGTAGCGGCTGGCGCCCGATTTCCGCAGCTTGACGTACTCGCCCACCACGTCTTCGATGCGCACCTGCGACTTGAGCTGATCGACGAAATCCATGAAGGCCTGCGTGTATTATCCCGCAGCGTCCCGCCGGCCGGCGGACCTCGGGCCGCGGTTTCGCCGCCGCGGACGACCGCGATTTCTGCATTTTGGCCGAGTGCGCTACAATCACAAATACCGCAATCTGGGGCCGCCGCTGGCCCGTTGCGGCCCCGAGTCTTCCCCATGATGGCAGCCACTGGCACACGCGCCCAGGAGTTTCGCGACCAATTGTCGCGCCGGGTATTGGTCGCCGATGGCGCCATGGGCACCATGCTGTATGCCCGCGGCGTGTTTCTCAACCGTTCCTTCGACGAATTGAATCTTTCCGCGCCGGACCTGGTGCGCGGCATCCACCAGGACTACATCAAGGCGGGCTCGGAGATCCTGGAAACCAACACGTTCGGCGCTAACCGCGTGCGTCTGGCCGCCTTCGGCATGGCCGAGAAGTTGAAGGAGATTAATCGCGCCGGCGTGCGGCTGGCGCGCGAAGCGGCGCGCGATACGGCTTTCGTGGCGGGCGCCGTGGGCCCGCTGGGCGTGCGCATCGAGCCGCTCGGCCCCACTTCGTTCGCCGAAGCGCGGGCCGCCTTCCGCGAGCAGGTGGATGCGCTGGTGGAAGCCGGCGTGGATCTGCTGATCTTCGAAACCTTCGGCAACCTGGACGAGTTGCGCGAAGCGGTGATGGCGGCGCGTGACTCGGCCGGTGACGCGGTTCCCATCATCGCCCAGGTCACCATCGACGATTTCGGCCACCTGCCCGGCGGCGCGGATACGGAGACCTTTACCCGCGAGATGGATTCGTGGCCGGTGGACGCCATCGGCCTGAATTGCTCGGTGGGCCCGAAGGCTACCCTCGAGACCATCGAGCGGATGCTGGCGGTTTCCTCCAAGCCGATGAGCGCCATGCCCAACGCCGGCTTGCCGATGCGCGTGGAGGGCCGCAATATCTATCTCTCCTCGCCCGAGTACATGGCGCAATACGCTCGCCGGATGTTATGGGCGGGCGTGAAAATCGTCGGCGGCTGCTGTGGCACCACGCCGGATCATATCAAGCTGATTCGCTCGGAAACACGCTCGCTGCAGCCAGGGCAGAAGACGCTGGCGGTGACGGTGAGCGACCGCGAAGTGCCGTCGCAGGCGCTGGCTCCGGTACCGATCGAACAAAAGTCCAAGCTCGGCGCCAAACTCGCATCGGGCAAGTTCGTGGCTTTCGTCGAGATTCTTCCCCCGCGCGGCGTGGAAGCCTCGCGCGAAATCGATGGCGCGCGCCGCTGCGCGGAAGCCGGCATCGATGCCATCAATGTTCCCGATGGGCCCCGCGCCAGCGCGCGCATGAGCGCGCAAGTCACCTGCCAGCTCATCCAGCGGGACGCCGGCATCGAGGCCGTGCTCCACTTCTGCTGCCGCGACCGCAACATCCTCGGCATCCAGTCCGAGCTGCTGGGCGCGCACACGGCCGGCATCCGCAACCTGATCTGCATTACCGGCGATCCGCCGCGCATGGGCGCGTATCCGGATGCCACGGCGGTTTTCGACGTGGACGCCATCGGCCTGGTCAACATCGTCCGCAATCTGAATCACGGTCTGGATATCGGCGGCAACCCGATGGGCTCGCAGACCGGGCTGCTCACCGGCGTGGGCGCCAACCCGGGCGCGCTGAACATGGACGAGGAAATCCGCCGCTTCGACTGGAAGACCGAAGCCGGCGCCGAATACGTGGTCACCCAGCCGGTGTTCGATTTGAATCTGCTGGAGGCTTTCCTGAAGCGCATCGAACACGCCAAGCTGCCGGTGGTCTGCGGCGTCTGGCCGCTCACCAGTTACCGCAATGCCGAGTTCATGGTGAATGAGCTGCGCGTGCCGGTCCCGGAAGAATTCATGGGGCGGATGCGCCGCGTGGACGACGCCGACAAGGCCCGCGCCGAGGGTGTGGCCATTGCGCGCCAGATGGTGGAGCGCATTCGCAAAATGGTGCAGGGAGTACAATTGAGCGCGCCGTTCGGCCGCTACCAGATGGCGCTCGACGTAGCCGAAGCCATCGGACCGCGCTGACAATTCATGGCAACCGACCTGGTGGAAATCGATCCCGAGTCGCCCCAGCCGGAAGTGCTGGAGCGAGCCGCCACGGCCATACGCTGCGGCCAGGTGGTGGCCATCCCCACCGACGCGCTGTACACGCTAGTGGCCGACCCGTATAACCTGCGCGCCGTCACCCAGGTATTCAAAGCCAAAGGCCGCGAGCCGCACAATTCGCTGCCCATCCTGATCCGCGACACGATGATGGCCGAGGAGCTGGCGAACGAATTGAACAGCCGTTTCTTCCTGCTGGCGCGCCGCTTCTGGCCAGGCCCGCTCACCATCATCGTGCCGGCCTCGGCCCGCGTGCCGCTGAAAGTCACCGGCAACACCGGCCGCCTGGCGCTGCGCCAGCCGCGCTCGGCCGTGGCAAGCCAGCTTGTCGCGCTTACCGGCCAGCCGCTGATCGCCACCAGCGCCAACATCTCCGGCAGCCCGACGTGCGCCAGCGGCATCGATGTCTTCGCGCTGATGGATGGAAGAGTGGACCTGGTGCTCGATGGCGGCATCTGCACCGGCCTCGGTTCCACCACGGTCGATATCACCGAGCCCTACTGGCGCATGATCAAACCGGGCGCGGTTGACGAGAAGGCGATTGCGGAGTGTTTGCAGTAAGGGTGTCAAGTGCCGCAGGAGCGCCCAATTACGTTGCGCTAGCCGATCCGCTTCCAGCGTTTGAACGCGTTCACGTCGCCGAGAGAAAGCGCGAACCATTCGCCCTCCCCGCGTTTATTGGCGAACCGCCTATGCCAGTAAGCCTCGACTCCGACGGGGTCGTCAGTTTCAATACTGTGGACAGTCCTCGGTGGAACGGGAATCTTAATGGCCAGCTCACTTCCCCGACGGCCGATGGAGTTGGTGCGACCAATCTTGTAGTGAGGTCCAGACTTCATCAGATAGACGAACTCCGTCGCAACCTTGCCTTCTCGTCGCTTTTCCGCCGACGCCCCCGATGAGGCGTTCCCTTGCTCGGCGCAGAGAGCGAGGATATCCTCGAAGCCCGAGGTCAGGCGGCAGTGTCCAGCGAGTGCCGCCAACAGTTTCTGTTTTCCGCCAAACCGGCTGAAGGTCGTGTGGCTTGGAAAAGACGCGTCTATTCTAGCCCTACGCCGGATCTCGCCCTCAACAGGGAGCCTTCCCAGCTCCCGTGTCAAACCGATGTACTTTTCTAAGAGCACTTCGTCGCTTGCTTTCGCTTGCAAAAGGTTCGGAGCGTACCCGGCCTCAGCCAAGGCCTCGCCCCAGCGAAGCCAAATGTGTGGGTACCACTCCGACATCTTCACTGCAGTTGCGCGCTCGAAAGCCTGCCTCCCTGGTGCGTGGCCGCCCTTGTCGCGCGCAATGCGCTGTATCTCCGCCACGATCTGTTGCCTATTCATTCGCGCTCTCCGCTTCTGAACATTTAACCACTGAGCGCCCGTTCAACGTAACCGCAGTCAAAGGGGCACTTCCACTTACTCATGATCCCTCAAAACTGTATCGCGCTATTTCCCGGCTTTCTTCAGTGCGGCGTCGATTACGGCTAGCGGCAGCAACAGCGACAACGGCGCGTCCAGCAGCGGGACGGCGCCATAGCTCGCATACCATCCTGCGACCCCTTCATTCTTAGCGTCGATGACCAGCACCACGCCGCCAACCTCCGCTGAGGCCCGCAGGCAGCGCCTGCCTGCCGCGAGCAGAAGCTGTCCGCCAAGTCCCCGCCCCTGGAACCGGCGGTCCACCGCCAGGCGCGCCAGGCGGAAGCCCGGCACGTCGTGGCGCGCCAGCCCGCGCCGTACGATTTCCGGCTATAAACGGGACAGACGCATTTTCCATCCTCCGGCATAGAATAGTGGGGTGGTTCCGCTCGACTTTCACCAGGCGCGCGCGAAGGTTATCGACATGGTCCGCCTTGCGCACCCGGTTCCGGCGGTGGAGGAGGTGGCGCTGGACGAGGCGGCGGGGCGGGTGCTCGCGGTGGATGTTGCAGCGGACCGGGACTCGCCGGCGCTTGACCGCTCGGCGCGCGATGGCTACGCGGTGCGCGCGACAGACGTGCCGGGCGAGCTGGCAGTGATCGGCGAGGTGCGCGCGGGCGAGCGATTCCCGGGCACGGTGGGGCCCGGCCAGGCGGTCGAGATCATGACCGGCGCTCCGGTTCCGGCCGGCGCGGACGCGGTCGTGATGGTGGAAGACACCGACCCAGGCGATGGCCGAGTGCGCATCCATCGCGGCGTGCAGCCGGGGCAGGCGATGAATCGGCGCGGATCGGAAGCGGGCGCGGGCGAGATCGTGTTGCGGGCCGGCACGCGGATCGGCTACGCCGGCATCGCGGCGCTGGCTGCGTTCGGCCATTCGCGCGTCGCGATCTACCGCCGTCCCACGGTCGCCATTGTCGCTACCGGGGATGAAATCGTCGAAGTGGAGGAGCCCCCCGCGGAGCACCAGATTCGCAATTCCAACGCGCACTCGCTGGCGGCGCAGGTGACGCGCGCGGGAGGCGCGCCGGTGATTCTGCCGCTGGCGCGGGATACGGTGGAGCACACGCGCCAAATGGTGAGCCGCGGTTTCGCATCCGACCTGCTGCTGATTTCGGGCGGCGTCTCGGCTGGCAAATACGACGTGGTGGAGGCGGTGCTTGCCGGCTTCGGCGCCGAGTTCTATTTCGACCGCGTGCTCATCCAGCCCGGCCAGCCGCTGGTCTTCGGGCGCGCATCGGGCAAATTCTTCTTCGGCCTGCCGGGCAATCCGTCGGCCACCATGGTGACCTTCGAAATCTTCGCCCGCGCCGCGCTGGAGTTGATCGGCGGGCAGGCGGAAACGGAGCTGGCTATGCCCTGGGCGCGGTTGACGCGCGAGTTTCGCCATCGGCCCGGTTTGACGCGCTTTCTGCCGGCGCTGCTCAGCTCCGATAGCGCCGAGGTTACGCCGGTGGAATGGCACGGGTCCGGCGATATTCCCGCGCTCGCGCGAGCCAACGCGTTTCTGGTGGCCGATCCCGCGCGGGACGTTTATGCGGCGGGCGAATGGATACGGGTGATGCTCCAGTGAAGATCGAGAACAGCCGTGGCGCACGCACTCGTGCGTGCCGTGTCGCGACTCTTCTCGACACCGTATTCGCACGAGGACGGCCCCTGCGTCGGCACGAGTGCCGACGCGGCACCCACGAGTGCGTGCGCCACGTCGACTGGTTCAATCGTCGGTTGGCGCGGGTATTACGGATGGCGAACTTATGAAGAAGCTTACGCATTACGATTCGGCGGGCGCCGTACACATGGTGGATGTGAGCCGCAAGGCGGAAACGCGGCGCACGGCGCGCGCCCACGCTTTCGTGCGCATCAGCGAGGCGGTGCTGCGCTGGCTGCCCAAGAACCCGAAAGGCAATCCACTCGAAATCGCCCGCATCGCCGGCATCGCCGCGGCCAAGCGCACTGCCGAGTTGATCCCGCTCTGCCATACGCTGCCGCTCGCGCACGCCGACGTGGAGATGCGAATCGAAAGGGGCGGCGTCTGCATTGAATCGAGCGTCGTCACCACCGGGCCGACCGGGGTGGAAATGGAAGCGCTCACCGCCGCCGCGGTGGCCGCGCTCACGGTTTACGATATGACCAAGGCGCTCGACAAATCGATCGAAATCGGCGAGATCTATCTGATCGAGAAGACCGGCGGCAAAAGCGGGTCCTTTCGCCGCAAACCCGAAGCCACGGATGAACACAGATGAACACGGATAAGCCCATTCGTTTTGATCTGTGTCCATCTGTGTGTATCTGCAGCCCGTCGTGCGTTGGTGCTCCTCGGCAGGTTCCAAGAGCATGATCCAGGCAGCCGTTCTTACCATCAGCGATTCCGCGAGCGCGGGCACGCGCGCCGATCGCTCCGGCCCCGCCGTGCGTGAACGGCTGGAACAACTGGGCTGGCAGGTCTCAGTCACCGAAGTGATTCCCGACGACGCAGCAGCCATCAGCGGCCGTCTGGCGGCTTTGGCCGACGCGGGCGCGGCGGCCGTCATCTTCACCACCGGCGGCACCGGCATCGCCGCGCGCGACGTTACGCCGGAGGCCGCGCGCGCGGTTCTCGACCGCGAAATACCGGGGTTTGGCGAGTCGATGCGCGCCCGCGGCCGCGAATCCACGCCGCTCGCCTCGCTCTCGCGGTCGCTCGCCGGAACGCGCGGGCGGGTGCTGATCGTCACCCTTCCCGGCTCTCCCAAAGGCGCGGTGGAGAGCCTGAATGCTATCGTGGAGTTGGTGCCTCACGTGCTGCAATTGCTCGCGGGGCAGACCGGTCATAACGCCGCGCAGGATTAAAATGCTTCGATCGCCGATCATGATGTTGCTCGCGGGAATGCTGCTGGCGCAGCAGCCCGCGCAAACACCCGCGAAAAATCCGCCGCCCAGCCAGAGTACACCGGATGCCCAGGATCAGGGACCCGCTCAGGAAGGGGCGCCCGATCTCCGCATCAGGGTCGAGGTGCAACACGTACTGGCCCCGGTGCTGGTCTACGACCGCGACGGCAATTTCGTCAACGGCCTGCTACCGGACCAGTTCCACCTGACGGACAACGACAAGGAACAGAATATTCATGTGGATGTGGCCTATCAGCCGATTTCGATGGTGGTGATGGTGCAGGCGAACTCGGCAGTGGAGAAGATGCTGCCCACCATTAACAAGATCGGCAACATGCTCCAGCCGCTGATTCTGGGCGATCAGGGCGAAGCCGCCGTGCTGGCTTTCGATCATCGCATCCGCACCCTGCAGGAGTTCACTTCCGATTCCGACAAAATCACCCAGGCGGTTCGCAAGATCCAGCCCGGCAGCGATGCCAACCACATGATCGATGCCACCGAGCAGGCGATCACCATGTTGAGGCACCGCCCGGTGAACCGGCGGCGCATCATCCTCCTGATCGGCGAAACACGCGACATCGGCAGCGAAGCCCGCGGGCGCGAAACGCTCATCAGCATGCAGTTGAACAACATCGCCTTCTACGCGGTCGACATGTCGCGAATCATCGAGAAACTCACCGCGCCGCTGCCGGTGCCGACGCCGGACCCGCTGCCGCCCGCCATGTACAATGTGGGGTCGAACGAGCCCGCTACGCCCAACACCGTGAGGCAAACCTCCGCCGGCGCCGAGGCGTCGGGCAATGCCGCGGAGTTCCTGCCCCTTCTGCTGGAGATCTACCGCGACGCCAAGGCGATCTTCAAACGCAACGCGGTGGAGATCTTCACTGGAGGAACCGGCGGCAGCCAGTTCAGCTATTACCGGCGCGGCGGCCTGGACGAAGCCATCCAGCGCATCGGCGAGCAACTGCACAGCGAGTACCTGATCAGCTACAGCCCCAGCAACAAACTCGAGGGCGGCTTCCATGAGATCAAGGTCTGGGTGAATTCGCCGATGGCCCGCCGCATCCAGGTCCGCCCCGGATATTGGATGGCGCCGGACAACCGGTAGCGGCGACTGCCAGGTGGGCAGGCGCTTCCGCCTGCCAACCCAGCACATACGAACCTGTTGGCAGGCGGAAGCGCCTGCCCCACTGCGTTCAGACCGGGCCCGTGGAATGACCGCCTTGTGAGCGGTTCAATATCTCGTCGGCCAGTTTGTGCGGATCGTCGACGCCGACCAGCGTCAGGCGGCTGGCTTCGCCGGCGGTCTCGATGGATAAATCGCCCACGTTGAATGCGCGCTGCGCCAGGCGTTGCTCCACGCGCACATCCTGGAGTTTGGAAAGCTGAATGGTGCGTGTGGACTTGGCCGCCAGGCCGGTTTCGTAACGCAGCCGGTCCGCCGTCACCACCGTGCGCGTGGCCTGCCGGCGCAACCAGCGCGCGGCCGGCCAAAGCAACACCAGGGCCGGCAGAATCATCACCCAGTGGTGCGGGTACTGGCTCTCCCACAAGGCCAGATAGGCGATCTCCAACCCAAGAAACACCACGGCGGCCGCGATGGCGCCGGCCTTCAGAAACTTCGTAGTGGGACGAATGATGATATCAGGCACGGATATTGCGCTCCCCGAGCGATCATTGTAGCGCGCCCGGGAACACTCGAGCGCCGCGCCGGAGGCTAAACCGATTGCGCCCAGTCGTCGAGTCCGGAAGCGCCCTCAATATTACTTCTGCATCCGTGTTCATCCGTGGCCGTCATCCGTCTTCTGCACCTGCGCCATCACCCACTCGGTTTCGAGCGCGGTCGAGCCGGTCGAGCGCGGCGGGCGGCCTTCCAGCGCGGCGAGGGTGAAATCCTCGACGCAGGGGTAGTGCAGGTTGGCCGGCGCGGGTAGTTCCTCGGCGCCCCCTGGATACACCAATCCCGGCGCGTTGAGCGGCGACAGGTCCATCTCGCCTTCGGTGCCTCGAATGCGGAACTCGTCGCGCGCCACTTGCGAATGCCAGCGCACATCCACCATTCCGCGCACGCCCGAATCGTGCTCGATCAGGACCGTGGCATTGTCTTCCACCGCGATCGGGTGCACCAACGTGGAACGGTAGCCGGTAGCCCGCACCGGGCGGCCGAACAGATAATTCATCAGGTCGATGCGGTGACAGGCGATATCGTAGAGCGGGCCGCCGCCGGCCTTCGCCGGGTCGAGCAACCACCCCCGCGCCGCGCCCGCCGGGTAGAACCAATCGTGCGAGGTGGCCTCGGCGAACGCCGGACGCCCGATGGCGCCGGCGGCCAGCAACTCGCGCGCCCGCTCCACCTTCGGATACAGGCGCCGGTAGTAAGCAATGCCCAGCGTTCGTCCGGACTCTTCGGCGGCCTGCCGCATGGTGAGAGCCTGCTGGTAGTCCATGGCCATCGGCTTTTCGCACAACACGTGCCGGCCGGCGCGCAGCGCGGCGATGGTCTGGGAGGCGTGGACAAAAACCGGTGTCGCGATGTAGACCGCGTCGGCCGGGCAGGCTGCCAGCGCGGTCTCCAGGCTCGCCCAACTGGGGACGCCATAGGGCGCGGCCTTGGCCGGGTCGTGCGTCACGATCCCCACCAGTTGGCTGTTCGGCGAAGCCAGGATCGCGGGCAGGACTCGCTTGGTCGAAATATCGCCGATTCCCACTACCAGCCAGGTGAGCACCATACGCTCATCATACCCGCCGGTTCAGCTCGCGGCGGCCGCCGTTTCGGCTTGCCCCGCGAGCGCTCAGGCCACCCGGCGTTTTCGCGCGGACAACCCGGAGTCGCGGGTCACGCCGAAAGCGGAACCTACCACATCTCGAAAGCGATCCATCCGCGACTGGGGTTTCGGCTCGGTGATCTGCCGCACGGTCTGTGGCACGAAAGCGTTGCGGTAATACTCTAACAAAGCGTTATCGGCATCGTCTACCGCGCGAGCGTATTGCCGAATGTAGCTTTCGGTATAGAGGCTGCCCGGTAACTCCTGAAATGCACCTCGCTCGATGGCTTCCAGATAGCGCACACTGATCTTGGTTACAGCCGCGATCTGGAGCAGCGAGAGGCCCTTCGCTTTCCTGAGATCCATCAAGTCTTGAGGCAGTTGAATCCCGCGCGCTGTCATCAGTGCCGCCACTGCATTTCAGTTGCAAAACAGCGTTTCGCCCGTAACACAGGACGTTGTGAACCGTTTGCATCCGTCAGGCGCAGTTATTACCCGGAAGTTTTTATACGTCGCGAATTGCTTATGTAATTTTTGGGTTGCTGAGTGATAGCGAAATGCTAAGTACTAAAGCTAACGATTGAAGTGCCCGGGCTACCACCGATCCAGGAAGCGCTGCAGCAGTCCGTTGACGGCGTCCGGTTTCTCCAGCATCAAGAAGTGCCCGGCGCCCTCGAAATCCCGATAGTCAACCAGATGGAAGTGCGCTTTCAGAAAATCCCGGTACGGCGCGGAGTTGTAACGCTTCACCATGATCGCCGCCACCGGAAGCTTGGGCCAGCTTTCGGTAACCGGTGGCATGGCCGTCATGCCCGCCATCGCCGAGGCCATCACGTACTGCGGCGCGCGCAGCATCGTCGACGTGATCTGACCACGCAAGGCCGGCGGCGTTTGTTCGGTGAACATGAAGTCGAGCATACGGCTCGCGGCTGTCTTGTAATCGGGCCCGCGAAAGCTGTCCGCCAATTGTTTCCGCCGTGTCTCGATCGCGCGCTCGGCATCGTCGATCGGCGGCTTGGGGACGAACCCATCCACGATGACCAGTCCGGCGACGCGACGCGGATACAGGCGAAGAAACTCTATCGCAACCGGCGTCCCCATGCTGTGTCCCACCAGCGTCGCCGGACCCACCTTGGCATCCGCCATTACCGCGTTCACCGCGCGCGCAAATAACTCCATCGTGTATGGGATTTGAGGCTTGTCGCTGAGGCCATGGCCCGGCAGATCGATCAGCAGCGAGCGGCGCCGCTCATAAACCGGCGCCTGCATCTTCCAGAACGTGGAATCGCAGGTCCAGCCGTGAATGAACACTACCGCCCGATCACCCTTGCCGAAGCTCAGGTAATGGACCCTGTGCCCGTCCAACTGCGCGAACCGCGAGTTCGCCACCGGCGCGGAAGCGGGAATCGAAGCCAGTCCGAGCAGAACTACGCAGAAGGTGGCGAGAGTCCCCGAGTGCATTCTGTCCAGTGTACCAACAGCGACCCGAAACTCACGGCGTACTGATTATCACTGTACTTATTCTCACAGTTGCGTCTTAATAGGCCTCTGTAAGAGGCACCATAAGTGGGTGGTTCGGTGGGGCTGGAAGCGGCGAACCGCGAGCTGGTTTACACGCGAGCCTGGAGCCGTTTGCGAGCTTCCACCCAGGCCGGGAACACTTCGGGGTTTTCCAGCCACACGAGCATCCATTGGGCCATCTCTTCTTTTACGGCTCGCTTCCCGGAGCTGGTGCGCGAGTTGCGCGAAGCGAACCTGGCGCGCTCCCGCGCGGCGATTACTTGCCGGCGGGCATAGCGTGCGCGGTCGCGGTCACCGGCTGCCGCGGCGGCGCGGTAGACCTCCAGCATCTCGCCCAAAGAGCTTTCCAATTCTTCGAAGGTGTGTTGACGGATGCCGGCCCAGGGCTGGTCGAAGGGGATCTGGGCGGCGTGTAGCAGGTCGCGCAAGTAGCTATCGGAGACAGGCGCAAGATGAGCGCGCAGCTCAAGCCAGACTGCCTCCGTGATGCGCGCGGGCTGCCGGTTTGCCAGGTATTCAGTCAACCGGCGCTTGGTGGATGTGCTACTTTTTCTTTCCACGGCGATACACGGCCACGGCGGCCTGATGGGCGGTCATGGTGCTGGAAAACTGGTGCGCGCCTGAGCCATCGGGACGCAGCACGAAGTAAAGAGCATCGCTATCGGCTGGCGCCAGCACGGCGCGGATGGCATCCATCCCCGGGTTGGCGATCGGACCGGGTGGCAAGCCTGCATGGCGGTAAGTGTTGTACGGGTTGTCGCTGGCAAGATCGGAACGGTGGATCTTGCCGCGGTAGCGCTGTTCCACCAATGCTGCGTAAATGGTGGATGGGTCGCAGTCAAGTGTCATTCCGAGGCGAAGGCGGTTCAAGAAAACAGCGGCCACGCGCGGCCTTTCGTCGGGCAGCTTGCTTTCTTTCTCGACCAGCGACGCTAGAGTTATCGTCCTGTGCGCGGACGCGGCGGCTCCCAGATTGCTCCAGGCGTCGCGGAAGCGCGTGGTCATCATGCGGCACAGCGCGGCGGGAGTGGTGTGTCGGCCCAGGTGGTAGGTGCTGGGAAAGAGGTAGCCTTCGAGAGTCGGCGCATCGGGGTCGAGATCGCGAATGAGCGACGGGTCGCGGGCCTCTGCGAGGAATTCGGGCGCGGTGAAGAGTCCCAGATTCGCCGCGGCGGCGGCAATATCGAACATATTCCTGCCTTCGGGCACTGCCAGCGTGTAATAGAACGAGTCGCCGCGCGCGATGCGGTCGAAGACTTCGAACGGCGATGCCGGCCGGGCGAAGCGGTACTCGCCGGCGCGGAGCATGCGTTCCGGCGAAAGCGCTCTTACCAGCAGAAAATCCCACCGGGAGCGGATCACACCTGCCTTGGCGAGGGCCGCGGCCAGGGCGCGCGAGCCGGTGCCGCGCGGAAACTCGACGAAGGTCTCCGCGCCGAATGCCTGGTACGGACGGGTGAGCCGCCAGCCGCACCAGCCGGCGAAGGCCACCACGGCCAGAATCGCGATGCCGAGGCGACGCGCGAGTTTCATAACGAATCGAGGTAGCTTTGCAGCAGGATCACGGCGGAAAGCCGGTCGACCGCGGCCGCGCGTTTCTGGATGCTGATGCCGCTCGAACGCAGCACCCGGCCAGCCTCCACGCTGGTGAGCCGCTCATCCCACAGCGCCACCGGCAGGCCACTGCGCCGCTCCAGCGCCCCCGCGAAATCCCGCACCCACGCCGATTGGCGGCCCTCGTTGCCGCCCATGTTGATGGGGTTGCCCATCAGGAACAAGCCGACCTCGCGATCCCGCGCCAGCCGCTCGATCGCATCCAGATCGGCGCGCTTGTTGGTGCGATCGAGGTTAGGAAGTCCTTGTGCCGTGATACCGAGCGGGTCGCTGATGGCGAGGCCGATGCGCCGCTTGCCGAGATCGAGCGCCAAAATGCGCGAACGCGGTTCAGTCAATTCCATTACATTATAGACGCGTGCGCGTGCCGGATCCGCGCGTGCGCGTGCCGGTTCCGCGCGCGCGTGCTACATTCGAGACGAAAGGTCCGTTCGCACCGTGGCGCTGATTACTCAGTCCGGCACCGCCGCCAGCGCGGCCAAAGCCGCGCAGGATGCCCGACAGCTCGCGATGCCGGTGGTGGCCATCGGCGTCATTATCGCGGTGCTGTATTTCGGCCGCGTCTTCTTCATCACCTCGATCGTGGCGGTGATCATCGCCTTTATCCTGGAGCCCTTCGTAGTGCTGCTGACGCGCATTCGCTTTCCCCGTCCGCTGGCCAGTTTCGTGGTGTGCACCCTGGCCCTGCTGTTTCTGTGGGTAGCGGGCGCGGGGGCCTATTCGCAGTTGGCAGTGCTGATGGGCGACCTGCCGCGCTACGGCGAGCGCATCGGCGAGATCGTGGAAGGTGTCCAGCACAGGGTCGACGACGCCGAACAGCAGACCTGGCGCCTGCTGGCCCCCAACAAGCCGCCTCCGCCCCAGCCGCAGCAGCCCGCCCACGGCAAAAGGTCCAGGACGCAGCCGCCGGCGCCGGCTCAACCGGCCGTGATTCCGGAAGTGCGCATTCACGAAGAACGAACCCCGGTGGCCGATTTTGTGTCCGCTAACATCGGCTCTTTCTACCAGATTCTGCTGACGGTTTCCTTCGTTCCGTTCCTGGTTTACTTCATGCTGAGCTGGCGCGACCATATCAACCGAAGCTTCCTTCAGTTCTTTCACGGCGAAGACCGCCTGGTGGCCGCGCGCAGTCTGCAAGGCGTGGCCGAAATGGTGCGCGCCTTCGTGGTGGGTAACTTCGTGCTGGGATTATTGCTGGCCGTCTCGAGCTCGCTGATTTTCTGGATTATGCGGCTGCCGTATCCCATGCTGGTAGGGCCGCTGAGCGGGTTTCTGAGCCTGGTGCCTTATGTGGGCCTGCCGCTGGCCATGGTGCCGCCGCTGTTTTCGGCACTGGCGGTCAATCGGGTTCCGGTCTACGCCGGCGTGATCGGCGTGGTGGCGGCGCTGCACCTGGTCGCGCTCAACCTGCTATACCCGAAAGTGGTGGGTTCGCGCGTCCATCTCAATCCGCTGGTAGTCACATTTTCATTGATGCTGTGGGGCTTCCTATGGGATGCGCCGGGCCTGCTGCTGGCGATTCCGATGACCGCCGCGATCAAAGCCGTATGCGACAACGTCAGAGGCCTGCGCCCGATCGGCAAGTTCCTGGGCGACTAGTTCCATGACCGCTTCACGCAGCCACCCACCTAACGGAGCCGCGACCAAAGGGAGCGGTCATCTCTCGACGACTCCAACTCCATAAAGAAAGGTCCTGTCTCACCTATGCGCTCGCTTTTCCCGCTTGCTTTGTTATTCGCACCGCTGTTAGCGCTGGCGGCCGATCCCGCCGCGCCCGGCCCGGCCTTCGACTCGAGCATGATCGACCGGTCGGTCAATCCCTGCGTCGATTTCTATCAGTATGCCTGCGGCAAGTGGGTCGCGCAGCATCCGCTTCCGCCCGACCACTCGCGTTACGCGCGCTTCACCGAGCTCAGCGAGCGCAACGAGAAAGTCCTGCTGCAGATTCTCGAAGAGGCCGCCGTCGTGAAACCGGGCCGCAACGCCACCGAGCAGAAGATCGGCGATGAGTTCGCCAGTTGCATGGACACCGCGGCCATCGACAAGAAAGGCATCGCGCCGCTCGAGCCCGAGCTCGATCGGATTGGTGCGATTGCGAGCCACGCCGACATCTTCGACGAGACGGTGCGCCTGCACCTCATCGGAGTGCCCGCGTTTTTCGTGTTCGACTCTCAGCCGGATTTCAAGAACTCCAGCCGCACCGTCGCCAACATTCAGCAGGGCGGACTCTCACTTCCGGACCGCGATTACTATCTGAAGACCGATCCGAAGTCGGTGGAAATCCGCCAGCGCTACGTGGAGCACATCGCGAAGATGCTGCAACTCGCTGGCGAGCCGGCGGAAGCGGCTAAGACGCACGCCCAAATGGTGCTGGACTTCGAGACGATTCTGGCGCGGAATTCCACCGACCGCGTCGCCATGCGCGACCCGCTCACGCGTTACCACATGATGACGAAGGCGGAGCTTGCCGGATTGGTGCGCTTCGATTGGGATGGCTATTTCAAGGCCATGCACGCACCGGATTTCGACTCGCTCAACGTCAGCAACCCGGAGTTTCTGTCCGGTATGGCGGCCGGCATCGTGGACCAGCCGATGGAAGCGTTCCGCGCGTACCTCGCCTTCCACCTGCTGCGGCGGTTCGCGGAGCTGCTTCCCGAGCGGTTTGAGAAGGAGAACTTCGATTTCTGGGAGCGGTACCTGACCGGCGCCAGCGAGCCGCGCCCGCGCCAATTCCGCTGCGTGCAAGCGGTGGACCGCGGATTGGGCGACCTGCTGGGGCAGAAGTATATCGACACCGCTTTCGGCCCCGATGCCAAGCGGCAGATCGGGGAGCTCGTGAATCAGCTCGACAAGGCCTTGGGGCAAGACATTCAAACGCTGAGTTGGATGACGGAGGATACCAAGAAGGCCGCGCTGGCCAAGCTGGCCGCCATTACCAACAATGTGGGCTACCCCAAGAAGTGGCGCGACTACAGCGCGGTCGAGATTACGCGCGACGATTACCTGGGCAACGGCATGCGTATGGCGGAGGCTGCGCGGCAGCGCGACCTCGACAAGATCGGCAAGCCCACCGACAAAACCGAATGGAACATGACGGCGCCCACGGTGAACGCCTTCTATTCCCAATCGCTCAACAGCATCAATTTCCCGGCCGGCATCCTGCAACTTCCATTTTTCGATCCGCACCGCGACATGGCTTTGAACTACGGCGCCATCGGCACGGTGATTGGCCACGAGATGACGCACGGGTTCGACGATCAAGGCCGCAAGTTCGATGGCGATGGCAATCTGCGCGACTGGTGGACGGCGGCCGATGGCGCGGCGTTTGAATCGCGCGCCGCCTGCATCGCGGATGAATACTCGGGCTTCACCGCCGTGGGCGACGTAAAGCTGAACGGCAAGCTGACGCTGGGCGAGAACACCGCCGACAACGGCGGCGCGCGCGTCGCCTTGATGGCGATGGAAAACGCCCTGAACGGCAAGGGCGCCACCATCGACGGATATACTCCCGAGCAGCGCTTCTTCGTGGGATTTGGTCAGGTCTGGTGCGAGAATCAAACGCCGCAGTTCGCGCGGCAGCAGACGCTCACCAATCCGCACTCTCCCGGCCGTTTCCGCGCCATCGGCACGGTCGAGAACATGCCCGAGTTCCAGAAAGCGTTCTCGTGCAAGGCCGCCCAGCCGATGGTGAGCGCCAACGCCTGCCGGGTCTGGTAGAAGCAAGGTGGGGCAGGCGCTTCCGCCTGCCAACCGATACTTCGGAGGTCGCGCCCTACCCCAGTTTCACCTCGACCTTGACTTCACTGATGCCCGCCGCCGGCGCTGGCACCACCGCGCCCTCAATCGGCTTTCCATCCACCGTCAAGCTAACGCCGTTGCCCTTGCCGGCGCGGCGCACCGCGATGCGGTAAGTGACACCGCGGAATTTGCGAATCGCGTCGAAGCCTTGCCAGCGTTCGGGCACCACCGGCGCAATGCGCAGGCCGTCGTATTCCGGCCGGATCCCCAGGATCCACTGCGTGATGGCGTAGTAATTCCAAGCCGCCGTACCGGTCAGCCAGGAGTTCTTGGCTTCCCCGTGCGTGGGAGCGTCGCGGCCGGCGATCATCTGCGCGTACACGTACGGCTCGCAGCGGTGCACGTCGCTGATTCGCTCGCGCGCCGATGGGTTGATGCGCGAATAGTAATCGTGCGCGTTGTCGCCATCGCCGGCCATCGCCTCGGCGATGATCACCCACGGATTGTTGTGGCAGAATATTCCGGCGTTTTCCTTGTAGCCCGGCGGGTAGGAGGAAATTTCGCCGAGGTTGATGTAATAGCGTGAATACGCCGGCTGCTGTAGCACGATGCCGTGCGGCGTGGCCAGGTGCTTCCGCACCGAATCGAGCGCCAGACGCGCCCGCCCGTCTTCCAGGCCAATTCCGGCGAGCACGCAAAAGCCCTGCGTCTCGATGAAGATCTTGCCTTCCGCGTTCTCCTTGGAGCCGATCTTCTCACCTGAATCGTCGTAAGCGCGCACGAACCATTCGCCATCCCAGCCATGTTGGCGCACCGTCTCTTCCATGCGGGCGCCTTCGGCCAGGTACTTCTTCGCCTCTTCCTCCAACCCGCGCCGGTGCGCAATCGCGGCGATCTCCTTGGAAGCCAGTACGAACAGGCCGGCGATGAAAACGGATTCGGCCACCTTGCCTTCTTTGTTGGTAGTGGTCTGGAACGATTGGCCGGGCGTATCGGAGAAGCAGTTCAGGTTGAGGCAGTCGTTCCAATCGGCGCGGCCAATCAGCGGCAGACCGTGCGGCCCCAGCCTCTCGAGCGTGTAATGAAAGCTGCGCCGCAGATGCTCATACAGCGGTTGCGCGCTGCCCGGCTGGTTGTCGAATTCCACCGGCTCGTCGAGAATGCTCCAGTCGCCGGTCTCTTTCAGATAGGCCGCTACGCCGATGATCAGCCAGTGCGGATCGTCGTTGAAATTGCCGCCGATATCGTTGTTCCCCTTCTTGGTCAGCGGCTGGTATTGATGATAGGCGCCGCCGGTGGGAAGTTGCGTTGCCGCCAGGTCGAGTATGCGTTCTCTGGCGCGCTCCGGCACCATCTGCACGAAGCCCAGCAGATCCTGGTTGGAATCGCGGAAGCCCAGGCCGCGGCCGATGCCCGATTCGTAAAACGATGCCGACCGCGACATGTTGAAGGTGGCCATGCACTGGTAGGCGTTCCACACGTTCACCATGCGGTCGGTGTGTATGTCCGGCGTCGCCGCCTGGTAGACGCCCAACAGGCCGTCCCAGTACGCGCGCAGCTTTTCGAACGCGGCATCCACGTTGGCCAGGTCGCGGTAGCGGGCGATCACCGGTTTCACGGTTTTCTTGTTGACCGTCTGCGAATCCGGCGGATCGAATTTCTGATCTTTCGGGTTCTCGTGATAGCCCAAAACAAAAACGATCTGATGCGTTTCACCTGGCTGGAGCACCAGTTTCACATGATGGCTGCCGATGGGCGACCAGCCGTGCGCGTGGGAGTTAGAGGCCGTGCCCCGCTCCACCGCAACCGGCTTGTCCCAGCCGCGCCATGGCCCCAGGAACGCCTCGCGCTGCGTATCGAAGCCGGCGAGCGGGTCGGAGCAGGCGAACCACGCGAAGTGATCGCGGCGTTCGCGATACTCCGTCTTGTGATAGATGACTTCGTCTTCGATCTCCACCTGCCCGATGCTGAAATTGCGCTGGAAGTTCGTGCAATCGTCCTGCGCGTCCCACAGGCAGAACTCAATCATCGAGAAAGCCGAAATCGCGGCCGGCGTGAGCCGGTCGTTGCGCAAAGTCAGTTGCCAGATTTCGAGCGTCTCGTCGAGCGGCACAAAATAGCGCGTGCTGGCGGAAATGCCGTGGTACTTCGAGCCGATGGTCGAGTAACCCATGCCGTGACGGCACGTGTACTGCTCCAGATCGCGGCAAGTGGGCATCCACGATGGCGACCAGTATTCCCCGCTCTCGTCGTCGCGCAAATAGATGTAACGCCCGCCGTCATCGAACGGTACGTTGTTATACCGCCCGCGCGTGATGCGGCGCAGGCGCGCATCGCGATAGAAGGAGTAACCACCGGCGGTGTTGGATATGATGCCGAAGTAGGCCTGGCATCCCAGATAGTTGATCCACGGCAGTGGCGTATCTGGCTGGGTGATTACGTATTCCCGGTTCTTGTCGTCAAAATAGCCGTATTGCATAACAACGTCTCCAATGAAAGTGTGAAATTATTTCGTTAAGCGTTCGATCATCTCATAACATACCCGGCTGTTGTGGTACGGGCATTTCCAGGGTCCTACCAGGCATGCGTCCCCGTCTTCTTTCGCTTTGTAAGGCGTCCCGCCGGGTCTTAGCTTCGCGTGCCATTCACCGTGGACCTTATCGACGATTCTCTCTTCGATGTATTCCCAAACCCGATACGCTTCGTCCGCAAAGCGCTGTTCGCCGGATACCTGATAGGCATTGTAAAAGCCCACGACAGCCTCAGCCTGCGCCCACCAGTGCTTGTTCGCATCGGTCATCACGCCCGCGCCATTGCGTTCATAGAACAGGCTGCCGTCGCGGTCCAGCCCTTCCGCATAGACGCTCTGCGCCATCGCCACTGCCAGCTTCCGCGCGCGTTCGATCAGCGCCGGGTCACCCAGTACCTCGGCCGCTTCCAGGATCAGCCAACTGCCCTCGATGTCATGGCCAAAGGAAACGTGGCCGGTGAGAGAGTTCCATTGCATATCGAAGAACAGCTTGAAGTGGCCGGTGGAGTTATCGACGATGCGGTCCATGGTCACTTCGAGCAACTCTTTATGCTTTGCCTGTAACTCGGGGTCCTTCCACACGCGCAGCAGGTTCGTGTAAGCCTCCATCACATGGAGGTGTGTGTTCATGGACTTAGGGCTGTTCAGGTCCTTCTCGCTGAGCCGCATGTCCGCCAGCGCGGTCCAATCGCGGCCGCGAGCTTCCAGATAGCCCTTCCATTCCGGGTCGTAACTATGTTCTTCGATTAGGTGAAACAGCCGCTGCGCATACTCCAGGCTCTCGGGTTTACCGGTGGCGCGGAAATACTCCGTCATGCCGTAGGCCGCGAACGCCTGCGCGTAGATCTGCTTGCGGCCGTTGATCGGATTGCCCTGGTAGTCGAGCATCCAATAGACCCCGCCATGCTCCGCGTCCCAGAATTTCTTGACGATGTAGTCGTAAGCCCAGTCCGCGATTTCGCGGTATTGCGCGCCGTACAGCCGGCACGCCGCGGAATAAGTCCAGAGAATGCGCGCGTTGATGACAGCGGCCCGCGGCGATTTCTTCTCAACCTTGAGATCGCAATCGACCGTCCCATAAAAGCCGCCGTTCTCGCGATCCACCGTGTGGCGCATCCAAAACGGCAGGATGTTGCCGAGTAGCTCCTTCTCGATCCGCGCAGCCCAGGCCTTCCTGTTATCGGGAGTCATAGCTTACTTCTTGCGTAGCCGCCGGTTCTTTTCGATCAGTTCAATCCGCCGTTGGGCGCAGGCGGCGCTCCGCAGCGGGTCGGCGGGCGTGTTCAGCACGTAGTCGAGCAGGCGTTCGACGGTGGTCGAGGCAACGTAAGTACGCGTGTCGGATGCGCCGTAATAGATCAGGACATCGCCGCCGCGGCGCACCCAGCCATTCGAGAAGGCCACATTCGACACATCGCCGATCCGCTCTTCGCCTTCGGGCGCCAGGAAGTAACCGCCCGGTTTGGCAATCACTTTGTAGGGAACCTGCAAATCGCAGAGGAAACAGTAGAGGACATAGCGCAGTCCGGCCGCCGTATTGCGCACTCCGTGGGCCAGATGCAGCCAGCCTTTCGCGGTCTTGAGCGGGGCTGGGCCGAGGCCGTTCTTGACTTCCGTGATGGTGTGATATTCGCGCTGGTCGAGGATGGTTTCCTCTTCGATCGCCGCATGCTCCATGTTCGACGCCAGCCCCCAGCCGATGCCGCCGCCGCGTCCGGCTTCGATGAAACTGTCCTGCGGGCGCGTGTAAAATGCGTATTTACCATCGACGAACTCGGGATGCAGCACGCAGTTTCGCTGCTGCGCCGACGAAGTCCGCAAGTCGTCCAGCCGCTCCCAGGTCTTCAAATCGTGTGTGCGCGCGATGCCGCACTGCGCCAATGCGGAAGACAGGTCGCCCGGAGGCGCCGCCGGATCTTTGCGCTCGGCGCAGAAGAGGCCGTAGATCCAGCCGTCTTCGTGCGCCGTCAGCCGCATGTCGTAGACGTTGGTCTCCGGCTCGGCCGTTTCCGGCATGGTGACCGGATAATCCCAGAAACGGAAGCCATCGATGCCGTTGGCGCTCTCGGCCACCGCGAAGAACGACTTGCGGTCCACACCTTCCACGCGCGCCATCAGCACCACGCCGCCACGCCACTCCATGGCGCCGACGTTGAAGGCCGCGTTGATGCCGAGACGCTCCATCAGAAAAGGGTTGGAGGCTTGATCCAGGTCATAGCGCCAGTCGACCGGCGCGTGGGCCGCCGTCAGCACCGGATGCCGGTAACGCTGAAACCATCCGTTCGATTCCGCCGCGCGCACGTTGCGCCGCTTGATCAGCCGCTCATGCGCCGCCAGCAGCCGCTTCCGTTCCGTCGCGAACTTTTGTTTAGTCATATGGTTGGGGCAGGGCACGCTTTAGCTTGCCCGTATGGACCCACAAGGATCAACCATGATAGCTCGCCGCACATGGCGCGCCGGTTCCGATTCCCTTTGCCGCAAAAAGTACTTGAAGAATCCCGCGACCGGCGGTATCCTAATAACGATGGCGACTCCGCGGCCGCGGCCCATGGAACTGCACGCTCACGCGATGGACAACTTGCGGTACATCCGCCAGACCATCGAGCGGGCGGGTTCGTTCACGGCAGTGCCGGGCCTGGGCGGAGTTCTGATGGGCTCCACGGCGCTGGTCGCCGCCTGGGCGGCCGGTCAGTCGGCTCACGGAGCACGCTGGGTCGCGGTTTGGATGGCGGAGGCGCTCGTGGCGGCGGCGATCGGCGTGGCCGGGTCCGCGTGGAAGTCGCACCGCGCGAGGTTGTCGCTGCTCTCGGGGCCGGGACGAAAATTCGCCGCTGCTTTCACTCCTGCCATGGCGGCCGGCGCGCTGTTGACGGCCGTGCTCTTCCAGCATGGAATGACGGCGCTGCTGCCGGGGCTGTGGTTGCTGCTCTATGGATCGGCCATCGTGTCCGGCGGCTCCGCTTCGGTCCGGGTGGTGCCGTTGATGGGATTTTGCTTCATGGCAGCCGGCGCGGCGGCGCTCATCCAGCCGGCGGCCGGTTGCGTGCTGCTCGCCGCCGGTTTCGGCGGGCTGCACATTCTGTTCGGAACCATTATCGCGGTGAAATATGGCGGCTAGAGAAAGCTCACTCAAGAAGGAACGCGAGAAACGGCCCGCGGCGGGTCCGGTGGCCGCGCCGGCGGCGAGCGCTCACACGCTCGACCGGCTGGTGCACGAACGGCTGCGCCTGGGCATCCTGAGCGCGCTGGCGGTCAACGAGTCGCTCACCTTCAATGAACTGAAGCGGCTGCTCGATACCACCGACGGCAACCTGAGCGTGCACGCCCGCAAGCTGGAGGAAGCCGGCTACGTGGGCTGCGCCAAATCCTTCGCCAACCGCATGCCCAAAACCGAATACCGGCTCACCGCGGCGGGGCGCCGGGCGCTCGAACGCTATCTCGATCACATGGAAGCGCTGATCCAAGCCACGCGCGACAAATGAGGTTCTTTTTTATGTCTACTTGCTTTGAAATACAAAGTACTCTGCACACAGCCATCATCATGGATGGCAACGGACGCTGGGCGCTCGGCCGCGGTCTGCCCAGAGCCGCCGGCCATCGCGCCGGAGTGGAAGCCGCGCGCCGCGTGGTGGACGCCGCCCCCGAGCACGGCATCGGCGTCCTGACGCTATTCGCTTTTTCAAGCGACAACTGGCGGCGCGAGCCGGCCGAAGTCGGCGCGCTGATGCGTTTGCTTGCGTGGTACCTGGAGAGCCAGACGGAGCGCGCGGTTGCGGCCGGCGTGCGGGTGGAAGCAATTGGACGGCGCGACCGCCTACCCGGATCGCTGGCAGCGGCCATCGCCGCCACCGAAGCGGCTACCGCGGGCGGCACCAGGCTGCGGCTGCGCGTGGCGCTCGACTACTCCGGCCGCGACGCCATTCTGGCCGCCGCCGGCGGCGCGAGCGAGCTGTCGCGGGCCGGAATCGATCGGCGATTGGGACCGCCGGTGGACCTGCTGATCCGCACCGGCGGCGAGCGGCGCCTGAGCGATTTTCTGCTCTGGGAAAGCGCCTACGCCGAGCTGGTATTCTCGCGCGTCCTGTGGCCGGATTTCGGCGCAGCCGAGCTGGCGGCGGCAGTGCGCGATTTCCGCACCCGCGACCGCCGCTTCGGCGCCGTCCCGCCGGTCGCGGTCCACCGTTCGGCTGGCTGGCTGGATTAGCCTGAATTTCGAAGCTGGACGCCTTGTATCAGGGCACGGCTTCAGCCGTGCCGCCGACAGCGCACTTTCCGAGGGCTTTTAGCCCCTGCCCGCTTTCCCAGGGGCTGAAGCCATGTTCATCCCGCCCAGCTACAGCAGCCGCACCAGGTGCGTGGCGCCGTACGCCAGCAGCGCGCCGATCGCCGCCCCGGCCAGCACATCGCTCAGGAAGTGCATGCCCAGCAGGATGCGCGAAGCTGCCACGCTGATGGCACAGAACAGCAGCCCGATCCCCAGCTCGGGATAGAACGCCGCCAGCGAGAGCGATACGGCAAACGCCGTGATGGTGTGGCCGGAAGGGAAAGAAAACTGGTCGGGCGGCAGCAGATCGGCCCAGCAATGCGGCTCGGCGGGGCGCTTGCGGCGCGCCGTTTTCTTGAGCTTGAGGAAGAGTGCGATGCCGATGCCGGCCGCGAGAGCTGCCGTGCCCACGGCCACGAACCGTTGCTCGCCCCCGAAGAGCAGCAGCACCAGGCCCATCGCGTACCACAGCCAGCCATCTCCGCCGCGCGTGGCGCAGATCATCCACACGCGGATCCAGCGCGGCGCGGGCCAGCGGTTCACACGCAGCATCAACCTGTGGTCGCGAAGGGAAATGTACGTCCGCATCGCTTCTCCGGAGAACGTCATGCGGCCACCTCCGCGATGGGTGTGGCCCCGCAACCGGCTTCCCTGAGTGCCCGCAGCCGCAGGTAGCGCGCCATCCACCAGCGCGCAAACACGCTCTCTATACAATAGTTTGCGAGTATTACAGCCGGAACCGCAACCCCCAGCGCCGCCACCGGCGCCGTCCAAGGGTTTTCCCGCACCATGGAACGGCCGATCGAGAGCACGTCGCGCATCAATTTCCAAAGCCCGCCCATTTCGCCGCGCACCCTGCCCTGCCCCATTCGCAGCGCATGGAGGAATTCCTCCTTGGAGCGCGCCCGCGGCGCCACCGTGTAGGTGCAGCCCACCGAGCCCATGGCGTGCGCGTCGCTGCCGCCCACTTCCGCTAGCGCCGCCCGGTCCGCCAGAGCCGCGGCATTGCCGTTGGCGCGCGCGAGCATGTGACCGTTGCGGGTTTCCAGCGCCGGGAAAGCCGATTCAAACAGCAGAAAGTCTTCCGCCGCGCGCCGCCCCGTCAGGCTGGAAAAGACGTGATTGGCGCTGAAGAAAAGGCTGCGACCGTCCAGCCACCGCGCCAGCGATTCGAAATCGTTCCGGCGGCGCTGCAGCTCCACGTGGTCGCGCTCCGTGATGTCATACACGCCGACGTGCAGTTCGGTGCCGCTCGGCAGCTTGCAGGTCACTTCCTCGCTCAAGAAGAAATCCGGCTTGGAGCGAAGCGTTTCGGCGGCGTCGATGGAATCGTGGTCGGTCACGGTCACCAGGTCCATGCCGAGCCGTTTCAGCCTCTCGTACACGGCCAGCGGATCGTTGTAGCTTTCCCGGCAGACCTTGCGCAAAACCGGGATGGTACACATGCCGGAGTGCCGGGTGTGGACATGCAGGTCGCACCGCATACTTCTTTTGTAGAATTGCAACGGCTACAACTCGGTGACGCAGCCAAAAAACATTGGTTAATGAGCCTGTTTTCTGTCACCGCAGTTGCGCAGCGTGACACAATCGGAATGGTGAGGCGGCTGGAATTGGTGTTTTTCGATGCCGGAGGCGGTCACCGCGCGGCGGCCAACGCCTTGCGCGAGGTGATGGAGCGCGAGCGCCGCCCGTTCGACATCCAGCCGATGAATTTGCAGGAACTGCTGGATTCCATGGACGTATTTCGCCGGCTCACCGGCCTGCGCCTGCAGGATCTCTACAACATGATGCTCAAAAAGGGGTGGACGCTCGGTTCGCCGCAGCTCATGATGGGGATGCATCTGGTGATCCGGCTGTTCCATCGCCAACAGGTGAGGATGCTCGAGGCGCATTGGCGGGTAAGCCGCCCGGACCTGGTGGTATCGCTGGTGCCCAACTTCAATCGCGCCATCGGCGAAAGCCTGCGCCGCGCCGCGCCCGCCACGCCGCTGGTCACCATCCTCACCGATCTGGCCGACTATCCGCCGCATTTCTGGATCGAGCGGCAGACGCAGTACTTCATCTGCGGATCGGGTCGCGCCGTGGAGCAGGCGCGCGCCATGGGCCACGCGGCCGACCGCATCCTGCGCGCCTCCGGCATGATCCTCAGCCCGCGCTTTTATGAGATTGCGCCACTCAGCGCGGATGATCGCGCCGCCGCGCGACAGGCGTTGGGCTTCGACCCCGCTACGCCCATCGGCCTGGTACTGTTCGGCGGACAGGGCGCGGCCGTGATGCTCGATATCGCGCGCCATTTGCCTGACCGGCAGCTCATCTTCATCTGCGGCCACAACCAGAAGCTGCGCGCGCGGCTGGAGGAACTAACGCATTTGCCGGGCCGTGCTCCCGTTTCGGTCGTTGGCTTCACCAAGGAGATACCGCGCTACATGCAGCTTGTCGATTACTTCATCGGCAAACCTGGCCCGGGGAGCATCTCGGAGGCAGTGTTCATGCGCTTGCCGGTGATCGTCGATTCGAACGCCTGGACGCTGCCGCAAGAGCGCTACAACGCCGTTTGGGTGCGCGAGCAGGGTGTCGGAATCGTGCTCGACAACTTCCACCACGTGGATTCCGCCGTCGACCAATTGCTGGACCCCGCCGCCTACGCCGCCTTCCGCGCCGCCACCGAGCACCAGCAAAACCGCGCCGTCTTCGAAATCCCGGACCTGCTCGAGCGGGTGATGGGGCCAAGCCTCGAACGCGCGTAAGAAGCGCGAACCGGCGCTACTTTTTCTTCTGATTCTTCTGCATCTCGGCGAACGTCTTCATCATGTCGTCCATGACGGACTGCATTTGCCGCGGATCGCGAATCGACCGGTACATGACATCCCGCCAGTCGAACGGCGCGCCGCCGATGTAACGGTAATTGGCGGCGAGCGGCGGGCCGCCCGGCGAACCTGCCGCGAGAATCGTGCCGGGAAGATGAAAGGCATACATGCTGCCGCCGGCCAGAGCCTGGTGCGGAGTCGCCAGCATCCAGGTGCAGTTTGCAGCGTCGGCGAACATGTCGGCGGAAACGAATGCCCACCGGCCCGCGTCGGCGGCGGTGGCAGCCTGGCAATCCCACAAACTGCCCTGCGGCACGTAGAACGATGGATCCGCGACGTTGTACGAATCGACCAGCACGTGGTCCAGACCGTGCGCCTGGACGAACTGTTCGACTTCGGGCAGTTCGATATCCCAGTCCAGGTTGGAATCGCTCACCAACTCGTAGGCAGGACGGCTGCCGGCGAGCGAATTCAAGAAGGGCATGTAATAAGGCCACGCGCGAACCACCGTCACTACCGACGCGGCAGCCAGCGCGGCCGCCACCCAAACGGCGGGGCGCGCCCACTGCCGGCCGGCCTCGCGCAGATTCTCGAGCAGCCGCGGCACCGGAGCCAGCAGCAGCGAGAGCAGCGCCAGCGGAACCGTAAAGTGGCGGATGGAAATCGTCATCGGGCTGATCAGGCAGACGAAGGTGACGATCGCCATCCCCAGCCACAGCGCGCGCCAGTGGAACTCCATGCCGGCGCGTAAACCGGTGATTCGCGGGCGGCTGAAGCGGCCGGCGAGCGCCACCGCCAGGCTGAGCGCCAGCGCGGCCACAAACGCGAGCGTGGATTTGAGCAACGTCATCACCGGGAAAAAGAACCAGATGCCGTGCGGGTATGCATGGCCGAAGAGATACGCCGGACGGACGGAGCCCATTGCGAACATGAGGACTCCACCGAGGTAGGTCACCGCCGGCAGCAGCAGCCGGCGCAGCAGCAGCGCGCCCCATCCGCTGCCGATAATCTTCAGCAGATCGGTCGGCTGGTTCCAGGAAAGCACGAACTCCACCGCGTAGACCAGTAGCGCCGACATCAGCACGCCTTTGCCGGTCTGCCGCCAGCCGCGGCGCCACCAGGCGCGGAACTCGGGCGCGGAGGGCTGGCCCGGCAGTGGCAGCCAGCGCAACACAAACGGGAACGCCACGAAAACGAATAGCAGCAACCCGGCGGAGAATTTCGAAAGCAACGCCAGGGTGAGCGCCAGCGCGAAGCGGCGCGTGGCGCTCCGCGACTGGTCGCGCCAGAGAGTGGCGAAGCTCCACAGCGCGATCATCGAGAATAGCGCCACGGCGGTATCGGTAAGCACCAGCGGACCGAAGGTCAGAAACGTGGGCATGGTCGCGAACCAGCACAAAGCGAATACGCCGCCCCAGCCGCCGGCCAGCCGCTCGCCATAGAGGTAGATCACCAGGCCGGTGGCCACCAGCAGCAGCAGCATGGGCAGGCGGGCCCAGCGCAAGGTGGAGTCGCGATCATTCCAATGGGTGACGATCCAGGCGCCGAACGGGAATTCGGCCAGCATGGGGTTGAAAGGCTTCTGTCCGCTCCAGGTCCATATCTGGCCGTTGTAGTCGACGTGCACGCCGCGCGCCACCAGCGGCGCGGCCGCCAGCAGTTTCACCAGCGGCGGATGCTCGGGGTTCATCCGCAGATCGAGCTTCCAGTAACTGACGCCGGCCCCGATGTGCGCCAGCTCATCAATCGCCACGGACTCGCGAAACGCCGCGCCGCCCGCCAGTACGGCAAGCAGCGCCAGCAGCAGGACCGCGATCACTCGCGGCGCAACGAGCTTGGATTGAGTTGAGGTTTCGATGGGAGCCTCCAATCTGTTCTGTTAATGTAATCCGGCGCCAGCACTGTTCGCTAGAGCACGGCCTTAGCAGCGTGTACGCGACGTGGAATTGGATTGTTCCCTAAAACAAGGGCAAGCTCAACCGGCTGCCAAGAAACTCCGCCAAGCACCTTGGGCCACCGATGAACACGGAGGAACACGGATCGGCAACGATGGATCGGGATTTGGCTTATCCGTGTCTATCCGTGTTCATCGGTGGCTTATCATGTCTTTGAGCTTTTCAGTAAGCTCAAACCCGCCCTGCCTATTCGCCAATTTCGATTTTAGGGCCGGTCTCGCCCTGCACTTCCTCGACACGCGTTACGGTATTCCGCGCCAGGGCCAGAAAGGGCTCACCGGCTTCGAGCGCCACCGGCTTCCCGCTGTCGCCGCCGATTCGCACCTTCGGGTCCAGCGGCAATTCGGCCAAGAAGTGCACTTGCATCTGCTCGGCCGTGCGCCGGCCGCCGCCGTGGCTGAACACGTCGATGCGCTGCTGGCAGTGCGGGCACATGAGGTAGCTCATGTTCTCCACCATGCCCAGAATCGGAACCTTCACCTGGCGAAACATGGAGACGGCTTTGCGCGCATCCTCGAGCGACACGTCGGAGGGCGTGGTGACTACGATCGCGCCGGTAATCGGCGCGGTCTGAATCAGCGAAAGCTGCACGTCGCCGGTGCCTGGCGGCAGGTCGATCACCAGGTAATCCAGTTCGCCCCAATCCACCCCGCGCAGGAACTGCTGGATCACCGAATGCAGCATCGGCCCACGCCAGACGAGCGGTTTGTCGCCCGGGTTGAGGAAGCCCATCGACATGAGCTTGACGCCGTATTGATCGAGCGGCTGGATACGTTCCCCAAAAGCCAGCGGCGTCTGGTTGATGCCCATCATCAGCGGCACGTTGGGGCCGTAAACGTCCGCATCCATCAATCCGGCTTTGTAACCAAGCTGGCCGAGCGCCACCGCCAGGTTCACGGCTACGGTGGTCTTGCCGACTCCCCCTTTGCCCGATCCAACGGCGATCAGGCTCTTGACGCCGGAAATCGGCAACTTGGGCACTACGGTGGGTTGCTGGGGCTGCATCGCCTTCTATCGTAACAGCAGCGGTGAGAATGGCTGAAGCGCGTGATCGAGGCCCGGCGCCCGTCCAGGCCGTGGTTCTTCAGTGGGAACCTCCGCGCTCATCGGTCACCAAGGAAATCGAAAGAATTATCTCATCCATTTCAATCATTTGTAATAAGAATTAGCGCGTATTTGAATGGTGGGGGATTAGGCTTGGGTCGGAAGGCCGCTCCAACAGGTGCGGTCTTCCTCGACAACCTGATGCCAGATCCGATTATCATTATCCAGGCGGTCGTGGCTGTTCTGGCGGCTCTGCTGAGCTAGCCGTTTTTCGGCGTTGACCACAAACGCGATTTACGTCAAAGAAAACCCCCTTTATGGGGACCAATCAAAAAAACTGGATTCTAATCTTCGGGAATGTTCTAAACTGGAATGTTCCCGAAGATTATTCCAGGTTGAGTGTCGCCTTATCGGATTGGAGCCGCTCTTTCCGTTACCTGGGCCGGCAGGCTGAAGCCTACCGCACCTTCCGGAGTGGAAAGGAGGAGCGCGCACGATGCCCGATCCGATTATCATTATCCAGGCGGCCTTGCTGGCTCTGGCGGCTCTGCTTCATTAGCCCCCTCTCAGCGTTGACCACAAGCCCTATTTACTTCAAAGAAACCCCCATTTGTGGGGAGGCTAATCTCAATAACAGCTTGGATACTGATCTATGGGAGTATTCTAAACGGAATATTCCCATAGATTTTCTCAGGGTCAGTACCACCATTATTGGAGCGGAGCCATTCTTTTCTAGGATTGGAGCATCGTTTCTTGAGAAGGGCCAGGATTTGGGTGTATGGCCTATTGATGCTGGTCGCCGGCGCGGCGACAGTGTACGTCCCCCGGTTTCTCGGGTGGAGGAAGACCTCACCAACAACGGGCAGCGCGACTTCGTCGCCGTTTGTACCGGAACTGCAAAAAGGCCGCGAACTGTTCGCGCAAGCCCAATACATAAGAGCCTCCGAAGTCTACGACCGCCTTTCGCTCGCCGCCGAATCCGCGCGCGACTACCGCACTGCGGCCCGTGCCAGCCTCAATGCCGGCGCTTGCCGCTTCGCGCTCCATCAATACCAGCCGGCCTTGCAGCTGTTTCTCCGCTCGCGCCGCGTCCTGGAATCGCTAGGCGATGCCAATAACCTCGCTGTAGCTGACGCCAACATCGCCTCTTTGTACGACCAAATGGGGGACCCGGATTCCGGCATCCGCTGGCTGGATGCCGCCATTCAGCGCCTTACCGGCGCCAGCCGCAGTCTCCACCTAGCCGAGATGCTGATTCAACGGGGTAGTTTATGCGCGCAGCGCGGACAGATGTCCGAGGCAGTGTCTTCGTTCCGGGAAGGAATCGAAGCCGCCGCGGCCGCCGGCGACTGGAAACTGTACGGTACCGGCTGCAACAACCTTGGCCAATCCTATCTCCTGCATCGGGACTATGCGTCCGCCGAACTGGCGCTGCTCGAAGCTTACCGGGTTCGCAAACTGCGTCACCTTCCGATGGGCGACGCCTACTACGCCCTGGGGCGATTGCGGCTGGCGCAAGGAGATCTGGTATCGGCATCGGCGCTGCTGGATCGCGCGGTCGAATTGGCGTCTCTGCCCAACGCCATCATGCCCATCTGGAAGATCTATCACGCGCGCGGCCTGGTGCGCCAGGCGCAAGGACGGATGCCGGAGGCACTGGACGATCTCGGCCACGCGCTTCGCCTGGCCCGGTCCTTTCGCGCGTCGGCGCCCGGCGCCGAAGCCGCCCGCATCGGCGCGGAGAGCAAGCTCGATGAGGTTTACGCGGCGTTCATCGACGTCGGCAATCGCCTGTACGAGCGGACGCGCGATCCCCGCCTTACAGCCATGACGTTTCGGGCCTCGGGAGAAAACCGCGCCGCCAGCTTGCGCGCCTTGGTTTCCGGCGGCGGGGCTGCCGGCGATCCACCGCCCGCCTATTGGGAAGCCGTCGAGCGGTTGCGCCGCGCCGAAGCAGCCGCGCTCGAATTCCCCGACGCCCAGCGCCGCGACCGGGTGGAAGACTGCCGGGCCGACCTAACACGCATCGAGGCTTCCACCGCGGCCCCGCCCGAACCTTCACCCGAAGACCTGCTGGCCCGGGTTTCCGCCACGCTGCCTTCCGATGCCGTGTTGTTCAGTTTTCGCCTGGGTGAGTCCGCCTCGTGGCTGTGGGCGGTGGACCGGGCTGGACTCGTCCTTTACCGGCTGCCCCCGCAGGAGCAGTTGCAGGGGAAGACTGCCGCTGCCCTGGAGGCGATTCGCCACGACGAGCCTGACGGCCAGGCCGCTGCCGCCGACCTCTATGCCGGTTTGTTCGGTGGCGTGGCCCAGCGTTTCCTCAAGAAAAGCCGCTGGATCCTCTCGCTCGATAAAAGCTTGTCGGACGTTCCCTTTGCCGCGCTGATGGAGCGGGTTGCAGGGCGGTCGGCCTATATTGTGGAGCGCCACGCGATTCAAATCACACCTGGCGCGGGGTATTGGCTGGACGCCATGGCGCGGCGCGGCAGCGCATCCTCGAACGGCCGGTTCCTGGGCATTGGGGACCCGATTTACAATACTGCCGATTCCCGCTTTCGTTCCTCCAACGCCGTGCATTTCCGTTGGGCGGCGTGGCTGGGGCCCAGCGTGGTTGCCGCGGCCAGAGACGGCATGGCGCTTCCCAGGCTGCCGGCCAGCGCGAGCGAGCTGGATTCCTGCTCCCGCGCCTGGGGCGGACCATCCACCCTGCTGGAAGGCACCCGGGCAGCGCGCCCGGAACTCGCCGCCGCGCTCGGCGGCGATCCCGAGATCATTCACTTCGCAACTCACTTTCTGGAGTCCTCGGCGCCGCAGGGGGTTGGCTCCGGCGCCGGTGGCGGTGCTTACGGCTTGATTGCGTTGAGCCTGAACGGCCGGGGCGGGGCCGAGCTGTTGACGCCCGTGGAAATTGCCCATTGGAAGACCCGGGCGGAGCTGGTTGTCCTGAGCGGCTGCCACTCCGATGCCGGGCGTGCATTGCCGGGGGCCGGGCTGCTCGGCCTCACCCGCGCCTGGCTCACCGCCGGCGCGCATAGCGTGGCAGGCAGCCGTTGGGACACGCCCGACGAGAGTGGCGCTCTGTTCGCCGCTTTGTACCGAGAATTGCGATCACAGGCGACGCCCGACCCGGCGTTGGCGCTGGCCTCGGCCCAGCGCGAAATGATTCGCTCCGGCGGTTGGCGGGCTCGTCCGCGCTACTGGGGAGCATACTTTATGGTGGGAAATGAATGAAGCTGCGGCTTTGACGATCCCTGTTCAGCCCATGAGCGCCGTCCCGGAGAGTGCGGCGCATGACCTCGCCCAGCCCGACTGGGCGCCTTTGGTGGAACGTATCCGCGCCGGCGATCGGGCGGCAATGGAAGAGCTGTATGGCCTGTTTTCCAAGGGCATCCGCTTCTATCTCTGCCGGCAATTGGGCCCGCAGGATCTCGACGATCGGGTGCACGACGTCTTCCTCACCATCACACAGGCCATTCAAAGCGGAGAACTGCGCGAGCCCGAGCGCCTGATGGGGTACGTGCGGACCGTGGTCCGCCGCCAGGTGGCGGCTCGCATCGATGCCAATGTGAACGCACGCCGCCGCTTAGCCAGCCTGGAAGACGGCATCGTGCTGCGCGATCACTCCCCCGATCCCGAGCGTCTGGCCATTCGCCGAGATAACATCGAGGTCGCTCTACGCATCCTCAATAGTATCGCCCGCCGCGATCGAGAGGTGCTGATTCGTTTCTACCTCGACGAACAGCCTGCCGAACAGATCTGCCATGAGATGGACCTGACGGAAACCCAGTTCCGCCTGATTAAGTCCCGCGCCAAAGCGCGCTTCGGCGAACTGGGCAAGGCGCGCCTTTCCCGGAGGACAGGCTTTGCCGCCAGGTTCCGGTAACACTGCCTCTGGCACTACTAACTGGCACTACTAACTCGGCACTACTAACTTTTCGTGTGAATTATTGGAGAATTATACGATCAGTCTTACACCTACCACTTCGAGGAGGCGGGAGATATGCCGCCAATAGCGGGCCATGTGCAGGCCGAGGAGCTGGAACTATATTGTCTGGGCCGTCTCACCGAAGTCCGGTGTGCCCCCCTGGAAGAGCACCTTTTGTGGTGTGAAATCTGTCGTGACCGTTTGACGACAACGGAGAACTACGTCGCAGCCATGCGACAGGCGGGCCTTCAGTGGTCCGCGCAGGCGGAAGATCGAGCGGCCGAGGTGACTCCCATACGCCCGCGGGGAGGGTCATGGCCAGGCCGGTTGGCTCCTTTTTTGGTTGCGGCGATTATGGTGGTTTGCGCTGTGGTGTGGTCCAGTCATCGTTCCCATCTGGCGACACCCCCTTTTGCGGTTGAGTTGACGGCAGTGCGTGGAGCCGCGCCGGGGCCAGTGCCCGCCGGACGCCGCCTGCTGCTCGAACTCGATCTGACCGGCTTAAGCGATGGGCGGCCCTTCGCCGGCGAAGTGGTGGATCGCTCGGGACGCCGAGTTGCGGAGTTTGCGGTTGGAGCGCCGGCGCCGCTGCAAGCGCTCGCTCCGGGCGGTTATTTCGTGCGCATCTACAAATCCTCCGGTGAATTGCTTCGCGAGTACGCGCTCACGGTCCAGCGGTAAACGCCTATCGACCCCGCCAGGCCGCATTTCGGACCGCGGTAAAATAACCGCATGAAGCGTTCCGGCGCGACCGCGGCGGCAAGCATCGAACGCTTCTTCCAGGTTTCGCTGCTGGCCCTGGTCGCGGGTGGCGCCGTCTTTGCCGCGGTTTGCGGATGGTGGGACGCGCCCACGCTGGCTCTGACTGCCATCGCTCTGGCGTGGCGCGGGACGCGACTGGCCGGCGCCGGACCGACCCCGCCGCCGTTCGCGGTAGCCGCCCTCACGCTCGCCTGGTGCGGTTTTTCTCTCATCGAAGCCTGGGGTCCGCGCGGTTTCCTGGCGACAGCCGTCCCGCTGCTTTACTTCCTGGCTGCCGCCGCGCTGCTGATCGAGAAAACCAACTTGGCAGGTCGGGGACCTGCCCCACACGGTTTCCGGGTGGCCCTGCTCTGCTTCGCCGCGCTACTGGCCCTGGCACTCCATCCCACCGGCCCTGGCTTTTTCCTGGCATTGGCATGTTTCGTGCCTTGCGCGGTGGCCGCGCTCACCGCCGCCGAGGTCCTTCATTCGCTCGAAGGCGCTACTGCACAGGTTCCCGCACGCCGCCTGGCGCCCCGCCTGGTGGTGCTCGCCTGCTCAGCCACAATCTGCATACTGTTGCTGACGGCCGGCCTGTTTTTCCTGCTGCCGCGCACTATCGATCGAGCCCAGCGATGGCCGGCTATCCACCGCTTCCATCTGGCGGGATTTTCATCCCGCGTCACGCTGCGCGAAATCGGCGAGTTGAAAAGCAGTTCGCGGCCCATTATGCACATCACCATTTTCAGCCCGCGGCCGGTGCCTGGTCTGAAATGGCGCGGGGACGTCCTGACGAACTTCGACGGCAGAGAATGGACCAATCCGGAGCTGGCGCCGCCCCTGCTGCCCGCCACCGACGGACACTTCGCGCTGGTTCCCTCCCCGGAGCGCCAGCCCGGCGCGCACATCTCCTACGATGTGGAACTCGAACCAGCCGATTCCACCGCCCTATTCTTCGCCGGCACGCCGGAGAGCCTGGATCTTCGCGATCAAGCTGTGTTCCGCGGTTCGAGCGGTCAGCCCCGCCTGGCGCGCCGTCCGCCAGGGAACTTCCGCTATTCGGCCTACAGCCGCCTGGAAGAACCGCCGGAGCCATCGCGCGCATATCCCGCTCCGGCGCTCGATCCCGATGACGCCGCCCGTGACCTCCAGTTGCCCGCAACGCTCGACCCGCGCATTCGGGAACTGGCGCGCCGTTGGGCCTCCGGCGCTTCGAGCGATCTCGCCATCGCGCGTTCCATTGAAACCAGACTACGCACGGGCTACGGCTACACGCTCGAGTTGCCGCCCGCCAGCGCGGACCCGCTGACGAATTTTCTATTCGTCCGCCGCCGCGGCCACTGCGAATACTTCGCTTCGGCCATGACCGTGATGCTGCGCACGCTCGGCGTGCCGGCGCGTCTGGCCACCGGTTTCCAAAGCGGCGTCTACAACCCGCTCACGGGCGAGTGGCTGATGCGCGCCTCGGATGCCCACGCCTGGGTGGAAGCCTGGCTGGCCGGCCGCGGCTGGACCACCTTCGACCCCACGCCGCCCGATCCCAACCGCGCCTCGACAACCACCCTCGCCGGCTTCGCGCTATATCTCGATGCCGCCCGCTCTTTCTGGAGCCGCTGGGTGGTCAACTTCGATCCAAGCCGCCAGGGCGCCCTCGCCGACCGGTTTGACGAAGCCGCGCGCCTGGCCGGCATCCGCTGGTTCGACTCCCTCTCGGACACCGGCAACACCTGGGAACAGCGCGCCGCGAATTGGCTGCGTCGCTTCGGTCCTTGGCTGGCCGCGGCGATTCTGCTTGGCGCTGGCCTCCGCATGTTCGGCGCGCGCTCGATCCGCGCTATTCGCCGCCGCCTGCGCTTCAGCCGCGCCCGCCGTAACCCCGCCACCGCGGCCGATGCCACTCTGCTTTATCGACGCATGCTGGCCATCCTGGAACGCCGCGGCTACCAGAAGCCGCCTTGGTTCACGCCGGCCGAATTCGCCGCCTCGATTCCCGCTGGCCCACTGGCCGCGGCGGCTGCCGAATTCACGGCCACCTACTACGCCCTCCGCTTCGGCCGCCGCGTGCCGGATCGCCCGCGCATCTCCAGCCTGCTCGAGGAACTGAGCCGGCGATAGCCGTGCACAACTTTTCGTGCGCCGCCGGGTTTCTGGAATTGCGGACCGGTCAATCAGCCAAAGGCGCCCGAGTCTCGGATATAATTCAGAAGTCACGCACCACCCATCTTGAGGAGGGAATCAAACGAATGAAGCAACGTACTGCTTCGCTGTTTTCCATTGTCTGCCTGTCGGCAGCGCCAGTGCTGGCGCAAACCACGATCGGAGGAGGGACCTGCAACTCCGGATCCTTGAGCGGCATTTATGCCGTGTCCATCACGTCGAGGCAGGTGACGGCTGCGGGGACGTTCACCGGCGTGTCCCAAGCCAACGGCTCGGCGAAGTTTGACGGGCTGAGCGCGGTCACCATCAACCTGACGGCAAACACCGGCCAAGCCGTGGCAACGTCACTGACCTGGGCGGGCACCTACAGCGTTCAAGCCAATTGTGCCGGTGTCATCGACATCGCCACCGGAGGCAGCGCCACATTGAATGTGGCGATTTATAACTCCGGTACCGATTTTCTGCTCAGCGGCAACGACGCTAATTACACTTACTCCGGCACCGGCAACACGCAGCCCTCCGGTTGCACGGCAGGCACGTTCTCCGGCGTCTACACCTTCCACGGGACCGGGTTCGCCCTGACCGGCACGGCTGTGACCGGCGCCCAGAATGGGGCTGGATTGCTACAGTTCGACGGGGTGAGCGCGGTGACGGTCAACGTTACGATGTCGGTGAGTGGTGCAACGGCTGCCGCACTGACCCTCACCGGATCGTATTCGATATCGTCCAACTGCCTGGGGTCCGCCACGCTGACAGATGCGAGCGGTAACTCCTACGCGATGAGCATTAGCATCTACAACAGTTCGGTGGCCAACGGGGCCGCCTATGTGGGATTGGCGCGGAGTTCGAAGTTCCTGGTTACCGGCAATGCCAACGCCACCTACGGCCAGCCCGCAGCCAGCACGGCGGCTCAGATGCAAGGAGACGGACCGGCGCTAGGGGTGGTCGTGCAGCCGAAATCCAGCGCCGCTGCGATAGGAGGACGAGCATGAAACACGCACGCACAGTCTGCCTGTTTTCCTTTGGTTGTCTGCTGGCGGCGCCCGCTGTGGCGCAGAACCAGATCGGCGGCGGGAGTTGCAGCGCCGCGACCCTGAATGGGACCTACTCGCTCACTCTCAGTGGCCGCGGGATTTCGGCTGCCGGAGCCTTCGCGGGTACCTTTCAGGCGGTTGGCACCGCTACCTTCGATGGCAAGAGCGTGGTCACCTTCAGCGGGATTGTCAACACGAATCAGGTTGCCGGCAAGCAGTTCAGTGCCTCCGGAAGCTACGCCATTGCATCCAATTGCTACGGCCCAATTAACTTCGCGGTTGGCAGCGCGGCGACATATACTCTGGTGGTCTGGGACGGCGGCAATGATTTCGCCGTGACCGGCTCCGACACCAACTACATCTATACCGGCAGTGGTAATAACGTTTCGCCGGTGGCTTGCGCCACGGCCACGCTGTCCGGTGCTTACAGTTTCAGCGCCAGCGGATCGACCTTGTCCGGCGCCACACAGACCGGCTCCGCCGACGAAGCCGGCGTGTTTCAATTCGATGGCCAGGGCAAGGTTACCGCCAGTTACATGGATTCGTCGGGCGGATCGACCCAAACCGCCATCACGGCCAGCGGGACGTACTCCGTTACCTCCGCCTGCCTGGCGTCCGCCACTCTGGTCGATTCGGGCGGCAACACCAACACGCTGAACATGGTCCTCACGGGTAATTACGGCGCCAGCGCCAACCTGATCCTGGCCAACCCGCTGTTCATCCGCGACGGCTCCGCACATGCCGCGCTGTTGAATCCGACCGAATCCATCGGGAATGTCTTCAGCTATGCCGTGAACGAGACGACGGCGGGAAGCGATTTTGTGCTGTATGGAACCGATCTTGCCACCAAGGAAGTTGTAGCGGCCCCCGGTACACTTCCAACCACGTTGGCTACTACCAAGGTGACGGTGAACGGAGTGGCGGTGCCGTTGTACTACGTGTCTGCCACCCAGATCGACGCACAGATGCCCTGGGATATCCCGGGCGGCACGGTGGCCTCCGTGGTGGTCCAAAACGGGACTGCGGCGAGCAATGCCGCGGCGGTTTATGTCCCGGCCACGGGAACGCCGGGGATCGGCGTCTACGGCAGCAATCGCGCCGACGTGACGAATTCGAATGGCAGCGTGAATTCCGCGACGGTGCCCGCCAATGTCGGAGATGAAGTGGTGGCATGGTTCACCGCCGGAGGCCCCGTCAATCCCGCTGGCCCACTTGTAACCGGCGCTCCGGCGCCCGACGGACTCTCCCCCATAACAGGAGCCTATTCAGTGACCGTGGGTGGCATCGCGGCCAACGTCATTTACATCGGCCTGGCGCCTGAGTCGGTTGGAGAATATCAGGTGAACTTCTTGGTGCCGCAACTCGCCAAGGGCACTTATCCCGTGCAGATTACCATCGCGGGCCAGGCATCCAACAAGCCTGTGATGACGGTCGGGAATTAGGGCTCGTGGAGTAGCTGCTGTAGCGACCGCTGGTTACTGACAGCGAGCAGCGCCGATTCCCCGCACGACCGCTCCCTGTGGTCGCGGCTCCGATTGCTTTCGGAACCGCGACCGACGGGGGCGATCATGGACCTGCGGTCCTCCCAAGGGATGCAACGAGCCCCGTGGCGCGGCCTGTCCAGGCTGCTGCGCCGAGAGTCATCTCGGCTTTTCTTCCTGCGGTCACTGCCGCCGGGCACTAAACCGTGGCGCGGGCCGTCAGGCCTGCTGAGCCGAGAGTCATCTCGGCTTTTCTTCCCGCCGCACGGCGTGTTTTTCAACGGAACGGTTGGCCGGCGATTTCCACTTCTCTGACGGAACTACTCTTCGCTGGAGGCGGCTAAAGCCGCGTTCCTGTACCGATGATCGCGGCAGATGCCGCGCTTCGACGACCGGATAAACTCGACAAAATGGAGCGCTTCCGGCGTAGCCAGGGCTTCGATGCGATCGAGCGCCTCTTTGCGCGCGAGGCCCGAGCGATACAGCAGACGGTAGGCCTGTTTCAACACGGCTACGGTCTCGCGCGAAGCGCCGCTGCGGCGCAGTCCCACCAGGTTCAAGCCGTGCGCGGCGCAGTCGAATTCCGAGACCAACAGGTACGGCGGGACGTCCTGCGCCACCCGCGTATTGGCCGCCACCATCGACAACCGCCCCACCTTGGAGAATTGGTGCACGCCGACGCCGGCCGAAAGAAACGCGCTATCCTCGATTTCCGCGTAACCGCCCAGGCTGGTGCTGGGGCCGATGGTGATGTGGCTGCCGAGCTGGCAATCGTGCGCGATATGCACCGAGCTCATCACGTAGTTGTCGTCGCCAAGCACGGTGACCGCGCCGGGCTTGGTGCCGCGCGAAATGTTGACGTACTCGCGCAATATGTTGTGATTGCCCACCCGCAGGTAGCTCGAATTCTCCTCGCGAAACTTCTTGTCCATGGGATCCGTGCCAAGCTGCGCGCCGGAGTATATGTGATTGCCTTCGCCCAACGTCGTGTAGCGCTTGACGGTCGCGAAAGGGTCCAGCCGGTTATGAGGGCCGATCTCCACTTCGTCTTCGACGATCGAATACGCGCCGATCACCGCGGTCGGGTGAATGCGCGCGGCGGGATGTACGATTGCCGTAGCGGCGATGTTGGGCCCGGGCGTGGCTGATTCCATGGTTTCTGCCGGCGGCGCGCCAGCCAAAGCCTCGCCAGGAAGCTGGACGATCGCCAGCGCGTCAGGCTGATTCTAACGCAAATTGCGGTTTCCCTTCGGACCTTTTGGGCAAACCAAACATGCCCTACCGAACTGTTGCAATCGTGATACTATACTCTGGAATTGCCAGCAGGCGACCACGCCGTCGTCCGGAATCATGCCGCCGTGTGAGTACCCGATCTCCCCGGCCTGATTGTCGCGGTTGACCTGTCTTGGATCCGCGGTCTCTTTTGGAAAATGAGCAAATGAGCGATTCCGCCCCGGCAAATTCCGCATATCAATACAGCTAGAGGTATAAAGATGCGATTATCCGCAGCAGCTTCCAAATTTCGATACGTGATCTCGATTCTGGTTTTGGCCATGTACCCTGCGGTTGCGCAGGATACCTCCGGCAAGATTGTCGGCATCGTCTCCGATTCGAGCGGCGGCGTGGTGGCCGGCGCCAAGGTGACGGTTACCAATACGGGCACGCAGATTGCCCGCCAAACGTCCACCGACAAACTGGGCTACTACCAGGTCCTGGAACTGCCGATCGGCCGGTACGAAGTCGCGGCCGAAGCTACCGGATTCTCGCGCACCGTGGTGGCTGCCAAGAACTCGCTCGAAATCAACCAGTCCCTGCGCATCGACATCACGCTGACGGTGGGCGCGGTCAAAGATGTGGTGACGGTGGAAGGCGGGGCCAGCGCGGTGGAAACGGAGAACTCGACCATCGGCGCCACGGTCAGTGGGGTCGCGATTTCGGAATTGCCGCTGAACGGGCGCAACACGCTCGATCTGCTGGCCACGCAGACCGGCGTCACGCCGAAAGATAGCGATGCGTCCCGCCAGGCCGGATCCTACAGCATTGGCGGCGGGCGTTCCGATTCGGTGACGTATCTGCTCGATGGCGGCAACGACAACCACCTCATCAACAATGACATCGTGATCAACCCCAATCCCGATGCGGTGGCCGAATTCCGTGTGCTGCAAAGCAACTACGCGGCCGAATACGGCCGCGGCGGAGGCGGCATCGTAAGCATCGTGATCAAGAGCGGGACCAACACCGTGCATGGCACGGCTTTCGACTATCTGCGCAATGAAGACCTGGATGCCAACACGTTCTTCAATAACGAACAGGGCGTCCCACGCCAGGTCTTGAAACGCAACCAATACGGCGGGACGGTGGGCGGCCCTATATACGTGCCGCACGTGGTGGATGGCCGCAACAAGCTGTTCTTCTTCTTCGCCTATGAGGGCCAAAAGCAGAACGCCAATTCGCAAGCCGGCAAGATCACTACGTTCACGCCGCTGGAGGCGCAGGGCAACTTTTCGCAATCCGTCAACGGCGGGCCGGATCCCGCGGTGGCGAGCTTCCTGCAGGCCAATCCGTATTTCCAGCCCAGCCCCACGCTGGCCGGCGACGCCATTATCGATCCCACCCGCATCAGCACGGTGGCTCTCAACTACTTCAAGAACGGGCTGCTGCCCACCGCCGCGGCCGGTTATGTATTTCCGGAGGCAGCGGCAATCAGCAACCATTCCGAGTACATGGGCAAGCTCGATTACAACATCGGCTCGCGCGATACGCTGAGCGCTACCTTCGCGGCGCAGGATTCGCCGAACACGGTTCCGTTCTCCGGCTCTTCGGGCGCCACCACGGTGAACGGTTTCCCGATTTCCGACGACACCGCGGCGTACATGGGCAACGTGGGTTACACGCACAGCTTCTCACCCTCCACCATCAACGTGGCCCGGTTCACGGCGCAGCGCAACAACACCAAGCAGAACTATCCCATCGGCTCGCAACCCGGTCCGTCGCAACTGGGGATCAATATCACCCCGGACCTGGTGGACGGGCCCACCAATATCAATCTCGAAGGCAGCGGCCAGTTCGCCGGCTTCAATCCCTTCGGCCCGGCCAACATCGTGGACAACACGTTCACCTTCACCGACGACTTCTCCTGGACCCGTGCCAGCCATTCGCTGAAGTTCGGCTTCCTTTTCTCCGCATATCGCGACGCGATGATTTACGGCTATTACCTGAACGGCGAGTTCGACTTTTATGGTCCTTCGACGCTGGTTGGTTCCGGCAACGATCTGGCCGATTTTCTGATGGGACTGCCCGACGACTTCCAGGAGTATCCCAACGCGCCCACCAATATCCGCTCGCATTCTTTCGCCGGCTACGCGCAGGACGCCTGGAAAGTCACCCCACGGCTCACCCTGAACTACGGCTTGCGCTACGAATACAATCAGCCCAAGTACGATACGCAGGGCCGCTCGTTCTCCTTCATTCCCGGATTGCAGTCGACCGTGTTTCCGGACGCTCCTTTGGGGCTGGTGTTCCCCGGCGACAAGGGCGCTCCGCGCGGCTCCAACTGGCCCGACCGCACCAACTTCGCCCCGCGGCTGGGTTTCGCCTGGGACGTCTTCGGTAACGCCAAGACCAGCGTGCGCGGCGGCGCCGGCATCTTCTACGACATTCTGAAGGCCGAGGACAACCTCCAGTTCAACGGGCAGGCGCCATTCTTCGGTTCGGCGTATCTGACGTTCAGCGCGCCCTCCGGTGGGTTCGTTTCCGATCCCGGCATCCTATCCGATCCGTTCGGCGCTGCCGGCGCACCCAATCCGTTCCCGTCGAAACCGGTCGATCATCAGGTGAATTTCGCCGATGCCGGAGACCTGCCGATTGGCGGCGGCAATCCGTTCTTCGTGGATCCGAATCTGAAGACGCCCCGCATTTACCAGTACAACCTCTCGCTTCAACAACAGTTCGCCAACAATCTGACGCTGGAAGCGGGGTACATCGGCTACATCACGCACGGGCTGACCGGATTGACGGATATCGATCCGTTCATACCAGGATCGAGCACGCGCATTCTGGACCTGCAACCCGGTCTTGACGGCGATTACACCTTTATGAACGAGTTTCAGAATGTCGGCCGCGCCAACTACAACGCGTTGCAGACCAACCTGACCAAGCGTCTTTCGGATTCGCGATTCGGCAACACGTTTTTCACCCTGGCCTATACCTGGTCTCACGAGCTCGATAACGAATCCGGCTACCGGCAGCGCAATAACTTCGTGCCCGCCGCCAACCACAACCAGTTCTGGTCCTCCGGGGACGCCGATATCCGGCAGTTCCTTTCGCTCTCGGGCGGCTGGGAGCTGCCTTTCGAGAAGCTGACCACGCACTCGCGCTGGCTTACCAGGGGCTGGACTCTTTACCCGATCGTCACCTGGCGCGCCGGTTTCCCGCTGGATGTGATGGCGAGCCCGGGGGCTGAGTCCTCCATCTCCAGCCCCGGACCGTCCGGCGCCGGCGATATCCAGGTTGTGCGCTCCGACCTGGTCGCCGCGATCCAGTATCTCGACCCCGGGGCCTTCCGAACCATCAATGTCACCACCAACGGCTCCGGCGCGCAGAGCGGCAATTACTGGTTCATGCCGAACAGCTTTTCCAACGCGCGCGAAGTGGCGCTCAACAATGCCGCTACTACGGTAAACCCCTCCACCCTGCTGGGCCAGTTCACCTACGGGACCCTCGGCCGCAACGTGCTGCGCGGACCCGGCGCATTCAACGCCAACCTTTCGATTGCCAAGGCATTCCGGCTCCGTGAGGCGTCGGAGTTGGAATTTCGCGTCGATGCGTTCAACGTCTTTAACAACGTGGAATTCAGCAATCCGGATACGAACATCGGCGACCAGAGCTTCGGCCAGATCTCGAATACGGCCGACCCACGCATCATGCAAGTGGCGCTGCACTTGAAGTTCTAAAGTGGGGCAGGTCCCCGACCTGCCAACCGCACGCAGGTCCCCGACCTGCCAACGGCAGGCAGGTCCCCGACCTGCCAACGGCAGGCTGAACACCGCTGGCCAAGAAACAAGAGGGAAGATCTTAGTGGTGAGACACCAGGGGCAGGCGAAAGCTCGGACCCGAAAACCGGGCCGCCTGCCCCAGAAGAAGCAGGTCGGGGACCTGCTCCATGTAGCAAGAAGCAGGTCGGGGACCTGCTCCACTCACTCCAAGCGAAACTGGATGCTGCGGGCGGCTTCGCCCTCGGCGGAGTCTTTGACCGTAAGCTCGGCGTGATAGGTTCCGGGAGGTAGGGTCGCCACGGGCAATCGGAGCGCTACCGGAATCACCTGGTTGCCCGACTTGGCCAGAGCGCTCAAGTCGACATCGCCGGAGTCCCACTTTTGCTCTTCGCTCTGCGCATCAAGCAGGCGCAGATGCATGGTCAACTGGAGCGGTTCGGCTTCCCCGGCGGGCGGCTCGTAGATCTCGAAATAGGCTTCGGCGACGCCAGTTTTCGATAAGACGTCGGAGCCGGCCACCGCGATCCGGTTGCCGCGGAAAATCAGCGGCTTTTTCCCTTGCTCGATTTCCTCCTGCGCGGCGTCTTGCGAGATCGGTTGCACGTCGCGGCTGAGGGCGATCGCGCTCAAACTGAGTTGCCCGGCGTCGAATGGCTCGATGGCCAGCGGAGTTTCGACGATGCCGAAGCGGTCCTTGGCGGTGCGGAAAACCAGCTTGAACCTGTAGTTGCCCGGAGCGATCCTCAGTTGATGCTCATAGCGGAGCGGGTGCTGGACGAAATCGTCGAACTGCCGGCGGCTGTCGAAATCGAATCGCACCGTATCGCTGAACCGCGCCGCCACCGCGCCGGCGAGGTTGTAGGCCAGGCCGAGCACGTCCATCGAGGCGTGCAGCTTGCCGTTCGCCTCGGTGGGGTCGAGGACCGGTGAAGGAATCTCAACCGTCAGGTCGACTCGCACCGCGCCGCCGGCCTCGTAAAAGAAGGGCGCCGAAGCCGACGCGGCGGTATTGGCGTGCGAAGCCGGAAGATTCGCCAACTCGTTCTCCAGCGGGCTGGCCGACGCCAGGCTCACTTCGCGGACGTTGCAGTACAGATTGCGCCCGCGCACTTTGACGTCGGACCGGTCGACGGTGACCTTCAGCGGGTGGCAGCTTCCTTCCGGCGAATCCTTTGGCACGTAAGCCAGCGTGTAGGATTCGTCCTGTTCGCGCGCCAGAATGTTGAAAACAGCCACCACATCATTGCCGCGGTTGAGCTCGTGGCCGCCGGTGGCGTCGGCCAGGCTGAGCGCCCAAGCCGGAGTTTTGGCTCCCACCTGCCCTTCCACCGGATAGACCGATACATCCGATTTGCGAAAATCAAGCTGCATCCCCTTCGGATCGCTGAGCGTTCGATTCCTCTCGAGCGCCGAAGAGCGCTGGCTGGGGCGCTGGTTCTTCTGCGACGTGATGCGCGGGGGCTGCTGCGGTTTTTGGTTGGCGGCGTTCGCCGGCGCGGGGACATGAGCGGCGAACAGCGCCACCACTTTGTGGCCGGGCACCTGCGCCAGGTCCTTCGCCAGTTGCGAGTAGCTGCGCGCCCGCACATCGCCATATGGATCGGGGACGTGGCCGCAGCGAGAGACACTGGGCCACACGCCTAGCGACTTCTGAAGCTGGCCCACGTCGGTGGTGAATGGGGTGGAAATGGTCATGCATCCCGGCGTGTAGTAGGCGACCGACATCAGCCGGTTGGGCCCGGCATTATCGGCGACAAACCTGGCGGCGGCCTGCTGGATCCATTTCTGATCGTCGGCCGACTCCCAGCGGTTGGGCCGCCCATCGAACAAGAGAAGGAAATGCTGCTGCTGGCTGATTCCCGGCGTCGCTGGCCCGGTATGCGTCTGAAATCCGACGATGGTCTGCTCCTTGCCATCCTCGAGGATGCGAAAATCCTTCGCGGTCAGGCCGTTGACGGGCTCGTCCTTCTTGCCGGTCACCACCGCGTCCACCAGCACCAGGCGCGCTTCGGCTTTGAGTTGCAGGTTCGACCCACCCGGAGCGGGGGACCCTCCGGTCTGCGCCAGCAGCGGGACAAACAGGAACCATAGCGCGGCCGCGTACAGCGCGCGGCTGAAATATTGCGAAAGGTCGCTTTCTACGATTTTCATGGGATCTCCACTACTCCGTTGGTGGCAGCCATCTGGTTGCCTTCGGCATCGCGCGCGACGACGCGAATCATGTAGGCGCCACTCTTGACGTCGAGGTCGCTGTTCACCGTGATGCCGAGCGAGCGCCGCCGCTCGATATTCTCGTCCTTCAACCGCAGCTCCACCACCTTCTGGGTGCCTTTGACGTAGTTGCCGTTGCGGTCGAAGAGGGCACAGACCAGGGTGATGTCGTTGTGGTTCCGGTCGTCGCTCAGCTTGCGCAAAGCAAGCTGCCGGATGTCGAGGTGGGCGGTGACTTTCACCTTGGCGTCGTCGGCGCTGGTCTTGTAGAACTGGGTGTGAATATCGATCGGCACGTCGCGCAGTTCATCGCGGGCAAAAACGGCTTCCCCGATTTCCCGCGTAGCGGTCGCGGCGGCATCCTCCAGGTGGGATGGCGCCCAGTACCCCTTGCGGGCTTGCAGGGACAGTCCCTTGCCGTTCGCCAGCGCCACCTTGATCTCATGGAACTTCCCGTCTGGTTTGAGGTCCTTGGGATAGAAGCCCAAATAATAGACGTACTCGGGCGGGCTGGCCAGGCGGTTAAACTCGGACACGAAGTCGTTTTGGGCGAGGGCGGTGCCGCCAGTCGAATAGGCCAGGTTGCCCAGGACCAACCCCTGGGCGGTAATCGCTTCGTGATCGTATTTGGCGAAGTCCTGCTCGGTCTGGGGGCTTGTCAAACGGCAGTTGGGAATGTCGGCGGTCGGGTCGATGGTGTAAACGCCGCGCGCATCGAGCGTATTGATGACGACGCCCAGGCGGGTGGCCCGGTCGATGGCTTCGCCAAGCTCCTTCTGCAGTTCGTCGGAAAGGTACATGCCGGGCGAGACCAGAATCATGGTCCGGTCGCCGGGCATGGAACCGAGCAGCCGCACAATATTGTTGAGGATGCGGAAGGCATTCTTGGCGTCGCTCATGCCCTCATTGGCAACTTCACGGAGAGTGTCCTGGGCGATGCTCGCCGCTTGCCCCTGTGTCCCGCCCGCCGCCTGGGCTGGAGCGCCGCCGCTGGTTTGCAGGTGGAGGCAATCGATCGTAACCTGGGTCTGCATCGCCAACACCAGCGAACGGGGGTCCTCGTTTTCGCGGTTCTCCCACGTGTCCGCCACGTAGAAGCTGGCCGGCGGAAAGTGCACGCGGGGCGGCACCGGCGCCACCTTCATCAGGGTCTCGCGGAATTTCGCCGCGTCATCGGTGAATTCAAGCGTCACGCTGCCGGAAAGCGTGAGCAAAGCCACGCGTTCCTGCGGCGGTATCCCCTGTTCGATGTGCTTCAGCGCGGCCACGCGGGCGTTCATCAGGTCCTCGTTCTTGAGATGAACGTCATCGAAGACAAACGCGACGAAGCGGGTGGGCGCCACCAGCTTGGAGCCCCCGGTGGCCGGCGCCCACGGGACTTCCTCCGGGGTGGACGGCTTTGCCGCTGGTTTGGGGACGGCGCTGCCCTCGATGGTGAACTGGGTAATCTCCTGCGGCTTACCGCGATCGGTGAGATGAAAATCTTCCTTGCGGAGGCTGCCGACGGCCTGTCCCTGCTTGTCGCGGACCACTACCGGAACCCGTACCAGGTTCACGCTCGATTGAAAGGTGGGCGTCTCTTCGCGGGTGGTCACCTCACTGGTCTGGGCTTGCGCGGCCAGCACGGCGATGAGCGGGAAAAAAGGCCAAGCGCGCATGAAACTCTCCTTCCGCGAGAAACCCGGCGGCGCGGACTCGTTGGGAGTGGGAGCGCTGCGGCTGGCCCACTTGCTTCGGATTATACCGTTCTAACCCGCCAACCGGTGCGGGAGTTGCTAGCCCAATAGGGCCACTGGGCGGGCCGGTGGCAGATGCGCATTTGTCGGAAGGCTTGAGAGCTCGAATCGACTTTCTAACCGGCCTGCTGAAGACGAGGACGAGACTTAAAACGACATCTTCGCCGAGAGCTGAAACTCGCGCGGCGTGCCTCGGCCCGTCGCATAGTTGCTAATCGTGGTGGTGATGGCGCCGAAGTTGGTCTGAGATGTGTCCGCATTCGGAGCGCCATACTGAGCGCGATTGAGAATATTGAATGCATCGGCGCGAAAGCGCACTTTCATGCGTTCGCCAAGGGAGACATCCTTCGCCAGTGCGAGTTCCACCTCCGCTATGCCAGGAGCGCGAAAAGCGTTGTGGCCCAGATTACCAAACGTCCCGGAGACGGGCACGGAGAACGCGGCGGGGTTGACCCATTCTTCCGGACTGGATCCGTCTGGCGGCGTGAGCGAGACGCCGTACACATAATTCGGCCGTTCGTTCCCGCTGATCGCGTAGTCGCCCGGTACGGACGCATTCGAACGATCGACGGTGATGTTGAAAGGCAGGCCGGTTTGCGAAGTTCCAATCGCACTCAGCGTCCAGCCGCCTAACACCGTCCGTGCGGTACCCGGAGTGCTCAGATAGTGCCGGCCGGCTCCGAATGGCAACTGGTAAACGGCGGAGAGATTGAACAACTGGCGAACGTCGTCGTCGCTGCTCCCCTTGCCGCATGATCGGCAGAAGGAATCCTGGGGTGTGTCGGATTCCCCGCCGCCAATGCTCCCGTCGTTGATCGAATGAGACCACATGTAATTCGCCGAGAAAAGCAGCCCGTTCTGAAAAGCTCTGCGAACGTTTAGTTGGAACGCATGAAACGTGCTATTCCCAACGTCGCCGCGCCACGAAACCGGACCAAATGCCGGGTACGGCGCAACGCCTGTCCGCGGATCGACCAGGTTTGTGTAAGTCGTGGTGAGAACATCGGTTCCTTTGTTTCCAAGATAGCTGGCGGTTCCCAGGATTTTCCATGGCAGTTTTCGCTGAACCGACGCGGTCCAGGCCGCCACGTAGTCGTCTTTCCGGTTGCGATCCAGATCGCGCGGGGATACCACGCCCAGCCCGCCGGCTTCGGCGTACTGAAGGAAAGGCGTCAAAGGATAGGAAAGAGTGGGGAACGCGGTGTTGCCGAAGGTGTAGCGGTCGACGGTATTCGAGATCGGAAGGTTCTGGTCGTCTTCCTGACCGTCCGTGTGGTAAATGCCGGCTCCCGCGCGTAGAACCGTGTCGCCGTGCGACCACGCGATGCCCAGACGCGGGTCGAAATCGTCGTATCTGGGATGAAAGAAGACATCGGTTCGAGGGCAGTATCCGCCGCAAGTGCCAAAATCGAACGGAACATCGTCGTTGCCCAGGGCATGCAGAGCGTTGAAGAAGTTGTAGCGGATTCCGGCTGTGATCGTCAGGTTGGGAGCCGCCTTCCATTCGTCCTGCGCATAACCAAAATACTGGGTCTTGCGCTGCCGTACCAGGGGAAGAATTGCGGTGTAGGAGGCAGAGCCCATGCTGTTGTCCAGGAAATTGGCCGTCGAAGTGTAGGTCAACGTACCGCTTTGCGAGGTACCCTGGTTGAGCATAATCCATCGTGTTTCGAAACCGAACTTGATAATATGTCTGCCTTTTGCCCAGGATAGGTCGTCTATGAAGTCGAAGGTTTTCGACGGATAATCGGTAGTCGAAGATCCAGCGAGTGAGCTGAATCCGGACACGGCGACTCCGAACGGAACCGGCGAAATACTGGCCGTGTGGTAGATCGTTTGATTTACACCGAGCCTTAACTCGTTGATCAGTGACGGGGTGAACACATGCGAGAGCTCCACGACTCCGTTGTTGAATTTGGTGTCGTACAGCGTCTTGACGATAAGTTGGCCGCTGGGGATCGACTCGACCGCCTCATCCGCATTAAAGCGGACAAATGCGGTTGTGCGATCGGAAAAATAGTGATCGAGCCGGATCATCCCCGAATCTTCGTTGTCGACTTGTCTGCCCGGCGCTTTGTACTGCCACACGTTGGAGTTGGCCGTCGGCGAAGTGCCGGCGGGGTAAGCGTTCAGGATCGAAGTCAGCACGGGAGAGGCGGCTTGGGCTTGCGCCGCGAAGGCCGGGCTCGGCACCAGCCCAATTTGCGTTCCATCCAGTCTCTGCCGCAAGCCCTCATAGTTGACATAAAAGAAAGTCTTGTCGTGCGCGATGGGCCCGCCAAACGCCGCCCCGAACTGATTCAGCAGAAACGGGTCGGGAGAAGCTGCGTCAAATGGCGAGCGCGCGTCCAGAGCGTTATTGCGGAAATAATCGAAAAGCTGCCCGTGAAAGGCGTTCGTGCCGGACGGTGAAACGACGGACACCTGGCCGCCCGCGGTACCGCTCTGCGTATCCGCGCCGAAATTCTGCGACTGCACCTGGAATTGGTCGATGGAATCGAGAGGAATGTTCAGTCGCATGTACTCCCGCTGCTCCTGATTGTAAACAGCGGTCGCGTCGACGCCGTCGAGCGTCAGATTGTTGTCATCCAGTCCGTGCCCCGCGAAACGAATGGTTCGTTGATCGCCGGCGCCATTGTCGATAGCGCCGGGCGCGAGCGCGGTCAGCGTCGCCCAGTTCCTCCCGTTGATCGGCAAGTCGCTTACCTGCTCGCGCTCGATGGCGGCGCCCATCGTCGCGTCCACCTTGTCGAGATCCACCAGGGGTTCTATCACGGTGGTCTGTTGTTTCTCGTGCGCCAGCTCCAGCCGGACGTTCAACGTCCTGGTTTGCCCGACCAATTGCTCCACTCCCTCCGCGGTCAGAACCGAGAAGCCGGTCTTGAGAAACTGGACGGAGTAAACGCCGGGCGGAAGACCCGATAGCTCATAGGTGCCCTGTGACGATGTCAACGTCTCCCGCCGAAAGCCAGTCGCGCTCTCGGTGGCGCGCACACTGGATTGCGGGACGCGATTGCCCTGCTGGTCGGTAACGGTCCCCGTGATGGCCGTGCGGTCCACCTGTGCTCGCAGGGCGATCTGCCCCAACGGCTGGAGAGTAAGGAACAGAAGGAACGGTACGAGTTGCCAAGAGCGTCTCATGGGTATTATCGAGTTTCCCATCTTTTCGTTGCAGCGAGGATGAACAATTAGTTACGAATCTGGTTCGAAGCGGCCGAGCTGCCCGTGGGACAACAGGCAATCGGCGGCTCCCCCGACCGAAAAAAACCGTGCCACAGTTTCGACTGTGGCACGGTATGAGGGCCCGTCGAAAGGCGCGTCTACAAACTACCTGCCGGCGTCGGGTTTGTCTTGGGACGCGGATTGAAGTCCGCCGGTATGTTGTTGGGTATGCCCAACTGGCGGTCCGTGGTGAGGATACCCAGGTCCGAGCAGCCGAGGCCAGTGACTTGCGGAATCCTCGTCACGTAGCTCGGGGCCACTATGGCGTAGTCCGGCGCCAACGGGACCGATAGCCCCATCAAGCGCGAAACGCTGAATGCGTCCGTCAGATCCGAAATTCCAGGCGTGATCGCGTCCTGCGGCCCTAGGTCCTGCTGACCGAGTAGGGCGAGGCCAAGATAGCGGCCCAGCAATTCGTCGGGCAGTGTTGCCAGCGGCGGTAGACCAAATACCGTGTCGACGAACTTCACCACCGACGCCTGGCTTCCCTGATCGCTGGAAATATAGCCAAGCTTGGCGTACGGAGAAATCAGAATCAGCGGCACGCGCGGCCCAAAACTGAGCGCCGTTTTGTCGGGCCCAAAGTTAACGATCGGCGGCTGGACATGGTCATAATCGCCCTCGGCATCGTCCCAGGTGATGATGATCGCGCTCTGCGCCCAATAAGGGCTGTTGGCAATAGCGTTGACTGTGGTGGCCACCATGGCCTCGCTGATCTGCGCGTCTGAATAGGCCGGATGGTCGTCGTCGCCCAGGAAGTTCTTCTGGACCGTTGCGTCGGGATCGGCGGGGGTAATCCCCAATGTGTTGGTATAGCCGCCCTTCACGAAGAACACGCCGCCGGATTTCGGCAGGCTGGTGTTCGAAATAGCCGTGAAGAAATCGCCCAGTCCATGCAGTTCCGACCGGATCGCGGGAGTGTTCGCCACATAGCCGAAGTACTGCGGACCGTTGTGGTGGGTGACGTAGGATGCGTGCGATCCGTTCGCGGTCACCGGCCCGGCCGTATCGGTGTCCTCCTTGTCGAATCCCTCCTGGTACCAGCCGAAGGCGACTGCCGGTTGCGACAGCTTGCTGAGGAATGCCACGTCATCGGGCACGTCCACCAGGTCCGTGGCGGCGGTCGGGTCAGTCGCGGTAACCGTTCCCGCGGAACTGAGCAGCATGGAAAGCGGAAGCGTTGCAAACGTCAGGTTCGAAGCCGTAACGTATCCCGGATAATCGGTAGGATTCACCGGGAGAGGACTGGTCGACTTGTCCGAAGGCGATCCCCAGAACGGATCGTCATCGACCAGCAGCGGCACAGTGGCCGTTGTGTTAGTGGGGTGCAATGCCCACTGCGTTTGGCCAGCTTGCGCTCCAATAATGCTGAGATTGCCCGGCGTGGACGGTCCGGTCATCGATTCGAAGATGTTGTCGTAGAGAGCAAACCGGTCGGCATACGCCCACAGCAGGGGAACCGTGTCGCAATCCTCGTGTGCCATCGTCAATTCGCCCATCTGCTTGGCCTGGAGCGAGGGGTTGGCGGGCGGAGTGTAGTATTTCAGCTCCTCGTTGGCCGCGAACTGATCCATCAGAGCCACGCCGTTTTGGATGTCCATCTTTGCGACGGTCCGCGTGTGCGAGTGGTCCACATCGTCCGTGTCGGCGGCATACTGCGTGGGACCAATCAGAAATGGCGAAACCGTGCCCGTGGTTCCGTCCGTATTCACGATTGTTTGCGCAAAGCCCGGAGTCGCCGAAGCTGCCTGGCTGTACAGCCCGTTGGCGCCGGGGAAGGTGCCAAAATAGGAATCGAACGACCGGTTTTCCTGATAGATCACGAAAACGTACTTGATGTTCTGTTGAATCAGGCTCACCAGGTCCTCAGGGCTGACCACGGGATCTGGCCGGAGTTCCCGGCGCAGACGTGCCTCGTTCGCCGCTTGCCGGTGAGCTTCGAGGAAGTGCGCACGGGCAGCGTCCTTGGCGGGAACAGTGACTTTCTCCTGAGCCAATCCCAAGCTGAATGGCTGCAAGACCAACAGCATGGAAATCCCAATTGGCAACACTCGTAGCCTTTCTCTTTCCATCTTTTGCTCCTGTGAACCGCAGTGATTTGAAGTACGGAACTGACAGCCTATCAGCCGCAAGTGTCGGAGTATTGACACTTCGATGAGAACTAGGTTTCAGAAGCGGTCAAAGCTGTACGATCCATTACCCTTGGGATTCGGGAGGGTCAAGCGGCTTTCCGAAACGGTAAAACTGCCTTCCAACACCGGGCGGCCGGCGACTTCCAGCCGAATGCCGTTGCTGTGTATAGAGTAGCGCCCATGCTCAGTCCGCAAGGTGGTAATCCAGACAGCTTTTCCATCGGGAAAGAACCGAACGCGGGCGGGATATTTGGCGCCATTCCATTCGCGCGTGGTACTCCACTCACCGGTCAAGGGATTCTTGGTATCGGGTATCTTGCCGAGTCGAGTTAATTCGATGGACTTGCCGGCCGCTTCATCCTCGATTCGCGCCCGATCCTGGCTGTCCCACTCGACTTCCTGCTTCTCCCGCCCATTCCTGGAGAAAAGCAGGATCGTATCGGTTCCGATCAACTGGTATTTCTCTTCCGATATCGCGGCCGAGTATGAATCCAACTGGCTATCGCCGTGGAACTCGAAGACGGCGCTTACACCGGTGGGCGAGACTTCGGTGGAACGCCATCGGCCGATCAGTGGATCTTGCTGCGACTGCCCGATCGCTGGGAAAACCAAAATCGCAAACAAGATGATTGAGAACGCCGTGTCCAGGACTCTGTGCATACCTAGCCAATGCTGTAGTCTAGCGAACGAATGTTGCGGAAGCGTTACGGCATAGACTCAATTTGAAGAAGGGTGCATTGGCAGGATGAGCTTTCGCGAACAGCCCGGAATTCGCACCGTATGATTGTTCGATTTTATGGGGTGGGTGGAGGGATTCGAACCCTCGGCCACTGGAACCACAAAGCAGAGCGGCGGACCGCGCCGAACCGCGCCGAGTCGCTCATCACTGCGAAATCACGGAGTTAGCAGCTATTCTCGTACCCACATCCCGCCCCGCGACGGGCACATTTTCAGGCACACCGGGCACATTCTCGGGCACACTGGCCGGCGGATGGCGGGCAGCGTATGAAACCCGTTGGGGAGCGGGTGGCCGCCGGCTTGGAGTACGCACGCCAGCGGGGTACGCGGTCGGGTCTGGCCATCGGGCGGCCGAGGGCGATACTAGACCGCGACCGAGTTTCTGAGCTTAGAACAAGCGGCCTTTCTTGGCGCGAGATTGCCCGCAGGCTGGGCGCAGGCGTCGGCACGGTGCGACGAGCCTTCGAAGCAGGCAGAGCGGCAAGAGAGGCGTGCCAAAACCCCGTAGCGGAGGATTTATGAGGGAGCTTGAATCGAAAGGCTCTCGGGTGACGCCAGCCAGTGTGCCAAAAGGAACAGGTTTTGGCAGGGATTGTCAAAAACGTGAAGTCATGAGAATGTTGTGATGCGCCCAATGTTGGCGCCGCCGAATAGAACTATTCCTAGGACTATAACGGCGCGGAGTATGACCGATGCGAAAAAGACGTGAAGTGAATGATGCAACGCGGGTCTCAAATGCGGCCGACCAGTCGGCCGCGAATGAGCAGGAGAAGGAAGAGTCTGATTTCTTCCAGCAGCTTCAGCAGATTCCGGTTGAAGGATGGCAGACCGGCTTCAAGGTGTACGTCTACCGAGTGCTGCCAGTGATCGACAAGAAGGACAACGAGCACTTTTTGTGCAAGGTGACGGAGCCGTTCGATGAGGATTACCTCATGCGGAACTTCGGGAGCGGAAAGTACTACTTGAGGCTCAACAATCAGCGCGGCGAGACAATCGCTTCCAAGACCGTTGCTCTCCACAATCCAGCGTTTCCGCCAAAGGTCTCCCCGGATGAGGTTGTCCGCACCGACCCGCGCAACGAAACGTATTTCAAGGTGTGGGCGCCAAAGGAGCCAGCGGCGGCGGCCGCCCCGCCCTCTTCATCCGCGGCCGACTCCACCGCCGTGCAGGAGCTTTCCAAATTGCTCAACAAGGCCCTCGAACAACGCGAGAAAGGTTCAGCGGCGGACTCGGCGCAATCCAACCTCACCGGCTCATTGGTCCAATGGGCACTCGATCAGACCGGGAAGGAAAGAGAGAGCAACGACCCGACGAAAATGGCAGCGCTGCTCCGAGAGCTTAAGTCGCTACTGCCATCGCAACAGCCGCCGGACGGTCTCGCGCTGATCGAAAAAGTCCTGGCGATTACGGAGAAACTCAACCCGGCGAACCGTGAAGCGCAGCAAGACCCGTTGGATTACGTCGAGAAGGCGGTCAACCTGGTGGAGAAACTGAGGCCCCAGCCCGTGGCTTCGGGCGCGTCCGGCGAGTCCCAGATGGGATCGTGGCAGGAGTTCTTTCAGCCGGTGTTGCCCAGCCTCATTAGCGCGCTGGCCCCTCTTGTCCCCGCCGTGGCCCAAATGATGCTGGCCAAGAATGGCCGGCCGCAGCAGGGTCCGCAGGTCTCACCCGTGGTCGCACCGGTACCCGCGCCCGCAGGAGCCCCACCCGTAGGCGGACAGCCTCAGCAGCAGCCTACTGCACAGGCTCCCGGCCAAGACTTTGCCGAGATGGCTGCGAATATGGCTCCATTGGTTTTCAATGCCATCGCGCAACCTGGAAGGACGGGCGCTGATTTGGCCGACAGCGTGGTTATGCTCTTCGGTCCACTGCGCTATCAGCAGGTCGCAGCGTTCGGCAAGGAAACGCTGCTGACATTCCTGCAATCGCACCCTCTTTGGCAGCAGTTAGGCCCACTTCAGGCGCGAGTGCCGGAGTTTATTGAGGAATTCGTCGCTTACCAGGAGCCCGAAGATGAGGAGCCAGCGGACGAAGCCGAGCCGGAAGAGATGGAAGCGGGGCGCTGAGAAATGGGCGACGATTCGCGCCCGTCTCGATCAAGCGGGCCGTGTGGCGCGTTCAGAACCATTGACGATCAATCTCATCCCCGTGATGCTGCCGGACGGCGAGACGGTGTACACGAGTTCCCAGGAAGCCGACGCGGTTAAGTGGGCCACCCTGCTGGATGTGGCGATCCGTTCAGTAGCGGATACGATTGCAGCCACCCGGCCGGAGCGGCTCATACTCTGGGCGGGAATCGGAGTGCTGTTTGTGGCGGCGACTGTATCGAACGGCAGCCACAGAGAACGGAGCGGGCGAAAGTGCCATTAGCCGACACCATGACGCCCAGCAACGAATCCGGCGCAACCAACCCGTGGATGCCCGAACCAATCGCCTGCGCCATCGACACGCTGCGCGAAACTGTGGACCGCGAACATCTCACGCGCTCAGCCCGGTTGCAGGTCGTTACCCGCGTTCGCCAGGCGATCGTTCCGAAAAGAAAGCCCGGCCGAAAGAACCCCAACATCGATTCCGCCTGGCAGGATTACCAGCGTGGCGTACGCGGTCTGAAGCTGTATCGAAGGCACATACCCGGCCACGGCCGGATGAACCAGTATCATCGTGCCGCCGAAGAAAACAGACTTCTGGACGGTCTCAGGAAGCGCGCCCGCCGGCTGCAAGAGCAGGCAGGCCGGCAAAAAACGAGACTGCTGGGCGCCACGCCAACGCTGCAAGCAGAGCCCGAACCCGGACGTTAGAATTCGTGATTGTCCGGCGGACATTGCCACACCCGCCATTGTCCTGAAGTGTTCGCCTCATAATGCTCACGAAAGGCAAAAGCAGATGGCAAAGAACAATCAGGCGTCGATCAACGCCGACCTGCAAGACGAGATCGACGACCTACAGGACTGCATCGATTCCGCCCGCGATGTGTTGGACGCGGTAAACGACGTGACCTCCAGCCGTGAAGACTTGGCCCAAGCCGTGGTTGACGCACTGGACGCGCTTAACCCGGACGGAGACGAGGATTTGGAAGACGACAACGGGGGGGAATAGTCGCGCCGTCCGCGGTGAATTGTCCCGACCGCAAGCCCGTTAGCCGCATTACCGACCGGGCCAAGCGATACCGCGCGCAAAACGCGATTCGCGGTCCCAGGCGTTGTGTACTTTGCGGCGCGCGGGGCCGCCTGGACGTGATGCACCTGGACGGCGACGAGTCCCACGGAGAGCCGGAAAATCTCGCGTACGGGTGCAGATCCTGCAACGCCAGGCTCGCGCACGCCTTCAAGCGCATCGGTGCTGGCGTGCGGACTCGGCAGTACAATCCGTCATCCGGCGTTCCCACATTCGGCCAGTATATGTGGGCGGTGACCCATCATACTCGGAAAAGCCGCGACGAAGGTGGGGCGATTATCCATGCCACGCCGAAATCAAAGCGAATCGAGTACGCGCAGCGAATCGCAGACATCAAGCGTTCGCGCCGCGATGCTGTACCGTTCTGAGACACCGTCAAGAGCGAACGCGTGTCGTTGGCAGCGGGCGACTCAGTTGTTCCCGAGGCGCGGCGGGGGCGGGTTCAAACGCTCAGCAGTTCTTCCATGCGGCGGATAATCTTCGACGGCGGTACCTTCAGCGTCACCGCGATTCGTACCACGGCGCGAACTGTTGGGCTGTTGATCCCGCGCTCGATGAGGCTGATGTAGGTCCGGTCAAACCCGCTTTCCAGCGCCAACTGTTCCTGAGAAATCTTCTTGCTTTTGCGAGTCTCTCGAAGGGCCTGTCCGAACGCTTTCTCCGGGCCGGCCTTCGGCTGAATCTGCTTGCGTCGATGATTGCGACGTGCTTGCGCCAATGAATCAATGCTGCTACGCTACCGGAGGATATTCCCACGGAGAATATTCCGAATTTCATTCAAACTGATCTGGTTGCGGAGTCTTCTGGAGATATGGCGACGCGGAACAGGTTTTGGCTCAAGCCTACCATGGGCCACGTGGCCCGCATCATGCGGTATCTCGGATGGGAACCCCGCGTGTTCACGAGCAGACTGTTGCCGCATGGCCTAATTCCAACTGGGGCTCCATCTCAAATCGGAGGTCAAGAGAATGTGCCGTTCATTCCGGCTATTCTGGCTGGTTCTGGGCCTTCTGCCGGGTTGGCTCCTGGGGCAAGCTGACTCCGCTACGGCGGGATCGGAAGGCCGCGGGAACACCGTCCGGCCGCTTACGGTTTTTCAGACTCGATATCGGCTGCGAGCGGGCGAACCGGCCAAGATCGACGCGCCACCTGAGACGCTTGATTTCCTCCGGAAAGCGAAGTACCTGACCGTCACGATTGGCGGCGCGGAAGGAAAAGGGCTCGTTCTCGGGCCCAGCATGAGAGGGGGTGATATCCTCCTGGGCGCTTCGCTGACGATGAAGGCGGGCGAGTACGCCGTTACATTATCGGCTGTCGACGAATCCGGGGAGGAGCGGGCGGCGGCGGCCAACGTCACGGTGGAAGCTTTGCCCCCTGTGCCGACAGGCGGCTCGACGCCTCCGGTCGTGCTGTTGAACGGCTGGCAATTCTCGGTCTTGCCGCCAAGCACGTGCCCAATTTCGCCGACAGGGTCGGTTGCAACCTTCGGCAGCCTCGCGTCGCAACTGGTCGCGCCTCAAGTCTACTTCTTCGACAATTGCGTCGAGCAGTCCGTTAACGGCAGCACCATCGAGGAACTGGGCGTGACGCTGGGGCAGTTTCTCAATATGATCGAGTATGCCGGCGGCGCTTTGGTTCCCCAGGTCGATCTGGTCAGCCACAGCATGGGCGGCCTCATCGTCCGTTCCTACCTGGCCGGCCTGCAGGCGAACGACGGCCTGTCTCCGGTCCTCAATCCGAGAGTGCGGAAGTTCATCGAGATCGCCACGCCGAACTTTGGCTCGTTCCTTGCGGCGAATTATTCGGATGCCTTTGCGAGCGGGACTCAGGCTGCCGAGATGGTTCCGGGCAGCGGCTTCTTATGGACCCTCGGAACCTGGAACCAGCGCGGCGACGACCTGCGGGGCGTTGACGCGCTTGCCATCATCGGCAACGCCGGTTACTGGAAGTCGAGCATCTTCTCGTTGACGCAATTGAACAACGCGACTGACGGCGTCGTGTCGTTCACAAGCGCCTCGCTCAACTTCGCCCGCGACCCGTCCCGGACCAGAATATTGCCGTATTGCCATATCGACTCCGCATCGGCCGCGGGGGCATTCATCGACTGTACCGGCAAGGGCATTGCGGATGTGGATGAAGCGCCGGAAACAGGCGTGATCATCCTCTCCTTTCTGGCCAATACGACGGCCTGGCAGTCCGTCGGGTACCCGAACCAGACGCAGTATGGCGGAGCGTATTTTGCGCTGGAGAATGCGGCGGGTACGCAGTACACGCCGTTCAGCAGCGTGACCTGGGGCACGGTTCCCTTCGGGAGCGGCTGGCTGGACACGATTTTCTATAACGAATTCATCAGCGGATCGGCTACCTTCTCGGCCATCAGCACCGCGAACCAGACCACCACCTGCGGGCCATTCACGGCGTCTGGCGGCTACTTTTCGGCGTTCCGCTGCAAGTTCAGCCCCGTGATTTTGTCGGTCGTGCCCCTCCTGCCGAATGCACCGGGGTGGGTCGTCAAATCTGGCGGCGGTATAACCATCAGCGGCGTCGGCTTCGGGTCCCAGTGCTCTACGTGTCAGGTCCTGGCTTATCCTGGCCCGTCGCCCTTGTCGGTTTCCTCCTGGAGCGATCAGACGATTACGGCGTTCCTTCCAGCGACCTATAACGGTATCGCGGAGGTTGTTGTCCAGATTGCATCCGGGTCTGACGCACTTACCTTCATGGCGGCCCCGGCCTCCTCCGTTGCGGTTGCGCCCACAAGTCTGCAATTCGCCTACACGGTGGGCGGGACGGTTCCGGCAGCGCAGTCCATTCAGATCACCAATAGCGGCGGCGGGGCGCTCAACTGGAGTGCTACTACCAGCGCGACGTGGCTGTCAGTAGCGGCGGCATCCGGCACAGCACCGTCAACGCTTTCTGTGCTCGTTTCGCCTACGGGTATTGGCGCGGGAACATACACGGGCAGCGTCCAAATCTCGGCAACTGGCGCATCAAACAGCCCTGTATCGGTCGCAGTTACACTGACGGTGGCCCTGGCTCCGCCTGTACTGACAATCTCGCCCCAAGCGCTTGCGTTCAACTACACGGTGGGCGGGACGATTCCGGCAGCGCAGTCCATCCAGGTCACAAATAGCGGCGGCGGTATGCTCAACTGGAGCGCTACCACCAGCGCGACGTGGCTGTCCGTAGCGGTGACATCCGGCACAGCACCGTCAACGCTTTCCGTGCTCGTCTCTCCTACCGGCCTGGGCGGGGGAACGTACACAGGCAGCGTCCAAATCTCGGCGGCCGGCGCGTCAAATAGCCCTGCATCGGTCGCTGTTACGCTGACGGTGGCCCCGGCTCCGCCTGTGCTGGCGGTGTCGCCTCAAGCGCTCACGTTCAACTACGCGGTGGGTGGGAGGATTCCGGCCGCGCAAGGAATCTCGATCACGAACACGGGCGGAGGGGCGCTTTCGTGGGTCGCGTCGGCCAGCGCCGCATGGGTGGGGCTTTCGCCCGCGTCGGGCACGGCTCCGGCCACGCTGTCTGTCTCGGCGAATCCGGCAACCCTGGCGGCGGGGTCCTACTCGGCCACCGTGCTGATTACCGCAGCGGGCGCAACCGCCAGCCCGGCTTCGGTGTCAGTAACGCTTGTGGTTCAGGCTCCGAGCATCACTGGCGTGACTAACGGCGCCAGCTTTCAGGCCGGTTTTGCGTCCGCTACTTGGGTTTCCATCTTTGGCACAAACCTTTCCCAGACCACTCGACCCTGGCAGAACAGCGATTTTGTAAACGGTCTGTTGCCAACCTCGCTGAGCGGCGTATCGGTTACCATAAACGGCCTTGCCGCTTACGTCGAGTACATCAGCCCCACGCAAGTCAACGTACTGGCGCCAGATGATGCGACGGTGGGCGCGGTCGAGGTCCAGGTGACCGCGGGACAGGTCAAGAGCAATAGCTTCACAGCGCAGAAAGAGCAATTCGCGCCCGCTTTCTTCACGATGGGCGGTAACTACGCGGCGGCGGAACATGCGGATTACACTCTCGTCGGGGAACCTGGCCTCATCGCTGGCGCGATAACCACGCCGGCCAAACCGGGCGAAATAATTCTGATCTACGGAACGGGCTTCGGCCCCACCAGCCCGCCACTTCCTTCCGCCCAACTGGTCACCACGCCTGCCGTGCTGGCCAATTCCGTTCAGGTCACCATCGGAGGCGTGTCGGCGCCTTGGATCTTCGCTGGTCTGGCCGGGTCGGGCCTTTGCCAGTTCAACGTGACGGTTCCGAACGTTCCGAACGGGGACGCGGCCGTGGTGGCTCAGATCGGGGGAGTTCAGACACAGACGGGAGTTCTAATCACCATTCAGCAGTAAGCGAAAAAGGCTTCGCCGGCACGAGGGTGAGGCTGCCGGCGGCCAGGGTACTCGAACAGCGGGAGAGCGGATCTCCCGCGCGGTAGTATCAAGGCCCGGCCTCGTCCTGCACGTGCTAAACTACTTTCGCACTGCGGGTCGGATAGCCTGATCAGCGAAAGCGGTACTCCCTTTGCCATTTCCGGCCCGCCCCTATTCAAAGGGAGCAATATTGTCGGAAGGGACGGCAAACGCATGTCGGCGCAACAGTCGCGCGCCACCAAGATGCCTGAGGTACCAGCCAACCAATGGAATCGTGTGGCTGAGCTTCTGGTCAAGTTCAGGAAGGCAAAGATAGAACTCGATAAATCCTGGGCCACGTTTTCCAAGGAGGATCGCCGCAACGGTGCCCTTCTTCGCAAGGCGACGGAGCGCGCCGCGGCTATGGAATTGGATGCAGGCATCACCCGATCTGAGCAATGGCTCCAGGAAAGGCGCAATGGAATATCACAACGACCCGCATTTGTTCGGGCCTACGAGTGGCAAATGTGCGCGAAAACGGCCGTTCGGGACTTGAGGAACCAGCTTCAACAACCACTTAGCGCATTGGCGGTTCGGCACGCCGAGATTCGAGTGGTTTTGAAACGATTGGATCGTCTGCCGCTACAGCCGTCGACGCAGAGCGTTGACATCATTATCGGAATGCTCGAAGAGGTTGTTAACAGCTCTCCCGAGACAAAGGCTCTAACAGATCGTTCAGGAGCCAGATCTGCATGGCTTGATGCAAGGCTTGCAGAAAGTGCATCGATGAGTTCCGATGTTGAATTGGCAAGGAATGCCAGATTAGCCTATAACACAATCCGGCGCTACCGATCTGGAGCGCCGAGTACGCGTGATCGTTATGTCCGACAGAGGCTTGCATCTGCCTTTGGATGTCCCGTCGCGGATGTTCCAGAGTAGGTAGCAGCCCCCGCACTGGACGCATGTCGAACTCCTAGCCGCGGAGTATCCCAGAGGGCCTCCCAGAGTGATGGAGCGAACGTGGTTCTCCGGCAAGCCGGAATTCACTCTCCTCATCCTTCGGCATGGTTCACCAGATCCTGCATTGCTAACTGCGAATCGCCGACCATTGCTTGGCCCGCGCTCTGAAGCAGTTGGACGTGCCGGCGTCGTGCCCGCGCGACAGCAACTTCTAACGCTTCTCCACCGGGCTCGGGAACGCACGTCAGCAAGACCTTGGCGAGGCTGTCCACGAACGCAAACAAGGCCTGTTGGGCTCGTCCGAGACGGAAGATCTCCCGGCTCATACGTTCCATGCTGGCGGCAAGTCGCGCCTCAGCCCCAATCATCGTGTCTTCTCTCCCGCTCAATTCATGGTCGATAGCTGCCCTGAGAAAGGCGCTAGGGTTGGCGTAGCCTCGGAGCCTCGCCGTCGATTGGAGTCGTTCATCCGTGTCAGCTGTCAACCGAATCGTCCGCCTTGACATAAATCGCCCCTCTACTTAGAAGGTAATGACAGAGGCACTTCGGGACAAGATTTTACTTAAGAAAACAGGGCGTCAGCCAAAGTGGCAGACAATTGCTCGGAACGTCGGACAGCCAAAGTGACCTGGCGTGAGCCAACTACCAAACGAAATCAACCACCTCGTCAGACGATCCTTTATGTTCCACTACCCGGTGTTTGGTTGCCTGGGGGCCGTCTTCGTTGGCGGCCGTTATCACAATCGGTTGCACTTTGTTCACAAAACGGTGCACACCCTCGCGCCAGGTGAATACAGTTGCAAACTGTTCACAAGTTGTTTGCAGACGGTTGCACTTCACAAAAAAGATGTAAATTGAATGTCCCGGCCCGTCCTCGCCATTACCTATATAAGTAGGGGGGTAATTCTCGCAAAATCGATGGACACTACTCCGCAGCCGCGCCGTAGAAAATCGAGATCGGACTTGGTTCACTTGCGCTCCCTTCCTTCGATTCAGCCGGCCACCAAGATCGGGCAAGTGATGTGGGCTTGGGCAGAAATTGAAGCCGCTTTGGCCGCAGGCATGAAGCTCAAAGAGGTCTGGGCGGCTGCGGGTCGCGATGGATTAGAAATGTCGTACGCGCAATTCCGGGTCTACGTCTCGCGGTTGAGGCGACGGCAGCAACGGTCTTGCATATCCGCATCGCAACCGCCGCTCGCAGCTACAGATGGATCGCCCACACTGGCGGCTCCGCCACCGGACGATCCATTCCGCAACCTGCGGGAACAGCGGGAGAAAAAGAAACAAACCACATTCGAGTACGACCCGTTTTCGATTCACAAAAACCTGATCGATTGAGAGGTGAGCTGCGAAAAAATGCTGGGGAATGGAATCTTCAAAGTCTTTTGGCTACAGAGCATTGCAGGGGAATCTGAAAACCTCTGAGTTTCTCTGAAAAACACTCAAATCGACAACTAAAGACTCAAGGTATACGGTAGGAACAAATGCTGCGCTTGGGCGGTCAACGTAGACCAGCGGCAGATTGGATTGGGGCCGATTTTGTTCCAGCCGGGATTTCAACCGGCCCCGCAAGCGGTGAATCACGGAGGTGATTCATTCCGAAGGTACCACAGAACGAGTACGGCGGCGACGCGATGCGACAGGTTCGCGTGAAGGCTGTCAACCTGGAAGCCGTACGGAAATATCTCGCGGGACTTGAGGCGCTCGTTCGAGAGGCGCGTCGGAGCGATGATCCGCGGGTTCTTGTGTGCGCTCTCAGGGTAGTCGCATGGCAAGGAAAGACGGTGCAGGAATTAACCGGCGGAGGCCTGAGATGAACGCACCCGCCCTAATACCTACTATCCTCCATCTGCCGCGCGAGCTTACAGCGCTCAATCAGTGGGTTCTATGGCGCTATGAAACCCGGAACGGCAAGCCGACCAAAGTTCCATACCAAGTTAACGGGAGACGCGCGAAGTGCGACGATCCGCACACCTGGAGCAGGTTCGAAACGGTTACCGCCGTCCTGAGAGAAGCGTCGGCAACGTACAGCGGTGTCGGGTTTGTTTTCGCGGATTCGGATTCGTTCGTCGGGATCGACCTGGATGATTGCATTGATCGGGGTGGCTCCATCGAACCGTGGGCGACCCAAATCATCGAGCGGTTCTCAAACACATACATGGAAGTTTCGCCATCGGGCCGAGGTTTAAAGATCTTCGCAAGGGGCGGGCTGCCGGGACCGGGCCGTCGCGCACCGTATGGGGACGGCTCCATTGAGATCTACGACCGCGGCCGTTTCTTTACCACCACAGGCAATGCACTGAATGGTGCGCCGCTTCAGGTGGCAGACCATGAGTCCGACGTAGCGATGGTTTACGCACTAGCCTCGAACCGTGGCTGTCTGCGACGGAAACCGAAGGCGGACCTCAACCGGCAAACTCCCGTGGCACAGGGCCAGCGTTACGATTTCCTGCAATCGGCCGCTGCTCAGTATAGGGCGCGTGGTATGAGCCGCGATGAGATTCATGCTGCGCTTGCTGAGATCAACCAAGAGCTCTGCGACCCACCGAAGTTTGATCCTGTGTTGCAGGAGTTGGCGGACTGGGCAGCAACGCTGGAGCCGCGCAACCGCAGTATGGTTCAGATGCCAGCTTCGACCATGGGCGTGCGCAACTGGCACGAATACCTGATTGCAAATCTGGCAGGCACGCCCAAGCCAATTCTGGCGAACGCGATTACCGCACTTCGTCAGGCGCCTGATTGGGATGGTGTGCTTGGATTCAATGAGTTCTCCCTCGGCACGGTGGCGCTCAAGTCGGCGCCGCATGGATCGCGCGCGGGAGGCGAATGGACCGACCACGATGACCGCCTCACCGCGAACTGGCTTCAATGTGAGGGCATCTACGTTTCCGTGGAAATCGCAGGGCAGGCGGTTCAGACCGTTGCCAGGGACCGACTATTTCATCCCGTCCGGGCGTATCTCGATTCGCTCGAATGGGATGGAACCAAACGCATCGATTCGTGGTTGAGCGTCTATCTTGGGGCGAAGCCGGATGACTACTCCGCGGCCGTGGGCGCGCGGTGGCTGATCTCCGCAGTGGCGCGCATCTATCGGCCGGGCGCGAAGGTCGATTGTTGCCTGATTCTCGAAGGGCCGCAGGGATTGAAGAAATCCACGGCCCTGCGGATTCTCGCAGGCGAGTGGTTCACCGATGAAATCGCGGACCTCGGGAGCAAGGACGCCGCAATGCAGACCCGCGGCGTATGGGTGATAGAGCTTGCGGAGTTGGACAGCATGACCCGTTCGGAGGTAAGCCGCGTCAAGGCGTTCATGAGTAGAGCAACCGATAGGTTCCGTCCGCCTTACGGCAAGCGGCTCGTAGAATCACCGCGGCAGTGTGTGTTTGCAGGTTCTGTGAATCACTCTGCCTATCTTCGAGATGAAACAGGCGGCCGGCGATTCTGGCCCGTCGCTTGTGCACGCATCTCTGTTGATGACCTTGGGCGGGACCGTGACCAGTTGTGGGCCGAAGCCGTTGTGCGGCTTCGGGCGGGGTCCATCTGGTGGCTCGATACCTTGAAGCTGAACCAGCTTGCGGAGCACGAACAATTCGACCGCTACGAGGGTGACCCGTGGGACGAACTGATAGGCGCATGGCTTGAACAACCACGCCAACGCACTGACGGAACCGGGCATGCGATTGTGCCGTTCAGCTCCACGCCAGACACGGTAACCCTGGTGGACGTTCTCAACCACTGTATTGGCAAACGCCAGGATCAGTGGGCCCAATCCGACAAGAACCGTGTAGCGCGCTCGCTTCGGTCCCAGGGTTGGGAACGCTACAAGGCCCGCACTGGAGAGGGGCGGGAATGGAGGTATCGTCGTGCACCCCAGTAGCGGCCCCAGTGTCGGTCCCAGTCGAGGTCCCAGTTCAATCCGCTTGTTTTCAGCGGTGGTCCCACTAGGCCCACTACTCACGCGCGTGTGTATACGAACGCAGCAGGTGTGTCCGCAGGATTGCAAATGGCCGGGGTTAAACATTCCAGCCACGCTGGGACCACTGGGACCAGTGGGGCCAAGGTCTTTGGAGAAGCCGACTTCGGCCGGCGGAAACTGACGATGCAAGACGGCTTCATCAATATCGACGGTTTGATTGAGGACCTGGCCAAGCGCGTGGCCGCTCACGTCCGCGCTGAGCTGGCTCAGGAGGGCGCCGCTGGCGTCAGGCCCCGATTGCTCACCGTCGAACAGGCCGCCACGTATCTGGGTCGTACCGAGGAAGCCATGCAACACATCATAGCGTCTGGGAAAATTCAGGCCGTAAGGATTGACCGCCGCGTGTTCATTGACGTACGAGACCTGGACCGGCTCATCGAGGACAGCAAGACAAACGCGTTGAGGTGATTCATGCGAGACCTTGACTTTGTTGCTGAAGCGGTTCAGCATATGAAAATATGGCGCACAAGAAGAACCCGGCGGCGGTTGCACTGGGCAAACTGGGTGGAAGGAAAAGCGGAGCAGCTAGAATGCAGAAGCTGACGCCAAGCCAGCGCTCGAAGATCGCGCGGAACGCGGCACTTGCCAGGTGGCGTGACGCTGGGGAGAAGAAACCATGAAAGCCAAACTGGGAAGTTTGTACCAGCGCAAGAAGAAGCTGCCTGACGGAACGGTTCAGACCCTGCCTACTTGGTGGATCAAGTACTACCGAAACGGCCAACCGTTCCGTGAATCAAGCCACAGCGAGAATCAAGAAGATGCCGGACGATTGCTCAAGCGCCGGCAGGGGGAGATCGTCACGGGCAGATTCAGCGGGCTCGGGCCCGAACGAATACGCCTTGCCACACTGCTGGATTTGGTCGCGGCCAACTATGACGAAAACGGCAGGAAGAGCGCGCCTGAGACCAAGTGGCGACTGGAGGCGCACGTCAGGCCGGCGACCGGGCATCTTCGCGCGGCCGAATTCGGATCTCTCCAAATTAAGCGGTACATTGCGGAGCGCCGACGGGAGGACGCATCGGACGCTACGATCAATCGGGAGCTTTCCATCGTGCGGCGAGCGTTTACTCTCGCGCTGAACTCAGACCCACCGATGGTTGCGCGTGCGCCCCACATACCGAGACTGGAGGAGCACAACGTCCGAGAAGGCTTCATCGAGCACGCGCAGTACCTCGCATTGCGAGACACGCTGCCGGACCACCTCAAGGCCATATTCGTGGTCGGTTATCACGTCGGGGTGCGCCTCGGGGAGTTACGTCAGCTTGAATGGCGCCAGGTGGACACGCAGGGCCGCGAGATTCGTCTTTCTGGCGAGCAGACCAAGAACGGGCGGCCGCGGACCCTTCCAATCTACGGCGACATGGGAGCGTGGCTCCAGTGGCAAAAAGAACTGACCGAACAGAAGTGGCCTGATTGCCGGTGGGTGTTTCACTACCTTGAGCGGCGCCTGGGCGGACACCTGAAGGGGTGGCGCAAAGCTTGCGGCGCGGCGGGTCTACCGAATTTCCTTTTTCACGACTTGCGACGCTCCGCAGTCCGGAACATGGAGCGCGCCGGCATTCCCCGCAATGTGGCGATGAACATTAGCGGCCACAGAACGGAGAGCGTTTATCGCCGCTACGATATCGTAAACAAGCAGGACCTCGTTGCGGCGGGTTTGAGAATGCAAGGGTACAGCCTTCAACAAGCAGCGCGCACGTACCTGGAAGCGGCAAAGGCCGTTGAAACAGGTGCCCGTGCCGCTCGCCGTGCGCTCTCCGCCGACGAAAAGAAGCAGATTAGGGAACTTCGAGAGAAAGCCACCACCGCTCAACAACAAGCCGGCGCGCTCGGCTTTCCGACAAATCCGACCGCCGAGAGTTCGCCGGCGGGCACACTCTCGGGCACACCAACGGAATTCGTACAATGAAACCACTACGTATGTTGTTCGATTTAATGGGGTGGGTGGAGGGATTCGAACCCTCGGCCACTGGAACCACAATCCAGCGCTCTACCAGCTGAGCTACACCCACCGTGAAGCGGACACCCTCATCGTATCAAGGTGAGTGCGGAGCTCGCAAATTTCGCGCGTACACAACGGAGCCGCGACCACAGGGAGCGGTCAATGCCGGACATGTTGCGATTGCCGCGAATCTAGCCGTTAGCGCCAGCGGCCCCAACCGTGGCCGCCGATGATCAGCGCGCCAAAGCCCCATTGCGGGCCCATAAACGGATACCCATAATAATACGGGTACCCGTAATACGGATAGCCGTAATAAGACGGATACCCGTAGCCCCCGCCATAATAGTACGCCGGAGGCGCTCCAGGCCGCGGCCCAGCCGACGTCTGCATCGCCGGTCGGTCGTAGTCGTCGGGTCCGACGTAGCGGAACGCCTGCGGCGCGCGTGTGGTCGAAATCGTAATGGGCTCCATCATCTGAAAGGTCAGCGCGGTCCCCGGATAAATCACGGTCGGGTGGTTGTGCGTGAGGATCACGCCGACCAGGCCCGCCGCCGCTCCGGCGCCCGCTCCAACGGCCGCGCCCGTGCCCGCAGCCGCGGCTCCGCCCACCACCGCGCCGGTAACCGTCGTCCCGGCCACGGTTCCGGCTTGTGCGCCCGCCGGCGTGGTGCCGCCCTGTCGCGCCACCAACTGGGTTTGCGCCGCGATCTGGGAGCCATCGGCCAGCGTGAAGCTGGTCAGTTCCAGCTTGAGTGACGACGGCCTACTGGAGTGCTGCTTTTGCACTTCCGCTACCGTGCCGTACACCGTTTGGCCGCGATGCGCCAACACCACGCCATCCACCACCAGCGGTTGCATCAGCGTCGCCGTAAACGGATCGCCGGCCTGGTTATGATCGGTGGAGAGCGGCTGGTTCATGCGCACCGAAATGTACACACCCGGCTTGATAGTCAATTCCGCGGGTAAGCCGTAAGCGGGACGGCTGATGCGAGCCATCGGCGGTGGCGGCTGTGGCGCGGGAGCCGGAGCCGCGGCCGGAGCCGCCGGCTGCCCTTCCTGATCGGGCTGCGCCACGGGTTCGGGGTTTTGCTGGCCCTGGTCTGGTGCCTGTGCCTGTTGCGTGGCCGCCGCGGGCGCCGGATCGCCTACGTGGCGCCACTCCGGCGTTTGCGCCAACGCCAGGCTGGAAGCAGTTACGAAAACTATCGCAATTTGCGAGATGCGTTGCATACTTGGGTCCCTCATTGCTTTCGACGCAGCTACCCACTGCATCTGTTTCACCAAATGCAAGCTACTGGATCGCAAAGGCTTGCGGCTGGCACGGGTTGGCCCTATTGCACCGCCTCTGGTGGATTTCAGCCACCGCTCCCAGCAGGTCCCCACCGCGCACACCCCGTCGGCGGCCGGGCTCAAAAGTTCCGCGTGAAATGTGGCAAAATAGAGTTTCCGGATTTGACCCATGAGCAAGTTGCATGGGGCCGGGCCGTGTCATCCGGCCCATCACTTGCGCAATCTCCGCAAAGGCAGCTAAAATCAACGCGTTCACATCTCCCAGGAGGAGTGCATGGCATTAGTAGAGCAGAAGGTAAAGCAGATCATCGTCGAGCAGTTGGGCGTCGACGAGAGCCAGGTCGACAGCAGCGCGTCGTTCGTTGACGATTTGGGCGCGGATTCCCTCGATATCGTCGAACTCGTGATGGCCTTTGAAGAGGCCTTCGAGCTGGAGATCCCCGACGAGGACGCCGAGAAGATCCAGACGGTCAAGGATGCCGTTGACTATATCGAAAATAAGACCGCCAAGAAGTAGCCGCTTTTCTCAGGGAGACCAGAATTGACGAGAAGAGTGGTAGTGACCGGCGTGGGATTGGTGACGCCCCTAGCCATCGGAACCGAGGACTCCTGGGCCGCCATTCGCGCCGGCAAATGCGGCATTGGCCCCATCACGCAATTCGATGCCGCGGCCTTTTCCTGCCGCATCGCCGGAGAAGTCAAAGGATTCGATCCGGCGCGGTACATCGAGAAAAAAGAAATCAAGAAGATGGGGCGCTTCATCCAGTTCGCCATCGCGGCCTCGGATTGCGCGCTGGCTAACTCCGGCCTGAAGGTGACGCCGGAGACCGAAGAGATGGTGGGCGTCTACATCGGCAGCGGCATCGGCGGATTCGAAGTCATCGAGCGGGAGCACCAGATCCTGTTGGAACACGGGCCGCGCCGCATCTCCCCGTTTTTCATTCCGGCCACCATCGTGAACCTGGCCTCGGGCCATGTCTCGATCCGCAGTGGCGCTAAGGGCCCCAACTCCGCCACGGCTACCGCGTGCACCACCAGCGCCCATTCGATTGGCGATTCCTACCGCATGATTCAGCGCGCGGACGCCGATGCCATGATCTGCGGCGGAACCGAGGGCGCCGTGACGCCGATGTCGATCGGCGGTTTCGCCGCCATGCGCGCGCTATCGACGCGCAATGACGAGCCGCAGCGCGCGTCCCGACCCTGGGATCGCGACCGGGACGGCTTCGTGGTGGGCGAAGGCGCCGGCATCCTGATCCTCGAGGAATTGGAATTCGCCCGCCGCCGGAACGCAAGAATTCTGGCGGAAATCGTCGGCTACGGCATGAGCGCCGATGCGTTTCATCTCACCGCGCCCTCGCCCGATGGTGACGGCGCCTACCGGGTGATGCGCAATGCCATGCGCGACGCTGCCATTGCGCCGGAGCAGGTGGATTACATCAACGCCCATGGCACTTCCACCGACGCCGGCGACAAGGCCGAGACCAAGGCCATCAAGCGCGCCTTCGGCGACCACGCTTACAAAGTGGCCGTCAGCTCCACCAAGTCGATGACCGGACACCTGCTGGGCGGCTCCGGCGGCATCGAGGCCGGCATCAGCGTGATGGCGCTGCGCGATCAGGTGGCGCCGCCCACCATCAACTACGAGAATCCCGATCCCGATTGCGACCTGGATTACGTCCCCAACCACGCCCGGCCCATGAAAATCGACTATGCTCTTTCGAATAGCTTCGGTTTCGGCGGCACCAACGGTTGCCTGATCTTCAAGCGCTATTCTGAATAGAGCACCGTGGCGCACGCACTCGTGCGTGCCGCGTCGAGACTCTTCTCGACGCTTGGGCGGTGCCGCCGGTCATATGAAGATCATCGTCGCCGTTAAACAGGTTCCGGCGCGCGATTCGCAATTGCGCATCGCCGCCTCGGGACAGTGGATCGAAGAAGCCGACCTGGCCTACGAAATCAACGAGCCGGATGCCTATGCGCTGGAAGCCGGGCTGCGGCTCAAGGAAAAGCACGGCGGAGAGGTAATCGCCCTGTGCGCCGGTCCCGAGCGCGCCGGCCAGATCATCCGCGAAGCGCTGGCCAAGGGCGCCGACCGCGCGATTCACATCGTAGAGGACACCACCGCGCTCGACCCGCTCGCTTGCGCCCGCCTGCTCGCCGCCGCGGTGAAGAGCGAATCGCCGGACCTGGTCCTGACCGGCTTGCAATCCGAGGACCTGGGGCTGGGCCAGACCGGCGTCATTCTGGCCGAGCTGCTCGGCCTGCCGCACTCGACCATCGTCGTGGAGGTGGAGGCTCGCGAAGGCGCCATCCGCGTCAAGCGCGAGCTCGAGGGCGGTTGGTTCCAGTATGTCGAGATGCCTTTGCCGGCGCTCGTCGCCGTGCAATCCGGCATCGGCAAGCTGCGTTACGCAACCTTGATGGGAATCAAGAAGGCCAAATCGAAGGAAGTCCGCCGCGTCACAGCCGCCAGCTTAGGGCTGGCGCCGGCCGCGCCCAGCGTCGTTCTCGAACGCGTCTATCTGCCCGAACGCACCAAGCGGACGCAATTGTTCGAAGGCGATCCGCAGCAGGCCGCCGCGCAACTGGTGGAGAAGCTGAGATTCGAGGCACGCGTAATATGAGCGTTCTGGTGGTATTGGAACAGCGCTCCGGCCAGTGGCACCGCATGTCCTTTGAGACCCTGGCCGCCGCGCAGCAAATCGCGCGGGAGTTGGCGACCACCGTCTCCGCCGCCGTGTTGGGGCATGACATAAGCCTGCTGGCGAACGAACTGGCGGCCACGGAGCTTGAAACCGTCTACGCGTTCGAGCACGAACTGCTGAAGGAATACACGCCGGATGCCTACACGATGGCGCTCGAAGCGCACATCGATCTGTTTAGCCCCGAGCTGGTGCTGTTCCCCCACACGTACCAGGTTCGCGATTTTCTCCCCCAACTGGCCACCAGGCTCGATCGTGTAGCGGTGACCGACGTGATTTCGCACCGGATCGAGAATGGCGCGCTGACGCTGGTGCGGCAGCTTTTCCAGGGCAAAGTGAATGCGGATGTTCGATTCTCCGGGGACGGACCGCACTTCGCATCCTTGCAGGCCGGCGCCTACCGCGCCGACCGGGTGGCGAAGGGCGCCGCGCCGGTCGAAGTGATGAGGCCGAGCCTTGAGCCCGCGAACATCCGCACGCGGCCCTTCGAACCTCTCCGCGAATCGCAGCGCACGGTGGACCTGGGCGCGGCCGAGCTGATTGTCTCGGTAGGCCGCGGCATCAAAGAGGCCGATAACATTCCGCTGATCGAGAAGCTTGCCGCCGCGCTGGGAGCCGAGCTGGCCGCCTCGCGGCCCATCTGCGACGCGGGCTGGCTTCCCATGGAACGCCAGGTGGGCAGCTCCGGCCAGACCGTCGCCCCGAAGATGTACATGGCTATCGGCATCTCGGGAGCCATCCAGCACCTGGTCGGCATGAAGGGCGCGCGCACGGTGGTCGCCATCAACAAAGACGCCGACGCCCCGATTTTCGAATTAGCCGACTACGGCATCGTGGGCGACCTGTTCCAGATAGTCCCCGCGCTGATCGAAGCCCTCAAAAAGGCGTAGGTGGAGCAGGGTGGAGCAGGTCCCCGACCTGCTTCTTTCCTTGGCTCTTGCTTGCCGATGCGAGCATGCGGTTGGCAGGTCGGGGACCTGCCCCACCCTACCCCGGATGGATTTCGGTCAGCTCTACCTCAAGCACGGCTCCGCACCGGGCGCACACGGCGGCGTTTTCGACGGTTAGATAAACTTCAGTGGAGTCGCAGCGCGCGCAGGCCACGGTGGGATCGGCCGCGTCGGGAAGCGGATCGGGCGGCACAATGCCGCCCACTGTGCGTCCCGTCGCCCTCGTGGCCGGCTCAAACGTGGTCCCGCAGCCGGCGCACACGTGATTAAAACAGCAGTTCGGCGTACATGTATAGGACACTTCCGCCGAACCGCATTGCGGGCAGGAGATCTCCAGTCTCCGCGTCTGCACGTTACTGCTTCGGGGGAGCCGGAGGAGTGGCCGGCGGAGCTGGTGGCGCGGCGGCCGGCGGAGCTGGCTGAGCGGCTGGCGGTCCAGCGGGCCGGGCACCCGGCGGCACAAAATTACCGCGGGGCGGCGCGGGGGGCTGCGCCGGACCGAAGAACTCCGGATCCAGGAACGCGTCCTTGGTCATGTCATCCAAGGTCTTTTGCGTTTTCGGAGGAGCCAGCGTCTTTTCGATTTGCGGGCGAACTTCCTCGAAAGGCTTGGTGGTGTGCGCTTCCACCTTGATGATGTGATATCCATAGTCGGTCTTCACCGGCTCGCTCAGCTCACCGGGCTTGAGCGCGAAAGCCACTTGCTCGAACGATGGCATCATTCGCCCGCGCGGAAAAGCGCCGAGCGAACCGCCATTGGCGCCGGAGCTGTCGTCCGACTCCGCCTTGGCGAGCGTGGCAAAGTCTTCGCCGGCCAGGATGCGTTTGCGCAAATCGTTGGCCTTGGCCAGGGCCTCTTCGTCGGTCAGATCCTTCGCTCCCGGCTTAACCGGCACTTTGGAGCCCTTAACGCGAATCAGAATGTGGCGCGCGGTAACTTCTTCGTACTTGTCCGCAATATGCTCGTTGTAATACTTGCGCGCTTCGGCTTCGTCGACTTTGGTATCCGCACCGACCTGAGCCACCACCAGATTGGCGAGCACCTGGTCGTCGTTGAGCGTGGACTGAACCTTATAGGCGTGGGTTTCGTCCAGCTTGCGGCGCCTGCCTTCCTCGGACAGGATGTATAGCTTTTCCAAGGTCTCGCCAAACTGCCGGCGGCCAGGGCCGCGAAGCCTTGCCTTGTACTGTTCGGGAAGTCCGTCAACCAGCTCCTCGAACTGCGCCGCCGTAAGCGCCATGGAGCCCGCCTTGAGCACCACCCGGTCGGGAGGCACCGTCACCGGCTTCGGCGGCACGGGGGCGGGCTGAAGCAATCCGGGAGGAACCGGCGAGGCGAGCTTCGGGGCTGCCGGGGCGGTCGCCGGAGGAGTCGCTGGCGTCGGCGTCGGAGCCGGCGGGGTCTGCGCCAGCAGACACGCGGCTGGCGCAATGATCAGGAATTTTTGCAGAAAATTCATATTCTCCATGATACCAGCGCTCACAGCGCCGCTTATTTCAGTACCGGATTTTGTCCGGCTGCGCCGCCCCGGCTTCCAATGGGCGCAGGGCGCTCACGTTTTCCGCCGCTTGTTCGATCGCCTATCTGCAAAAGCGCGGGATTCATCAGTGGGGGCGATATGTTCCAATATTGGCATGACCGAGGTGGTGGCGGCGATCCTGGAGCGCGAGGGCCGCGTGCTGATTGGCCGCCGCCAGCCCGAGCAATCGCATCCGCTGAAATGGGAGTTTCCGGGCGGCAAAGTGGAACCCGGCGAATCGCCGCCGCAAGCTTTGGCGCGCGAGCTCGAGGAAGAACTGGGAATTCGCGATGCCGCCGGTGAGGAAATCGCGCGCTATGAGTACACTTATCCCGGCAAGCAACCGATCACGCTGTTCTTTTTCCGCGTGCTGAGCTTTCAAGACGAGCCGCGGAATTTGATTTTCCACGAGCTGCGCTGGGAGCCCCGCGAAAACCTGTGGAGCTTCGATTTCGTGGAAGGCGATCTGCCTTTCCTGCGCGCCTTCGCTCCAGGCTCAGCCGCGCCGGAAGTTGGTTGAAGGTAACGACCGCTCCCTACGGTCGCGGCTCCGATAGATTCTGCACAATCGGAGCCGCGACCATAGGGAGCGGTCAGGCCGGTAGCTAGCAAAAGGCACCCGCGATAGCGCCGCGCCTTATTCGTGCCGCAGCGCAACCGCCGGATCCACCCGCAGCGCCCGCGCGGTTGGCGCGATGGTCGCCAGACCCGCCACCAGCGCCAGCACCCCCGCCACGGCCACGAAGTTCAGCGGATCGGTTGGGCGCACCTCGGGAACCAGGAACATCGAGAGCGGCCGCACCGCAACCAGCGCCAGCGCAAGGCCGATTCCCATCCCAATTGCCACCAGTCTGCAGCTCTGCCCCGCCACCATCGCAAGCACATCGCCTGGCGTGGCTCCCAGCGCGACGCGAATGCCGATCTCGTGAATCCGCCGTTGGGTCGAATAGAGCAATACTCCATAGAGTCCGATCGAAGCCAGCATCAATCCGAATAACGCCATCGATCCCAGCACCGCGGCTCCAGCGCGGCTCGGCAGCAATGCGAAGCCGAAAACCTCGCGCATCACCTTGGTCTGCACCGAAGCCTTGGCGTCCAGCTCCGCAATCGTCTGATCCACTTTCCGCGCCATCGCCTCCGGCGGTCCGTTGGTGCGCACGAAGAGGCACGCGCCGCCATGAGCCGCCAACTGGGCAAAAGGCCCATACAACGCCATCGCGTCCTTTTCTCCCAAGGTGGCGTAGGTACTGTTCCGCGCGACGCCGACGACTCGCGCATCGTGATTATCGGGAAAGCGAAGAATGTGGCCCACCGGATTGGTGCTGCCGAACAACCGCCGCGCCATGTTCTGGTTCAAGATCACAACTTCGGGCGCTCCGGCGCGATCTGAATCGAGAAAAGCGCGGCCTTGTAGAATGGGAATCGCCATGATCCGGAAGTAATCCGGCCCCACGGAGTTGGGATTGTACTCGACGCGCACCGCGCGGCTGCCGGCGTCCGGCCGAAGCTGTTCGTTCGGCCGGTTGAAAGCCAGGAACGGGTTCAGCGGCAACGCAATCGCCGGCGAGGCCGCTTCGATCCCCGGCAGCGCGCGCAACCGGGCGAGCGCGGTGTCCACGAATTTCTCACGGTCGGATTCGCCGTGCACCGCGGCGACAATGGTGTGAGCGGTGTCGAACCCCGCGTTGAACGATGTGGCGCTGATCAGGTTGCGAACAAACAGCAGCCCGGCGCTGAGCAGTACGATCGAGACCGCCAGTTGCACCACCACCAGTGCGTTCCGCAGCCGGCTGCCCGCCGGCCCGGCTTGCCGGCCGTCTTCCTTGAGCGCGGCGCCGATTCCCGCGCGCGTTCCTTTGAGCGCCGGCACAAGCCCGGTCGCCAGTGTCACTACTAGAGCGATTGCCGCCGAGTAAGCCAGCAGCGCCCGGTCGGGTTGGACGATCAACTCGATCGGCAGCGGCGTCGGGATATGAAAACCGCTGAGCAGCCTGGTGAGCCACAGATTGATGAACAGTCCGGCGCCGGTTCCGAGCAACGCCAACCAGAGGCTCTCCGTGAGCAACTGCCGAACCAGGCGCCCGCGGCTGCCGCCGAGCGACATCCGGATGGCGAGTTCCCGCGAGCGGGTGAGGGCTCGCGCCAGCAGCAGGCTGGAAATGTTGGCGCACGCGATCAGCACCACAATCGCCGTGACCATCACCAGCATGGCGAAGAATGCCAGCGCCGGCATCGCCATCGGGCCGCCAAATTCCCGCAGACGGTCCATCCCGCCGACCCCGGAAAGCTGCACCTCCCGCGCCCATTTGCGATTCTCCTCCGGATACACGCGATCCATCTCGCGGCAGATCGGCCGCAGACGGGCATACGCGGCCTGCCGCGTCATTCCCTGCGGCATCCGCGCATACAGCATGAACCCTCTGGGCTCCTTGGTCAGGTACAGATCCGGCGTGAGACCGGAACCCACCAGCATGCGATGGTCGCGAGGCAATACTCCGACTATCCTGTACGGCTTGTCATCCAACACCAGCTTGCGGCCGAGCACATTCGGGTCGCCGTTCAGACGACTTCTCCAGAAGCCGTACGTCACCACGGCCGCGTCGGTTTCGCCGCGCTCAATTGGCCGGCCCATGGCGACCGGGATTCCCACCACCTGGAAGAAGTTGTCGCTGACGTGAGTCCCAGCCAGGTAGAAAGAACGGTTGCCGTAGCGCCAGTTCACCGGAAGCTCGTGGTTCATCCCGGCGATCCCGTCGAGTACGTGTGCGTCCGCCAGGAAACGATATTGCGCCACCGTGACCCAGTGGTTGCCGCGCGTGGAAATCTGCGCCAGCGACTGCGGATCGCGGCAGGAAGGTTCGCTGAAGAGCGCTTCTTTGGCGACGCTGAACATGGTCGTATTGGCGCCGATTCCCAAGGCCAGCGAACCAATCGCCGCCAGCGCCAAGGCGGGGTTGCGCCGCAACGCGCGCGCGGCATAGCGGAGATCGCTTGCGAAGTCCTCCAGCCAGCTCAACTGCCACGCCGAGCGCGTCTCTTCCCCGCTCCGCAGCGTGGAACCGAATTCCCGCCGCGCTTGCCGCAGGGCTTCGCCGCTCGCCATACCGGATTGTTCCAGTTCCTCCGCGCGGGCCTGAAGGTGAAAGCTCATCTCTTCCTCGAATTCGCGATCGAAGCGCGAACGCCGGATCAGATAGCCGAGGCGGTTGCCGATTTCCTTCCCGAACGCCATGCGAGTTCCCCGTTCAGGCCGTGCGCATCACAAGCTGGATGGCGCGCACCAGCCGATCGAATTCCCCTGCCTCTTTGTCGAGTTGCTTACGGCCTTCCGGCGTCAGCCGGTAAAAGCGGGCCTTGCGATTGTTCTCGGAAACGCCCCACTCCGCAGCCAGCCAGCCCTTGACCAGCATGCGGTTGAGCGCCGGATACAGCGAGCCGTCTTCCACCTGCAGCCCCTCGCGCGAAGCCTCTTTGATCCGCTTGACGATGGCGTATCCATGCAGCGGTCCACGGCTCAGCGTCCGCAGGATCAGCAAAAAGAGCGTTCCCGGAAGCAGCTCCGGGCTGGCATTCGATTCCATTTTTCCCTGTCCAGACTAGGTATAAATCAAGCGCCGGAGAAAATCAAGAGATTTTCGGGTCTGAAGTTCCTGTCTGCGAAACGCGTGGCGCGGGCCGTCCGGCCTGCAGAGCCGAGATTCCTCTCGGCTTTTGCGACTAGTCGATCACCCGGCTGAGGATGGGCTGATAGGCATCGATGCGGCGGTCGCGGAGGAACGGCCAATTGCGGCGCACTTCTTCGATGCGCCGCGGGTCGCATTCTACGATGAGCGTCTCTTCTTTTTCGTGGCCCGCTTCGGCCAGCACTTGTCCGAAAGGATCGGCTACGAACGAGGCGCCCCAGAATTCCAGCCCCCGCTCCGGCGGGCCTTCGTATCCCACGCGGTTCACCGCGGCCACATACAGCCCGTTGGCGATCGAGTGTCCGCGCTGGATGGTGCGCCACGCGTCGTGTTGCGCCGCGCCAACTTCCTGCTTCTCCGCCGGATGCCAGCCGATCGCGGTGGGATAAAACAGCACCTGCGCGCCTCCCAGTGCGGCCAGGCGCGCGGCTTCCGGATACCACTGATCCCAGCAGATCAGCGGCGCGATGCGCGCGTAGCGCGTGTCGAAGCAACGGAAACCCAGATCGCCGGGGGTGAAGTAATATTTCTCGAAATACAAGGGATCGTCCGGGATGTGCATCTTCCGGTACATCCCGAGCAGCAATCCATCGGCATCGAACACCAGCGCCGTGTTGTGATATACACCCGCCGCGCGGCGTTCGAAGATGGAGCCGATAATCACCACCGCCAGCTCACGGGCGAGCCGCGAGAGGCTTTCCACGGTCGGCCCGGGGACAGTCTCGGCCAGGTCGAAGAATTTAGCGTCCTCTTCCCGGCAAAAGTACTGCGAGCGGAACAGCTCCGGCAGGCAAACGATCTGCGCGCCGCGGCCGGCGGCCTCGCGGATGCGCCATTCGGCTTTCGCCAGATTCTCGTTCGGATCCACCGAGCACGCCATCTGGATGAGCCCGATCCGAAACTTGGAGTGCTGCACGTCACTATTGTAGCGGGCGGCGCTTGTCCGAAATCGTACGCGGCCCGTGAGCCTTCGCGAGATCCAGCGGCATCCAACCAACCGTCCACGAATAGTCAGCCCGCGCAGCAATGCGCCAAGGAGGGTACAATGCCATATGTTACTGTCGGCAAGGAAAACTCCGGCAACATCGATCTCTACTATGAGGACCACGGCTCCGGTTCGCCGATCGTTCTCATCCACGGATATCCGCTCAGCAGCACTTCCTGGGAAAAGCAGACCGCCGCGCTTCTGGCCGCGGGCCACCGTGTGATCGCCTATGACCGCAGAGGATTCGGCAAGTCCAGCCAGCCCACCAGCGGCTACAACTATGACACCTTCGCCGAAGACCTGCACCAGCTCGTGACGAAGCTCCAACTGCGCGATTTCGCGCTGGCCGGCTTCTCGATGGGCGGCGGCGAGGTGGCGCGCTACATCGGGAAACACGGATCGAAGGGCGTGAGTAAAGCGGTCTTCCTCTCGTCGGTGCCTCCGTTCCTGCTCAAGACAGCGGACAATCCGGAGGGAGTGGACCGTGCTGTCTTCGCGGGGATCGAGAAGGCCGTCGCCAAGGATCGCTACGCGTTCTTCACGGAGTTCTTCAAGGATTTCTACAACACCGATCTCCTGCTGGGGAAGCGCGTCAGCGAACAGACGGCTCATGCGAGTTGGATCGTCGCAGCCGGTGCCTCCGCCACCGCCAGCCTGGCTTGCGTGCCGGCCTGGTATGAGGACTTCCGCAAGGATCTGACGCGGGTCGACATACCGGCGTTGGTCATCCAAGGCGATGCGGACCGGATTGTGCCGATCGGCGCTTCAGGCCTTCGGACCGCCAGACTAATCAAGGGTGCCCGCATGGTGGTCATCAAGGACGGTCCGCATTGCATCACCTGGACCCACGCCGAAGAGGTCAACCAGGAACTGGTGAACTTCCTCGGGAAAGAAACGGGCAAGGGCGCCGGTTCGACGGCGTAGCGCCCGCCGGTAACGCGGGCGGTCTTTGCCGCCGGTTCCTTTCGAACCAAGAAATCCGCGGCGCCAAACTGGACCAGTACGCTACGCTAATACGCCTTCGCGATCACCGCGCGGCGGTCGACCGGTTCCCCGGTGACGATGCACGTGCCGGGGCCGTCGAACTCGTCCGCCAGCGGAATGTTGCGCACGGTGGCCTTGAATTCGCGCACGCGCGCGTCGCAGCGCGGATCGTCCTTGAGGTGCGCCATCACAAACTTCCCGCCGCCTTTTTCGGCGCTCACATCGGCCAGGATGGATTCCACTTCCGCGACCGAATTTGCCAGCACCGTATTGTCTTTCAGCCGCTGCCGGGCCGCCCGCAGCAGGTCCGTCTGCATGGCTTCCAGCGTGGCCGGCAAGCGCGCCGCCAGTTCGTCCTGCCCCACCGGTTCCTTGACGCCCGTGTCCCGCCGCTTGATGACGATCTTTCCCGCGGCCAGGTCGCGCGGCCCTAGTTCGAGCACCACCGGCACGCCACGCCGCTCCCAATGGAAAAACTTCGCGCCGGGAGTCTGCCCTTCGCGATCGTCCACTTTCGCGCCCACCTCGGCGGCGATGCGGTGGGCCGCCTCGAGCACCTGCGCCCGCTCGTTATCCTTGCGATAAATCGGCACCAGCACGGTCTTCACCGGCGCCAGTTTGGGCGGCAGCACCAGCCCCTTGTCGTCGGAGTGCGTCATGATGAGCCCGCCGATCAGCCGCGTGCTGACGCCCCAGCTCGTCTGCCAGACGTAGTCGAGCTGGCCTTCTTTGTTTTGGAACTTGACGTCGAAAGCCTTGCCGAAATTCTGCCCCAAGTCGTGGCTGGTGCCGGCTTGCAGCGCCAGGCCGTTCTGCATCATGGCTTCGATGGAGTAACTCTTCAGCGCGCCGGCGAATTTCTCGGCTCCGGTTTTGACGCCCTTGATTACCGGCATCGCCATCAGGTTCTCCGCCACTTCGGCGTAGATATCGAGAATGCGCAGCACTTCCTCGAGCGATTCTTCGTGGTTCGCGTGCGCCGTATGTCCCTCCTGCCACAGAAACTCGCTGGTGCGAAGGAACAGCCGGGTGCGCAGTTCCCAGCGCATCACGTTGGCCCATTGGTTGAGCAGCATCGGCAGATCGCGCCAGCTCTGGATCCACTTGGAGAAGAAATGCCCGATGATGGTCTCCGACGTGGGACGAATCACGTACGGTTCTTCCAGCTCCTTGCCGCCGGCGATGGTCACCACCGCCAGTTCCGGCGAAAAGCCCTCCACGTGCTCGGCTTCCTTCTCGAGGAAGCTCTTCGGGATCAGCAGCGGGAAGTAGACGTTCTGATGGTTGGTGGCCTTGAAGCGCGCGTCGAGCTCGCGCTGCAAGACTTCCCAAACGGCATAGCCGTTGGCCTTGATGACCATGCAGCCCTTAACGATTTCGGCGGGTTCCGCCATGTCCCCTGACAGGACGACATCTTGATACCACGCAGCAAAATCCTGACCGCGCGGAGTGATAGGAGATTCAGCCATATTGGTTTTGAGCTTGTCCTTCCAGAGTACGACGTTCCGGTCAGGGTGCGACAGGCGATCAATCTGAATCGCGCTGGCTGGCGGCTGGGAACGGCGCTCTCGACCACCGGAAAACCCAGATTCCGCTACCAAATCGGCGCGAGCTGGGTTAAGCTCGGTGTTCGGCAGCGGAGGTTCCAATCATCGTGGAAAACTCTGAAATGCGCCTGGGCGGATATGTCAGGGGCGGTGTCTACCTGGACCTGTTCCTCATCAGCTTTCTGATTCTGTTCTTCGAACTGGCGTGCATTCGCTGGTTCGGCAGCATGGTGGTCTTCCTGACGTTCTTCACCAATGTGGTTCTGTTGGCGACATTCCTGGGCATGTCGGTGGGATGCCTGTCGTCTTCCGGACGCCGCGACATGACTGGGTTGGTTACGCCGCTCTTGCTCATAACCGCCACGCTCGCGTACCTATTGCTGTCATCGTACAGCCGCTTTACTCACCTGCTGATAGACGTGGGAGGGCAGAGATCGCCGCAGCAGGTTTACTTCGGTACCGAGTATCGGGCATACGACCTCTCGACCTTTGCGATTCCCATAGAAGTGGTGGCTACCGTTTTCTTCGCACTGATTGCGCTCATTTTTGTGGGGATGGGGCAGGTAATGGGCCGCGCTTTCGACAACGCCGGCGACCGGCTCAAAGCCTACACGGCGAACATCGGCGGCAGCCTGGCAGGCATCGCGGCGTTCTCGGCGGCATCGTACATGCGGAGCACGCCGCTCGCCTGGTTTGCCACCGCGCTGGCTCTCTGGCTGTATTTCTTGAAACGTTGGAGTCCGGCGCAGGTTTTCAGCGTGCTCGGCGTGGTGTGTCTGGCTGGCTTCACAGCTTACAGCGCGATACCGGGTGCTCCGTACCAGGAATCCCCGAACTACCCGATTCAGTATTGGTCGCCCTATTACAAGCTCGATTTCGTGCCCCGCACGCGGATGATCGTCACCAACAACATTGGCCATCAGTCCATGGCGCTGAGAGCGGAAGACACTCCCAGCTACGCACTGGAGCATCTACTAAATCGCGATTCGGGCGGCAGGGCCTTCGAGGACGTGTTGGTAATCGGCGCCGGTTCGGGCAACGATGTGCAGGCTGCGCTAGCCTATGGAGCCAGGCACGTCGACGCCGTCGAAATCGATCCCGCCATTTACGAGACCGGCCGCGCCAATCACCCCGAGGCTCCTTACGACGATCCACGAGTGAGCATTCACATCGACGACGGCCGCAGCTTTCTGCGCAAGACCACTCGCCAGTACGACCTGGTGATTTACGCCCTGGTGGATTCCCTGGTTCTCCAATCCGGCTACTCGAGCATCCGCCTGGAGAGCTTTCTGTTCACCAAGCAAGCGTTCGACGATGTCCGCGCGCGGTTGAAGCCGGGCGGCACATTCACGGTTTACAACTCGATGCGCCAGGGTTGGCTGGTGGGACGCATCAGTCGCATGTTGGAGGAGTCCTTCGGCGCCCCGCCGCTGGTGATATCGCTGCCGTATGTGGAGAACATCTTGCCCGGCGATCCGCAGACCAACCGGATTACCTGCTTCCTGGCGGGCTCGAACCATTCCGCGCGCGCCGCCATCGCCGGAAAATTCGAGGAATCCAAGAACTTCTGGCTACATAAAGATGTGGCGCGAAACCGGGCAGGTCTTAATGGCTTTAGTGCCCAGCCGCCGTTATCGGCGGACAGCCCGCAATCGGACTGGCTGCGCTGCGCCCCCTCGCACGTCTCGACCCAAGGCATCGCGCGCCTGTCTACGGACGATTGGCCGTTCCCCTACCTGCGAGAGGCGCTGATCCCGTGGCTGAACATCCGCGAAATGATCTTGTTGGCGCTCGCGTCAGCCGCCATTTTGTTGGCCTTTTCACCTGCCAGGCGCGTGCGACCCAACGGCCACATGTTTTTCCTGGGTGCGGGATTCATGCTGCTGGAAACCAAGGGCGTGGTGCACGTAGCGCTGCTGTTCGGTTCGACATGGATCGTGAATTCGGTGGTTTTCTTCGCGATCTTGCTATTCATCCTGGCCGCCAATCTCTACGTGCGGGTTACCGGACCGGTTCGATTGTGGCCCTACTATGCCCTGCTGGTGGCGGCACTGTTGACGAACATTCTGGTGCCGATGAGCGCTTTTCTGGCGCTGCCCGGGTGGGAAAAGGTCGGTGCTTCCTGCGCGGTCGTGTTTGCTCCAATTTTCTTTGCGGGAATCGTCTTCTCCACTTCGTTCCGGGACAGCCGGACTCCCGCCGTGGATTTCGGTTCCAACGTTGCCGGCGCCGTGCTCGGCGGGCTGTGCGAGAACTTTTCGCTGGTCTTGGGCTTCAACGGAGTGCTGGTGTTGGCGGTAGCGTTCTATCTGATTTCCACGGCACTACGGGGAAAGGGGACAGACGCATTTTCTGAATGACCGCGCGCTTCAATTGCCAATCACGCCGCCTCGTGTGCCAATCACGCCGCCTCGCGAAAAATCTTCGCCCCTGTTTTCATGAGCCTGCCCGCTTCGGCCGCGCCGCCCCGCAGCCTCCCGCGTTACTCTGAAATCGAAAAAGAGCTGCTCGCTCGCTGAGATGCAGCCGTTTCGGGGCGACGTCCGGTGCCTAACCATGGTCCCTCCCTGCAGGGGGCAATTTGAAATCGGGTCACGCCGTGCAACGTTCGTAAGGCGGCCACAGTGGCTTGTATTCTCCTCCTCGAGAGGAGACAGGAACCGGTTCCTCGCAGCCCCGGCGCAATCGCCGGCAGTTACGTTTTGAGCGGATTGCTTCCGTTTCGGCAACCCGCGTGTGAAAACTCATTAGGAAAACTCGCAAGTGGAAAACGCCGGGACAGACGGAACTGTCCGCGCGGCGCATGAACCGCACGTTGCAGTTTCGTCAGTCCCGCCACTCGCGTTAGCATCGGTTTGTGAGCGATCGCGGGCTGGTTTTGTTCGATATCGACGGCACTCTCATGCGGCGCGCCGGGCCGCATCACCGGCAGGCGCTGGTCCACGGCGTCCGCAAGGTGACCGGTCTCGATACCACCACCGAGGGCATTCCCGTGCAGGGCATGCTGGACCCGGCCATCCTCACGGAAATGATGCGCCGCGCCGGGGCTGCGCGCGCACTCATCGGCCAATCCATGCCCGAAATCCAGCGCGCCGCGGAACGCTACTACCGGCGCGTTTGCCCACCGCTCGAAGGCAAGCACTGTCCGGGTGTGCCGGCGTTGCTCGATCGCCTCACGCGCCACGGCTTTCTGCTGGCGCTGGTCACCGGCAACCTCACCCGCATCGGCTGGCACAAGCTGAAGCGCGCCGGCATCGGCCATTACTTCCTTTACGGCGCTTTCGGCGAGATGGCCGCCACGCGCGGGCGCCTGGTCGAATGGGCTATCCGAGAGGGGCGCCTGCGGCACTCGCTGCCCGCACAGGCGCCGGTCGCTCTGGTGGGCGACGCCACTTCCGACGTGATCGCCGCGCGCGAAAACGGCATCCGCATCGTCTCCGTCCGCACCGGCATCACGCCGGTCGAAGATCTCGAAGCGCTCCAGCCCGATTACCTGCTGCGCAATCTGTGCGACTTTCGTCTGCGCATGGTGGTGAGCTAACGGCATCCCTCTCCGGACCGCGCGATTCACTGCGTCGCGGAGCGAAGAGAAATGTCGAGACGACTCTCGACACGGCAGGCAGGACAGCCCCGGATGGTGCACGGGCAAGCCGCGCCACGACGCAGGCGCGAAGCTGGGCTAGTTCTCTGTCGGTGTGCTCTCAACGTGGTCGATCACGATAACCTCAACCGGGCCCTTGTGCGGCTCCAGCTTGAATCCGAGCTGCTCCTCGATCGCCGTGAAGATCGACGGCCCGCTCCGGGTGTCCGTGGATAACGGCGCGCCGTCCACGCCGGTGGATTCTGCGTCCACATCCGGTTCCCACTCCAGTTTGAAGTCAAAAACTCCTTTGAGCCCGGTCTGATCCTGCACGGAATGTCCGAGCTGATTGGACAACACGTTGGCCAACATCGCGGTGGTGACCTGGCTGCCGGTCAAATGCCCCCTGGCTGTCATGCTGAGGGGATTTTGGCCGGGATCGCCGCTGGCCTCGCTGAGATGGAGCCTGACGCCGTTCTTCCCGACCACCATCGCATACAGGGGAAGCTCCCTGGTTTCGCGGTGGATGGCAAGTTGAAAACGCGTGGCGAGAAGCGACTGCATCATCCTCTGCAACAGGCCAGGGCTCAGGCTCTCCCCGGCTTTGGCGGCAATATCGTAGTGCACGGAGTCTAGCCACTTCGGCTTTCCGAAGAGACGGTCGCCGCGGATGTCGTATGCCCAGGTGATGAGCATTGCGAGCGATGTGTTCGAGGTTGTGAGCCGGTCGCCGGAACGCCGGATCGCGATCCGGCTCGCGGGATCGGATGGCTTGACCGATGCCACCTCGAATGCCGCCGGCGTGGCGTCCTTCGTCTCCCCCTTGGCGGGAGAGGATGCGGCGCCCTGCCCGAATGCCCGCGGCAGGAGCAGCAGCATGGGAAGAATCGGAGTTCGAGGTTTCCGCCCCATAGTGGGCATTCTACACAAACCAAGCGTAGATTGTCTACACAATGAGATGAGGGCATGTCGCTCTTGGCACCTCCTTGTGCCGGCTGAAAACTTTTTCTGCAACTTCGCGGTAGCTCCCATCGTATTCCCTGCATGACTCTCCTGTGGCGCGATATTCGTTCCTCCGCCAGGGGCCTTGGGCGGGACCGCACTTTTACGCTCCTGGCGGTGGCCGCGCTGGCTCTCGGAATCGGCTCTACCACCGCGATCTTCAGCGTCATTGACAACGTCCTGCTGGAGCCGTTTCCTTACGCCGATTCGCACCGGCTGGTCACCATCCAAATTCACGATTCCACGCGCAGCGACCCCGGCGGCAGAAGCGGTTTCCGGGTGCCCGAGTTCCTCGATTATCAGGAACAAAACCATGTCTTCGATCGCGCGGTCGGCAACTGCGGCATCGACGTGCTCTACGACAACGGCCAGGGAACCGAGCAGTTCAATGGCGCCCTGGTGACCCCGAATACATTCGAGTTTCTCGGCATGCCGGCCCTGCTGGGTCGCGTCATGGGACCGGCGGATTACCAGCCCGGCGCTCCTCCCGTCTTCGTTCTGCGGTACAAGGTCTGGGTTTCGCGCTTCAGCGCGGACCCGAAAATCGTGGGCCGTACGTTCGTGCTGAACGGCGTACCGCGCACACTGGTAGGCGTGATGCCGCAGCGCTTCGGCTGGGGCGACTCCGATCTGTGGATCCCCGCCTCGATGAACCGCGCGGACGAGGTGGCGGCGGGCCAGTTCCCGAACTATTTCTGGATGCTCGGCCATCTGCGGCCCGGCGTGACGATGCGTCAGGCGCAGGCGGATATCGGCCTGATCGCGCACCGCCTGGCCAAGGTCTATCCGAAAGAGTATCCGAAGCAGTTCACGATCCAGACCCAGACACTAGCCGACACCGTTGTGGGCCAGTTCCGCGTGATGCTGCTGATTGTGATGGGCGCGGTGGGCATGCTGCTGTTGATCGCCTGCGCCAACGTGGCCAACCTGCTGCTCGCCCGGGCAACCGCGCGGGAAAAGGAAATCGCCATCCGCGCAGCCCTCGGCGCGGGCCGCTGGGCGCTGGTGCGGCAGCTCCTGGCGGAGAGCCTGCTGCTGGGCCTGTCTGGCGCGGCCGCGGGTTGTTTTCTGGCGTGGGGTGGTATCAAAGGGCTCATCGCCATTGTTCCGCCGCAGATCATTCCGGCGGAGGCATACATCCACATCAACATATCGGTGCTGCTGTTCGCCCTCGCCACCGGGATGGTCACCGCGCTCATATTTGGAATGGTCCCGGCGTTACACGCCACGCGGCGCGACCTCAACGAGGTGCTGCGCGACACCGGCAAGGGAGTCTCCGGCGGATTCCGGCACGCCAAGCTGCGCAACGGGCTGATCGTGGGAGAAGTGGCACTGTCGCTCGCGCTGCTCACCGGCGCCGGTCTCCTGATGCGGAGCTTCTTCGCGCTGGAGCAGGTGCAACTGGGAGCCGATCCATCGCACATTCTGGCGGCCGCGCTGCCCATGCCGCCCGAGCGCTACAAGGGCGCCGCGCAGATCGCCGGCTTCTTCCGTCCCTTGCTCGATCACCTGCAGACCACGCCCGGCGTGGTGGTGGCCACCGAGGCGACCTCGCTTCCGCCGTTTGGCGGCTTTGTCAGCAAGCTGGAGATTCCCGGAAAGTCGGCCGGCGAGGACTGGCGCTCGCAGGTGGAACTCTGTAGCGAAGGTTATTTCGATACGCTTCGCATCAAGCTGCTGCGCGGGCGGACCTTCAACCAAGCCGAAGTGAATGGCGCGCGCAGGCTGGGCGTGGTGAATCAGACGTTCGCCAAGAAGTTCCTGACGGGCAACCCGCTGGGTCAGCGCGCGACGCTGCCCGACCTCAGCACGAACAATTTTCCCGATCCATTGAAGGATCCCACTTTCGAGATCATCGGCGTCGTGGCCGACGTGAAAAACCAGGGACTGCAACGGCCCGCGCAGCCCGAAATCTGGGTGCCCTACAGTGTGATGGGCGGCGCGTTCCGCGGTATTCTGGTCCGCACCTCCGGCGCCCCGAAGCTGCTGCTCAACACCCTGCGGCGGGAGATCTGGGCAGTGGACCGCAACGTGGCGCTGGGCTTCAATGGAACCGAGGAGGACTTCATCAACCAGTTTGCGATGTCCCAGCCGCGTTTCGGCCTGTACCTGTTAGCCGTTTTCGCCGTGGTCGGCCTGCTGTTGGTGGCTATCGGTGTATACGGTGTCGTGGCTTACGCCGTGACGCGGCAGACCCACGAAATCGGCGTGCGAATTGCCTTGGGCGCGGACCGTTCGGTGGTATTGCGCATGGTGCTGAGGATGGGGCTGCGGCTGCTTGCCCTGGGAGCGGGCGTCGGATTGCTGGCCAGCTACGGTGTCAGCCGGGCCCTGGCGAGTCAGCTCTTCGGCATCTCAACGTTCGATCCGGTCACCCTGGTGGGCGTGCTCGCTCTGGTGTTCGTGGCAGGCGTAGCGGCCTGCCTCTTCCCAGCCCGCGCCGCCACGCGCGTGGACCCGATCATCGCGTTGCGCTACGAATAGTATTCAGTTACTTTCGCGGGTCGAAGCGCACTTCAACTTCGGTTTTCACCGTAACCGGCTTGCCGCCCGCGACCGGGGGCTGGTAACGAAATTGAGACCACGGCACCGCCTCACAGAGTTGGACGCCGGTCTCGAGCGAAGAGATCTTCCCGTCGGGGCCGATAATAACCTTGCAGCTAACCGTTCCCCCCGCGGGCTCCCAAAGGGGAGCGGTCTGAACCGCCGCACCCGCAATCAGAAATGCGCGCTGCTTGTCCGCCGCAACGGTGACCTCTTTCAGGTCCGCGTCGTCTTGCTTCGTTTCGGCCTCAGCACCGCTCGAATCCGCGGCTGTCGCGGGCCGTATCCGTGTAACCAGGAATATGGCCCTGGCGGGATACCGCTTCAGCTTGGCGCTCAGCAGCGAGGTGTCGGCATCGAATTCATCGAAAGCCAGGTTGCTCCAAGCCATCTTGATCGCACGCTCGCAGCTTGACTGGAGCGGATAGCCGTTCTTGCCCTGGTCGGGATCGCCAATGTCATCGATGGCCTTTTGCGCGTAGACGCCCTCGGCAACGTACTCCTTCCCGTCGGCCAGCTCAGCGGCCGTCCTCAGGAAGAGGCGGTAGCGGCGGTCGCCCTGCTTGAGGTACGCGGACTGCCCACCCGCGTTCATCGCGGCATCGCTCGCTCCGCCCGCGTCGGTCATGAGCTGGACCTTGCCTTGGATTTTATCGAGTGGGGTCGCGGCTTTCTTCGATTCGCCGGCCGTCGGCCCGCTGGAGCAACCGCCTAAGGCGGCAAGCGTAACTACGAGAAAACAGAAGATGCGTGTGTTGCGGTTCATCCGTCGTTGCCCTCGCTTTCGAGACGTCTTCGTCCGAATCTGAAGGTATCACGGGGCATCATCGGTGACAATGGGAGCTTCGCCCGCGGGTCGCCCCAAGGTGCGTCGCACGCGGGAGCGGCACTTCAACTGAAACTAAAGTTTTCGCTCCGTGGCGCCGATGGAAGCGCTGTGGATCAAGAACTCCAAATCCTGGTCATCGATTCTCCCGACGATGCCGCTCACACTCTGAAAATGCTGGCCGATGAGAGCCAGGCGTTCAGCACCTGGCGAGCCGGTTCGCTGCTGGAGGCGCTCGATGTACTAGCCCGCCGCGGCTTCGACATCATCGTGTCCGAGCTGAACCTGCGCGATAGCTATGGTTTGGATACCTTCGAAGCCTTGCGGCTGCACACCCGCGACATCCCGATTGTGATCATGACCGCGGCTGGTAACGAGCAGTTGGCCTTGTCCGCTGTCGAGCGCGGCGCCCAAGACTACCTCATCAAGAACAAGGTCACGACGGCAGCGCTGACTCGTGTGATCCGTTACGCCGTGGCACGCCACAAAGGCAGCCAAAGAGGTTCGGAGGGCAGCCAGACGGTGGGCAGAGCCATCGGCATACTCGGCGCGAAAGGCGGTGTCGGCGCCACCACCGTCGCCGCCCACCTCGCTATACCGCTCGCGGAGCAAGCCTCGCGGGAGCGACCCGGCGAGAGAATCCTGCTCGTGGACCTGGATGCCAATGCTGCCTCCACATCCGCCCTGTTCCAAACCAAGCCTCAATTCACGCTGGCTGACGCCGCGACTAATCTGCATCGCCTCGACCGCAAATTCTGGAGCGGCATCGTGTCGGAAACCAAATGCGGCGTGGACCTGCTGAATTCCCCCGGCAGCAAAGGCTGCACCGAAATGCCGGCGGCCGAACGAATACGCCACGTGGTGCGCTTTGCCCGCAACCTCTATCCGCTGGTGCTTGTGGATCTGGGCGTGCCAACCACGCTGGCCATGGAGGTCATCCAGGAGATTCAGAACCTGGTTCTGGTGGCGGTTCCGAATCTGATGGAAATGATAGAAGCGCGCCGGGCCCTCGAGAAGCTATCCGAAGCGGGCCTGCCGGCGGACCACATCCACCTTCTGTGGAATCGCGTCACGCACCAATCGGGGGCGATCCGCGCCTTCGAACAGGCCACCGGCCAACGCGCCGTGCTCTCCATCCCCGATTGCACGGCGGAAATCGAATCCAGCTACAGCCAGGGGCGGTTTCTCGACACCCGTCTGCCCCTGCACAAGGAAATCGAGGTGCTGGCGGCCCAACTGCTCGGCCGCGAAATCGCCCCGACATCACGCTCCCTCCTGGCGCTGCTGGCCAATATAGGGCACCGCCGCGAAAAGGCGCCGCCTCCAGTGAAAGCGGTGAGCGTCCGATGACGGGCCTTTAACCCCGCGTCAGGCGCCTTGGCTGCTATTGGTCGTCTGGATCGGTCATTATCCTCTTGTCATTGAGGAAGAAGCTCGCATCCTTTGGTGCGCTAATGCTCTGGAAGGGGCGTGGCGCCAGGTTCAGGTCAAAAAAGCCGCTGAGGTCGTTCGTCGCGCGAGCGTCCGCAAAGTTCAGCGCACCCACCGGTACTCCGAAGTTGCGCTCGATGAACCGCAGGACGCTGCCGAAATCGTGGCGTTCGTTGTTGATGTAGCCTGCTGCCGTGTAGGCTGAGACCACCACCAACGGGACGCGGAAGCCATATTGGTAGTCGCCCTCCGGCTGAGCCAGGATGGTGGGTCTCTCGTGGTCATACCAGCCGCCCCAATCGTCCCACGTGATGAAGATCGCGGTGTCTTGCCAGTACCCGCCATTACTGTCGCAGGCCGCGCTATTGCCGATGGCGTTGACAATCGACGCCACCCACGAGGGGCCCCCGCCGTCGTTGACGCTCGCGTGGTCCGAGTTCGCCCCGGTGGGAACCACCCAACTGACCGAACGGAGGTTGCAAGCACTAATGTCTTTGAGCACGTCGGCCGGCGAAAGATCCACATTGCCGGTCCAATCCGGCCCCGTACACTCACCTCCAGGGCCGCTCGATTGACAGATATGCTGGATGGCATTCGGCGCCGTCCAGATCGAGCCGGCGCTCGGAGCATAATATCTCCAAGTGACGACCGGCGGCAGCACGTCCGCCATGGTCTGGTGCTCAAAGCACGGATAGATCTTGTTGTTTTCGCCGGTGGGATCGATCAACTGAACGGTGGTTCCTGCCTCCGCCGTGCACCCCGCGGTTTTGGCCGTGCCCGACATGTTTTCGGAAGCGAAGATGCCGGCCGCGTCGTCGGCCGCGCTGGGAGCGGAGGTTCCCCCAAAGAGGAACTGGTGCGCCGGAAAGCTCGGCCCCTGGTTGGTCTGGAACATGTAGTTGGCCCAACCGTATTGCGTCGCCAAATCGAGATACGGGTTCAAAATCCCGGTGGAGTTGTCCACGAACCGGAATTGTGGCTTGCTTGGGCACCTCCCGGAGCACGAGACGCTGGCGGCGCCATCCATCCTGCAGGCCCCGGTCAGGGGCTCGGTGTCGCACATCGCCGTGAAGGCCGAGTGTGCGTGGCTCAAATCGTAGTGGTTCGCCAGCGCGACGGTCGCAGGCTGCGTGACTCCCGTGGACGACTTCTTATTCAGCCAGTTTCCGGTCTGGATATTGTACAGGGATGCCGTTGGGCTCGTACTGCAGGAACTCTCGGAGCCGTACGGCGGAACACACAAGCCTTGAAACAGATTGTCGGGAGTCCGGTTCTCCTGTACGATCACGACGACATGCTGAAAACCGGGGATCTGCGCGAACGCAGCGATGGCTCCCCCGCCAACCAACACGAGAACCCTGGCCGCGAGTCTCATACTTGCCTCACATCCTTTTCAACACCGCCAGAGCGCCGAAGTTCCGGGGAAACCGCGTGGTTTTCTCCGCTGTCCGCCACCTACCGGCCTCAGATCGCCGAACGCGGCGGGCCTTTCATCCGGCGTTGATCGACGGCTGCCCAACGCCCGCGAGTGAGATAAACTCCGAGGTAGGCTTTGCTCCGGAGGCGCGCATGCGGATTCGCTGGTTCCGCTCATCGGTTATGAGAACCTCCCTCACACTTTCCCCGTTTGCGGCGCGGCATCTTTGCCTGCCGATCACGCTGCTTCTGGGGCTGCCATGGCCGGCATCCCCGCAAGACGCGGCGCTTCCGGTGGTGATTCACGCGGGCACGCATGTCGTGCTGGTGAACGTGGTCGTGAAGGACAAGAGCGGTAAACCGGTCGACAATCTGAGCCGTGCCGATTTCGAGCTTCGCGATAATGGCCAGGAACAGAGGATCGCGCTGTTTGCGCTGGAAGAAGCCAACGCGGCGCCGGCATCTGTTCCGAGTTCGCCTGCCGCCGTGACGTTCACCAACCGGCCGGGGCCCAATATCCCTGCCGTGACTGTCTTTTTGTTCGACGAATTGAATACCAAGCTCTCCGACCAGCAGCTCGCCAAGAACGACTTCCTGCGCTACTTACGGGGGCTGCCGGCGGCCAGCCGGGTCGCCGTCTTTGTGCTGGGCGACTCGCTCAAACTGCTTCACGATTTCACCCAGGATATGGATTCGCTTTTGGAGGCGGTCGCCAAGCACTCGAATCGCGCGAACCCCGAGGTGGGCGCCTCCACCGCGCCGCCAGCTTCGTCCAATTCGCTCACCGGCGACCAATCGACCACCGCGCTATGGGATAGCTTTATTCAATCTTCCAACCAGCCCTACGTCGATTACGCCGAGACCGTGCGCGCCACTCGCACGGCGGTGGCACTCGAGACCATCGCCGGACATCTGCAGGGCATTCCCGGCCGGAAGACGCTGATCTGGATTTCGGGCGGCTTTCCGATTCAGCTCGGCTTGCGCAACAGTGTGGACAGCATGGCGCAAGGCAACCCCAACGCGCGGCAGTCGGGCCGATCGGCCGGACAGGGCCGCAAAGGCGGCGGAACTGGGGCGGCCACCGGCGGCAGTGGCATCGGGAGCGGAAGCGGTAATCAACAACCGGGTGCATCGACTGCGACCGCGCCGAACTCGCAGTTGCCGGGCACCGGGCTATCGTTTGAGAGCGACGTGGCGCGCGCCATTCGCGCTTTGAATGAAGCCGATGTGGCCGTCTATCCGGTAGACGCGCGAGGCGTCACGGTGGCCGCGGCCGTCCAGGCGGACCGCGGTTCGATCGGCAAGCGGAGTAAGCCGCCCAAGGCCGGATTTACGCCCGATTTCGAATACGAAACGCTGGAAACCCTGGCCGAGGATACCGGCGGCCGCGCGTTCCACCACATCAACGATCTGAGCGCAGCGATTCAAGAGGCGGCCGCTGACGCGCGGGTGAGTTATTCGCTGGCGTTCTCGCCCCCGTCCGGCAGACTCGATGGCTCCTATCACCGGCTGGAGGTGATCGTGAAGCGGCCGGGTGTGAAGTTGCGGTACCGGCCCGGTTATGTGGCCGCGCGGGACGCCGCCATGGCCCCGTCACTCGGCGAGGCGGTCGCGAATCCCGTGTCGCTGGCCGGCATCGGCTTCAGCGTTCATCTCGAACCGGTCGAGGGCGGCTACAAGGCGTCTGTGACCATCGACCCGCACGACATCACGCTCGAACCGAAGGATGGAAGGTGGGCCGGTTCGCTGCAGTTTCTGGTGGTGGTGGGGAAGGTGGAGCAACTCACCACGATTCCGCTCGATTTCAGCGAAACTAAGTTTCACCAGATTCGGGACCAGGGTCTCGTCCTGGGTGCGCGCGTGAAGACACCGCCGGGAACTACCGGGTTCAGCCTCGGTTTCCGGGACGCCTCGTCCGGCATGGTGGGTACCTTGCACGTCCCGCTCGATGGCGCGGGCGTTGGCCCCGATAACCGGAAATAGCGCCGAAGAGGAATCGCCGCCCTGTGCGTCCCCAGTGCTGCGTTCGCCGGCCGCCTTAGCCCACGGTTTCCAAAACCAGCGATCTCCGCGCCACCTCGATCCGCTCCAGGTCCAGGCGAAGTTGCGGCGTCCGTTTCTTGTTGCCGCTTCCCACCAGGCGTCCAACCGTGGCCATCAGCTCATCCAGACGCCGGTTGGCCTCCTTCTCGACGGCCCGAAGAGCGCCATTGAGGCTCTCTTCCCACTGCAATCCGAGCCGGGTGAGATTCTGTTCCACCAGGTTGGGAATCGTGCGAACGAAATGCCGGCGAACCACCGCCTCAATCGCAAACCCAGGCAGGATGGGCGATAGCACTTCCCAGTTCTTATCGAATACCCGGCCGATCTTGACGTTGGGTGTGGTGGGCTCGGCGACGCCGATCTCGGTCTCCGACGTTCGCAGCGGCACACCGAATCCCCGCATCGCGCTATCCGACACGCGGTCCCGAAACTGTTGCAGCACGCGAAATGTCTGTTCCCGCGCCTGGCGCAGCGGCTCCAGGAGCGAATCGCGATGGCGGTCGGAAATCGCCGTGAGTTCGTCGCGCAGAGCGCTCGCCAACCAGTCTTCGAAAGAGCGGCGCATGGTGGTGAGACTGTTGGTCCATTTCGGAAATTCGTTCTCGAAGGCGGCGAACAACGCGCTCTCCACCTCCGGCCGGTACCCCTCGAGACGTTGACTGATCTCGGCGTGCGCTTCCGAAGCGGCATTCTGCGTGAGCAGATGGATCACAGACTTCACATCGGCGAGCGCCTCGTTTTCACCGAACAACTGGTCGTTCAGCTCCTTACGCCCCGACTGCTCGACTTCCGCCGACCTGAGACTCAGCGCCAGGTAGTCGTTCAATTCGCTCAGCAGAGTGTCCATCTTCCGCATTAGGATGGACTCGCGCTCTTCGGCGAAGTGCTCCAGGGTCCCGCCGGCCAGCTCGGCTTCGAGCGCATCGCGGAAGTGCTCGAAGCCCTGCTTCGTCGAATATGGGAAGACCTGCGGCGTTCCAGGGAAGTTCCTGGCAAGCTGTGCCCGCACGTACCCGGTGACTTCCTCCAGCTCCCGCTCACTCAGGAGATCGGCCTTGGTGAGCAGCACAGCGACCCGCGGCGTGTACCGGTGAAGGCTCTTCAGCAGATCGATATCGCGCTGGGAAAGCGGCGGATCCACGCTGACCGCCACTAACGCCAGTCCCGCATGCGGCAGCCACGCGAGCGAGGTCCGCGTACTGTGAGCGAGCACGCTATCGAGACCCGGCGTATCGACGAACTGCAAACCACGAAATCGCCGCAATTCCGGCAGCTCCACCGTGATCTGGTCGACCTCTTTGACGTTTTCCGGGTTTTCTTTCTCGGAAATGTAACTGCCGAGCCGGTCCAGCGGCACCTCGGGTTCGCGGCCATCCCGGTGATGCACGTGGGCCTCTTCGTGATCGCCGAAGCGGATTGCGGTAACCACCGCCGTTACCGGCACCACGCCGACCGGCAAAAAGTTGCGCCCTAGAAAATGGTTGAGAAAGCTGCTTTTGCCCGCTTTGAACCGTCCCAGCACGGCAACGCTGATTTCGGCGCCTCCCGCCAATGCCCGTGCCCTGGTGAGGAGGCCGGACAACGCGTCAAGGTCGTACCGCGCCATCACCTCTTCCGCCAGGTCCAGGCTCGTCGCTAGCCATGAGTTGTAAGGCATGTTCGTGAATCGCTCGCTGGAACCGTGGTGTGGGTCGCGCCGCTCGCTTCGGGACAATTCGCCAGCGTCCCCGGATCAGAAGCTTCTCACGCGGAAGCCACTATTCCCGAACCAAAGATCGAGACGGCCGATGGCGGACCCCATCACCCAAAAAGTCCGAACGAGGTATTATAGCGTCTTTTTCTCCCATTTTGACCTGGCATTTTTGCCCGGGTGCGGGACATGAAAGTTTGGTGCATCGCTGGTTCCCCGGAAAATAGCGAGTTTCCGAGCGTACCACCTACGCGCGATCCGTCAAAGGATTGGAGCGAGCGGCAAGCCCCGGCAGGGGCGAAAGACAATGGCCCAGCGCGTGAGCGCTGGAGACGCAGACGAATCACGTGAGCCCCGGAACGGGCGGAAGACAACGGCCACACCCGCTAGCGGACATGCGGTCTCTTGCGCCCCGTTCCGGGGCTGAATGGGCTCACGGCTTCTCCCAGCGCTCGCGCGCTGGGCTAGTCTCTTTCGCCCTGACGGGCTGACTCGCGCGCCCTCGGCTTCAACTTCTATGTCCCGCACCCTTTTCGCCCAACATCCGGATAGGCGCCAGACCGGCGGACCGGCGGGTTGGCGGGCCGCCTCCGGGAAATCGGCCCAGCGGCTCCGTGAGCGGCCCGCTCCGGTGAACTCGCTACCAGATGTGTACGCGTGCCTCGGGCGCCACGTAAAGCTGGTCGCCCGGCTTTACGCCGAAGGCGTCGTACCAGGCGTCGAGGTTGCGCACGATGCCGTTGACGCGGAACTGGCGTGGGGAATGCGGATCGCTCACCACCTGCCGGCGCACGTAATCGTCCGTCACCTTGCCGCGCCAGGCCTGTGCCCAGCCGAGGAAAACCCGCTGCTCGCCCGTGAGCCCGTCGATCACCGGCGCCGGTTTGCCGCCCAGCGACGCGTGATAGGCATCCAGCGCGAGCGTTAGCCCGCCCAGATCGGCGATGTTCTCCCCCATGGTGAGATCGCCATTCACGTGCACACCGGGCAGCGGCTGGAAAGCGGAGTATTGCAACCCCAGCATTTTGGCGCGCGCTTCGAATTTCGCCGCATCTTCCGCCGTCCACCAGTCCCGCAGTGCGCCCCCGGCATCGATCTTGCGTCCCTGATCGTCGAAACCGTGGGTCAATTCATGGCCGATCACGGCGCCGATGGCGCCATAGTTGATCGCGGGGTCCGCATTCGCATCGAACATCGGCGCCTGCAGAATGCCGACCGGGAAGGCGATGTCGCGCAGCGAGCCGTTATAGGCGTCGTTGGTTTGCGGCGTCATACTCCAATCGCCGCGGTCCACCGGGCCAAACAGACGGCCCAAGTTGAACGCCCAGTCCGCGGCGCCTGCGCGGCGCACGTCCCCCACAAGATCGTCGTCGGCGATGCGAAGCTTGGAGTAATCCCGCGGGCGATCTGGGCCGGCGACCTTGATGGTGTACGTATCCAGCTTTTCGAGCGCCTCGGCTTTGGTTTTCGGCCCCATCCAGTCGAGTTTTTCGAGGCGGGCGCGATAGGCCGCTTTCAAGCTGGCAACCAGCGCTTCGATTTTGGCTTTCGCGTCAGGGCCGAAATACTTCGCGGTGTAAAGCTGACCCACGCCAAAGCCCAAGGTGCCGAAGGTTCCGAAGTGGTCGCCCACCAGGAAATCGCCGCCGCTCACGGCATAGACGCCGCGCTTCCAACGTACCTGCTGCTGCTGCTGGCCGGCGAGCGTCTTGCCGTGCATGTCGAAATACGCTTCGGTGAACGCTTTGGAGAGATAGGGCGCGGCGTGATCGGCAATCTCGAAGGCCTGCCACGCCTGTAGGGTTTCGATGGGCGCTTGCGCGTAAATTGAGGTGAGTTTCGGGAACGCGCTCTTCTCCGCCACAATCACCCGCTCGATATTCGCGACGCCGGCGCCCTCCAGAAACGCCTTCCACGCGAAGCCTGGCGCAAACTTCTGCAGTTCCGCGATGGACATCGGATTGTAAATGGCGATGGGATCGCGCTCCTGTGACTTGGTCCAGCTCGCGTCCGCAATCCGGGTTTCCAGATCCACCACATCTTTCGCTCGCGCATCGGCATCCGGCCAATTCACAAGCTGCAGGAGCTGAGCGGCGTAAGCCTGATATTTCGCCTTCTGCGCGGCGAAATCGGGCTTCCGATAGTAATCGCGATCGGGCAAGCCGAGCCCGCCCTGGCCGAGATAGAAGGCGTAATGGTTGGGATCCTTGAGATCCACGTCAATGCCGGCTTTGAACAACGTCCCCTCGAAATCCAGCAAGTTGCGGCCCATCAGCGCGGCGAGTTCATCGCGCGATTTCGCCGCGCGCACCTGGGCGAGCTCCGGCGCAATCGGTTGCGCGCCCAGTTGCTCCACGCGCGCTTCATCGAGGAACGCCTTGTAGAAGGCGCCCATCTTGCCTTCGAGATCGGCGGGCTGGTGCGGCGCTTTCGCGGCCGCCTGCTCCATCATGTTGTGAAGCCGCGCTTCCGTGCGATCCGTCATCAACAACCGAAGGCTGATGCCCGGCTTATCGGGTGGAATCGGGGTTTGATCGAGCCACGTGCCGTTGGCGAAACGGAAGAAATCGTCGCCGGGTCTGGTGCTTCTGTCGGCGCCCGCGGCATCGTAGCCCCAGGCGCCATATTGCGGCTTTGCCGTGGTGTCGGCCACTTGCGCGCCGATGGAAAGCGCCAGCGCGATCTCGAGTGCCGTTGCGGCCCCACCCCGCAGAGCAATGTTAGTATGCACGGTTGACTCCTCTGTGTCTCGACAGGCTCCTCGGTGCCGCCGATCTGCCGTCAATCATATTACCGCTTCGGCACCAGCGCCCACACGCATTCGAGATCAAGAGCCTCGCGCACGCCACTGCGCATCCCGGCATTAGTCCGCCCACTTAGTACGCCTACTTAGTACGCTTAGTACGTTTTAGATATCTCGTTCTACGCCCGTTTCGGCGAGGTGGGATGTAAGATACGTTAAGCGGATTATCGAAATAAAGGTCCTGATTTCTGAAACTGCCGATCGATCCGGAATGACCGCACGCGTCGAATAGGAGCGTTTGGGAGGAATTAATGAACACGAAACTCGTACCACTGTTTCTGGCGGTCGCCCTGGCAGCGCCCGCGGCCAACATCTTCTATGAGAATTTCGACGGAGCCACGCCCGGCTTTGACCCCACATTGGGCGTTATCCCCGGCACCCAGTTTACCCTCGTGGCGGGATCGATTGACGTAAACGGCGCCACGCCTCCCGGATATTACCCGGAGCTCTGCGTGGCGCCGACGTCCGGCAATTGCATCGACACCACCGGCGCCGCCCCGTGGGGCAGAGGCACTATCAGTACGACGGATGCCATCTTTTTTACCCCAGGGGAGTACGTACTCAGCTTCGATCTGGAGGGCTGGTACGACACTATTGAAGGCGACGTCACCGACGCGTGGGCTACGGTGCAAGTCAGTCTCGGGCCCCTGTTCACGCCCGAGTCGTTCACGGTTGTTGGCGGCGATCAGGGACTAGTCGAACAAATTCCCTTTACGGTGGTCTCGTCCAATTTTGCGACGCTCACCTTTTCGGACCAGGAAGGGAAATATAGTTTCGCGGGAGGCATTCTGGATAACGTGTCGATCGACACGGTTGACCCGCCCGACCCGCCGGCGCCGGAGCCGGGAACCATGCTGCTGGGCGGAGTTGGAGCGCTGATCGTTTTCGCGAGGAAGCGCGCCCGCCAATAAGGCTCGTGCCTTAACGCCGCTCCCGTCTCAGGTTCGGAACTATACCGGCGCGCCACAGCCGCGTCTTCGTCAACGCACCAGTTGCGTAGCCACACCCTTCGCCAGCGTCCGCACGGTGCTCCAGGTATTGCCGGTAACGTCCTGAAGGCCGTCCAGCACCTTCTGCATCGCGGATAGGAAGTAATCCAGATCCGCTTCCGCGATCGTGATGGGTGGCAAAAACTTGATGAGCTCGGTATGATAGCCGGCCACCTGGGCGAGGATGCGGTGCTCATGCAGCAGCGGCATAATCACGGTCTGGCTGAATACACCCGCGTTAACCAGATGCAGCGCGTCCCAGGCGGTTTTCAGCTTCACCGAGTCTTCGGGCCGCCGGAAATCGATTCCGAACATCAGCCCCTTGCCTCTTACCTCGAACACGAACGGGCAGGTCTTGCCGATCTCGGTCAGCCGCGCGATCGCTTTGGCTCCCAGACGAGCCGCGTTTTCGGCCAACCTGTCTTCCTCCATCACCTGTAACGTTGCCAGCGCCGCCGCCATGGCCAGTTCGTTCTGACCGAAGGTATTCGAATGGATCACGCAATGCTCCATGCTGTCGAATACCGAGTCCATGATGCGTGGCGCGGCCATCACCGCGCCCACCGGCACGTAGCCGCCGGACAGCGCCTTGGCCACGCAGACGATATCCGGCGAGACCTCCGGCCAGTGCTGGTAGGCGAACCATTTCCCGGTGCGGCCCAAGCCACACTGCACCTCGTCAACCACCAGCAAAGCGCCGGCCTTGCGGCAAAGCCGGCCGGCTTCCGCCAGGTAACCTTCGGCCACCACGGCGCAGGTTTTGCCTTGCACCGGTTCCACGATGAAAGCCGCTATGTCCTTACCGTGGAGCGCCTTTTCGAGCGCAGCCAAGTCGTTGAACGGCACCTTGGCAGTGTCCGGCATCAGCTTGCCGAACCGTTCGCGAAAGAAGTCGGAGCCGTTGAGCGATAAGGAGCCCACGGTGAGCCCGTGAAACGCGTGGTCGCAGAACAGAATCCGCGGCTTTCGTGTATAACAGCGGGCGAATTTGATGGCCCCTTCGACGCTTTCGGTCCCGGAGTTGCAGAAAAAGACCCGCTTCAGGTCCTGCCCGGAATCCGAACACGCGTGGTGAACCAGCTTTTCCGCGACCAGGCCGGCCAGCAGCGAGCAATCCATGCGAACCAGATTCGGCGTGTCGCGCGACAGCACCTGTTCGAGAATCGATCGCACCTTGGGGTGGTTTCGCCCCAGCGCGAACACCCCCCAGCCGGTGAGGAAATCCAGATAACGGCGGCCCTCGGCGTCGAACAGCCACGCGCCTTGTCCGCGCACGTAGGCCTTATCGAAACCGATGGTGCGGATCATCTTCACGAACGCCGGGTTGACATAGCGCTCGTGCAATTCGTACTGCCGGCCCTGCTGTGCGTCCAACCACGCGAGAAAATCCTGGCTCATGATAGGGAAGCGTTCAGCCCTCGATAGCAATAACTTTAATAGGACGCAGTCGGGTGTCCCGAAGTTACGGGTACCACGAGACTTCGGCCCCCGAATCGGGGGGAAAAACGGGACGGGACGTATCCAGAAGAGGCGTCCTCGGTCCTCTGCAGAGGCTACCCGCACCGCGCAGGCCACGGCGGCCCGCTTGGCAGCGCCCGCCGCGAGCCATGTTGACTGAAGATGTGATCGAGATGCCAGACTGGCAGCCGGCGGCCTACAAGGATTATCGGTGGATCGTCGCCGATCCGGAACTCCTGGGCGGGAAGCTGGCCGTTCGCGGGACACGGCTGACGATATCTCTGATCCTGGAATGCCTCGCAGGCGGCATGTCTCTCGAAGACATCAATGCCTCCCTCGATTCCGCCTTTCCGCCTGAGGCTTTGCCGGCGATCCCTATTTCGGAGTTTCGGAGCTTCTATAACCGAGTTCCCCGTCCCCTCTTACCCTGACCCCTCTTACGCTTGAGCAGCAGCCACTTATGCCGGACCATCGCGAGTGTTGAAGTATCCCACAGATTGCGCCGCCGAAGTCGGTCAAATGCCGATTTGTAGATATTGACTCAAGATACGTGTTTCTGTGACATACTGAGCTTGCAGATCGACTCGTACTCGTTTCCAGGTCCGTCGGCTCGGCAATTCCGCCGGACAGCGCTCCTGAAGAGTCGTGACTCGACACTGATGGTTCAGCCGGGCATGGCAAGCGTTCCGCCAGCCGCCATCAGGAGCAACCATGAACGAGCAAACCGCGCAACCGAAAGCCCTCGACCCTCGAACTAACCGCCTTCTTGCCACGTTGGATCGGGATGACTATGACGCCTTGGTAATGGATGCAAAGGTCGTTACCTTGAGATTCCGCAAACGGATCATGAATCAAGACGAGCATGTCGGCGCCGTCTATTTTCCCTTGACGGCCATGATCTCACTGCTGCTTGCCACCGATGGCCAGCCTCCCGTGGAGATGGCCACAATCGGGAGAGAAGGAGTGGTCGGTGCCTCAGAGCTGATCCTGAAGCAAGGAGCGATGGGGCTGAGCCTGACTCAGATACCTGGCGTCGCCGTGCGGATCGACGCCGACGTTTTCCGGGACGTCATCGGCCGGCGCCCGCTGGTGGAGCGGCTGATCCATCAACACCTGTATGCGCTCGTGAGGCAGATCATGCTTGGAGCAGCCTGTAACCGCCTCCACAGCATGGAAGAGCGCTGCGCCCGCTGGCTGTTGCTGACCCACGATCAGGCCGGCGGGGACACCTTTCCACTGACGCAGGAATTCCTTTCTCACATGCTGGGCGTGCGGAGAGCGACCATAAGCGTGGCGACTGGCATGTTGAAGAAGGCTGGGTTTATCCGATACGTACGAGGGAAGATCACGGTCACGGATCGGCCAGGTCTGGAGTCAGCCTCCTGCGAGTGCTATCAAGCCATCATCCGGGTGTACAGCGATCTCTTTCCCAGTACTCTAGGAGAAGCGCTCCATGAGAACCTTAGTACCATTTTGGTCCGCTAGCGTTCAGATAGAATTGAACGGCCCCGTTCAGATAACCTCTGGCTTCCACTCTCTTTTCTCTTGACTACGGCAAATACGACGCAGAGAATGAGTAAGTGGCGAGATTGAATGGAGAGATGGAATATCTTCCTGACTCAGGTGGCCCCACCGTCTTGTGGCCACGGAGGGTTGAGTTATGCAACCCTGTCCGGAGACCTGGGGAGGGCTTCGGCGGGAAACTCAAGGCCAGCGATATCGCCTCGTGGACCCGTTCGTTTTGCTCTGGTGTCTTCACGGGTGCGACCAACGCGCGGTCCGCTATCGAGACGGGGTTACCTGAGTCAGGTGGATATTCCTGGAAGAAGGAAAGTCGGCGCTGCGTCGTGGTTCCCGGCTTGACTCTTAGTTATAAGACGGTCCTCCCTGAAGGGGATTTGTCGGCCACGGCGTTGCGATCCGTAAGAAGGAAATGCACGGGCGCGAGCGAATCTGTCTCATCGTTGATGGCGAGCCTCTAATACGCACGTATCTCGGCACCATCCTGAAGTGTGCAGGGATCCAGAGTATCGAGGCCGAGGATGGTGTCGATGCGCTCAGAATCCTAAAGAAACTAGGCACTCAAATCGATTTACTGATTACCGACATCGGAATACCTGGGGCCATGGATGGAGTGGATCTAGCGCACTGCGTCACGTCTTGGTTTCCCGCTCTCCCCGTCATATTGGTTTCCGATAGCGACGTTGAATCCCCCGCCGGTTTTAGTGTCGTTCGCAAGCCATACATGCCCGATGTAATTTGGAAAGCCGTCGAGGAAGCGATACCTCCGCCTACGGCGCAGGCTGAGGTTATCACATTGACTAGGCAGAAGTATTAACCAATGACACATTAAACCCGGACACGGACATGCCGTGACAGGCTACGTGTTTCCTATTTGCGGAGTGGCGCCTGCCACGTGCAAAGAAATGTCGAGAAGACTCTCGACTCAGCAGGCCTGACGGCCCGCGCCACGGCGGCTGATATAAACCCGTTATAAGCCCGTGACAGGCTACGTGTTTCCTATTTGCGGAGTGGCGCCTGCCACGTGCAAAGAAATGTCGAGAAGACTCTCGACACAGCAGGCCTGACGGCCCGCGCCACGACGGCTGATTGAGTTACCACGACGGCTGATGGAGCTGTCACGACGGCGGACTGAGTTATGAGAAGTACAGCCTAACCGATTACTCGGGTACGGCTAACTCCGCCCAGCCTGGCAGCGTTGCGGGGCGGTTGTTCAGGAAAACGATGCGCCTGGTTTTCGGGAACGGGAGGTTGCTGTCCAGGGCGCGATTGTAGATCGCGTACTGGCGCAGAATGTCGCGGTAATCCTGGTTGTTGGTATCGAGCCAGGCGCTCTTAGCGGGCAGGCCGCCGCCCCAGCCTAGCGAGAGCAGGCAGGAGCCGCGTTCTTTGGCCTCGGCCAGGCGCTGCTCCAAGCCTTGCAGGCTCTGGTCGAGCAGGCCCATCCCCGCCCACGATGCGTACTGCCGCTGCAAGGTGAGCAGGCCGGCGGCGTAGACGTTGGCGGCCTCGAAGAAGCGGGCACGATTCAACGATTCCGGCCAGCGCACGCTGCGGCGCACTTCGGGCCCGAGCAGAAAATGGTTCTCGTCCCAGCGGCCTTCAAATACCGTGCCGGGCGCGGCCATCTCGGCGAACGCCGGCGTCGAGTCCTCGGGGCGCGCGCCATCCACGGCGCCACGCGGGCTTTGCTTCCATCCCAAAACCAGGCCGCCGCCGCGCGGTTGCAAGGTGGAAGTCCGCAGCAGATAGACTTTGAAGGCGTCGTTCGGGACGACGGCCGAATCGCCCGCGCTCACGAACCGCATACGGCTGGAGCCGCTCGCGCCGAGCGCCTGCTCTTCCACGCTTTCCGCCGGACGGCGCGGGGGCCGCTCCGTCTTCACCCTGGCGGCGACATCCTGCAACATGCCGTCGCGCCAGTTGGCGAACAGCATGCCGGTGCGTAGGGCTCCCTTGATGGCGGCGCCGGGCAGGTAGGGACCGGAAGCTCCCGCGGCGAACGTCGGTATGTGCAGGCTCTCCACGGCGGCGCGGTTCCAGTACGCCGAATAGGCCGCGTTTTCGAACGGGATGCGGCGGCCGGCGAAATTCTGCGCGAAACCACCCCAGGAGGCGAACTCGAGCTTGTTGGCGGTCTTGAGCTGCGCCAGATAGCTGTCCAGGCGCGGCCCTTTCGCCAGCAGACGGAAGATGCGCCACTGATCGAGCACGTTGACGTGGTCCTTCCAGACCATGTAATCGATGGGGCTCAGCTTGCGGCCGTCCCCGACCAGTAGCGGCGTCAGACATGTGAGGCGGTATCGCATCAACTCACCTCGGGCAGCGGAACGGAAACCGCGAAGCCGGCGCGGAACACCGGATGCGGGAAACCGGCGGGCGCCACGTCGGGCGCTGCGCCGTGCGGCGCGGCCGGGGCATAGATCACCGAACCTTCGCCAATCATCCGCAGAGTTTTTTTCAATTCGCCCGCGCCAACCGGACTGTCGATGCGGCCGCCGCGCTCGACCAGCCAGTAATTGCCGCGCGACCAATCCACCGCGTCCTGTCCGGATGGCGCGAATAACGAGAGCATCCAGTGAGGCTTCAAACCGGCTTCGAAGATGGCCGCTTCTTCCGGCAAGACCTCGGGCACCGGCACGTTTTCCACGGCCTCTTCGGCGACTTCGACAGGCTCTTCCAATTCGAGCACGCCGACGGCGGATGCGGTCTCGCGCGCCGTGCAGGCGGGCCCGCTGGCCGAGTCGAAGAAGGTGCTGCCGTCGGGCGCTTCGGATGGCGCCGGGGCATCGGGTTGGGAGGTGATAGCGTCTGTGCCAGTCGATTCGGGAGTGGAAGATTCCAACTGTTGGCAGGCGGAAGCGCCTGCCCCACTAAGTTCGTCGGGCGAGGTGGTGGAGGGCTCCAGGCCGGATGGAGAAGGCGTGCTTTCGGTTGGCGGAGCGGTTTCTATCGGCGCGCCGCCGGCCGTTGCCACGGACGGCAAAATCAATTCCGGCAGCGTGCCTTCGGTAAACTCGGGAGCTTCCGAGCGGCCCCAGCCGCGCGAGCGCTCGCCTCCGAACCCGCTATCGGCGAGCAGCCGGAAGGCCGCCTTCACTCGATCGCCCCAGCCGATCCACGCCGGCTCGTCGCGAAACGATGCCACCAGCCACAGGCCGGCGCCGGCGCGAAATTCCAGGCACGCCACGGAATGCCGTTCGCTCGAGCCGCTCATCCGGTCCACCGCCGCGCTCCAGCGGACGGCGGTGCGGAAGGGACCTAAGCGGCCCGCCGGCACCAGGCATTCGCTGGGACCATCCATACTCCACGCGTTCTCATCCGGCCGGACGCCGGCCACCAGCGACTGCACCATGGCGAGCGGAACGAAGCGCGCGCTCTTCCATCGCACGCGCGCGCCCATCAGCGACGGCGATTGCGGCGGCCAGATGGTCCGCGGCGGCACGATGAAGCCGATTTCATCGAGAAAGGGAAAGCACGAGCTGAAGGAAACCGCGGGCTCGCCGCCGCGCGCGGTTGCATCCAGCCACTCTTCGAACGCGCCCAGGCGCGCCATCGCGGCAGTTACCGCGGCGTAGACGGAATCGCTGTGGTAGATCGAATCGACCCGATTGCGGGCGCCCGAATCCGGCCCCACGCGCCACGGCCCGGTGGGCCGCAGCTTGACGACCAGCCCAGGCGTCATGAATCCTCGCGCAGGAAGGCGAAGGCCGAATCGGCCACCGCTGCCTGAATCACTCCCAGGGCGGCGCCCGCCGCGATTTCTTTTTCCGCCGCGCCCTTCGCGTAATGGTCGCGCCCGCGCCATACCAGGCGCAGCTTGCTGAATGATACGCGCCCGCTGCCGCGCGAGCCGCCGCCGCCAAGCGCATCGTCTTCGAGCAGCCGCAGGCCTTCCAGCACGCGCAGAAACAGCGGGGCGTCTTCCTCGCACAGCACGTCCATCACCAGCCGCGCATGAAAGCGCGCGCCGGCGGGCACCCGCTCGATGGTGCGCGGGTTAGCCTGTGAGGTGATGCGGTCGATGGCGTTCTCGTTCTTGACTTCGGTCAGCTCATCGTCCAGGTTCTCGCGCATCTGCGGCGTGATGCTCTCCACGTCGAGCGGCGCGTCGAACACCGCCAGCCGCGCCGGCGTGGCCTGCGTGGTCTCGAGGGTTTCGCCCTGCACCCGCTCCATGCGGCCGGGACTGCGCCCGAACAGGAGACAGATGTCGTCATCGGCGCGGTCGCTCTGATGGATGCGGACTTCCTGGCCTTTGCGCCGGGACAGGTACACCAGCTCGGCGGGGACAGCCAGGCCGGAGCTTTGCTCGAGCAGCGAGCGGATCTTGCCGCGCAGCGAGCTGCCCGGCACATACGGCCTGCCGAAAGCATCTTTGGCAACCGGATTATCGGAGCCGCCGATTTCGAGCGAGCCCTTGCCGGCGCCAACGTGCAGGCCCGTTTCGCAGGTCATTTCGGCTTCCAGAATCAGCTTGCCGATGAGTTTCAACTCGGTTTGGGAAGTGTGTGCGCTCATGCTTTACTCGTTGTAGGCCACGATGGCCTCGAACAGGTCCTTGAACCGTTCGTAACCCTTGGTGTCGTTCTTCCGCGTCACCTGCAGCAGCAGTTTCTCCAACTGGTCCAGGCTGCGCAATCCGTGGCGCGCGATGGTGTAGGCCAGGCGCGCACGGAGCATCACAAACTCGTGCTGGCGTCCGCTTTCGGGCGCGCGCACGGCGCGTCGCACCGCGCCATAGAGGCGGCGCAACTGGCTCTTGGTGCCGGAATCCATGTCGCGCATGCGGCTGACGACGGCGTGCGCCTGGTTATCCAGATAAAGGCTGTCGTGAATGAGCTTCTCGAGCTCGATTTCGGGTGGGGCTTCGAATCGCCCGCGGTCGGGACCACCGCGGCGGTCGCCACGGTCTCCCCGGTCGCCGCGATCGGGGCGCGGCCCGCGGTCGCCTTGCGGCGGGCGCCCTTCACGCGGTGGGCGTGCCTCCCGTGTCCGCTGCTCGTTCTCTTGTGTCATGTGCTAAACCTCGGTCACCAATCTGGCCCACTCGAGGGCCACCAGCCCGGCCGGCCGCATCTTCACTTCGGCGGATTTCCGGCCGGTCATCTCATTAATCAAATGCGTGCGCAGCTTTTGAAACTCGCGGTCGCGGGTGCCGCTCAGGATCCGGTTGAAGCGGCGCTGGAAACGCCAGGTGCGCTGGGTTTCCGCCTGGCCGGCCGGCCCGTCGGCATAAGCTTCGTGCCGGTAGAAACTGCGCAACTGATAGAGAAACTGCCGCGACATGCGAAAATCGTGAATCAGGCGGGTCACCGTGTCCTTGAGTTCGGCCGCGTCCGCCAGGTGGCGCCATTCGAGGATGCGGCCCAAAAGGTAGATGCAATCCTTGTCGGCCGATTTCGCCAGGGCCAGATTGCGCCCGGCGTCCTCATACACGGCGGCCAGCGGATAATAGGACTCCGGCGCCAGAGCGATCGCCATCGAGATGGTCTTGCCCTCGGCGCCGGGATACTCCTTCAAATTCTCTTCCGTGAAGCGATGGAACAGCCGCTGCACCTCGCGCGCCAGCGCGATCAGCGCATCCCAGGCCCCATAGACGGCGAAATCGTCGCCGCCGCAATAGAGGATGCTGACCTTGCGCCAGAACTCCGGCAGCGAGCACAGCACCTCCAGTTCGCCGGCGAAGAACTGCTTGTAGAGAACCGATAGCGGCACGTGCTCTTCGATCGAATTGACGCGCCGCAGGCGCAGCCCGAAGTTATCCACGTCGCCGCGCAGCACGCCCCAGATGGCGCGCCCCTGGGAACGCCGCGCCAGCGTCTGCACCGGCGCCGCCTGCTTGCCGTCGTCGCTGGGCGCCGCGTGGCGCGCCAGGAGAATGGCGTCGGGCGAGAGATTGGCGGTGAGACTCCAGGTATGCTTGGCGCCCTCGACCAGCACTTTTCCCGGCGATTCGGGCGACCAGCCGGCCTGCGCAGCCTCGCGGACCTTGGCCCCCAGCTCCTTGGCGAAGTACGCGTCGGCGGCGGCGTTCTGGGTGGGAGTGGAAGGCAGAAACGCGCCTTCGCCGATTTCGGCCAGCGGCCGGTTGCGTTGCCGATCCAACTCCTCGTTCAAGCGCCGCCGGATCACGCTCCAATCGCCCAAATTATCCGTCACGCCCCAGATCAACTTGACGCGCCCGGAACTCAAGTCGGCCATCTGCCGCGCCGCCGCCCGCAAGAATTCTTCGGCGGTCTCGCGCACCGCGCCCGGCAGCACCAGCAGGAACTGGCCGCCGCCGCTCGATCCCAAAAGGATGCGGGCCAGCCCGAGCTCCGCCAGCAGCGCGCGCGGCAGGACCTCGCTCATCAGCGTGATCCACTGCGACCGCCCGGCAAGCAGATCCTCACCCGCGGAACGGGTGGGACGTCCCTCGGCGGCAGCCGCCGAAAGAAACGCTTCGGTGCCCAGGATTTTGCCTTGGAGCAGGATTTGTTCGGCCATGAAAAGTGCGTTAAGCCTTGAGAAACACCAACTGTAGCACAGAAACCTGAGAGCCATGGCGGCCTGGCATGACTCTTGGTTTATGTCCCGCGTTCGTATCCTGGCAGCACTGGCGGCGTTCGCCGCCGCCGCCGGCGCGCAGACCGTGCGCCCGCCGGTGAACGGCGCCGTGTCCCGATCCAGAGGTGCCAAACCCACCACGCAGGCGCGCTCGAGCGACGCCGAACTGGAGGCCGCCATCCGCGCCAGGTTAGCCAAGTCGCAGAAAATATCGGAGGACCATTTTCAGGTCCACGTGCAAGGCGGCGTAGCCACCATCGAAGGCAAAACCGGCGTGGTGCAACACAAAGGCAGCGCCACGCGCATGGCCAAAGCCGCCGGTGCGCTGGCCGTGAACAACCGCATCCAGGTCAGCGATGCCGCGAAAGAAAAGGCTGCGGCGAATCTGGAAACCGGCAGGCGCCGCGCGCAGATCAAGCGCGGCGATGCGCGCAGCGACTCACCGAGCGACCCGCGACAGCCCCATTGACTGGCGTCGAAAAAGCAGAAACGTACCAGCGAGCGGCGCCGAGCGAGTGAGGGAGGGAAATAACCGCGCGTCCGGCAGGACGGACGATCGGTTTTCGTCGTCTGTTGGGATGGGCCGCCGGCCCGCGAAATTCCACGCAAGACTCCGGTAACGCCGGCGACAAGATCGCCGGCGTTACGCTTCGCCGATCAGCGGGTTTCTCTTGCGGGTCGGAGCCTTGGCGAAGTACAGACCGACGGCCCGGTCGATATTGGCGCGCGTCATGCGGACGGCGCGTCCTTCGTACTCGGCGATCGCCTTCACCAGTTTGAGAATGTCCATCGGGTAGCAGGCGCGCAGCGTGGTGGCGCCGGCGGCCATGCAGCGCTCCCTCATGTACTCGGCGCAGCCCGTCTCGGCAGGCACGCTGTGGACGGTAACGACCTGCTTGACGATCAGGTCGAAAATCTCGTCGCTGACGTCTTCCACCAGCACCTTGGTTTCGATGCGGCGCAGGAAGGCCTCGTCGGCCAGATCGGACGGGTCCAGGTTGGTGGAGAAGACCACCATAAGTTCGAACGGCACCTGGAATTTCATGCCGGAAGAGAGCGTCAGGTAGTCGACACGGCGGTCCAGCGGAACGATCCAGCGATTGAGCAACTGTTGCGGGGCGACCATCTGGCGTCCAAAATCGTCAACCACCAGAATGCCGTTATTCGCCTTCATCTGGCACGGCGCGATGAACACATGAGTGGACTCATCGAGCCGCAGTTCCAACATCGCTGCCGAAAGTTCGCCGCCCATGGTGATGCAGGGGCGATGGCAAATCACCCAACGCGGATCGAGAAACTCATCATCCGCTTCGATCTGCTTGTGCACGATGGGGTCGAAGACGGCGATAATGTGCCCGTCCACTTCCACCGCGTACGGGACGATGATGGTGTCCTGGTAGATTCGCAGGATACGCTCGGCGATGCTGGTTTTGCCACTGCCCGTTCCGCCGTACAGAAACAGCGATTGGTGCCCGATCAGCGAGGGGCCCAGTTGATCCAGCAACGAATCCGGCAGCACCAGGTCGTTAAATGCGCGGCGCAGGCTGTCGCGGTTGAGGCGCAGCTTGGCGCTCTGTCCTCTGACCACCTCATGGTATTGCTGAATCGAGACCGGAGCCGGTCCAACGTACTGGCAGACCTCGCTGCGAGCGGTGGCCAAATGCCGGCCCGCGACGGTCAACGAGAACGTGTAATCGTTGCCGACCATGCCCTTCACTTCCAGCATCTGCTGCTGGCGGAACTCGTGAAAGACAGTTTCGAGAACCGGGAACGAGAGTTTCAAAGTGTCGTGGAGCAAAGCCAGCGTGCCGGTGCCGTGCAGCCACAGATAGCGCAATACCAGATCACTCACCATCGCGCGCGGGATTCCCAGGTCGCCGAGCCGGTCCGGTATGGTTGGCCTGGAGCGAAGCTCTTCGGGGGTAGGTGCGATCGTGATGGACGAGCCGAGCGACGCGGGCTTCGGCGCCGCGGGCGGCTTGCTCACGGCTCTCTGAGCGCCTCGCGATTCCAGAATGATGAGGTTAGGGTTGGTGGAAGAGGCCAAGGTTTCCAGGCTCATGACATTGGCACTATACACTGCAACTCCAGGGGCGAACCAGGATGGCCTTGGTTAGCGGAAATCCATCAACAAATGGTAGCCAGCTTATACGGGCGAACGATAGTGTGAAAGACCTTAGTACTTGTGGATTGGCCTACTCCCGCAAGTCGCCGATAAACGATTCGGTATCAATGAATTGCGTACTACGACAAGGGCCGTTTGCAGAGCGGCGCGCATCGCCAACCGCCGGCTACGGTTTCTCGGCGTCCGGCTCCGCGGGCGGCGGCTTGCAGGCGGCGAGATTCACTGCGAATGCCGCAATCGAGCTCCAGCGTTCGCCCTCCAAGTGCTCGATTTGATAGGACTGCGAAGCTCGATCGGCACGCACGCGCCAGGCGATGGCGGAGACGGTTTGCGGCAACCGGATCGGCTTGGCGCTTTGCTGGCGGATGGTCCAGCTTTGCCCGCCGTTTTCCGATTGGAATAGCGCGTACCGATCCTGCCCGCTTCCCTGGCCCCGGTCCAGAACCAGGCTGCCCGCGCTGTTCGAACTGAAGAAGAACTGCACCACCGCACCAAAGGGACTTTCTGTCGACTCGTGCAGCACGGCGCGCTCGGTCCATGTCTTGCCACCATCTGCGGTGAGCAGCAGGAAAGGGTTCTGCGGAAGGGGAAACTGCTCTTCGCCGCCAATCCAGCCGAGGCCCGAATCCAGGTACTGGATGTGATCCACTGCCGCCCCGCGGATGGGCGGGTGGGCCTCGCTCCAGGTTTGTCCTCCGTTCTCGCTCGAGAGCAGCACCGAATAAAGGGTGGCGGATTCGCTGTGGATGTTGCCGGACACCACCGTGCGCTCTCCCCAGTGCGCGGCGGCCGAAAGCTCCAGGAAAATCGGGCACGGCTCTTCTTCGCTGCAACCGAGGCCCGCCCAACGGATGTCCTCGCCGGTGCAGCGAAATGGCAGTTCGATGGGACGCCCGTGGTTTTCCAACAAAACAGCGGCCGGAGCAGGCTGTTCCGCCGCCTGATCCTGCGCCCGCGATACGATGCCGCCGGCGAGTGTCAGCACCAGGGTCAGGGCAGCCAATCGCGTCACAAGCCCGATTGTAGCTCAGGCCCAACAGCCGGCTGAAGCTGCAGGCGAGTTGCCGGCGCGACACCGAAGCCACGCGAAACGCGTCAATAGCCCTTAAGGGCTATGGTCGCTTTGGTAACCTCGGCGCGGCGTGGATGCGTCCACAAGGTAAATCCCCGTTACGACTGCGGGCGCATTCAACCTTATCACCCAAATGCGCCCGCTTAATCTTTTGCGGGTCTTCAGACACTCTTACAGGCTTTCCAGAAGTCCGGTCAGCAAGTTATAGAAGGGCGGCACCGACGAGATCTTCACTCGCTCGCTGGGACTGTGCACGTCGACGATGTGCGGGCCAAAGGAAATCATCTGCATGCCGGGGTGCTTCTCGCCGATCACGCCGCACTCGAGACCGGCATGCATGGCGATGAGCTCGGGTTGCCTGCCGAAGACTTCCTGGTGGACGGCCCGGGCCTTGCGAACGATCTCGCTCGCGGGCTCGGGTTTCCAGCCGGGATAGTCTCCCGACTGTTCCACCGCAAACCCCGCCAGGTGAAATACCGTGGCCACCATGCGGGCGGCGGCGCGCTTGGCGCTCTCGATGGAGCTGCGCTGGCTGGTCGCAATCTCGACTTCGTCCAAGCCGGTGGTAACAATCGCCAGGTTAGTGGACGTTTGCACCAGGCCGGGTACGTCGGGGCTCATGGCCAGCACGCCGTGATGCTGGCTGGCCAGGAGATTCGCGATCAGAATGGCGTCGGCCTGGGCGATGACTTGCTTCGGACGCGGGGCGGATTCAACCTCGATGCGAAGGCCGCGCTCGAAGGAGCCTAGATCGCTCCGCGCCTCGGCCACATAAGCCGCCAGCAGGGACCTCAATTGCTCCTTGTGCGTGGAATCGAGCATCACGACAGCCGACGCTTCGCGAGGGATGGCGTTGCGCTTGCTTCCGCCCTGGATGTCGGCGATAGCCAGCGGCAGGGGGTCCATCAGAGCCTGCAGCGCGCAACCGAGGATGCGAACGGCGTTGCCGCGGCCTCGATGAATGTCGACGCCCGAGTGGCCGCCGGCCAGGCCCGAGACCTTGATGCGCCACGCTTCGCCGGATGGGGCGGCGCGGCGCTCGATCTTGCGCCGGGCCACCGAGTTGACGCCGCCGGCGCAGCCGATGCAGAGCGTGCCCTCCTCCTCGTTGTCGAGATTGAGGAAGTACTTGGACTTGAGCAGGCCAACGGGGAACCTGGAAGCGCCGGTCAGGCCGTTTTCTTCGTCCACCGTGAAGACGAATTCCAAAGCGCCGTGGGCGACCGTGTCGCTTTCCATCACGGCGAGCGCGGCAGCCACGCCCACGCCGTTGTCGGCGCCGAGAGTGGTGCCGTCGGCTTTGAGCCAGTCGCCATCCACCACCAGGCGGATGCCGTCGCTATCGAAGTTGTGGAGCGTGCCCTCGTTCTTCTCGCAGACCATGTCCAGGTGGCCCTGGATGGCGGCCGGAATGGCCGCTTCGCGTCCGGGGCGCGCCGGCTTGCGGACGACCACGTTGCCGGCGGGGTCGCAATTCGCTTGCAGGCGCAGGCCGCGGGCGAGATCAAGCACATAATCGCGCGCCGCGGCTTCCTTTTCCGAGGCGCGGGGGATGGCCGCCAGAGCAGCAAAGTGCTTCCAGACGGCCTTGGGTTCGAGATTGTCCAGGGCGGTAGGCATAGTCGGAATCATAATAGCCTACTGGCGCGGCGGGATGGCGGCTGGTCTCGTCCCAGGGCGGGTTCGCAATGTGTCTGGCGCATTCGGATTCGGCATTCCGAATCGAAACCGGAGTCCGCTGTCTGGAATCTAAGTTGCCATAGGAAGGCATCATGAGGATTCCAACGCCGCCGAGAAACACGATTCGCGCCGCGGCACTGTGCGCCGGCTTCACATTTGTCGCCGTGGCGGCGGACCCGGCATTGACGATTTACAACCAGGATTTTGCCGTGGTCCGCGAAACCCTGGCCCTGGATTTGCAGGCCGGCTCCAACACGGTTCGCTTTTCCGGCGCTACCGCGCACCTGGAGCCCGATTCGGTGATTCTGCGCGACCCCACTGGCAAGCGTGCTTTGGTGATCCTGGAGCAGAACTATCGCGCCGATCCCATTTCGCAGGAGCTGCTGCTGAATCTCAACGAAGGCAAGACGATCGACTTCGTGGTCCACATGCAGGATGGCTCCATGCGCACCGTCGCCGGCAAGATCGTACGCAGCGGCTATCTGCGCGGCGGCTATGTCCCGCATCAATCCGCGCAAAGCTACTGGGCGCAGTATGGGACCAACCAAGCTCCCACCGCGGGCGGGGGCAACAGCCAGCCGATCATCGAGGTCGACGGCAAGTTGCAATTCTCGCTGCCCGGGCAACCCATTTTTCCGGCGCTGGGCGAGGATACGATTCTCAAGCCGGCGCTCGATTGGATCATTCACTCCGGCGTGGCGGCGAAGTTCGATGCCGAGCTGAGCTATGTGACCGGCGGCATGACCTGGAACGCCGATTACAACGTGGTGGCGCCGGAGATGGGCGACACGCTCGACCTGGTCGGCTGGGTGACGCTCGACAACCAGAGCGGCAAGCAGTTCGACCACGCGCACATCAAGCTGATGGCCGGAGAAGTGAACAAGGTGAAGGAGCAGGGCTTTACTGTGATGGGCCGGGACGCGGCCTCTTTGATCACCGACGCTTCGCTGCCTCCCCAGGTGACCGAGCGATCGTTCGATGACTATCACCTGTACAACCTGCCGCTCGCGACCACGCTCCATGACCGTGAGACCAAGCAGGTGGAGTTCCTGCGCGGCAGCGGGATTCGCTCGCAACGGCTCTATGTTTATGACGGCCTGGTGGTCGACCGGAATCAGTACATCAACCCCGATTTGCGACAGATGCCGCAGTACGGCACCCAATCCAATCCGCACGTGTGGATCATGCGCGAGTTCGTCAACTCCGCGGCGAACCGCCTGGGGATGCAGTTGCCCAAGGGGCGCGTGCGTTTCTACCGCCGCGATCAGGACGGGCAACTGGAATTCACCGGCGAGAACGAGATCAACCACACGCCCAAGGACGAGACCGTCAGCGTCTACACGGGCAACGCTTTCGATATCACCGGCGAGCGGAAGCAGACCCACTACCAGGTGCAGATGCAGTATCCGAAAGGTTGGGCGGACGAGAGTTTCGAGATCAAGCTGCGCAATCACAAGAAGGAAGCAGTCACGGTGCACATCGTCGAGCATCTGTATCGCTGGTATAACTGGGTGATTACGGAGGAATCCGACGAGCATCATCCGATCGACAGCCGGACCATGGAGTACGACGTGACGATCGCGCCCGACCAGGAGAAGAAAGTCACTTACACCGCGCACTATACGTGGTAGCGCTGGACGGCGTTTGACCGAAGGTTCCGGTTGACCCCCGACCCGCGGGCGTACGACATGAAGTGGATCTCTTTCCAGCGTCAGGCACGGTTTAAGCTCCGTAGGAGCGAAAGAAAGTAGCCCACGGCGCGAGCCGTCGGGATAAGTCGGCAGTGAGGACGAGCCCCGGAACGGGGCGGAAGAGGCTTTCGCCAACCGTCTTCCGCCCCATTCCGGCGCTGGCAGGGAACAACCAGCTTCCACACGGCCGCACCGTCTTGCGCCCTCGGGCTGCCGCCGTCGCCTTGCGCACCCGCCACCATTTTCATGCCGCGCACTCCGGACTCGCCTGCCTCGCTCCGTAGGATCTCACTCCGTAGGATAATGGTCAGGCCTGTTTGGGCCAGGGAGCCGAGAACCAAATGAAACTTCTGGCGAAATTCAACCTGATTCTGGGAGTTGTCCTGGGTGCGGGACTGGTGGTTGCCGCAGCCGTCTCGCATCAGTTTCTGCAAAACGACGCGCGGGAAGAAGTGTTTCGCCAGGCGCGGCTGATGATTGGAGCGATGCAATCGGCTCGCGACTACACCAGCAATCAGATCAAACCTCTGCTGATTAAACAGGCGGAGCACCAGCGCTCGTTCCTGCCGCAGACGGTCCCGGCGTTCGCGGCCACGGAGAGTTTCGCCCAGTTGCGCGGGAGCTATCCGGACTATGCGTACAAGGAGGCGGTGCTGAACGCGACCAATCCGCGCGACCGCGCGGTGGATTGGGAAGCGGACGTCATCAACGAGTTCCGCAACCATCCCGGCGGACCGAAGGAACGGGTGGGAGAGCGGGACACGCCTAGCGGGCCTTCGCTTTACCTCGCGCGGCCGATTCAGTCCGCGCCGCCCTGCCTGGAGTGCCACAGCGAACCATCCGCGGCTCCCCCCGCGATGGTTCGGCGCTATGGGCCCAACAACGGCTTCGGCTGGGGACCGCACGAAATTGTGGGAGCGCAGATTGTCTCGGTGCCTATGGCGCTGCCGGTTCGGATGGCGAACCAGGCGTTTCAGACGCTGGTGATCTCTCTGGCGGCCGTGTTTCTGGCCAGCCTCATTTTGCTGGACCTCCTGTTACTCTTCGCCGTGGTCCGGCCTCTGCGCAGGCTCTCGACGATGGCGGACCAGATCAGCGTGGGACAAATGGACGTGCCGGAGCTGCCCGCGGGCGGCAGCGACGAAATCGCCGTCCTGGCCGGATCGTTCAACCGGATGCGGCGCAGCCTGGACCGGGCGCTCAAGATGCTGGGTTCCTAAAAGTCGGCGCTTGCCGCGGCGTTGCTATTGCTGCGGGCCGCTGCCGCTGTCCGGGCGGCGTTTCAGGGTCGGGCGGTCGCTGTCGTCGGTGCCGGTGCTGGAACCGGTGCCATCGTCCACCGGGCCGGTGCCGGTGCCAGGGGCGCGGCGCAACCGCGGCCGGTTCGGGTCTTCCTTGGAATCCACTTTGTGGCGGTTATGCAGCATGGCAAGCCTGCCTTTGACGTCGTTGAATTCCGAGGTGTTGACCACGTATTCGTCCTTGGGCTTCAGCTCGGTCTGGATCTCCTGCTGGGCGGCCTTGATCCGGTCGTCGTTCATCGGGTGGGTCATGAACACCTTGGCGATCGAGCCCGGTTTCCGCTTTTCCATGGTCTCGATCTTCTCGAAGAAATCCACGAACGACCTGGGGTCGTAGCCGGACTTGTAGAGGTACTGCAAACCGAAATGGTCGGCCTGCCTCTCTTCGGCGCGCGTGAATTGCAGCATGGTCAGAGGAATCGCCAAGCCCATGCCCTGGCGTATGGCGTAACCCGTCCAGGTCCAACCCGTTAACATGGAACCGGCGATCGCCCCGATCTCCATCAAATCGCCCTTGGTTTGCTGCCTGGTGGCGTGGCGGCAGGCCACGTGAGCAATTTCGTGCGCCATCACCCCGGCCAGTTCGGCTTCGGTGTCGGCTTTGAGAATGAGGCCGGAATTGACGAAGAAAAATCCGCCCGGCAGAGCGAATGCATTTACTTCCTCGGTGTCCAGGACTTTGATGGTGAACGGCACCTTGGCGTCCGAGTTGCGGACGATGTTCTGGCCGACGCGGTTTACGTACTCGGCAATGATCGGGTCGTCGACTACCTTGGCCTGGCGTTCCACCTCGGCTGCCAACTGCTTGCCAATCGCGATTTCCTTTTCGAGCGAATAGAAATTGATGCCAGCTCCCACGTCGCGATCCCCAATCGCGTCCGGATCGTTGTTTTTGTTCTTGCTATCATCGCCATACGCTACACCAGCCAGCAGGCTGAGTGTGGCGAAAGTTGTCACAAGAGACGTAAAGCGGCGCTTCATGGGGGAACTCCCTCTACCTACACTATACGCCCGAACCCGGCGCCCGAAACAAACCGTTCAATCATTTAACGTGGTGACGGGGCATGTGGTTTCATGCCATTGCGGAGAGCTTCAATAGAGCCCCAGGCTGATGACTTTGCCGGCTGAATCGACCAGCACGTCCAGTCGCCGGTCCACGTAGGAGTAGAATTTGCGACCCTTGGCGGCCTCGGTGGCGCTGACCTCGCCGCCCCACTGGCGCCGGCAGTCCTGCCAAGTCATGTTCAGCGGATAGACGAAGACGGTCCTCAGCAGGCCGCTTCCGGATTCGAAATCGAGCTCGAGTTCCTTGTAGCGGCCGGTTGGATCGGGGAACGCAAAAATCTGGCCATTGACGCTCTGGTTGTCGCCGTAAGCCGGCCGCTGGCGAAGCGGCTGGCCGAGCAGAAAGCGGGCATCGTCGGCCGTCCACTGGCCGATCATCTTTTGGCAGAAAAGCGCGCTGTTTTGTTCGAATGCCGGGGGGTAAACGACCTTGGTGGAAGCATGGGGAGCGTCTCCAGCCGCCGCGGGGAGACTGGGCTTGGCCGATTCGGCCGGCGCGGAGCCCACGGCAGGCGCGGGCTTGACTGCCTCCGTCTTCTTAACGGGCGCTCCCGGCAGCAGCACAATCACATCGTCCTGTTCCGCGTCCTGGTTGCGCAGAACCGGGGGCACCGGCGCTGGGGATGATTGGGTTTTTGGGCGGTCTGGCGAGTCCGCCGCAATGGCCAGCCAGCCAGCCATCAGGCAAATCGCGACACCCAAGACCCTTTTCATAAGTATCCTCAACAAAACACGGACTGATACACTTCAAAAGTAGCCGATCGGGAACAGTGTTGCGATCCCGAATTTGGCAAGTAACGGGATGCTAACCAAAGTTAGTACGCAAAAGGAATTGCCCTAGGCCCGCAATCATCGGTGTTGGGCGCCGAAGAGGTTCTCGACGAAGCCCGGTTCGATGGGCCAATAGCCGTAAACCCGCTTGCCGCCGCTCGAGAAACTGCCGGCCGCGAGCACGCCGCTGAGATCGGCCGGGTTGGGGCTCTGATTCTCGCGGGCAATCATCTGGCGGAGCACGCTGGTGACACGGGTCAGTTCGAGCGCGGCGTCCGCCGCATCGATCTCATTATGGCAGAGCACGTCCAGTTTGGCGGCCATGCGCGGGCCTTCGGGCGCGAAAGCCAGGGTGACGCTTTCCGCCTCTCCCAGGCTGTGCGCGAACATGCGGGTGCCTGCCGGCAGACCGTCGCCGGAGCGCAGCATGGCAACCGGGACGGAAAGCCACACCGGCGATGCGGACGGAACGGCCGGAGTGCCGGGCGCCGGAGTGGCCAGGCGCAAAGCGGCCGAAGCATCCGGGCTGACCGCCAGTGCCATCAGGCCGGAGCGCAGCGGGAAGAACGAAATCCGGCGCTCCGGGAGAGTGCCTTGCATGCGGCAAAGATCGCGCTCGCAGCGGCCGCCTTGCTCGGCCACGTAGGCGCGTAGCCGGGGCCAATCGAAACGCCCGTCGATCAGCAGGAATTTGCCGGTGGGGGCGAAAGCCGCCAGAACCCGATCCAGGTCCCGCTGGTAGTTGAAATTGGTCTCGCGCACGAAGCGCAGGTATTCGGGGTCCTGGCCCGCCTGCGAGCCGTCCAGCATTTGCAGAATTCCGGCGCGCCGCAGCGCCTGGAAGTCGACCGAAAGAAGCAGCGCGTTATCGGCGGGCAGCCGTTCGAGAAGCCGTGTGGTAGTGAACGGCTGCGACCGGTACCAGTCGACGCCGGCGGCCAGGAGCGCTGCGGCGGCCAGCGCCGCCCCCAGCCAATACAAGCGGTTCGGGAAGCTCACCTCACCAGTATCACACCCTCCATGGCACGGGCTGCCGGGCTGCGCCAGCCGGGATTGGTGGCGCATTCGAGCCTAAAGATTTCCGATTTTCGGACGATTCAGGTAAGTGGCTGGGGTGTCGATGGAACTGCTGGTGGCGCGACAACCGATCTTCGACGCGCAGATGCGTGTGTTCGGCTACGAGATGCTGTTCCGTTCGAGCAACCTCAACCAATTCGACGGGACGGAAGAGAATGCCGCCACGGCCCAGGTGATCAGCGCGGTTTTCGGCTCGGCGGAAACGGACCAGTTGAGCGGGCGCAAGAACACTTTCATCAATTTCCCGCAGAAGATGCTGCTCGATGGCACGGCTTCCATTCTGCCGCCGGAGCAGACCGTGGTGGAGATTCTGGAGAACGTCGAGGCCGGCGACGATCTGTTGGAGGCGTGCCGCAAGCTGCGGGACCGGGGCTACCGGCTGGCTCTCGACGGCTTTACGGTTCCGGAAAGAGGGGAAGGCCTGGTTTCCCTCGCGGATTTTCTCAAAGTGGATTTCCGCGCTGCCAGCTTGGCGCAACAAGCGGATGCCGCCACGCGATTCAAAGGCAAAGTCGGGCTGTTGGCGGAAAAGGTGGAAACTCAGGAAGAATTTGGCAACGCGCGCGACATGGGCTATGAGTACTTTCAGGGTTTCTTTTTTGCCCACCCGGTGATTTCTTCCACCCGCCAAATTCCCGGATTCAAGCTGCAATTCCTGAGAATCCTCCACGAACTTCACCAGCCGGAGATGGACTTTCGCAAGTTGGCGGACCTGCTCAAGCGCGAGCCCGGACTTTCCTACAAGCTGCTGCGGTTCGTCAATTCGGCGTGGTTCGGTCTGCGCTCGCCGGTCGAATCTCTCCATCGCGCACTGGTCTCGCTCGGCGAGGACGCCGCGCGCAAGTGGCTGTCGGTGCTGACGATGGCTAACCTGGCGTCGGACCGCCCTACCGAGCTGGCGATCAGCACGCTGGTGCGGGCGCGCTTCTTTGAGTCGCTCGCCCAGGAAGCCGGCTTAACGAAACTGCGCGACGATTGCTTTCTGGTGGGCATGTTCTCGCTCCTCGATGCCATGCTGGGCCGGCCGCTGGCGGAGTTGGTGGAAGGTTTGAATCTGCACGGGCAGATCACGCGCACGCTTCTCGATCGCCCGGATCCGAGCGATGAGATGCCGCCGGTTTGGAAGCTCGTGCTCGCGTACGAACGCGGCGATTGGGACACACTCGGCGGCGACGCGCCGGCGCTCGGCCTGAAGCCGCACACCCTCACCGGCTGTTATGCCGAAGCGGTAAAGTGGGCGGACAGCGCGGAAATAGCGTAAATCCTGGCTTGCCGCCGAGTTTACTGAACGCAGCCGATCCAGTCCCGTTCGATTTCCGCCGCTACGGAACGAAGGAGCATGGTGACGGAAACAACCACTCGCGGCTTCCCATTCTCCGCTCTGACAATTACTCCTTCGACGCCCGCTAGCGGTCCATCGTCGATGGAAACTCGTTGACCGGTTTGCAGGTAGGGCCACGGCGTGCAGGCGACCCTGGAAGCCACTAAGGTCTGGACAGAGTGGATTTCGATTTCGCTAATCGGGACCGGGCTATTGCCTACGCCGACGATCTGCGCCACGCCAGCCGCATTGAGGACTCGGAGGCGGTCCCCCAGCGCAAACCTGCAAAACAAGTATCCGCCAAACATGGGCACTTGCAGCGTCTTGACTCTGTCGGACCAACGCCGTCTTACCGTGCATAACGGCAAGAAAGTCTCAAAGCCGCGCAGACAAAGGTCGTCGTGCGCTCGAACCTCGCAGCGCGATTTCACGCGAATGCCAAACCAATCGGTGCTATGCAATGGCCCAAATCCCGCCAATCCAATAATATGAGCGCGAAGCAGCGCGCTCAACCCTGCAAAAAGTTAGGTACTTGCTAGGGTAACAACAATCGATAGAACTTTAGCCGGCCAAGTTATCAAAAAGAAGCCGAATTTTACAGTCCTTACATACTTGACGCATCTCAATATAAGTGAAATTCGGATGCAATTTGTGACAAGCGCGCCGGATCATTTCTCTTGCCGGCTGCCACCCGGCCGCTTGGATTATCCGTCGGGGTTTCTCGAATGCAACGCACTCTGCGACGTGGCGAGCATGGCAATCATGAGTATGGGCCACGAGCCGAGCGCGGGGCGCGAGAACGGATAATCCACAAGTGCGTGAAGCAGCACGGCAATCACGCCGATCCCCCACACGGAGCGGAAGGCCGGGCGTAAGCACCACAAGAAGAGGGTGGCGATCACGATGCCGAAGAGGATGCCGCCCTCGGCCATCCACTGGAGCCAGTCGCTGTGCGCCTGATTGGCGAAGACGCCAAAATCGACGATGGCGTAACGCGGATACACGGTGGGCCAGGTGCCCAGCCCGGTGCCGAGCCAAGGGTGAGCGGCGGTCATATGGAGCGAGGAGATATCGAGCTGACGGCGCATTTGCATGGGATCGGGCTCCCAGAAGCGATTCCACACGCTCTCCCATCCCACCACCGAACCAAACACACCGAACAATACGGCCATTCTGAGAAGCGCCGCGCCGACCGACCTGGCGCTGGCCCGGCCGCGGGCCCACATGAGCGCGATCACAACCAGCACTTCCGCGGTCACCAGCACGGCGCCGGTGCGCGACGCGGAGGCGATCACGGACGCGAAGAGGGCGGCAGCCATCCCGGAATACAGCAGCGAATCGCGTTCCCGGCGCAAGGCCTCATAGAGGGCGATGGGCAGTACGACTTCGACGAAGGCCGCATAGTGGTTGCGGTAGAGAATCGGACCCATCACGTAGTCGGTGTACTCGGTGGAGAACAGCCAGAAGATCTTGCCGTGCGAAGTAAAGGTCTGCACGGTGGCCACTACGGCTACCACAAAACCGAACCAGAGCATCGCGGAACGGAACCAGTGACGAGCCTCGGTTTCGCGGAAAAGACAGACACCGGCGAGAAAAACCGCCAGAAACGTGGCCCAGCGGACCACCGCGGTCTCGGTGTCGAAGGCGTAGGCGGTGTGCCCGGTGGCCCATTGCAGAAGGCCCCACGCAACGGCGAACGACAAGGGGAACAGAGGATAGAGATCGGTGCGGCGCATGCGCCGGATTCCGAAAACGGCGAGGGCGGCCACAGCCAGGGTGAAAACTCCAACCTGGAAAACAGTGACCGGCCAATAGGCCGGCACCCAAAGTGTCAGGATCGCGAAGAAAAAGAGCGCCGCCAGAACGACGTGCATTCCTCAGTATAGTGTCGGGTAGACAGCTTCGCGCTTACCGTTTACGGCGTGCTGGCGGACGGCGAAGAACTGCTGAATGTGCCCGCCGCAGCCAACCCGGCCACGGTGCCGGCCGCGGCAACGCCGCCAATAATCGCAATCCTTGCGCCCATCGAAAGTCCGGTCGCAACCGCCCCACCCGCGCCTGCGCCGCCTGGGATTGCGCCGCCGGCAATGCGGCAAGAAGTGGCTTTGATGGTGGCCACTTGAATCAATTGCGAAGCCGGCGACGGGGGCGTAGCGCCCGGAATGATCGAGCCGGTTACTTCGACGCACTTGCCAACGAACTTCGCCAGGTCCGGCCCTTCCAGTTGGACGGTGACGTGGGTTGTGTCGTCGGTGAGGAAATACTTCCCGTCCTTGAATTCCTCGACGCCCGTCATATCGAAAGCGGTGGCAGCGCCCGCTTGCGCACCAAAGGCGAGCGCCAGGCCCGGACGCACGCTGGCAACCAAAACGCCGGCCGCGCTGCGCACATCGGCGGAGCCGCTGCGGGCGGCAACCGTAATGCTCGATGGCGACATAACCTCAACCTGCACGACGCTATCTTTCGCCGACGGGGAGATGCGCAGGGTGTCCGCTTCGATGACGTGAGTTCCCGCATCCTTCACGACGCCCGTGCCCTTCTCGAGGATGGTGTGATCGCGATAGACTTTGGCGCGCGAATCCGGGGAAAGCGTAATCTCCACGCTGGCCAGTTCGATTACCGAGCGCGCCGCGGTGGTTTCGATCAGGTTGCCGTCGAACAGGGTGCCATTCTGGCGAATGGTGGATCCATCGACCCGGAACTCCCCATTGGACCTGATGAATCCGATCGAAAGGGGCGCCGCCATGGCCGCGAACAGCAGGCAGGCGACGACAGTGAGAAAAATTGCCAACTTCGACATTATTTGGGCTCCAATAATTCTGTTCTTCATTTAAAGTATACCTATACGCGTCAAATGACAATAGGGCCATAAAGGGCTATAAGGGACAAATGGGGCCTTAAAGGTCTTTAAATGTCTGATTTAGTCTTGCAAACGTCGTACGTGCAGTACACTGGTTCCTGATTGGGATGAATTATTACGAGGAACTCGGCATCCGGCAGGACGCGGCGATCGAAGAGATCCGCCAGGCGTACAAGATGCTGGCGCGCCTGCTGCATCCGGATGCGCAGCCAGACGCGCGTTTGAAGGCCATGGCCGAGTGCCAGATGAAACGGCTGAACGAAATTCTGGCGACACTTACGGATTCGCAGAAACGCCGGCTGTATGACGAGAGCCTCCACGAGAGCCCCAGAGCTGCTTTAGAATGGGCGCCGGCGGCCCCGCCCGACTACTGGTACTATAACGTTCTCCATCTCGGCCTGCGGCACTGGTTCTGGGTTTTGGTCGGGGTGGTAGTGGTTGGCGTCGGCCTCTGGTGTTTGGAGCAACGCGCTCCGGAGGCAGCGCAGGCGGTGCTGCCGCAGAACGAGGCTGTGCCCGATGGGCCGGCGATTAGCCGCCCGGCCGTCAGCGGATCGGCAATTGGCGGACCGGCCAGTGGCGTGCCACAACGCCGGTATCTGCCGTCCGCGATTCAGCCGGCGCCAGCGCACCCCGCCGCGCCAGCCTTACACGAAATGCCCCAGGCCGGCGCTCTCCCGGTCGCAGTCAGAACGGAGGCAGCGGTCGAGCCGAACCCGCCGCAGCCATCGCACTCTTCTCCATCCCAAGAATCCGCGCCTCCGAACCCGATTGCGGTTGCGGAGCCTCCGCGCATCGCGCCAGCGGAGCCAAAGGTGGAACCCCCACGTTCCGCGACGAAGGCGAACGAGTTTTCGTTCGCGGGAGACTGGTTCTACGCTCCTGAGACAGCGGGCAAGACCGATCCCAATCTCTATCCGGCGACCTACGTCGAGTTTATCCTGGCGGAAGAGGATGGCGGCCTGGTGGGCCATTACCGGGCTAAGTACAGGGTCCCGGATCGGGCGATTTCCCCCGAGGTGCAGTTTCGCGTGCAAGGCAAGTCGTCGAACCGGAAATCGTGTAAGCTGACGTGGTCGTCGGAAGACGGCGCGCAAGGCGAGGCGGAATTGACGCTGCGTTCTTCGAACCAGATGAACCTGACCTGGTGGACCACCGTGTTCGGCCGCCGGGCGGCCTTGAGTTCCGGCATGGCGGTGTTGGTCCGGCAGCAGGCTCCCTGATGTGGTTTCGAATCGCGCGGTTTCTGACGATCGCGATTGCGGCCGCCGGCTTTGCCGCCGCCGCCGTATGGAGCGTGCGGTTAGGCTGGGCCGACTATTGGTTTCGGCAAGAGACCCTGAAGGGGACGGAGAAGGCCATTTCGGTCACTCCCGGCCAAGCGGCCTATTATTACCGGCTGGCCCTTCTTTCTTCCGACGATAACCCGGCCAAAGCGATCGGGGCACTGAGGCGCGCCGTGGCTCTCGATCCGGCCGATGCGCACTCCTGGATCGACCTCGGTTTGCTGTACGAGGCCGGCGGCGACAACACGCTGGCGGAGCGGTGCCTGCTGCGCGCGGTCCAAGAGGATGCACAGTACCTGCCGGGATGGACCCTGGCGAACTATTATTTTCGCCGCAACGATGCGCCGCGGTTTTGGTTCTGGGCCAAGCGCGCGGCGGCCATGGCCTACGGCGATCCGCTACCGTTGTTCCGGTTGTGCGGACAAATGGAGGAGGACGGTAATCTGATCGATCGGCTGGCGATCTCCGACCCCTCGGTGCGCGCAAGCTACCTTTCCTACCTGGTCGGACAGGACCGCATCGATCTGGCCGGTCCGGCCACCCGGCGGATACTCGAGGAGAACCGGCGGCCCGACACGCCGCTTCTGCTGGCGGTGTGCGACCGGCTGCTGGATCGAAGCCGGGCCGGCGAGGCTCTCCATATATGGAACCGGCTGGCGGAGACGCATCGAATCCCGTTTGGCGCGTGGAGCTCCGCCACGCGGTCCCTGCTGGTGAATGGCGCCTTCACGGTAGCGCCCACATCACAGGGCTTCGACTGGCGGCTGCCCGAAGTGGATGGCGTCACCGCGGCCAGTGAGGAGAGCCCAGGCGGGCTGCGGCTCACATTCTCCGGGCGCCAGCCGGAGCGTTGCGAAGTGCTCGACCAGTATGTTCCGGTTCAAGAGAACAGGAAGTACAAGCTGACGTTCCTGTACCGCACTTCCGGGATCGCGTCCGGCACGGGCCTGGCCTGGCGCATCGTAGACATAAACGGCGCCAGGAGCTTGGGAGAAGGGCGGGACTTGTCCGCGGAAGAGGAGACGCAGGACCAGGTCTCTTTTGGCACACCGTCCGGTTGCGGCCTGGTGCGCGTGTCGCTGCTCTACCAACGGAGCCTGGGGACCACTCGCATCGCGGGGTTTATCGTCCTGCGATCGATCGCCCTGGAAGCGGCGGATTAACTGGCGCGGAGAAATTCGGTTTTTAGCATCTGAACATCTATCATGCACTGAATTCTCCGCCGGTGCTTAGTACCGCGGGTGACAGGAAATCCTGGACTTCGGATCAGCGCGGCGGTATAGTCAGCTTTACTCCGAACAGGAACGGACGAATCAACTCATGGGCCCTGCACGCAAACACGAACTGGACAAGCGACTGGCAGACTATTCCGCTACGCTTCGTTCCTCCCGGCTGGAGGAGACGCGCAAGCAGCGCTCCGGCAACTGGCAGATTTACGCGGCGGTCACCGGTTCGGCTCTGGCGATGGCGACCAGTGCGGCCGCTGGGACGATCGAGGTTAAGAGCGGTCCCATCAACGTCGTTGCGGGACCGATCCCCAACGTCTCGTCTGTCAGCGCTAGCGTCGGCCCCCTGCGTACGCAGGCATCTGCGAATATACAGTTGAACAGCGCACAAGGCGCCGCGATTCCCGTAAGCTTCCGGATCGGCGTCAATCAGACTTCCGGGGACGGCGTTAGCAACGGGGCCGCGTGGCTCAACGGTGGGAGCCAGGTTGGCTTTCTTCACGGCACCAGGTCCGCTACCTTCTTTGTGAAGAATCTGGCCTCGGGGACTAAGACCTCCGCCAAGGCCGGCTTTTTCTCGACCGGCAAGAACTTTGTGGCCACTCAGCAGGCCCGCTTCTCTTCCACGGGCTCCGGCTCCAGTTTTGCGCGTGTCGATCCCGTTTTCGCCTATGGTTGGGCGAAGAGCCTGATAGGCTATGCCGGCTTCTCCTTCTCGTACGGCGGCCAGAAGAACTACGGCTGGGTCAAACTCCAGTTCACTACGGGCACTAACGGCTTGGCTAACCAAATCGAAGCGTACAACTGGCAGTACACCACCGAGGGCAACGCCTCCCCCGAACCATCCACGTTCGCCTTGGCGCTGCTGGCGGCCGGAGCGGCCGGAGTAGCCGCACTGCGGCGCCGCAGAAAAGCCGCCGCGTAATCCGGCCCGCGCCGTTTCTCGTCCGCACAGCCTTTGTATTAATCTGTATTCATCGCAATGACGCCGCGCAAGATTCTTCTGGTCGGGTGGGATGCCGCGGACTGGAAGATCATCCATCCGTTGATGGACGCCGGCAAAATGCCCAACGTCCAGCGACTGGTCGAAAACGGCGCGATGGGCCAGATCGCCACGCTGCACCCGCCGCTTTCGCCGATGCTGTGGACTTCCATCGCCACCGGAAAACGGCCGTTCAAGCACGGCATTCACGGCTTCTCCGAGCCAACGCCGGATGGGCGCGGGGTGCAGCCGGTCACCAACCTATCGCGAAAGTCGAAGGCGCTGTGGAACATTTTCCATCAAAACGGTCTGCGCAGCGTGGTGATTGGCTGGTGGCCCAGCCATCCCGCCGAGCCGATCGACGGCGTGATGGTTTCCGACCATTACCACCGCGCCGGCAGGCCGCTTGCCGAGGGCTGGCCGCTGCTGGCCAACACGGTCCATCCGCCGGAACTGGCCGCGACGCTGGCCGATCTGCGCATGCATCCCGACCTGCTGACGCCGGAGATGGTCGAGCCATTCATTCCGCTGGCCAGGGAGATCGATCAGGATAAGGACAAGCGCCTGGCAGGGGTGATGCGGACGCTGGCGGAATGCGTGAGTATGCAATCCGCCGCTACCTGGCTGCTGGACAACCAGCCGTGGGATTTCTTCGCCGTCTATTACGACGCGATCGATCACTTCTGTCACGGGTTCATGAAGTACCATCCGCCGCGGCAATCGTGGATCCCCGAGCGCGATTTCGAGGTGTACCACAACGTGGTCTCGATGGCGTATCAGTTCCACGACCAGATGCTGGGCACGCTGCTGAAGAAGGCCGGCGAAGACACCACCGTCATTCTCATGTCGGATCACGGCTTCCATCCGGACCACCTGCGTCCGGCGTCGATTCCCGACATCCCGGCCGGGCCCGCCATCGAGCATCGCGATTTCGGTATTCTCGCCATCGCCGGGCCCGGAATCAAGAAAGACGAACTGCTGCACGGGGCATCGCTGCTGGACGTCGCGCCGACCATCCTGACTCTTTACGGACTGCCGGTGGGCGAAGACATGGATGGCAAGGTGCTGACGCAGGCGTTCGTGGAAGCGCCGGAGGTCGCGTTTATTGCGAGCTGGGAAGAGGTTCCGGGCGCGGATGGACGCCATCCGCCGCATACGCTGCTCGATCCGGTGGCGGCGCACGAAGCGCTCGAGCAGATGATCGCGCTGGGGTATATCGAACGCCCGGACGAGAATCGCGAGGTGGCCGTGGAACGAACCATCCGCGAGCTACGCTATAACCTCGGAGAGGCGTACCAGGACGACGACCGGCACATCCAGGCGTACGAAATCTTCAGCGAGCTCAATCGCGCCGATCGCGATGAGCAGCGTTTCGCCATTCACCTCTTCGCTTCCTGCCAGGCGCTCGGCATGACCGGCGAGATGCGCGCGATTGTCGACGACCTGGATGGCCGGCGGCGGGTGCTGTTTGAAGAGGCGAAGGCGAAAATCGAGGAGTTGCGCAAAGCCGCCATCGAGCGCGCGCGCGAGCGCAAGGATTCCGCGGAGGAAAAGGCCGCAGCCGGACCCGAGTCGCTGTTGAGCGCGGACGAGCGCAAGGAACTTGCGCGCTGGCGCAATCTGGCGCGCTATCAGCCGCCCGCAATCGATTATCTGAAAGCGCAGGTATTGACGGCGGAGAAGCGCTATCCGGAAGCGCTGGCCGCGCTGGAGCGGGTGTCCCAAGCGCACCTGGTGCGGCCGGGCCTGTTTCTGCAAACCGCCGATTTGTATCTGCGCCTGCGGCGCTGGCGCGACGCGCAACAGGTTTACGAAAAGGCGCTCGAGATCGATCCCGATAACGCGCAGGCGCATGTGGGCATGTGCCGGATGGCTTTGCGGCGCAGGCGATTCGCCGCCGCCGCGCAGTCGGCCCTGGATGCGCTGCAGAGAGTCTACGACTACCCGCTGGCCCATTTCCTGCTCGGGCTCGCGCTGGTGGGCTTGCAGGAATACGAGCGGGCGGCCGAGGCGTTCCGCGCGGCGATTTCCTTCAATCCGAACTTCCCGGAAGCACACGTGCGCCTGGCGGCGCTGCTCGAGAAGCACCTCGGCGACGCCGAATCCGCGCGCGAGCACCGGCGCTTGGCGCGCCGCATGAGGAGACGCAGGACCACGCGTCCGGCGCGCCTTTCCGCGATGGAACGAGTGGAAAGGGCCGCTGCCGTTTCGGTAACACCCGATCGCCCGCCCGCGGCCGGGACGGCGGAGATGCCTCCGCTGGCGGAATCGATCGTGGTGGTGACCGGCTTGCCACGATCGGGAACCTCCATGCTGATGCAAATGCTGGCGGCGGGTGGCTTGGGCGTGTTATCGGACGGATTGCGCGAACCGGATGAAGACAATCCGCGCGGCTATCTGGAATTCGAGCCGGTGAAGAATCTGTTGAGAGACTCGAAGTGGCTTTTCGCCGAGCGGGGAAAAGCCATCAAGATTGTGGCGCCCCTGCTAGCCGCTTTGCCGGCAGGCCTGGCCTGCCGGGTGATCCTCTGCGACCGCAATCTGGATGAAGTGCTCGATTCGCAGGAGCGGATGCTGGTCCGCCGGAACCGGCCGCTAGCGGCGACGCCGGAACGCCGGCGCATGCTGAAGGACGAATATGCGCGCACGCTGGGCCGTGTGAAAGCAATGCTGGCGCGCCGCCCCGCCACCGAACTTCTGGCGATAGAATACAGCGCCGCGATTGCCGATCCGGCGGCCACGGGGGAGAAGCTGAATCGGTTTCTGGGCGGCGGCCTGGACGTCGCAAAGATGGCCGGCGCGATCGATCCCGCTCTCCATCGGAGCCGCGCGGATACCTCCCGTTAGGCCCGCTCCAGATGGCAGCTCGACCGGAACGGTTGTAGTTGGCGGGCCGAAGCGCCTGCGGTTGGCAGGTCGGGGACCTGCCCCACTTCTCCGGTCAGTTTCCCTCGGAAGGGCCGCTGCGTTCGCGCGTGATGAAGTAGAGGAACGCCACAAACAGCAGAAACCCTCCGGCGTAGAGCAAGAACTCCCGGCGCCTTCGTTTCCACTGAATGGCGCCGCGGGTCGCTTTAACCTCGCGGTCCTTCGGGACTTGACCGGCAGCAGCTTCTTCGACCGCATACCGGAAGTGTAAAGCGCGGTATCCACAGTCCTTGCATCGATACGGGTACCGCGAGGCCAGACTGGCCAGGTGTTCCCACAGACCGCGCCGGTGGGAACGGTGAAAGTGATCGGCTTTACATTTGGGACAAAACACAGACTTGTAAATCCCCAGAACCGTTATTTTACTTCCAATTCTACTTCGAAGTCGGGTCGTCTCCAAGACTGGCGCCGCCGGCTGGCGCCACGGGCATCATGGCGGACGCGAGATTGCCATCCCGCCGCAGCCGAGCAAGCCGATTCCGAGAGGCTCTCGGGACGAGCCAGCTTGTGAAAAGCGTGAAAAACCTTTTCGGTCCACCCGTTCCAATTGGACAATCGCAGCTAAGACTCCAAGCGATATGGCCGATCAGAGTGAGTGAAGCAATCTGGCAGTTCGCCGGGAAAAACCGGCGGGCATGCCAACTGCTCCGAGGAGGGTACTATGTATTCCTTGACGAAAACGTCGGTGGCCGCACTGGCGGTCGTGGTCTTCGCCGGAGTTCCGTGCCGAGCCCAATTGAGTTCGTACGTTCAACCGAATTCATACGTTCAGCCGAGCTCGAACTCTCACCTGAATTCGTATTCTCACCCCGATTCGTGGTGGTGGGTCACCTCTGGCGTCACGATGCAAGTGGCGGGCAGTTTTGCCGATTGGGCAACCAGTTGGAAGCAGCCGGAGGGAAACTCGCTGCTCGCACAATCCTCCGGGACGTATGCCGGCCGATTCTATCGGACAGGTACTGCGCGCAAGGGCTTGCTCAGCGGTGGCATCGCTTTGGTGAGCTATGCCGTGGCCTGGAAGTTTCCGAAGACCCGCAAATATGTCGGCATGTTCAATATGTCCGCCGGTGCGGGCTTCGCCGCGGCGGCTTTGCGGAATATCGAGGTGAATCCGTATTACAAGCCATGAGCAATCGTGCAACTCCCGGCATTTCCTCATTGCGGTTTCAGTGAACGGCGGTGTGGCTGGCGGCCACGATGGCTCGAAAGAGTCTGGCGCGGAGAGGAGGCGCCTGTCAAACTGAAGGCGTGAGGGCAACCACCAGCATCTAAGACGAGGAGGCCAGGATGAAGCGGACTCTGTTATTGGTGTCCCTGGGCCTGACGGTCGCATTTGTGAACAGCCGCCTGACGACCGTCAAGGCGCAAGCCGGTCAGCCGGGCAGTTTGGTCGAGCCAGACACGGCCGAGGTGTTTTATGGGCTTCGAGACGGCAAGCTCATCCCATTGGAGCGTGAGATTGCGGCCACGGTCGCCAAAGCCGGCGGCTTCTTCGTAACGAACATGAGATCGGCATTGGTGTTTCCGGGCGCCAAATCCCCTGTCCGGTTGCGCGCCAGCGAGCCCCTGGAGTTTGTGGTGCGATCGGAGTTGGCGTGGTCGGATTTCGACCCGAATGCCCGTTACTTCCTGCGCCGCTTGGATGAGAAGAAAAAACAGCGGGAGTTAGTCGTTATGACGGGACATTTCTCTCCGTTCGGTTCGTCCACCGAGACCACCGTAGCCCAGGGTGCGTTGCCTGTCGAGTTCAGTAAGTATGGCAATAGCTCGTTCAAAATGCGTACCGGACCGATTCCCCCCGGCGAGTACGCCGTCAGCCGCCTCCGTGCCCAGACTGCTTTCTGCTTTGGCGTGGACTAGATCCTCGACCGGCAGATTCAGTTCTATCGGAAAGACCGCTCCCTGCGGTCGCGGCTCCGTTCGGAGGCGCGGCGAGGCCGGCGATCCGAGTCCATTCGGGCGCAGCATATTCTGAAACACACTGGCCGTTTCCTGTATTCTACTGGGGTCTTCGCGGGGAATAACGTCATACGGTCTGGATGTCCGGCAACGCATTTTCGCCGGCGGCCTGGATGCGCCAAGCGGAAGTCGTCTTGACTGGTAAGTCATGCATACAGATGACCTCAGGTGCGCGTGCACTTTCTCGGGCAGAAGCGATAACTCACTTGCCAGCCACCCGCCTCAAGAAAAACGAGAATACTTTTGCTCTGCCGTGACTGTAGTACATCTGAGTTTTGTCCGAGTGCTTCAGCCGGAACGCCATCATGGGGCTCACCATGGCGGAAGCCTGCCGAGGTCAAGCTGCACATGCACTGGTTTGCACTTACCGTCAAGCCGCGCCACGAAAAGGCCGTCGCCGAACATCTGATGGCCAGATCGATCGAGTCCTATTCGCCGGTCTATCGCGAGCGCCGCCGTTGGTCGGACCGTATCCGGACGGTGGAGCTGCCGCTGTTTCCGAGATATGTTTTCTGCCGGTTCTCTTTCGCGGAACGGCTGAAAGTCATCAGTATGCCCAGTGTCCAGTCGGTGGTTGGATTCGGCGGCGAGCCCACCCCCGTCGAGGACCGGGAGATCGATGCGGTCAAAACGCTGGTCGGCTCAGGTCTGGAGGTTGCTCCGTGGCATTACCTCCGCGTCGGGCAGCGCGTTCGGATTTGCCAGGGCCCGTTGTCCGGCCTGGAAGGAATTCTGACCCGCGAGAAATCGGGATACCGCGTAGTGATCAACGTCGAATTGTTACAGCGTGCGGTCGCGGTTGAGATCGACCGGAACTTCGTCGGGACCATCGACGGCGCCCAGCCGGCTTCGGCCAGCTCGTCTTAATACCACTCTTCTCCCAAACAGGATCTTGCGATTGGCGAGGGCCCGTCTGCAGGAGGCGCAAACGCCACGATCGCGAAGAGATCGAACCATCATCTTCCGGCTCACGCAGGCTGAATACGACCGCCTGAGACTCGCTTGTGCCGCGGCCGGGGCTCGCACGCTCTCCGAATACACGCGGTCGGAACTTCTGGATGCCTGCGCGGCCGGCTCGGAAGGTTCAGCCAATTCGAGAAGATTCCATTCCATCGACGAGAAGCTCGAAGAACTGAAAACGATGATGAAACGCATTTCCGAGCGGGTACCGCCGGAGGCGACGTGAATCGATGATGCCCCTTCCCGCCGGTCCAAAAACGCGAGCCTTGCGCTGGCTTCGCTGGATGACTCTGCTGCTGCTTCCCGCCGCGGCCGCTTGCGCTCAAGCCAATCCCGCGGCGCCGTTGCCGGGCGGCGCCGGTGCACATTCCTCCGCCGAAGCCACGGCCCCGGAACCGGGTTCGTCCTACGTCCCCATGGGTAGCTGGATCTACGACGCGCTGGACCGCCTGGCCGCGTTCGGTCTCATCCCTTCGCAGATCGCCGGGCTTCGCCCCTGGACGCGCACGGAATGCCTGCGCCAGACCCGCGAAGCTGAAAAGCATTTTCAAGGATCGCTCGGCCGGTACACTTCGCAACAAATGACGGCCGATCTGTCCGCGATCGGCGTCGAAGTCGCCGGTCTTATCTCCGCACTCCATCGCGAGTTGGACTCGTTTGGCCTCGCGGCACCTTCTATCACCGTGCAGTCCGTCTATACGCGCAACGGCGCGATTGCCGGTCCGGCGCTCGACGATAGCTTCCATTTCGGCCAGACCTGGACCTTAGACAATGGCCGGCCCTTCGGACGAGGCTGGAACTCCTATACCGGCTTCACGGCGGACGCCGGATCGGGCCGATTCGTCGCCTACATGAGCGGGGAGTATCAGCACGCCCCGGGCAGCGACCCTTACTCCCTCGCGGTGCGCGAGGCCATTTCGACTATGGACAATATTCCCCTCCCGCCGGCCGTGGCGCGATCCGATACCAGCCGCTTCCGCGCCATCGAAGCCTACGCCGGATTCCGCTTAGGGGAGCTGGAGTTCACAGCCGGCAAGCAGGCTCTCTGGTGGGGGCCGACTTATGACGCGCCGCTTTCGTTCTCCAACAACGCGGAGCCCACCAAGAATCTGCGGATCTCCACGCTGCACCCAATTCGCTTGTGGAGCCTGGCAGAGATCCGGGCCGAGTTCGTCATCGGCAAACTGGGCGGGCAGCAGTATACCTGGCGGCCCTGGTTCAACGCGCAGAAGCTGTCTTTCAAGCTCACCGACAACCTCGAGATGGGTTTCACGCGCTGGTCGATATTTTGGGGCGTGGGCCATCCGATGACGCTGGGCAGCTTCATCGACAATTTCGCCACGCTCAACGCCGGTGTCGGTGGGCGCGCCAACCCCGGCGATCGAAAAGGCGGATTCGATTTCCGCTACCGGATTCCCGGCTTGCGCAACTGGCTCACGCTCTATACCGACTCCTATTGCGACGACGATCCATCGCCGTTGGCCTCGCCGCACCGCGCCGCGATCGAACCCGGGATCTACTGGACGCACGTGCCCGGAATCGCCCACCTGGCTTTTCGCGTGGAAGCACCCTCCACCACCCTGATGGGGCTCGACAACATCATCAATTATGTGAATTACGAATACCTCAGCGGCAACACCAACTACGGCCAACTGTTGGGCAGTTGGGTGGGCCGCGATGGCCGCGCGGAAGAGGCTTGGGCCACCTACCGGTTCTCGCCGCGGAACAAAATCGAGCTGGGCTTCCGCCAACTGAAGGGCAGCGCGAAACTGATTCCCGGCGGCTCCACGCAGTCGGACCTGTCGCTCGAGAGCTCCTACGCGCTGGCCCGAGACTTATCCGCGGATTTCTTCGCGCAGTACGAGAAGTTCTATATCCCGCTTCTCGGTCCTCGCCGCAACAACCTGAGCAGTTGGATTCAATTGACCTGGGAACCGAACCTCCAGATTCTACAAAAAAGGAATTAGGCAGAAGTGACGCAACCAACCCCGAACTCGAAGTGGCGCGCGCGCCGGCATGTGGGACAGCTCGCATGGGCCGCCGGTTTCTTGCCCGGCGTTGTTCCGCCCCGGCCCGCCGGTCCTACAGCTATCCTCCTTGTTCTAGCACTGCTCGCCGTCTGCGGCACCACGGTGTTGGCGCAGGATACTGGCGATGCCCAAGACACGGACGCCGCACAGGTGCTTGGCGCCACGCCCGTGCAGGCGGGTAAATGCACTGGTCCGCTCGGCTTTCTGCTTCCCGAGTGCCAGGCTGGCAGGTCTTCCTCGGCCGACGTCCCCGCCCCTCCCCGCTCCGCGGGGGGCTCCAGGGTCGCAGCCAACATCCGCACCGGCTCCGCCGGCTCGGCCGAAACCCGCGTCGAAGCCGCGCCGCTCCCGCCCGAGCCGCCGCCGCCACCCAACGAGTTCCAGCGCTTCGTCGCCTCCTCGATCGGCGAGATCCTGCCCATCTTCGGCGCGAGCCTCTTTGAGCGCGTGCCCACCACTTTCGCCCCGCTCGATCGCGTCCCCGTCACGGCGGACTATGTGATCGGCCCCGGCGACCAGATTCTCCTGCGGGCGTGGGGCCAGGTCAATCTCGATCTCGAGCTCACGGTGGACCGCGCTGGCGCCGTTTTCGTTCCCCAAGCCGGCAACCTGAATGTCGCCGGTCTCCAGTTTCAGCAGCTTTCGGGTTACCTTCACACGCAACTGGGGCGCGTCTTTCGCAATTTCGATCTCAACGTGAACATGGGCGAGTTGCGGTCCATCCAGGTTTTTGTGGTGGGCCAAGCCCGGCGGCCCGGCACCTACACCGTCAGTTCGCTCAGCACCCTGGTCAACGCTCTGTTCGCTTCCGGAGGCCCTACCAACCAGGGCTCCATGCGCCATATTCAGCTCAAACGAGGCGCCGATGTGATCGCCGAGTTCGATCTTTACAACCTTCTCCTGAACGGCGACAAATCCAAGGACGCGCGTCTGCTGCCCGGAGACGTCGTCTACATTCCGCCCGCCGGAGCGCGCGCCGCCGTCGCCGGCGCTATTCGTACCCCCGCCATCTACGAGCTGAAAGGCGAAGACGAGGTCGCCGATCTGATTCGGATGGCCGGCGGCCTGTCGGCGGTCGCGAACGTCCAGCGCGCGGCCGTGGAGCGGATTCACCAGGACGACTCCCGCGAGGTCCTCGAGTTCAAGCTCGATGCCCCCGGTGTCGCGACCCGGATTGGCGATGGCGACCTCCTCTACATCTCCACCATCCAGCCGCGCTTCGCCAATGCCGTGACCTTGCGCGGCAACGTGGCCAATCCCGGCCGCTTCGCCTGGCACGCCGGCATGCGCCTGCGCGATATCATCCCCGACAAGGAATCCCTCATCACCCGCGACTACTGGAAGAAGCGCAACGCACTGGGGTTCGTATCACCCGATCAAAGGGTATCCGCCGAACCCTCCGCCGAAACCCGCCGCCCGACAGCGGCGACGGATATCGCCGCCTTCGTCCCCGAGATCAACTGGACCTACGCAGTGATCGAGCGCCAGAACGCGCGCGATCTCAGGACCGAACTGGTGGCTTTTAATCCGGGCAAGCTGGTCCTGGAGGGCGATGAGACTCAGAACCTGGAGTTGCGCCCAGGGGATGTGGTTACGATCTTTTCGCAGGCCGATATCCGTGTGGCCGTCTCGCAACAGAACCCCAAGGTCCGGCTTGAAGGCGAATTCCACACCGCCGGCGTCTATAACGCTCAGCCTGGCGAGACCCTCGGTTCACTCGTCCGGCGCGCCGGGGGCCTCACCGCACAGGCGTACCTCTACGGGGCCGAGTTCACACGCGAATCGACGCGCGTCGATCAGCAGCGCCGGCTCGACCAGTTCACCGACGAGTTGGAGCGCGATCTCGAGCAGACGGCATCGAGGAACGTCGGACGCGCCACCACGCAGGAAGATAGCCTCTCGGCCGCCCTCAGCGTGGAGAACAGCCGGCGGATCATCGCCAGGATGCGCAGCCTGAAAGCTACCGGCCGCATCGTGCTCCATATGGATGCCGGATCGAATGACCTCACCAAACTCATGGACCTGCCGCTGGAGGACGGCGACAGGTTTGTGGTTCCCGCGCGTCCGGTTAACGTGAATGTGTTTGGAGCCGTCTACAACCAGAATTCCTTCCTCTATGAGCCGGCTCAGCGCGTGGAAGATTACCTCCGGCGGTCCGGCGGCCCCACCCGGACGGCTGACAAAAGCCGCCTGTTCATCATTCGCGCTGACGGCTCCGTGGAGCCGAAGCAGGGCGCCAGCCCATTCAGGAAGTCCTTCGAGTTCGCGCCTCTCAATCCGGGCGATTCGGTCGTGATGCCGGAACAGGTTTTCAAGCCCGGTGTTCTCCGCGGGCTGCGCGATTGGACCGAGATCGTCGGGCAGCTCGCCTTGGGCGGCGCGGCAATCAATGTCCTTAAGTAACGCGGGCCTTTACCGGCCCACAGCTCCCCTTCCATCGGAGGAAAACTAAGATGCCACTGGACATGACTCTGAATCCGCCAAAAGACGCCATCCCCGCCGAAACGGATCCCTGGGCCGAACAACCTCCTGAGCGCACCCTGCTCGATCTGCTACTCGCGCTCGCCGAGCGGAAATGGTTCATCCTGGCGATGACTCTGGCCGGCGGCGTGGCGATGCTGGCAATCGCATTCCTCCTTCCACCTATGTACACGGCTACGGCTTCCATCATGCCCCCCCAGCAGCAGCAATCCGCGGTAACGGCGCTCCTCGGCCAACTGGGGCCCCTTGCTTCCGCCGCCGGAGGTGGCCTCGGCATCAAGACCCCGGGGGACATCTACGTTGCCATACTCGGCAGCCGGACGATTGCCGACGATCTGGTCCGGTCGTTCCACCTGCGCCAACTCTACGGCGCCTCAACGATGTATGGCGCGAGAAAAATGCTGGCGAAGCGCTCCACGATTACCGGAGGGAAGGAACCGCTGATTAAAGTTTCGGTCGAAGACCGCGAGCCAAAACGCGCGGCGGCGCTGGCCAACGCCTATCTGGAGGAATTGTCCAGGCAGAATGGCCGCCTCGCACTGACCGAGTCCGCGCAACGCCGCCTCTTCTTTGAGCGCCAACTCGAAGCGCAGAAGAGGTCGTTAGCCGATGCGGAGGGCGCGCTGAGAGCGACCCAGGAGCGCACCGGCGTCTTGCAGGTGACGGCCCAGGTGGAATCCGTGATTGGGAATATGGCCCGGGTGCGGGCCGGCATCGCGAGTCGCGAGGTCGCCCTCTCCTCATTGGAAAGCGCCGCCACGCCGCAGAACCCGGAGGTCGTGCGGCAGCAGGCTGAACTGGCCGCCCTGCGTGAGCAACTGCGGAAGCTCGAAGCCAGCGGGGATCCGGGCGGCCGTGGCGATCCGCTGATTCCAACCTCGTTAGTGCCGGCAGTCGGCCTGCAATACGTGCGTGCCGTCCGCGAACTCAAGTACAACGAAACGTTGTTCGAGTTGCTCTTGAAGCAGTACACAGCCGCCAGAATCGACGAAGCTAAGGACGCGCCGGTGGTTCAGGTGGTTGACTCGGCCGTGCCGCCGGAACATAAGAGCTGGCCTCCGCGGGAGGGCTTCGGCTTCGGCGGCGCCTTCGGCTTTGGAATCTTAGCGTGCGTCATTGCGGTGGCAGGCAACCGCCTTCAGGACCCTCGAAAAGCCGCGAAGCTCCGTCTTCTTAAGAGCAGACTCGTTGGTTAAGCCCCACGCGACGCCACTGGCGGCTGAGCGGAGCAGGAACACCCAATTTATGGAACAGCAGTTATCCTCGCAAAAAGCCGCATTCGACTTTCTATATGAAACCGACCAGGCGCGCCTGGAGTATCACGACACCAGCGACCCACTGATCCGGTATCTCACCGGCCGGCGCATCAACCTCGCGATGGGACGCCTGCGCCGCATCGTGAACGACTCCCTTTCCGGCTGGACGGCCTTGGTCACTTGCGGCGGCTTAGGCGGAGACGGCACGCTGCTGGCCAATTTGGGGCTTCGCGAAGTCACCGTGTCGGACATTTCCACTGTGGCTCTGCGCGCCTGCCGCGAACGCGACAGCCGTCTGAAGACCATGGAACTCGATGCCGAATCGCTGGACCTCCCGGACAACTCAGTCGACTTGTCGCTGGTCCAAGACGGTCTGCACCATCTGCGCCGCCCGGTCCTTGGATTTACCGAAATGTTGAGAGTAAGCCGGCGGGCCGTAATCGTGATTGAACCGCATGCGGGGATTGTCGCGAGCGTTTTGGGTCAAGTCTGGGAAATGAACGCGGGCGTGGAGAATTATGTTTTTCGCTGGGACGCCCGCTTGCTGAGGGAAGCCACTCGCAGCTACCTCATGCACGGCGCCCAAGTCTATCCGATGCGAATCTGGGATCACAACGTGACTCTGGCAAGAGCGGGAGCGCGCCTGGGAGGCGGAGCGGCCGCCACGGCTTTCGTGAATGCCAGCTATGCCCTCTTAAGCGCGCCCGGAATCAGAAATCTCGGAAATATGATGATCGGCGTCGTTTTGAAGAAGTCCTGACCACCCCCGGCCGACAAACGACTGCACCAGCAGGCGTGGATCATGCCGAAAACACTTTACAGGTTGTTGCTGGGTTTTGGTCTCGACACGCGCGTATTATTGCGGGCCATTGGCGCGTCTCCCGGCTTTGTTTACGCTTTTTGGCGCTACCGGCGGCTGAACGCGCACCGCAATTTTGCCGCCACGTTTCGCGATCTGCATCCGGTTCTTCACCAGCGAAAAGCCGAAGCCGGAACAGCGGCGGGTCACTACTTCCATCAAGACCTATGGGCCGCTCAACGCATATACTCAAACCGCCCCGGCGCCCATCTCGACGTTGGATCGAGAATCGATGGCTTCATTGCGCACCTCCTGGTGTTTATGCCGGTGACCGTCATCGACATTCGACCGCTGGAGTGCTTCGTGCCGGGCTTGAGCTTCAGGCGCGACGACGCCACGACCCTCGGGGGAATTCCGGACGACAGCGTTCCGTCTCTTTCCAGTCTTCACGTGGTTGAACATTTTGGCTTGGGGCGTTATGCCGACTCGATCGATCCAGACGCCTGTTTTACCTTTATGCGGAACCTTCAACGGGTGCTGGCGCCCGGTGGGCATCTTTATTTTTCCGCCCCAATTGGCCGGGAGCGCCTGGAGTTCAACGCACACCGCATTTTCTCCCAGGGCACAATCGCCAAGGCTTTTGAGGGTCTGCGCTTGGAATCGTTCGCTTACATTGCCGACAACGGCGAGTTACACGAGACCGCCGACCCGGCGGCTTTGCCCCACGTCGAATACGGATGTGGTCTATTCGACTTTGTCAAACCGCTCCACCCTGGGGTGCCCACTGTTAGCTAGACCCGATCGCGGCAGGCGTGAACAAGATCGACGCCTGGGACGCGGCAGGGTGGTGGGCGCGACGAGTGACCCCCGGCGCGCCAGCCGATTCGATCGCGTCGACTTTCAGACTCTGCACGCCTGGTCAATTCGTGCGCGGAGACATTTGACCGGAGCGAACCCAAGAGTCTGGGCGGTCGGCGCTACGGTGTTTACATCGCTTCTGGTGTTTCTCATGAACGCGGCGCAAGGCGCTATTCTCGCCCGGGCGTTAGGTCCTCACAAAAGGGGCGAATACGCTCTAGTTGTTTTTTACGCCCAATGTCTCACCTCCGTGGGGATGCTGGGAACTCTTCAGGTGACTGCGCGAAGGGCCCGCCAAGCCACCTCGTTGGGTGAACTTCGTTCGCTTCGGATCGCGGCGGTACAGTCCAGTGTTCTGACCGGGTTGGTGTCCGCATGCGCGGCAATCGCCATGTTCTTGGTGACGATACCGGGCGAGAAGCGCTACGTTTTGAGCTGGGCTTGCGTCGCCTCGCTGTCGCTGCCATTCGAACATGCACGGCAGCTTCTTCTAAATATCGAAAGCGGGCGGGGGCAATTCGGCCGGTTCAACTGGCATCGGCTTCTGTTCGCGGCCCTATACCCAGCGCTGCTGATGGCCGCATGGCTCCGTGGGTGGGTCTCGCTTTCCATGTTGTCGGCCCTTTTTCTCGTGCCCTTCGTCGTCAGTGCAGTGGCTTTGTTCCCCTTGAACGGGGAATCCAAACCGAATGGGCATCCGGCGATCGCGGTTGGGACTTTACTCCGGGAGGGCCTGCCGTTTGCCCTCCCTCTGGTCACGGAGAGCCTTCTGCCCCAACTGTCGATAGCCTTGATGTTGTGGTTAACCGATTTCAACCAGCAAGGGTTCTACGCAACCGCGGTGCCCGCGGCGATGGTGCTGACGGTCGCACCTAGCGCGCTCGCGACCTTCGCTTTTCGTTTGGGCGCTGGCCCTGGTTCGCGCGACCGAAACCGCAGGTTCACTTATCTTTTTCTTCTCGCTACGGCTGCGCAGATTCTGGGGCTCATCTTTATGGGACAAGTCGGTAAGCGGCTGGTCCTGCTTGTCTATGGCCGCAGGTTTCTTACCACCTGGCCTTACGTTGTAGCACTTCTTCCGGGCGCAGCCGCGACCGGCCTCACTCTCGTCGCGGAGGCTTTCCTTCGTGGCTTGGGAAAGCCGGGCATCGGCGGCGTGGCGCGGGTAGCGGCTGCAGCGCTTACAGCCGCGCTGGCAATACTCCTCAACTCGAGGTGGCCGGGGATAGCCGTGGCCGCTGCGACTTCCGCCGGAAGCACGCTCGTACTGGTCTTCATGTTGTGGGCTATATTACGCCAGATTCTCCGGAACCCCGAGGCGGTGTCCCTTCCCAATTCCCGCTGAAGGCCGCCGGCAGTCGAGCCGAAATCATCCGTGAGAGGTCGAATCACAATGCAACAGCCCCAGGGTGTCATCTACGCCGTATCGGGCGACAAATACTTCGCCGAAATGCGAAGGTCGCTCAGAAGTCTCAGACAGGTATCGCCAAACATGCCGGTGGCCGTTTTCACCGACCACGCCGCGCCTGCGATGGATATCCCGGACCTGCAGGCGCGCCAGTTGCCGAAGGGGGCCGAGCCGTTCAGCGCGAAGAGAATGAAGATTAGCGCCTTCCTGGCGACGCCTTTCGAGAAAACCTTATTCATTGACTCCGACACGCACATATGTGGTGACCTAACAACTCTCTTCGACATACTCGACCGATTCGACGTTTGCGCCGCACTCGACCCAGGGCTTTGGAACCCGAAATGCGTCGATGGAGACGTACAGAAAAGCGGATTCGAAGTCCCCGCCGCGTTCGTCGAGCACAACACAGGCCTGGTGGGCTTTCGCAGCACTCCCGGTGTGATGGAATTCCTCAGGAAGTGGAGAGATTATCACGCGCTGGGCATATCCCACGGCATCAGCGCCGATCAACCGTCATTTCGGAAGTGTCTCTACGAATCCGACCTTCGGGTTGCGACGCTCCCGAGTGAGTATAACCTTCGCACACCTTTCATTGGAGCGGTATTTGGCCGCGTCATCTTGATCCATGGCCGCCTCGACTCAACCCATCTGGCGGAGCGGTTCAACGAACGCACGAACAGCACACGCCTTTACGTTCCAGGTATCGGAGTGATCGGCAGACCACGGAATCCCTTTCTCAAGGTCATCAACAGAATGCGGCTGTCGCGGGCGAACCGCCTCGAGTGCGGAACGCCAGGAACGCTCTCGCGGAACAGAGGCAAACACGTAGCGCCAGAGCCGCTGGAGGAAGCGGTTCTTTCGTTCCGCTAGTGGCGGACAAACGGCTGCACGTTACGGCAATGGTGGTTCCGTTGTTATGAAGTTTCGCCTTTGCGCCCTCCTTCCCCGCACACTGCGGTACTCCGTGTTCGCGATTCGTCTCAGAGCCGTGACATGGCGTCGGGACACGATCGATCATTTGCAGGTGCCGAGGGGCCGCGCGTCTCTGGCATATGTGTGCCGCGCCGGCCTGGCGAATCGGCTGACCGCGCATCTGGCGGCGGCGAACATAGCCGCGGCGACCGGGCGGGACCTGGCGGTATATTGGCCGCGAACTCGGGAGTGTGCGGCGACTTTCGAGGAACTTTTCGCATCTTACTCCGCGCCGGATTGCGGCGAGCGGCCCAATCACCACCACCTCCTCGGTTGCGATCCGAATCGGGTTTCGTTCCAGTCGGCGTGCGATGCCGTTGCCCGGCGGCAGGAGCCTTTAGTCTTGCTGGATTACACATGGCAGTACCTTCCGGGTACGCTGCTCCGAGCGGCGGCCCGCAACGGTGGCGAGCTCTCGCTGGCGGCGCTGAGGCCCCACGGCCCTATTCTCGAAGAAGTTGCGCGGACCGTTGCCGCATGGTCGCCGCCCGTGCTTGGAGTTCACATTCGCCGAGGCGACTTTCTCCTGGATGGAAAGGCCGTGCCGCTGGAGCGGCACGCCGCCGCTCTAGCGCGCTCAGTCGCTTGTCACCCCGAAACAAAGAGCATTTTTATCGCGTCCGATGCCAGCATGGAAGAGCTGAAACCGGTCCTCGCTTCCGTTTCACTACCGGTGGTGCTGCGCCGGAGCGCGGGCCGCGACAACCTGGCCGCAATCTGCGGCGCATTGGTGGACTTGATCCTTCTTTCGCGGGCCGATCGTCTCATCCTTAGTCCGAAATCCAGTTTCGGTTCCCTTGCGGCAGTTCTCGGTTGCGTTCCGAGTGAGGTGGCCTGATGACCTTCCCTGTTGCGTTGCGTGCGTTGCCGGTGGATAGGCGCCCCAAGCCGTTTTCCTATGATGTGGTCTCGGTGCTCGTTCTACTGGCAATTACTTGTTCGGCGATGGACGTCGGTTTCCTTTTGGAAGGCGCGGATTCCCTGCGAAATCCGACGTCTGTAACCTCACTCTGGCGCCTGTGGATGATTGTTGCGGCAACGGCGGCCCTCGCCTCTAGCGAGCATCCGCTGAAACACCTGAAAGCCCTGTCGCCGTTCATGCCGTTCTGCTGCTGGGCCTTCATTTCGATGTTTGTCAATGGCGTCGACCTGTATGTCGTCAAGAACCTCGGAAGCATGTTCTTGGGCCCAATAGCCGCGGCAGCACTGGCAGGGTGGCTCATCGAAAACCGTTCTTTCGGGCTGTTGTACCGAGTCCTCTGGATTGCCTTTTTTACAGGCGTGCTCGCCGCGTTCCTACTGGGAGAGCTCGGCTACCAGCCGCAGCTCGGACAGCCACAGGATGATTACAATCCATGCCGTTTCATGGGTGTCGGGCACCCTGTCCCGTTTATCGCACTATGTACCGCGCTGACGTGCATCATCCTGGGAAGACTTCGCGCGGCTCCTACCAGGAAGTGCTTCCTTTTGCTCGCCGTACTTTTGATCCCCTGCGCGTTGGCTTCCTATCGTTCCGTACTGGGCGGGATTGTCTTGGCGATCGCGATCACGGTTGTGGTATGCCTGAATGACACGAGCGGTTTGGTGTCGGGTGGAACGGTGGAGGAACGCGAGATCGGGTGGAAAGCTACCATCTCGCCCAAGACGGCGGGAGCCATCCTTCTTACGGTACTGACACTCGGCGTCCTGATCGCGGCGCCTTTCATTAGCGTTAAGATGTTCGACGCCGCCGGCGAGGTGAATTTCAGCGGCCGCCTGAAGGTGTGGCCGGTATTCCTTTCGGCGGGTTTAAGTAGTCCTGTATTCGGCCTGGGCCCCTTTGGCGACATCAAGCTGGCGAATGGCGACGCGTTTTTCGTGGGAGTGGGCGCCGCGCATTCCGAGTACCTACAGTTACTCACCTGCTTCGGTATCCCAGGCGCTCTTCTTTGGCTGGGCGGCGCCATATCCACCGTCAACTCATTGCGGAGATGCCAGCCGCGCACGACTCAGGAAGTCGCTATCCGGTGGGCAGCGCTCGCTTCGTGCGCGGCCCTGGGACTCGCCATCGCCACGGAGAACATCCTTCGCGCGCCGGGAGTGCTCTGGATGTATCTGATGTGCCCGTTCCTATGGCGCGCCATCGCCGCAAAACGCTACGAGGATCGGCGAGCCACTGCGCGCAGAAAGCCAAGCGCGACTGACGTTCATCAGCAGCGTTAAGTCTCCGCCGGGCGTTCGACTCAAAATGACCCTTACTGTCACCCTGCCTGTGTACAACGCCATGCCGTACCTCGAAGCCGCGGTGGACAGCGTCCTGGGGCAGTCGTTCCAGACCTTCGAGTTTCTGATTATCGACGACGGTTCGACCGATTCCTCCGTCGAGTATTTGAAGAGCCTTTCGGACCCTCGCATCCGGCTTATCGCGCGCGAGAATCGTGGCCTTGGGGCGACACTCAACGAGCTGTTTCGGCTCTCACGAACCGACTATGTCGCCAGAATGGACGCGGATGACATCTGTCATCCGGACCGGCTGGACAGGCAAATGGCTTTTCTCGAAAGTCATCGGGACGTGGTGGTGGTCGGGACTGGGATCGAGTTCCTGGCCGGCTCGGGAGTCGTGTCCGCCGTTCCGCGGCCAGTGGAGCACGAACAGATTAGACGGTGGCTTTTGCGCAAGAGGCCGGGCCTTTGCCACCCGACCATCGTCGTCAAGCGCAGCGCCTGGGCCGATGCCGGCGGTTATCGTGTCGCGCGCTCGGGTGAAGACCTCGACTTCTGCCTTCGGCTATGCGACGTGGGGCGGGCCGCGAACTTACCGGAGGCTATGTACGTTTACCGTTTGCACGAGCGGTCCATCAGCAGTACGAGCAGGGATGAGATTCAGTCCGGCTACGCGTACGCAGTCGCGTGTGCGCGGGCTCGGGAAAGGGCGCAGTCCGAGCCTCGCTACGCCGAGTTCTGCGCGCGCTGGAAGAAGCGGCCCTGGTGGGATCGCTTGCGGGACATCCTGGACGACGTGGGTGAGCGCTACTACCGCCGTGCGCTTGTTTTGAAGTGCGGCGGGTCTTTCGCTCGGTCCGCCGCCAGTCTTATCGCAGCCACGGCATGCCGCCCTCATCTGGTTTTTCATCGGCTCTTTGGCTTTTGAGGCCGCGCCTCGAGTCGCCGGGCGCAGAGGCAACGGGAGCGATCAGGGACCGGGCCGGACGCCAGCCAGCCGGAAGGGAACTCTAGCAGCATGGGAATTCGCCTAATCTACCTGGAGCCTGGGGCGGGAGGCTTCCACACGGGACAGTGCAGGATCTTCATCGATCAAGCCGTGCATGACCCGCGAATTGCCTCTCTGCACTTCGCGGTCCCTGCGAGTTTCGCCAGGTATGCGGGCGCCAATCCGGTGGAAATCGCGGGCGGGTCCAGCAAGATTACGTTTGAGTATCTCTCGGATGCGTTTCTTGAGGTGGCCACCGGGAACGCAGTGGGGCCGGTCAGGCAGGGCGCCGCAATCTGGAGAGAAGCCAAGCGGCTGCTGGCGGCACGGCCGGGCTCGATCGTTTACAACAGTATGTTCGACCTGACGCTGATCGGTTCGGTATTTGACCGGAGCCGGCTAGATGGCTACATCACGGGCATTGTGCACTTCCCTCCATTCCGTCCAGGATTCAGGAACAACCTGCTTGTGAACCTCCGCCGCCTGCTGATCAAACGCGCCGCGCACTACCTCGCGAGTCACTCGGCTGTGCCGGTGATTTTTACATTCGACGCGGAGTACCTGAAAACATTGCCCCGCATGGTGGCCCGATACTGGCGCTACGTGCCGGACCCAATACCGATTCGCTCGGACATTCTGTCGTCTGCCTTCCGATCGCCCGCGCAAGCCCCGTCCACCGAACGCGTCCGGTTCCTGCTGTTTGGTTCGCTGGGCCGCCGCAAGGGCATTTTTGCATTGCTTCAGGCGCTGCACGACCTAAGCGTGCCGGACCGGCAGAGAATTGAAGTGGTCGTCGCGGGAGAAATCAGGGAGGCCTTATCGGATGACCTCAGGCGACTGCGAATGCTTCTGACCTCCGCGCAGCAACTGGACGGGTTGCAGTTCAGATACGTCGATAGATTTCTGTCGGATGAGGAAGTCATCGGCGAACTAAACGCCTGCGACGTTGTGCTCGCCCCCTACGCCGGCCACATCGGCGTCAGCGGCGTGGTGCTTTGGGCGGCGGTAGCTGGCAGGCCGATCCTCACCCAGGAAAGCGGCTGGATCGGCCACGTGGTGCGCAACCAGCGGCTTGGGGTGGTGTGCGACACACTTTCTCCGCGGGCGCTCGGCAGGGCTATGATGCAATTCGCGGGTTGCAATATCATGAAGCAGTTTGACCCAACCCGCCTTCGCCTCTTCGTGCAAGGGCACTCCAGCGAGGAGTTCTATGGCGCCATCATTTCGGCGCTGAGCGGACTGCCGGCAACCCGCGGCGCTTTGACGGAGCGAGGTGGACGCACACCGGCCGTCTCAGTGGGGCGCAGCGCGTGAAACCCGCTCAAGAAATCCCCGTGAGATGCACAATACTCGGCATGAGTGTCGATGCCACCGCCTACTCTCAAGCCGCCGCGTCGGCTTGCCGTTGGGCCACTGGCGCCCGGTCGCGATACATCTGCGTCGCCACCGTCAATAACGTGATGGAGTCCTACGACTCCCCGGAGTTCCGGCGTCTGATGAACGACGCGGACCTCGTCACGCCTGACGGCATGCCGCTCGTCTGGGGCCTTAAACTGCTCGGTTTCAGGCACGCCACGCGTGTCTATGGCCCCGATCTCACACCCATCGTGATGGAGCAGGCCGCCACGAGCCATCTTCCCGTCGGGTTTTATGGCGGCTCGCCGGAAACGCTGAAGCGCCTGCTGAGGGCGGTCACCGGGCGTTTCCCCCAACTCGAAATCGTATACGCTTTCTCTCCGCCTTTTGCGCGCCTTACGCCGGAAGAAGATGCCGGCGTGGTGGAAGCGATCAACAAATCCGGCGCCCGGATACTGTTTATCGGCCTGAATACGCCCAAGCAGGAGTATTGGATGGCCTCCCACAAGGGGCGAGTCCAGGCCGTGATGATTGGCGTGGGCGCGGCATTTGACTTTATCGCCGGAACCAAGGCGCAGGCGCCGCGCTGGATGATGCGCATAGGAATGGAATGGATCTTCCGGCTCATCACGGAACCGCGACGCCTGTGGAAGCGCTATCTGAAGCACAACCCTCGCTTTGTCGTGCTTTTTGCCATGCAGCTCCTTGGGTTGAAGGTATTTCCGAACGGATTGCCGCCGCGAGCCTGAGTCCCCCCAAATTCCCTAATGAACATCCACAAGGTCTACGCGCCCTTCTTGAAGCATTTCAGGCGGGCGCGCCTCTCGCGATTCTACTCGGAGATGGCGGTGAGCTCCGCGACGGAAGTGCTGGACATCGGCGGTACCCCTTTTGTATGGGACCTGGCGGACAGACTGGGTTTTCCACGGCCCAGGGTCACAATTCTCAACCTGGCTCCGCCGTCGCCTCAGCGCGCGGCAGGCCCTCCATGGGTTGTTGGTAACGCGATTCGCCTGCCATTCCGCGACCAGTCTTTCGATGTTGCCTTCTCGAACTCAGTGGTGGAGCACCTCGGTTCATGGGACATGCAGAAGCGGTTTGCACTGGAGGTCTTGCGGGTTGCCAAGCGCCACTTCGTGCAGACTCCGAATCGCGGGTTCTTCTTTGAACCGCATCTTCTCACGCCATTCGTTCACTGGCTTCCACTCAGATGGCGGCGCCGTTTGATTAGGAGGGGAACCGTTTGGGGACTGCTTACGAACCCATCTCCGGAAGCGGCCGACCGGATGGTTCGCGAGATCCGGCTGCTGGGGCCCAGGGAGCTAGAGAGCTTATTCCCAAACGACCGGCTTCTTCTGGAGCGGTTCCTCTTGATGCCCAAGTCCCTGGTGGCGCTGAATCGGCCGGTGTTCTGCCCGAGTGGGGCGGAGGGGCAATTGGGGTTCGACCTATGAAAAAACGCATTCTCGTCAATGGCGCCGGTGGCTTCATCGGCGGACATCTCGTCAAACGGCTCAAATCCGAAGGCTTTTGGGTCCGTGGCGTCGATATCAAAGAGCATGAATACTGCCCCACACACGCCGACGAGTTCGTTCTCGGCGATCTGCGCGATCAGAATCTCGCCCGCGCCGTGGTCCAGGATATCGACGAAGTCTATCAACTCGCCGCTGACATGGGCGGCGCCGGCTATATCTTCACCGGTGAGCACGATGCCTGCGTGATGCATAATTCGGCCACGATTAACCTCAATTGCCTGGAGTATGGCCGCATGGCCGGCGTAAAGAAGTTTTTCTACTCCTCCTCCGCCTGCGCGTATCCGGAGTACAACCAGCTCGACGCAGACAACCCTAAGTGCTCCGAGGACTCCGCTTATCCCGCCGCGCCGGACAGCGAATACGGATGGGAAAAGCTCTTCAGCGAACGGCTGTACCTGGCCTACATGAGGAACTACGGCGTCCAGGTTCGCATCGCTCGCTTCCACAATATCTTTGGCCCTGAAGGCACCTGGTGCGGCGGACGGGAGAAGGCGCCGGCCGCGATCTGCCGCAAAGTGATCGAATGCCCCGACGGCGGCGGGATCGAGATCTGGGGCGATGGCAAACAGACCCGCTCGTTCCTGTATATCGACGAGTGCCTGGAGGGAGTTCGCCGCCTGGTGGAATCGGATTTCACCGGTCCGGTCAACATCGGCTCCGAGGAGATGGTGACGATCAACCGGCTCGCCGAGATGGCAATCGAGATTTCCGGCAAGCGTCTGTCGATACGCCACATCGACGGTCCGCTGGGAGTGCGTGGCCGAAATTCCGATAACCGGCTGATTCGGGAAAAACTCGGATGGGGGCCTTCGAAGTCTCTATATGCGGGGCTTGCGAAAACGTACGCGTGGATCGAGACGCAAGTGAACGCGGCGGATCGCGAGCCCGTTCTGGCCTAAGAGCTTGCTCGCAAACACCAGAGGCATAATAGCCACAGATAAACACGGATGAACGCAGATTAAGAAAGAACCAACATATCCGCGTTCCTCCGTGGCTCCAATTGCCAGGCGGATCATCCCGCCTGGCGACGGCCGCCAACAGCGGCATCTCACCTCACTAACCCTGGAACCCTCATGTCTACTGCCGCGCCTCAGACTGCACGCCCCGCATCGCCACCACTGAGCGGCATGGCCGCGCATGCGGCAAGCATCCGCCAGTCCGCCTATTCGCCGGCTTACATGACCGCGGCACTGGCGGTCTCGGACTTATGGATGTCGACCGCCGGGGTTGTTGCAGGCTTCGCGCTGTGGCGCGCGGTCAATCCGGCAATTTCGTCCCTCCACCCGGAGATGCTGCTCCTGCCGCTGTGTTGCGTGGGTGTATTTGCGGGTACCAGCCAGTACCCTGGCATCGGTCTGACCGCGGTACAGCACCTGCGCCGCATCTGCCGGTGCGTCAGCATGGTCTACCTTCTGTTCCTTTTCGGTATGTTCTTCACGAAGGGCGCTTGGGCCAACTCGCGGGGCGCCCTCCTGCTCGCGTGGGTTCTCACGATGGCTTTTGTTTCCTGCGGCCGCAACCTGACCATGCACGCGATGGCCCGTTGCCCGTGGTGGGGCGTACCTGTTTTGGTGATCGGGGCCGGCTCGACGGGACGGGCCACCGTCCGAACGCTGAACGCCAACCGCGTGCTGGGGTACCGGCCCGTCGCATTCCTGGACGACGATCCGCGAAAGCACGGCGTGTGCGACGGTGTTCCGGTTGTCGGAACGCTCGACGACGCTGCCTTGATCGCCCGGGAGTTTGGCATCGGCTACGCCATCCTGGCCATCCCCGGCATGCCACGCCACCGGCTCGCGCATCTCCGGCGCTGGAGAAGAATATTCCCAAGAATCCTGGTCATCTCCGAGATGGCCGGCATCGCCAGCCAATGGACCGAGCCGAGGGACCTGGGAGGGATGATTGGTTTTGAAACCCGGCAAAACCTCCTGAACCCCTTGGCCCAGTGGATCAAGCGGGCCCTCGATCTGGCCGCCTCGTTCTTCGGGCTGCTGGTTTGCGCGCCCGTGCTGGGCGTGTGCGTATTGTGGATACGGAAAATCAGTCCGGGGAACCCTTTTTATGTCCAGGAACGGGAAGGACGCGACCGAACCACCCTGCGCATTCTAAAACTCCGCACCATGTTCCCGAATGCGGATGAGATGCTGGAGTCGCATCTTGCCCGGAGTTCGTCGGCGCGCGAAGAGTGGGAGCGCTTCTGCAAGCTGAAGCGGGATCCCAGAATTCTCCCCGGCGTCGGCCATTTCCTGCGGAAAACCAGCCTGGATGAGTTGCCCCAACTCTGGAACGTTCTTAAGGGCGAGATGACGCTGGTGGGGCCGCGCCCGTTTCCCGCTTACCACAACGCGCGTTTCGATCCGGAGTTTCTCCAGGTCCGCACACAGGTTCGGCCAGGCTTGACCGGGCTATGGCAGGTCTCCGCGCGCAGCGACGGGGACCTGGCTGTCCAACAATCGTTGGACAGCTACTACATCCGCAACTGGTCACTCTGGCTGGATATCTACATCCTGGCTCGGACAATTCGAGCCGTGCTTGCCCCACGCGGTTCCTACTGAGACTCCAGCCCCCAAAAACGTGCGCCCGGGTGCTGAGCTACAGGCGATCTCGCCAACTGCCCTCCGCTTCGCCGTGTGGGTCTGGCTCGCATTCCTGATCGCCGGATCCGTGCAGCCGGTCAGGCCCGATTTCGTCAAGACTAGTCACCGTCTCATTCACTATGTGGCCTTCGCGGGAGCCGCGGTCCTGCTGCTCTGGGTATCACCCTCCCGCCGCCAGGAGATACTGCGAGCGGGCTTCGCGTTCCTTCTCGGACTGTCGCTGGAGCTAGCGCAGCATCTTCTCTACCGCAACCCTGTCGAGTGGCGTGATATCGTTGACGACGCCCTCGCGGTCCTGTTGGTCTTCACCCTCCACCGCCTCGCTGGCGCACGCAAACCGGCCCCCAGTCCGACGGAGTAGAACCGCTGAGCGATTCCGCCTGCCGCATCTGCTGTGACCGCGGCCTGACCATCCCCGCCTTTTCCGCATTTCCAGCCGATGGCCCGGACCAGGGCACAACTGTGCCATTGGTTGCCGTCTTCGTGTTTTGGCCTCCGATCTCGACTGCCCTGTATTGGGGGAGAATAGGCCCATGAGCCTCACGGATCTGTTGCTGGGCCGCCCGCTGGCGACTGAAGAGGAGAAGGCCGAACGGATAGCACCCGGCAAGGGCATCCCCATTTTCGGCCTGGATGCGCTCAGCTCCGCCGCCTACGGGCCGGAAGCGGCATTGACGCTGCTGATTCCTCTGGGAATGGCTGGGGTGGCCTACATCGTACCCATCAGCGTCAGCATCATCATCCTGCTCGCCATCGTATACTTCTCCTACCGCCAGACCATCATGGCGTATCCGCAGGGAGGCGGATCGTACACGGTCGCCAGCGAAAACCTGGGCGTGTGGCCCGGATTGTTGGCCGCCGCCTCGCTGATGGTGGATTACGTGCTGACCGCGGCGGTGGGGATTTCGGCCGGCGTGGGCGCGCTGATTTCCGCCGTGCCCGCGCTGGAGAAACATACGCTGGCGCTATGCCTGGCGATTCTGATTGTGGTGACGCTGGTGAATCTGCGCGGCGTCAGCGCCACCGGCGGCATCTTCCTTGCGCCAACCTATCTGTTCATCTTCTGCCTGCTGGGGATGATTGCGCTGGGCGTCTTCAAAACGCTGGCGGCCGGTGGGCATCCCGTTCCCGTGGTCGCACCGCCGCACCTGGGCGCCGCCACCGCGGCTGTGGGTGTTTGGCTGCTGCTGCGGGCCTTCGCCAGCGGCTGCACCGCCATGACCGGCGTGGAGGCCGTGAGCAATGGCGTGATGGCCTTCAAGGAACCGGCGTGTGTCACGGCGCGTTTCACGCTTACCCTGGTAATCGGCATTCTCATGACGATGCTGATTGGCGTCGCATTCCTTGCCAAGGCATATGGCATCGCGGCCACGCCTCCTGGCGAAGCGGGCTATCAAAGTGTGCTCTCGCAGTTGCTCGCCGCCATCACCGGCAATGGCATCTTCTATGGCGTGAGCATTGGATCGATTCTGGTGGTTTTGGCGCTGTCGGCGAATACGGCCTTCGCCGATTTTCCGCGCCTTTCGCGGGCCATCGCGGAAAACGGCTTCCTGCCGCATGGGCTGGCCATCCGTGGACGCCGGCTGGTTTACACACAAGGGGTCTACGCGCTGGCCCTGTTGGCCGGCGGCCTGCTCATCGTATTCGGCGGAGTTACCGACCGCCTCATTCCGCTCTACGCCGTTGGCGCATTCCTGGCCTTCACGCTCTCCCAAGCCGGCATGGTGATGCATTGGAAGCGGGTGCGAGGCGCGGGCTCGTCCGTAAGCATGTTCGTGAACGGATTGGGCGCCGCCGCAACGGGGATCACGGTGATCGTCGTGCTGATCGCGAAGTTCACCGAAGGAGCCTGGATCACGCTGCTCCTGATTCCCGCTCTCATCGCCATCATGCGGCTGGTCAAGCGCCATTACAATCAGGTGGCCGTGGAGGTCGATCTCGGTACGCGGTTGAGCACCGCGGACCTCGCTCCGCCGCTCATGGTAATCGCGGTCGACCGCTGGAGCCGGATTACGCAGAAAGCCCTGCGCTTTGCGATGTCGATCTCATCCGACGTTCTGGCGGTGCACGTAAATACCGGCCAGGAGTCCGATACGCTGGCCAGCCAGTGGGACGCTTTGGTTGAGGAACCTTCGCGCCAGGCTGGGCTGGCTGGGCCAGGCCTGGTGGTTCTGAAATCCCCCTACCGATTCGTGATCCGGCCGATTTTGGACTACGTGCTCGATCTGGAAAAGACCCATCCGCGCCGGCTGATCGCGGTGCTGATTCCCGAGTTGGTGGAACGCCGCTGGTACCTGAATCTGCTGCACAACCACCGCTCGACAGTGCTGAAAGCCCTGCTCCTGTTCCAAGGCGACCGGCGGATCACGGTGATCAACATCCCCTGGTATCTGGCGGACTGATGCGGGATGAACGACCGCTCCCTGTGGTCGCGGCTCCGATCGGAATGGTCGCGGCTCCGGCCGCAGGCGCGGCTCTGGGCGGTGCGGTCGATAAACCTAACCGGCCAGTTCCGCCGGCCGCATGCGGGGCTTACTGACGAAGCCGAAATCCTCGAAAATCTTAGACAACTCCGCGCACAGCGGATCGCCGGCGGCATCGGCCTGCGAAGTCCTGTCCGCGGAAGGCACTCCTGAGAACGAGGTCGTCACCGCGTGATAACCGAGCGCGCGATAGGCCTCAAATTGCGATTCGGAAAACCACTGGTCCACCGTCGATTCGTGCGGGAACGGCGGGTGAGTCGCGCCATAGTTCTTCACGTCGGTTGGCTCGTCACCCGTCAGCGACGCCTTGAAATAAACGATCTTCCCTGCCGGCGCCTTCAGGTCGGTGTTCTCGTAGTGGATGGTGCCCACCGCGCAGTGCTTCCTGCTGGGCTCCCCGACCTTCTCCGGCGTGATCTCCCGCACGTCCAGTTCGATATCGATCCCCAGATCGATCCGGCATTTTCGAATCGCGTTTCCGAGCCCCTGATATTGGTAATTCTCGTCTTCCTCCGCATCGCACAGGACGATCAAGCCACAGCGCCGTTTCACCATTTCATACAGCGCCATATTCTCGAAATGGCCGCCATCGGAGAGATTGACATAGGCCGCCTCGTCCGAGGTTCCCGCGAACAGCTCGCAAAGCAGATACTGCAACCCGAACCGCGGCCCGGGCCGGCCCGATGCCTTGCGGTGCCTCGGATTCCCCAGCCACTGCCCAAGCCGCACGTTGAACAAGGTCAGCAGAAACGCCACCGGCGCGGAGGTATAGAACCCCATGTTCGGGTCCGCCGCCGCTCCGGAGATTGCCATTGCGGTTCCCAAGTTCGGCCCCTCTCTCGGCGGGGGATACGCATATTCGCTCGTGCGGCGGTAACCGAACCGATCGACTCCGCGTTTTCGTTTTGGCTGTACTTCTCCGTGCAGCAGGGGACTGTCCTGTTCTTCCAGCCACACGTCATACCCGCAGTAGAGCGGCGTCATCACAAACGATTCCGCCTTCCTTTCCTGCCAAGCCAGGTCCTGCCCTTTCACCAGATTCAGGGCCGCGCCGAAGACCGGGTACGGGCCGTCGTACCCGTTTCCAGCCGTCAGATTGGTGAGCGGCAGGTCGTCGTTTTCGTCGAAGCCGGTGAATCGATTGGGCGACCGCTTGTTCGACGCGCCCAGAAAGCACCTCACCAGCCGGTTTCGATAGAGCAAGTGCATCGAGAACTGATTGATGTCCACTCGCCACGACATCACCACCGCGACCGCGGCGCATCCGGCCAGTGCCGCCAATAGCCGGTGATCCGCAAGCGTTCCGGCAGCCCAAACGGAGAATCCCGCGCCGGCCGCATGATTCGCATACTCCAAGAGATACTTGGATTGTAACCAGTCGATCGAGAACGACAGCCAGCACAGCAGTCCCACCACGAATATATACGGCGCTGCCTTCGCCAGCCAGTCCTTCCAGTTCAGTGTTCCGGGAGTTCCGGAAGTGCTTCCTTTGGCGGCCCACACGCCGGACGCGGTGGTCACGATCCACGCCGGAGTCAGATATTTCGCCGCCAGCGAACCCCATGTGTCTCGTACGAATGGAGTGCGGGTGAAATCCGGGAAATAGAGCGCCAGCCAAAAGAACGCCAGCCACGCGACCCCCCACAGCATCAGCCATCCGCCCAGCCGTCCCCACCATTCCCGCCGGCTGTCGCGAAAGGGAGGTCCCATCAGGCCGATGTGCAGGGTTCCCGCCAGCAGAAAGATTCCCAGCACCAGCGGCACGCCAAACGTCAGGTCCGCCTTCGCGCTCCAGCGGGTCGAGTATCCCGTCAGCAACGCGAACAGCAATCCCGCCAACGCGCCGCCAGGCAAGGCGGTGACGACCATGGTGAACGGCGCGGCTATGCTCCGCGGTATCCTCGCTATCTTGCCGAGTATCTGGTTCGTTCTTGGCCAAACCCACTTAGCCTTGGGCGGCGGCTTGAGTTTCGGCTTTCTCGCGCTCCATTGCAGCCACCGCAATAACGCTCCAACGACAATTGCCAACAGCCAGATGGCGCCGTACGCCTCGGCCCCCACGCGCGCCGCAAGGCCGCGTTCGATTGGCGCGCCGCCCCCACTGCATCGCAACTCGTGCCACAGAGCCCCCAGGATCGCGCCAAAAAACAACGGTCCGGCCACCAGGCACAGAATCTGTTTTTGTTCGGTCAGCAACAGCACTTTCCCTAGCCACGAAACATGCAGCCGCCTGGTTAGCCACACCAGTTGTCCCTTGCCTCTTCTGGTGAGATAGACCATGTTGTTGACGATCACCACCAGCGCGATCGCCAGCAGCACCAGAGCCAATCGGATGAGTTCGGGATTCGTCCGCGCCGCCAGCGCCGGAACGCCCCAGTGGAGGGCTGCGCGCGGCAGTAACAGCAGCCCCGTCAGGACGGCCAGCACCACCGACTGGTTCAGCAGAACATTGCGCAAAACGATCCCGACCGCCGCTAGAGTGTCGCCGCTGAGGATCCCCATTTTGGGCGTGAGGTAGTTGCTAAACACGCGCAGAAATCGGATCTCCCGCGGTTCATTGTCCTCTTCCTGGTGTACCCGGTTGGTCGCCAGCCGGTTCTGCACCTGGGCGAAATTCCCTCGCCGCTTGGTCCACGCCGCCAGCCATCCTCCGATGTACCCGCCTCCGGAAACCGTCGAGAGATAATCGACCCGGGAAAGCAGTTTCAATTCCGCCAGTGCCTGGAGCACACCCAGATTGAACGTTGCGCTTCGGATTCCCCCGCCGGAAAACGCCAGGCCCACCAGGTTTGCGCTGTGCGCGGCCTTAGTTACTTCCACCCAATCGTCTTTACCTGGGTCGCGAGTCTGCCATTCCGGCTCGGACGTCTCGGCTTCCGGAATCGGCTTCTTTGGTGGAGCCATCGTTCCCCGCCGCACACCATAGCCGGCGTCATCCTTCTTCGCGTTCTTGGCCCGCAGCTTGCGGACCGCGCCTATCTCGGCCAGTTCGGCTTTCAGCACCGGCCCAAGCGGCACGGACTCCGCTCGCGTCCCGTTCCCGTTTGTCTCCACGGCGACAGGTGAAGTGTGCCCGCCCTTTTTCATCGCTCCCTCGTTTATTTTCCAGCCAATGGGATTTCGTCGAAGGTCACATTGGCGCAAGCCGCCGTCGAGCCAGGGGTAACCCATGACGGCGGCGAACTCGCGATGCCGGTCGCGAAACAGCCGACCATGGCACGGTTGAATTCCCTAATGTCGTCTCCGAAATCGCTCATCGAAGCTGGCGTGCGAAGGGTGCAGTCCTTATGGCTCTGTGCGTCGTCGGAGCACGCCTGGCCGGTGTCATTTTGCACGATGCGGTCGGATACGAACCGCGTGCCATAAGCCAGATCGGCCGCGGTCGGCACCACCATGGCACTTAAGATCGCGATGCTGGTGTGGTACTCGGCGGCCGGGCTGCGGGGGATGCCCACCAGCGACCCTATGTAAGGGACCTCCAGTCCGGGCAAAGGCAGCAAAGGAAAGCGCGAGCGGGCGCGTAATAGTTCGGCCGAGAGCGATGAGACCTCGAAGATCTTCAGCGAGTCGATGCGCATCTTGGTCTCGGTGTCGTGCTTGGCCACGCGTGAGAGATCGTCGTTGGCGTTGGTTGCCTGCCCGGCTGTGTAAAGCACCGGATCCCCGGTCTCATCCACATTCAAAGCGACGTTGATCTCCGCCGCTGACGCTCCGGGCAGACTTCGCGGCATCAGATCCACTTTCAGCCCGCGTCCGATCTTGGCCGAAGTGTTTTGCATGCTGTTCAATGCGCCCGCCATCACCGCGGCTGCGTCCGCGCCGAGGTTGTTGCCGGCCACGGCCGGCAGACTGCCGGAGGCCTGGCCGACTGAACTCATCAACTGTGCGAGAGTAGGCGCCGTCGTCACATCCAGGTAACTCTGCGTGGTGGTGTCGACAATCGTTTCACTCCCGCTCACCGTCCGGACCGTGACCATTCCGCTATTTTGGAAGCACTTGGGATCGTCCCCGGACCGCTTCCCTGGAGCGCCGCAGACTGACCGGCTGTCGCGGGAGAGCCTCTGCGAGAGAAACGCCTGGAAGGAGCGGATGTCGCGGCCGAAAGCATCCACCATGGGACTCAATGCGGTGTTCAGCCCTTGTGCGCTCTGGCCCAAATCGTAAGACGAGAATTCGTGCGGGAACTCAGTGGCGATCTTGTAGTTGAACAGGAAATTGGCAACCGCGCTTCGCAGCAAAAAAAGCGGCTCGGGGCTATTGGAACCCTCCGGCGGCGGCTTTAGGTACCACGCTGCCGCTTCCCGGAAGCACTCGAAGAACGGACCAGGTGTCTTGTCATATGCCGCTGAGTCGGTTTGCTCGCACGTCGACTGGCGGGCCGGCCGGGTGCCGGCGGTAACGCCTTCCATGGAATCCAACGCATCGTTGGCGACGCCGAGCGCTTTGTTGTCGGCCGCCGCAATCACAGCCAGCAACAGGTCCGTCAACCTCGGCTTCACCGGATGGAACAGCTCCATATATCCGAGGCAGTATTGATTGGCCGCGCAGGCGCCCCACTCGGCGCGTGTCTTGTTATCGAGCGTGACCCCGTTCCGATACTCGAGAAAGTCCTGCGCCGCGCTCCGATTGGTTTTCGGCGTGTGGGCTTCCCGGGCATTCGCTATGTAACGGCCGGCCACGTATTGGTAGAATGCCGGATCGTAGAAATCCGCCGGATTGGCGGCGTGTTGCTTAACCACCTCCCAGCCATTCAGTACCGCCAGTTGCAGCCTTTCGTTGAATTCGGCAACGGCGTTCCTGACGATTTCGCCGGCTCTGGCGGAGCGTTTCGGGTCGGAGGCCGATGCCTGCACCGACCAGACGTTGACGATCATCTCCGGCCGGGGCAGATCCAGCATGGCCACGATACGCCGTTTCTCGTCGACCGCGGCATCGTCACCGGGAGTCGGCTGCGAGAAAATCAACATGTCCGGCGACGCGGAGACGACAACTTCGGGTGATGATTGCTTCTGGCTGGTCTGTCCCGAATCGCTCCCAGCGCTCGCTTGCGCGGGCGCCGCCGCCTTGCCGCTCTGGCTCGCCGAATCGCCGCCGGCCGGGCCCGCGGACTTGGTAGCGGCACCTTTTCCGGCGCCGGTCGCGGTCGCCGCGCTCTTCGAACCGCTCCCGCCGCTCTGGCCGCCGCTGGTCTTACCATTGCCTTGCGCGCCTTGCGCGGCATTTCCTTTCTGCCCGCCAGCGCTCTGCCCGCCTGCGCCAGCGCCGCCCGCGGCTTCCGTGCCCACCGCATTCACCGTGATAACCGGTCCACTGCTCTGACTGCCATGAGCGGAAGCTGGGGATCCGCCGCCGCCACTCAAAATCGCCGCCATAGCCGAGCCGTCCGAATAGAATACGCGGTCAACCGGAGGCACCGAGTAGGGGCGCCAGGCGATGTCTCGAACGTCCGTCAGAAACTGTTTCCAGACATCGCAGTCCGGCGCGCTGTCGCTGGAGACTCGAATCTTATCCGGCCCGACGCTTTCCACCGTCAACCCGCTGTAGTTAAGCCCCGTGACTTTGCTGCCGGCGTCCCCTAAGCTCTGGTCGTGAGGAATGGTAAGTTCGATCTCGAACTTCCGCATGGCGCCCAGCTTTGTGATGCTATCTTCAATGTCCTTCAGTAAGTCATTGTCGGACTTCAGATCCTTATCGTCTTCGGACAAGACCCTGCTGGAGTACACCAGAAGCCCTCGGCTTCCGCGTGCCACCACGGAGAACGGGACAGGGTCGCCGATCAACTGCGCGACATCGTCCGCGGAAAGAGCCCGATTGTCGCCCTCGGGAAGATACTGGGTGCACGCGCCGGGTGTTGCGCTCTGCGGAGGCAATGAAATCGCTTTGATCAAGTACCTGCCAGTTGGGCCAGCGGGTTTCTCGCCGGCGTCGACTGGATTCGGTTTGGGAGGGTCGACCTTATTCGGAGGCGGGACAGGGGGGGCGCCCTTTCTCGCCGCCGTGGTCTGGGCTGTGCCCTGGATCGTCACACAAAGAATGAGCACCCCGTTGGCAAGCCAGATTCTTTGTTTCATATGTTTTACGCGTTAGATCTTAGCCAGGATACCCATTGTGGCATCCCGGCCGGCATTTGATTGTACATCCAACTGCCAGGTTTGGCGCTGTTTTTTTCCGTCCTTTGTTTGCGCTCCCAAGCGGCGGCGAGCCGGGTCCCGAACTTGCGCCGCCAAGCCCTCCTGCCTCATTCGGCACGGATACAGAGCGACAATAGTCGACATGCGGCTTTCGAATCGTTGTTACGCAGTTACTGGCCTTGGCTACTCGGCCCCCTGGTGCGTGAATGCGGGATTTGTGGTTGGGGACAACCTGACGCTGGTGGTAGACACGGGCGCCAACGCGCTGGCGGCACAAACTGTCCATGGATACGCTTCCGCCGCGAGGCCGGGAAACCAACTGCGCGTCATCAATACCGAGAAGCACTTCGATCACATTGGCGGAAACGGCTTCTTTCGCGAGCGCGGGATCGACGTATGGGGCCACGTTGGAGCTGTGCGAACGCCGGATGAATTTCAAGCCGAAATCGCGGAGATCAACGATTCGATCTCCAACCCGGCGCGCCGGGAACGCGGCGAAGCGCGAGCGTTCTTTCACGGAACCCACCTGGTGAACCCGAATCGCCAGATTGATAGCGATACCCGGTTCGATCTGTGTGGCTGCACGGTCGAGATCCTGCTTACGCCGGGCCACACGCCGGGCAATCTCTCGGTCTGGGTGCCCGATGACGGAGTCTTGTTCACCGGCGATTGCCTGATTAGCGAGTATCTCCCGAACCTCGACGCAGGAACGCCCGCCGATTGGCGGATATGGCTCGAGTCACTCAAGCGAATTGAGTTACTCAAGCCCGCTATTGTTGTCGCCGGCCACGGCCCGGTTGCCCGGGGCGATGAGATCCAGGCAATCGTGGATACTGTGCGGCGGGTACTTATAGAATCCATCGCACGCGGTTACTCACCGACGGCCGAACGGTGGGTAGGCTCTACCGGGTCACCAGGGGATTGCGCACCGTAATTCCCGATAAGCGGCCAAAATCGCGATCCGCCGACCACAGTTCCCGCACCCCGTGCTCCAGGCAAATGGCAGCCACACGCGCATCGTGAATGGCTCCGCCCGAAACGCGGCCGGCCTCGGCCAGCCCTCTCAGTTCCTTCCAGTGCCCCTTCAACTCGCCGATGGTTCGCAGCGAAGGAGAGCCGAGCCAGATCTCCGCCTGGTCGAGCGCCTTGGCCGGCGGCGTGGGCGGGCGGTAGATGCGCGGATGGGTCACCACCGCCAGGAACTCATGGAGGCAGGGCCACGGAATCGCCCATGGCGCGGACCCTTCCGCCAGCGATTGGATCGCGCGATATGCCTTCTCATGCCACTCCGAATCGCGGCGGTGCGCGTAGACCAGGATGTTCGTATCGACCGCGATCATTCGCCGCGGCCTTCGTAGATCCTGCCGCGAACCGCCGGCCAGGAGAGCGGATCCCGCAGGCCCTTGCCGCCGACCGATCCGTTGCGCAGGCGGAACTTCCTCGGTTCGCGATCCTGGCTGATGGCGGCGCGCAATCCCTCTTCCACCAACTGCCGCAGCGGCACGCCGCGCAATGCCGCGAAGTCCTTGGCCTCCTCGAACAGCGAATCCGCGATCTCGACCGTGGTCTTCATATTGACCATATTACCATATTGGCGAATATGGGTGTATGGGTAGGAGTGCGGGACATGAAAGTTCGGGGGCATCGCTGGTTCCCCGGAAAATGGCCAGTTTCCGAGCGTACCACCTACGCGTGATCCGTCAAAGGAGTGGAGCGAGCGGCAAGCCCCGGCAGGGGCGAAAGACAATAGCCCAGCGCGTGAGCGCTGGG
>JBELAO010000029.1:0-60290 GCA_049508735.1 Bryobacteraceae bacterium | reverse complement strand
GACGCCGGTGTGGAACAAGTCCAACCGCGAACATAAGATTGTAGGCTCGGAACCGGCGAGCACGCGCGCCGCCGCCGATGCGGCGGTGAAGGCGCTGGATTGGCAGCGGCCCTATTTTCTCGATGCAGACCACATCAATCTGGAGACGGTGGACCGGTTCGTTGGCCCCTGCGACTTCTTCACGCTGGACGTTGCCCACGCCATCGCGCATCGCCCGAAAGCCGGCGCGGTGGAAGCGTTCCTGGCGCGCCACCGCGAACTGGTGGGACGAATCGAGATTGCCGGGCTCGCCGGACCCCTGACGTTCACCAAGGAGAAGGCCTTTCGCGCCGCGTCCAAGTACTTGCACGCGATCGCCGAGGCCGCGGCCATCTACCGTCACATCGTGCAGCGCGCGCCGGCGAGCTTCATCACGGAAGTTTCGATGGACGAAACCGATTCGCCGCAAACGCCATCCGAGCTGCTGCTGATTCTGGCGGCCCTGGCCGACGAATGGGTCCCCGTCCAGACCATCGCTCCCAAGTTCACCGGCCGCTTTAACAAAGGCGTGGACTACGTGGGCAACGTGGAGCAGTTCGAACACGAGTTCGCGACCGACCTAGCCGTGGTCGCGCACGCCGTGGAGCGTTATCAGCTGCCCAAGGATTTGAAGCTGAGCGTGCATTCCGGCAGCGACAAGTTTTCGCTGTACGCGCCCATCCGCCGCGCGCTGGGGAATAACGGCGCCGGCGTTCATCTCAAGACCGCCGGCACCACCTGGCTGGAGGAACTGATCGGCTTGGCCGAAGCCGGCGCCGAGGGGCTGGCGCTGGCCAAGCAGATTTACGCGGAAGCTTTCGAACATCAGACGGAGTTGTGCAGGCCCTACGTCGCGGTCATCGACATCGATGCCTCCGAGCTGCCCACGCCGGCGACGGTGAACAGTTGGACGGCCGAGGAATACGCCGGCGCGCTGCGCCACGACAAGACGAATCCGCTCTTCAATCCCAACCTGCGCCAGTTGCTGCATGTGGGGTACAAGGTCGCGGCCAAGATGGGCGAGCGGTATACCAAAATGCTGGATGCCTGCGAAGAATCCATCGCGCGCAACGTCACCACCAACCTTTTCGAGCGCCACATCCGGCCGCTGTTTCTGGGCGCGTGAGTGAGGCGGGTCCCCGGCCTGCCAACACCTAAAAGTGCAGGCGCAGGCCCAGTTGGAACATGCGTGGGCCGCCGGTTCCCAAGAGCGGGGATAAGCCGCTGCCGGGGCTGCCGGTTCCCAGCATCATGTTCAGCATGGAAGAGGATTGGCCAAACAAGGGGTTGTCCAGGTAGCGCACGGGGTCGGCGAAGTTCGGATGGTTCAGCGCGTTGAATGCATCCACGCGGAATTGGAGCGCCACCTTTTCGCGGATGGGGAAATCGCGGCTCACGGCCATATCCAGTTGCACCATGCCGAACCCGTCGATCGCGTTGCGGCCCAGATCGCCCTGTTGGCCGGATGGCAGCACCACGAACGCAGCCGGGTTCAGACCGCGGCCGCCAGGCGTGTTCGGGTCGCTCAGCCACAGCGGTTGGCCGAGCAGCAGCAGCGGGCGGAAGGCGTTGGTCAGGGTGATGCCGGTATACTCCTCGTTTTCGAGCACCGTGATGGGAAAGCCGCTGCGCGCGCGCAGAATCGCGTTGGCCGACCACCCGCCCGCCATCCGCCGCCAGCGTTTCTCCGCTTCGCGTTGCGGAATGGTATAGCTCAGCGTGGTGGTGAACGAGTGGCGCAGATCGAAATCGGATGCGCCGCGATCGCTGGGCGAGCCGGGGCCGGCCCACAGCAGGAACGCATCGCTCGAATCGTTGTCGATGGCGTGCGACCAGGTGTACGATACCAGGCCGTTCAGGCCGGCTGTGAAGCGTCGCCGGTATTGCGCTTCGAAGGCGTTGTAGGCGGAGTGTCCGCCGTTGGTGGTCAGCGCAATCAAGGACCCAGTGGAACTGCCCAGGCCGCCAACTTCGCGGCGTATCAGATCGTAGCCCGCGGAGCCCACGTATCCGGCCGAGAAGATATCGTGCTTCCCCAGTGCCCGTTCCAGCGACAGGTTCCACTGGGCGGCGGCTGGTAAGCGCAGGTTGGGCAGAAACGCGTAACTGAGTTCGAAGGCATACAGCCCGTTATTGCCGATGAAACTGTCCACGCTCAGCGGACCGCCGTTGATGGAATCGGCGGCGATGCTCATGCTCGAGTTGTAGTACAGGCCGCTGCCGGCCCGAAGCACGGTCTTGCCGTCGGCCGTCAAACGCCAGGCGAGACCCAGGCGCGGCGCGAAGTCCCGGTAGGAAGTCGGCCACAGCGAAGTAACTTGAGGGCAACACTGCGTGGAGACATACGAAAACGGGAACACTTCTCCGGCGGCGTAGTCGTAGAACTTGGTGCTGGGGTCGGGAACCGGCGCGGGACTGAATTCCCAGCGCAGACCCGCGGTGAGCGTAAACCGCGGGGAGACGCGCCAGGTATCGCGAATCCACAGCGACAACTCCGTCACGCCGGCCGATTCTTCCAGCGCCGCGCTCGTCTCGGTCCACAGGTTCTGTTCGGTGGCCAGGGAGGCGACGCTATCGGCGATCACGTCCAGAGCCGGCGTGGCGTCGCGGCGGATGGCCAGCACGCGCCGGTAATCCGCGCCCACTTGCATGTCCTGCCTGGCGAGATGGTAGTCGAGCGACCCGGTGGTTTGAAACTGCCGTTGGCGGCGGTTGCCTTCCTCTCCGGAAACCAATTGGCCGATTCCGCCGATGGTGAACCGCACCAGGTAATCGCAGTCTTGGGTGACGTGCAGCAGGGTGGTCGTGAGCGGCTGCAACTGGCATCCCGGCCCGGTTGCGCCGCCGCCGCCGTTCCATAACGAATACGCGCTGGACTGGCTCTCGTTGGCGCGCACGGTGAGAATGGTGCGCGCGGTGGGATGGGCCGTCAATCCCAGGGTGAGGCTCTGGAAGCGCAGATCGATGCGGTTCACCTGGAAAGCGCCGAACTGGTTTTCCGAGGGCGCGTCGCTGTAGCGGGCAAACAGCGAGACCCGGGAGCCGATCGCCTGGTCTACGCGCGCGCTACCGGCAGTCAGAGCCGCCGGCTGTTCGGAGCGGCCCGCCCAATCTCCGATCTCCGTGGTCAGCGCGCCTTGGTTCGGGGCGGGGAAAATGCCCAGCACCGGCTGTACCCATAAGCCTGCCGTCTGGCGCGCATCGAGCGACGGCACCGGTTGGTTCCACACATACGGTTGCGTCAGTTCCATCTGCTGGAAGGAGAGGAACACGAAGGTGCGGTTGGCGCGCACAGGCCCGCCCAGCGTCTGGCTGATTTCGTTGAGCCGCGCCGCGCCACGGCCCAGGCTGGCCTGGTTGGCAAACCAGTCGTTGGCCGCCAGAATTTCATTCCGCCATTGGTAGTCGAGCGAGCCATGCCACTGATTGCCGCCGGATTGGCTGGTGATGGCAATCTGCGCCCCCGGCAGACGCCCCATCTCGGCGCCGGTCGACGAGGTGCGAATCGAAAACTCGTCCACCACTTCGGGAGAGATCAGCGAATCCAGGCTGCCGAACGCGCTCACCGGTGGCAAGGTTCCACCGGTCGATTGCGCCGGAATGCCGCCAGCGGTTACGCCGTTGTTGGCGCTGACGCCGTCCAGTGTGAAGTAGTTCGTGTTGGGCCGCTGCCCGGCGGTGGTGAATTGCCCGGCTTCCCCGCGCGTGGCGGGCGTGACGTTGGTGCCCGGCGCCGTATCCAGAAGCTGCAAAAGGCCCCCGCCGTTGAGCGGCAGGCGGGCGATTTCGTCGTGCTCGAAACCGGTTTCGGGGGCGGCGTCCGCGCGGTCGAGCGGCGATGGCACTCCTTCCACCGTGACGGTCTCGAAGATGCTGCCCACCGGGAGCACGAAATCGGCCGCCGCCGGCCGCGCTTCCTCAAGCGCCATGCCAAACCGGACCAGGGTGCGGAATCCCTCCTTGCGCACGGTGATTTTGTAGACGCCCGCTTCGAGCGGATTCACCGCGTAAGCTCCGCCGACTTCCGATTCCGCGCTGCGCCGAAACCCGGTTTCCTGGTTGGTGATGGTAACCACCGCGCCGGAAATGCCGCCGCCGGAGGTGTCCAGCACGTGCCCAGCCAGGCTGGCGTAATGCTGCGCGGCCACGGGCTGTCCGGCCACAAGAATCGCCCACAGGACCGCCATGAGACCACCCGCGCGCATTACTTCTACTCTATCAGCCGGGGTGGGGCGCGCCGCTTTGCCGGCATAAGGTTCGCAATGACACCAAGGGGCCGACTGCTGTTCGGAGCGGCGCCGATGAGGAGCGGATCCGCTCGTAAGCGCGCTAAGTCGTCTGAACCGGAGCAGCCAGGATAGCCCGAACTTTCGCGAGCAGGGTCTTTCCGTCGAACGGTTTTGGCAGGAAGGGCAAATTGATGTTCTGGCTGACGATTTCGGTCATGTCCGCGCCCGACATGATCAGCGCTTTGATTCCGGGCCGTTCTTCGAACAGATGAGCGCATAGGTCGGTGCCGTTCAGTCGCGGCATTTCCGCGTCTGTAATCACCAGGTCGATGACTCCCGGGTAATCGCGTGAGAGCTCCAACCCCTCGTGACCATTGGCCGCAGAGAGAACTAAATGCCCCGCACGCTGTAACAGCAAAGTGACCAGGTTGCGGATCAACGCCTCGTCATCGGCAACCAGGATTACGGACTGGCGCAGCCCGGAAGACTTTGGGTCCGGGAGAGCGATTGGCGGAATCATCGCGCCGTCGTTCTGTTCAGTAGGCTTTTCTGGCACGTTGTTGAAGCACGGGCGTGCCTCCGACACCAACTCTGCGCAGCAGAGCCAGCACGCCCATGGGGGACTAGGCACGCGGATTCCCTTCCGCCGGCGCTCTGGTGTAACTGACCTTTTGGCTCTAGCCCGCTCCGTTCGCCGGTATCCGTGTGTAGACTAGATAGTACCAAGTAAACCAATTGTGGTCTGGTCAAAACAGCTCACGCGTCTGGCAAACTGCCGGACATTCGACTTGACGGCTCGTCCAGGCCGCCGCCTTTCTTTGGCACGACAAGCTCAACCGAACCAGCCCAGCCAGCTCCGGTTCCGCTTGATTTCATTCAAAGAAAATGCGACAAACAGAGATGGTGCAGGTCGCCCCGGATGGCGGGATCCCCGGAGAGGACCGCAAAGCCCTGATGAAACAGCGCATGAAAGCGAAGAAAACGACCAAAATACCCTTCGACTTGAAGGTCTTTCTGAGTAACGCCAATGGCGGAAGGACGAATGCCGAATACCGTGCCAACGATCGCATTTTTGCGCAAGGCGAGACCGCGGATGCCATTTTTTATCTCCAGAAGGGCGAGGTCAAGCTCACCGTACTCTCCAAGCAGGGAAAGGAAGCCGTTGTCGCCATTTTGAGAGCCGGTGATTTCTTCGGCGAAGGATGCCTGGCGGGACAGCCGGTGAGGATGGCAAGCGCCGTCGCCATGTCGGAGTGCTCCGTGATGAAGGTGGAGAAGGCCATCGTGCTGCGTCTGCTTCACGAAGAGCCGTCGTTCTCGGAACTGTTCATGGCGCATCTTCTGTCCCGCAATATCAAGATCGAGGAAGATCTGGTCGATCAGTTGTTTAACTCCAGTGAGAAGAGGCTGGCGCGGGTGCTCCTCTTGCTGGCGAACTTCGGCAAGGATGGCCCGCCTCAAACAGTCATTCCAAAGATCAGCCAGGAAACGCTGGCCGGCATCATCGGCACCACGCGTTCCCGCGTGAGCTTCTTCATGAACCGGTTCCGCAAGCTCGGGTTCATTCACTACAACGGCGGCCTGCAAGTCCACGGTTCCTTGCTGAATGTCGTTCTACACGACTAAGCGCAGCATGGTAACGCCGGGGTAATGCCGCGGGTGCCTTTGTGCCGCCAGATCAGCTTCAAAAACACCGGCGGCAAAGACCGCCGGCGTTACCGGCTTCTTACGAAGATGTAGTTGCTCCAGTTCACGCCAAGCGCCCGTCGCAAGCCGTAAGGCCCTTCCATGCGCCGGACTGAAAGAATCTTCACTGACAACTTAGGACAAGTTATGCAGCAAATATCAGTATCTTAATCGGCATAGTTCAATAGGCGAGAATGCTAGCATCGTGACATGGAGTTAGCCCACCATGAGTTAGTGCATGTGGTTCAGAACCTGGCGCGGGTTGTTGTGTTGAACCGGGTGGAGACGGAGGCTCTTGGCGTCACGCTTGGTGCCTCGGGCTTAGTCTCGCTGGCGGCACGCCAGAATGCGTTGGAGCGCTACTCCGAGCTCTCAAGCCTGATCGACGAGGGTACTCAGGACGCATTTTCTCAATTGTTCGAAAAAATACTGCCCAATCTGTGATCGTGGAACCGGCTGGGTGGGGCTCTGACCCATACTTGACAGCTCCCGCCACCTGGCTTTGCTATCCTCATAAATTGACCGGCGGACTGGGCTCGCCGGGCCTCCCACCCTATGCACAAGCTTCTTGCTCTGAACCGTAGCGAAATCGCGATTCGTATTCTGCGCGCGGCTAACGAACTGGGCCTGCGCACGGTGGCCGTCTACTCGCAGGAAGACTCGCTCGCCCTGCATCGCTTCAAGGCCGACGAAGCGTATCTGATCGGCCAGGGCAAGGGCCCGGTGGAGGCCTACCTGGATGTCGAAGGCATCGTGGAGTTGGCCAGGGAAAAGGGCGTCGACGCCATCCATCCCGGCTACGGCTTTCTTTCCGAGAACCCGGCCCTGCCGCGCGCCTGCGAACGCGCCGGCATCACGTTCATAGGCCCCAACGCGGAACTGTTGGAACTGTTGGGCGACAAAACCGCGGCGCGCCGCCTGGCGGAAAAGGCCGGCATTCCGGTGGTGCCGGGCACCGATCAGCCGGTTCGCAATGCCAGGCGGGCGGAGAAAATCGCCGGCGAGATCGGCTTCCCGCTCATCGTCAAGGCGGCTTTTGGCGGCGGCGGCCGCGGCATGAGGGTGGTGGACCGGCCAGCCGATTTCGCCGGCCGCCTGGAAGAAGCCCGCCGCGAAGCTGCGTCCGCTTTCGGCAACGACGCGGTTTTCCTGGAGCGCTTCGTGCGCCGCGCGCGGCACATCGAAGTGCAGATTCTGGGCGACCGCCATGGCAACATCCTCCACCTTTACGAGCGCGACTGCTCGGTCCAGCGCCGCCATCAAAAAGTGGTGGAAGTGGCGCCCGCGGTGTCGCTCGATCCGGCGTTGCGCGCCGCTTTGGCCGATGCCGCCGTGCGCCTGGCGCGCGCGGCAGGCTATTACAACGCCGGCACGGTCGAGTTCCTGGTGGATGCCGACTCGGGCGAGTGGTACTTTATCGAGGTCAACCCGCGCATCCAGGTGGAACATACCGTCACCGAAATGGTGACCGGCATCGACCTGGTGCGCTCGCAGATCCTGATCGCCCAGGGCCTGGAGTTGCACGGCGCGGAGATGGACCTGCCGCCCCAGCCCCAGATCCCGCTGTATGGCTACGCCATGCAGTGCCGCATCACCACCGAGGACCCGGCCAACGGCTTCGTGCCGGATTACGGCAAACTGTCGACCTACCGTTCGCCGGCCGGATTCGGCATCCGGCTGGACGGAGGTTCGGCATACTCGGGCGCGGTGATCACGCCCTACTACGATTCTCTGCTGGTGAAGGTGACTGCCTGGGGGCGCAATTTCCGCCAGGCCTGCCAGCGCATGGACCGCTGCCTGCGCGAGTTTCGCGTGCGCGGCGTCAAGACCAACATTCAGTTCCTGGAGAACGTGGTCAACGATCAGGACTTTCAGGCGGGCCGTGTGACCACGCGGTGGCTGGAGGAAAACCCGGCGCTATTCCGCTTCACGCCGCGCCGCGACCGCGCCACCAAGCTGCTCAGCTATTTGGCGGACGTGATCGTCAACGGCAATCCGGCCGTGACCGGCAAGCCGCGCCCCACCCGCCTGGATGCCGCGCCCGTGCCGCGCCATGTGGCCACCGCGCCGCCGGACGGCACGCGCCAGTTGCTCGACAAGTTGGGGGCGGAGGGATTCGCCGCCTGGGCGGCTGCCGAGCGCCGCCTGCTGGTTACCGATACCACCTTCCGCGACGCTCATCAGTCGCTGCTGGCCACGCGCGTGCGCACTTACGACATGCTGCGCATCGCCAACTTCGTGGCGCACCGGCTGCACGGTCTTTTCAGCCTCGAAATGTGGGGCGGAGCCACCTTCGATGTCGCCATGCGGTTCCTCCACGAGGACCCGTTTGTCCGCCTGCGCCGCCTGCGCGAAGCCATCCCCAATATCTGTTTTCAGATGCTGCTGCGCGCCTCCAATGCCGTCGGCTACACGGCTTATCCGGACAACGTGGTGGCCGAGTTCATCTACGAAGCCTCCGCGCAGGGCATCGACATCTTCCGTATTTTCGATTCGCTCAACTGGCTGCCCAATATGAAGGCGTCGATGGAGGCCGTGCGCAAGACGCGCTCGGTGTGCGAGGCGGCCATTTGCTACACCGGCGACATTCTGGACCCGGCCCGTGACAAGTTTTCGCTCGCTTATTACGTCCGCATGGCCAAGGAGCTGGAGCGCATGGGCGCGCACATACTCGCCATCAAGGACATGGCCGGGCTGTGCCGTCCCTACGCGGCCGAAAAGCTGGTCAAGGCGCTGCGCCAGGAGATCGGCATCCCCATCCACTTCCATACCCACGACACCAGCGGCGTCAATGCAGCCTCGATTTTGAAGGCCGCCGACGCCGGCGTTCAGATCGCCGATGCCGCCATCGCTTCCATGAGCGGGCAGACCAGCCAGCCCAATCTCAATTCCATCGTGGCCGCGCTCGAACACACTCGGCGCGCAACCGGGCTCGATCTGGACGCGCTCAATATCTGTGCGGATTACTGGGAAACGGTGCGCGAATTCTACGCGCCGTTCGATACCGGCCCGAAGTCCGGCAGCGCCGAGGTCTACCTTCACGAGATGCCCGGCGGGCAGTACACCAACCTCAAGGAGCAAGCCGAATCGATGGGACTGGGCGCGCGCTGGCACGAGCTGGCGCGGGCTTACGCCGACGTCAACATGGCTTTCGGCGACATCGTCAAGGTCACGCCATCGAGCAAAGTGGTGGGCGACATGGCGATCTTCCTGGCCACCCACAACATGACCATGGAACAGTTCGGCTTCCTCACGCCGGAGCACAACTTCACGCTTCCGAGCTCAGTCATCGAAATGTTTATGGGCGCGCTGGGCGAGCCGGAGGGCGGCTGGCCGAAGAAGCTCCAAGCCATCATCCTGCGCGGCGCCAAGCCGCACAAACGGCGCCCCGGCGCGCACCTTCCAAAAGTGGACCTGGAGGACACCGCCGTCGCGCTTGAAAAGAAGATCGGCCGCCGTCCCGCCCATGACGAGGTGCTGAGCTACCTGATGTACCCGGAAGTATTCGTCAAATGCGCACACAACCGCCAGGCGTGGGGCGATGTGGATGTGCTGCCGACGCCGCAGTTTTATTACGGCATGGCTCGGTCGACCGACGTGGCCATCGAGCTCGAACCCGGCAAGACGCTCGTGGTGAAATTCCTCACCGTGGGCGAGCCGCACCCCGATGGCACGCGTACCGTCTTCTTCGAACTGAATGGTCAGCCGCGCGAAGTCACCGTCCGCGACCGCAGCCTGGACGTGAAGCAGCCTGCCGCGCCCAAGGCCGATCCCAATCAGCCGGGCCAGATCGGCGCGCCGATACCCGGCGTGGTATCGACCGTCGCCGTGCAGATGAACCAGACAATTGAAAAGGGCGCCCAACTGCTGGTGCTGGAAGCGATGAAGATGCAGAGCACGGTTTATGCGCCGGTGGGTGGCCGGGTCACGCAGGTGCTGGTGCATACCGGCCAGCATGTGGAAGCCAAGGACCTGCTGCTCGAGATCGAGTAAGCCGCCGTGGGCGCCTCGGCCGCCGTGGCGCACGCACTCGTGCGTGCCGCCCGGTAACGCCGGCGGTCTTTTGCCGCCGGTTCTTTGCATTTCGCGCGCGCTCGGGAAGAACACCGGCGGCAAAGACCGCCGGCGTTACCGGGCGGTTTCTTACGACACTTGGGCTTGGCCGGCGCGCATCGTCATAGGGGCCTGGCGGATGTGCGACCGGCAGAGGAATTCGAGCAGCACGATCATTTTGTGTTCCAGGTCGGGACCCGAACGGCGCGCATAGGAGTGCGAAATCTGGAATTCAGCGATCCGTTCTCCCAGTTCCGCCCGCGAGCAACCGGGTTGAGGGCCGGCTTCGAGGACCGATGCTCCCAGAAACTCGGCGATGAACCGCATTTCGTCGGTGGAAAGTCCTGCCAGGAATTGGCGGGCACTGAAGCGGCGCGACGGATCAGCGCATGCAGACAAGGCCGAAACCAGAGTGCTTCGCAAAGCCAATCTCCTCTTGGTGACCGGACATAGATCTAAAGTGGATCTGGCCGTATTATGGCGAAATCCGCACCCGGACGCAACCGGGCACTTGTCGCCGGCCTCATTGGTGCGCGATTTGTGCCTTCCCGTCCATCGCCGGGTTGTCCGCCAATACGGGCGTTGGCGGTGCCGTGTTTTGGATTCCTTTGACCAGGTGGAAGGCGCTCAAAACCAACATCGCCCATATCAGGCTGACTCCGATTGCGAAGCGGCCGTCCCAATGCATCCTTGTACCTCCCGATCCTATTCGTAGAGAGTCAAGACGGCCGCGGCGGCAATCACCGCCGCGGCCAGCGCCTCCACGGCCTCCGGCCCGCGAAAGCGGCAAACCCGGGCAAGCCCGCCCTCATATGTGCCAACCCGCCTCTCCATCCGCAAGTGGGCACCGCTCGGCGTTAGCGCCGGGGGACAGCTCAAGGGCTCGCGCGCCACGGTTTCAAACAACATATCGGCCGTTCATCCGGCTTCTTGAGCGACTCGCGCCCATCCGCGAACTCGCAAGCGGTTAAACTGAACGTGGTGGCGCGCAAGAAGTCCTTCACCGAACAAGCGGCGGAGTACAGCACGCTGGCGTTTGTGCTGCCGGCCGCGACTGCGGTCGGCTGGTTCCTGGGCCACCTGCTCGACAAGGCCTTTGGCACCGGTTACCTCTATATTGCCGGCCTGCTGCTGGGAATCGTCGCCGGTTTCGTGCAGATCATCCGGCAGGTGATGCGGGATACCCATGACAACGATGGTTGACGAGCTCGATTTCGAGCGCGCCACCCGCCGCATTGCGCGCTTCCTCGCCTGGGTGGCCGTGGCAGGTACCGCAGTGTCCGGGGCGGCGGGCGGCTGGAAATGGGCAGCCGGTTTCCTGGCCGGAGCGGTGGCGGCCTGGTTCAACTTCCGCTGGCTGAAACGGCTGGTGGGCGCGCTCGGCGGAGGCCGCGCGATCTCCTCTTTCCGGTTGGCTCTGCGCTACTTTCTGTTGGGCGTGTGCGGCTATGTTATAGTACGGTTTTCCTCGATACCGGCGGCGGCGATGGTGGCCGGAATGTTCGTCCTGATCGCGGCAATCTTCATCGAAATCTTTTTCGAGTTGGTGTATGCAAGAAAGCGAACTCTGGATCACCAGGATCTTTAACGACCATTTCGGCGCCTTGGGAAATGCCGCGCTGCAGCTCGTCGGGATCCATTCTCAGGCGAGGCCCTGGGCCAATTACATCACGATGCAGTTCGTGGTGTTCGCGCTGCTGGTGGTGGCCTTCGCCGTTTTGCGCGCGCGCCTTTCGGCTTCGAATCCGGGCAAGGTGCAGCTAACCCTGGAACTGGGGTACCAGACCATGCGCGCCCAGGCGGAGAGCCAGATGGGGCATGCGGCCGTGCGCTATCTTTCCTTTTTCGGCACCATCTTCATCTTCATCCTGGTTTCGAACCTGATCGGAATGATCCCTGCGTTCGAGGCTCCCACCATGAATGCGCCGGTCACGCTCGGCTGCGCCATGGCGACTTTCTTGTACTACCACCTGATGGGCGTGCAGGCGAACGGGTTCAAATACGTTCTGCAGTTCCTGGGGCCCAAATGGTGGCTGGCCGGGCTGATGTTCCCGATTGAAATCGTCAGCCATCTGGCGCGCCCGCTGGCGCTCACCATCCGTCTGTATGCCAACATGTTCGCCGGCGAGCAGGTGACGCTGGTGTTTGTCGGCCTGACTTACTTCGGTGCGCCGGTGCTGGTCATGGTCCTGCACGCATTTGTGTGCCTGGTGCAGGCTTACATTTTTATGCTGCTCACCATGTTTTACGTGGGCTCCGCGGTTTCGCACGAACATTGATTCCGGCTTTATGCCGCCCGCGAGCGTGAGCCCGCCGGTCTCCCCAGGCACGGCGGAAACCACCTACTCGCGCGCGATTTCATCTGAAGGAGAAGAAACAAATGACGAAGAAGCTGTTTTTTGTGCTGGTACTGATGTTGCTTGCCAGTTCTCTGCTGTGCGCGCAAACGCCGGCCAGCGCCGCCGCGGCCGAACCGTTCGATATTCGCCCATTGGCCGCCGGAATCGCCATGGCGATCGCTTCCGGCCTTTGCGGGCTGGGCCAAGGTAAAGCCATTTCGAGCGCGGTGGAAGGCATGGGACGCAATCCGGGAGCTGCCGGCGTAATTCAGTTGGCGATGCTCATCGGTGTGGCATTTATCGAGTCACTGGCGCTGTTTACGTTCTTGATCGTGGTTCTTTTCGTGAAGTAGTTCCGCAAAGAGGGGGAGCGGCACTTGTTGCCGCCCCCACTTGTACTGATAAGTCCCTGACTGTACTAATAAACCCCGAATGCTAGTACCTGTGGGGGGTCGTTTGTGGCGCGGTCTATTGATTTACGGGCCTGACGCCAGTAGCATTTAAGACGATCCACTCATGGAACATAGAAGAACCAGGCGATTCACCCTTCATCTCCCCCTAGCCGTCGTGCGCTCCGGCGTCGATCCAGTTACCCTGGCCGGCCATACCCGTAATATCAGTTCGACGGGCGTGCTGTTCACAACTGAAAACGAGCCGTCGGTGACCGGTCCGATTGAGTATGTCATCACGCTAAACCAAGAGGAGGCGCGGACCGTGAATATTCGTTGCCTGGGCAAGGTTGTACGGTTGGAGCGCGCCGCCAACGCCCGCCATGGAGCAGCGCAGGCTTACCACGTGGCCGCCACGCTCGAGCGCTACGAATTCGTGCGCGCCGAGTAGGGCGGCGCCTTCGCCCGCGTCGGTCCCCCCTTTCCGACAGCCGAGCCGGGCGGCTTGGCAAACTGCTCTACGGTTCCGAAAGGAAGTTCAGGATCTCACGCATCACCCGCTCGGCTTGATCCGTCGCAAACAGGAATTGAGCGTGGGCGGAGCCGTCCAAAACCACCAGCTTCTTCGGTTCCACGGTCTTCTCGTAATTGGAGCGGATATGGGGCAAGCGCAGGTCGCCGTCACCGCTTGCATCGTCCCGCGCGACGATGAACAGCTTGCGGCCCTTGATCTTCTCGGGCGCTCCGTCGGTCCACGCCGCCAGCAGTACCAGGCGGTCGATCTCGCCCGGCTCGGACTCGATCGATGCATCGGCGGCTGCCCCGCCGCCCATGCTGGCTCCCACCACCGATACGGTCTTAGCTCCTGTCCTTTTCAGATAGCGGACGGCGGCCAGCACGTCCCACTTGAGCGGAGCCGAAAGAGGATCGGCCTGGCCGGGTCCTCGGGATTGGCCATAGCCGCGGAAGTCGATGGCAAGCACGCAGAAACCCGCCTCCGCGAGCGTCCGCGCCTGCTTCTCCCAGCTCTCCTTGTTGAATCGCCCTCCGTGAGCAAGCACCACGCCGCGGGCGGCCTTCCCGTAAAGGTCCGCGTAGATCAGCCCTCCGTCCTCAGTCGGAAAGGAAACGTGCTCCTGTGCCACCGTGATTCGCGTCAGAAATAGAGTTACCGTCAGCACTCTGAAGGACGACGCGCCGCATAACACCATTCGGCACCTCCCCTCTGGCGATCTTACTTCAGATTTACTCCACATCGATGCGAAGAACTGACATGGCGGCACGGCGCTCAGAGAGGGTCGCGTCGTGCTTCCCAGGATCTTCCCGCTACCCACAACACCCCCGCAAGAGCGGCCGAGCACACGGGAATAAGATACATGGCATGGTGCAAACCGATAGCGCGGGCGGCTTCGAGCGCGATGCCGGAGTTAGCGGCGGCGCGGGCGAAATGGTCGCTCAGGCGGCCAGTTACTAGCGGGCCAAAGGACGCGCCGCATAAGTACATGGCGAGATAGTAGACGGCCATCGCCGTGCCGCGCAACTGGGCGGGCACGATATCCTGGATCGCGGCATAGACTAAGCCATAGTAAGTTTGCCATAAGCCGTAAGCCAGCATAAGCAGTAACACGGCGCCGAGCACGCTGCCGGCGGGAAGGCTGATGGCGGCCAGGGCTGGCGGGGCGGCGAGCGCGGCGGCCGCGGCTGCCAGCATCAGACGGCGGCGGCCGAGGTCGCGCGCCACCTGGTCACCCAGGTAACCCGCCGCCAGCGCACCGAGCACGCCCGCGGCGCCCGATCCAACTCCGCTCCAGACCCCTGAGCGGGCCACCGAGAGGCCGTGATAGCGAGTGAGAAACGCCGGCAGAAAAAGCGAGAAGCTGTAGAGCATGAAGTTGACAATGGCGCCGGAGGCGGCGATCCACCAGAAAGCTGGGATGCGCGCCAGGAGCCAGGGGCTGGGACTGCTGGCGGATGGGGTTGCTGGCTCGGGGGGAACCGCTCCCCTGCGGTCGTGGCCCGGATCGGAAGGGTCGCAGGTCGGACCGGAAGGTTGGCAGGCGGAATCGCCTGCCCCACCCGGCAAAGTGGGGCAGGCGCTTTCGCCTGCCAACTTCGGATTCTCACTGCGCACCGGCTCGCGGAGCATCGCCAGCGCCGGGACCAGTGCCAACGCTGGGACGGCGGCCACCATCAATGCCATTCGCCAGCCCCAGGCCTGCGCTACCGGTCCACCAAGGGCGAAGCTGAGGAATCCGCCCACGGGGACCGCCATCATGAAGAGCGCCATGGCGCGCGCGCGCCGGGCGGCGGGCACCAGGTCGCCAATCCAGCTTGTGGCGGCGGGAGCGCAGGTGGCTTCGCCAGCCCCTACGCCCAGGCGCGTAGCCAGCAGCATCCCGTAACTGGAAGCGACGCCGCCAAGCGCGGTGAGCGCGGCCCACACGCTTACCCCGATCGCGAGCAGGCGCTTGCGGCTCCATCGATCGGCCAGCCGCCCGAGCGGCAAGCCGGCCACCGCATAGAGCAGCGTGAAGGCCGTCGCCAGCACGGCGAGTTGGGTATCGGAGAGGCCGAACTCGCGGTGCAGCGGCTCGGTCACCGCGCCCAGCACCTGCCGGTCGTAAAAGTTAAGAACGTTGACGAGAAAGAGAATCAGCAGCGGGGCGGACGCTCCCGCCCCGCGGCCGGGGTTCACAGCTTGATCTCGGAGTCTTTGAGATTCTTGGCCGGAGCCTTGGGTTGTTGCGGCGCAGGGGGCGCAGCGGGAGCGGCGGGAGTGTCGGCCGCGCGCACCGATTCGTCGCCCTTGCGCACTTCCACTTCGCCGTGGGACGCGGTGAGCCGGATGGACGGGCCATCGCCCACCTTGCCTTTCAAAGTGGCGCTCCGTCCGAAGCTCTCTTTCTGAATCGGATCGCCGAAATCGTTGGTGGCATCGCCGCGCTCGGCGGTGGCTTCGAGGCGGAACGCGGATTTTTCGGGCAGCGTCAGCTCGATGTTGCCGGCGCCGGAGCGCGCTTCAATAGCGGGCACCGGCGCACCCGGATCGAGATCGATGTTGCCGTGCTCGGTTTCGATCACGATGGCCTGGCTGAAGCGGCCGATCTTGATATCGCGCGAGCGCGTGATCAGCCGCACCGGCCCGGTGAGCCCGTTGGCGGTGAACTCGCCCATATCCATGCTGATGTTGCCCGGCACGGCTTCCACGTGCAGTTCGGTGTTGCGCGCGCCTTCGAACTGAAGCGGCTTGGCCAGGTTCTTGAAATCCACCGTGCCAGTGAAGGCCCCGTTGATGGTGACCTGCCCCTGCACGTTTTCGAGCGAAAGGTCCGAGCCCTCGCCCTGCACGTCGATGTGACCCTTCACATCCACGGCGCGGATGGTGTCGCTGTGGCTCACTTCCACACGCGCGTTGCCGCCCAGACGCGACAGGCGAACGTCGCCGCGGGCGCCGCCCAGATCCACGTCGCCGTCGATATCGCCGATCTCGAAATCGCCGCGCCGGCCGCGCGCTTCCACCGCCATCGCCCTCGGCACGGTCACTTCAATATCGTCGGTGACACGCTGATTGTCGTACCCCTGCGAGCGGCTGGCACTGACCAGCAGGTGATCGCCTTCCGGCACCACCTCGAGTGGCGTACTGTTATTGATGCGATCGGCCTCCGCCCGGTCGAAACTGCGAATTACTTTGTTGCCGCTCACGACCACCTCTTGCGTATCGGAGCCGGTCACCTTGATGTTGCCGCGCGCCATGTCGAAGACGATGCGCTTCATCCCGGCGGCGGGAGCTTTGGCGGACACCGGATAATCGAATTCACTGCCGAAGACGTTGAGACCTTCTCCCGACCAGTGGATGCCGTGGTGGTAGCCGGCCCACATCGCCGAGCCGAGAATGCAGACCAGCACGACCAGCACCACTTCGCCGCCGCTGAAGCCGCCCTTCCACGGCGAGCCGGGCCAGGCGACTTCGATCAGCCGCAACACGCCCCAGAGGATCAGCAGAAACGGCCAATACAGTGCCATGACCTCATAAATGGGCGCTTCCGGGTGCATATTGCGCCACAGGAAAAGGCCACCAATGATCACCAGGATGAGCGGCCCAGTGAGAGAACGCGGTCTCATACGGCACCTCCAGGCGTGGAATTCTCGGGTGTAGCATCCGGATTGCGCGGGGCCGATGAAGCAGCCGGCTCCGCGCCGGCCGGCGGTTGAGCGTAAGACGTGGCGCGATACCCGCCTGCCGGCTGCTCGGCGGAGGCTGGAGCCGGCGGTTGCCAGGGCTGCCCCTGCCATGCCGGCGGCTGCCAGGCATACTGCGGTGGCGGCGGAGGAGGCGGTGGCGGCGGTCCCGCGGTCCGCGATAACAGGCTCAGCAGGCCAAACACGATCAACAGCACGGGCCAGGTCTGGCCGAAATCGTAAGGCGTAAAGTTTTGCAGAGCGAACAGGCCGCCCACCGTGATCAGCGTCACGGGTCCCCGGATGGCCCTAAATACGTTGCGCTCACCTTTCATGGCGCACCTCTCCCGGGGCCGGTTCCTGGCCGGCGAAACGCGACCACAGCATATAGCCGCCAGCCGCAATCAGCAGCACCGGCCAATACGGCACGATCCTTTCGAAATTCACCAGGTCGAGGGTGTGCAGCAGCAATAGCACGCCCAGCACGATCAGCGCCACGGCGGCCATGGGAAACCGCCCCGGCCCGCGCAACTGGAACACGCCCGAGTATTCATCCACCGGCTCGCCGCGTTGCAGTTTCTGCGCGGTGCGGTAAGCTTCGAACACCATGTAGGCCCACCAGGCCATCACCAGCATGACGAAGATGGGCAGCATGTCGTGAATCGAATTCGAGTTGGCGATGCTCATCAGCACGCCCCAGATCACGGCGTGAATCAAGCCCTTGGCGTATTGCCCGTTGTAGATTGCGCCCACGCCGGGAATCCAGCCCAGCGCAAATGCCAGCCCGGGATGGATATCGGAGCGCACGTAGGGTGAGGGCACGACCAGCGGCGCGTAGGGTGGCGCGGCCGCTGGAGGCGGCGCGGTGTAGGGTGGAGGCGGCGCGGCGGTGAAGGGCGGCGGCGCGACGGCCGGCGCATGCTCGGCGCAATACACGGTGCCCGATGCTTCCCGCCGGCACTCTCCGCATACCGGCTTGCCGCAGGTTCGGCAATAAGCGATTGCAGCTACGTCCGGATGATTCTGACAGTTCATGGCAGTTCCCTCAGTGTGATGTTCCCGGTCGCTGGGCGGGAGTTGTCCCGCCTGGTGTTTCTCCAGCCGGCGGAGCGGAAACAACCGGTAGCTTCCGTTCGTCGTTGAACGCGGGTTTGCGGAGCGGGGCCGCGGGCTCCCGTTCGTCTTCCCGTTGTTGCCAATCTCGCAGGGTGGTTTGAATCTTATAAACCACTTTCAAGTTGTCGTAGAACTTCTCCACGCGTCCCCAGGCATATTCCACGCGGGTTTCCACGCTGGCCAAAACCTTGGAAGGGCGCAGATCGTTGGGTCCGATCCCGCGCAGCGGAATCACCGAGCGCAGCAGCGAAAACGAAACGATGGTCATGGCGAAGCTCATCACGTAGCGCGGCTGCAGGATGGGGCTGAGCAGCCCGGCCAGCCACGCTCGCGGCTTCGATTTCGGGTTCTGGCGCCAGGGGGCGGCGAACAGGATACGATTCACCAGCTCGGCTGGAGGCTCCACATCGGCGGCGCGCCCCAGAAAGCGGACGGCGGCGGCGGAATCGCGCGCCAGTTCGGCGCACGAAGAGCAGCCGGCCAGGTGGCGTTCCACGGCGGCCCGCGTGGCCGCGTCGAGCGTGCCATCCACGTATTCCGCGAGCAGGATGTCCAGTTCGGCGCAGTTCATACTACCAGCTTCTGCTTGCGCAGCAACCGTGCCAGTTCGGCGCGGCCGCGGTTGATTCTCGATTTCACGGTGCCTTCCGGTATCGCCAGCACCTGGGCGATTTCCCGGTATTCCATTTCCTGCAGGTCGCGCAGGATAACGGCTTCTCGCAAATCGGGCGAGAGCTTTTGCAGCGTGGCCTGCAGAATCTCGCTGGCCTCGCGTCCGGCTACCGCCTGATCCGCGCGAGACGCACCTGCGGCGCTTCGATCCCCGATGCCGGGGAGTTGATCGTCGAGCGAATCGGTCACGCGGTCCTGACGCGTGCGCCGGTAATGATCGATCAAGAGATTGCGCGTCAGCCGCGCCAACCAGGTACCGAACGAGCCTTCCACCGCGCGGAACGAATGCAGCGTGCGGAAGACGCGCAGAAAAACTTCCTGCGTCAAATCCTGCGACTCCGAGCCACTATTGGTGAAGCGGTAACACAATCCGTAGACACGCCGGCTGTGCACGCGGACGAGATCCTCCCATGCCGACTCGTCGCCGCGCAGGCATCTCGAAACGAGAGAAGAGTCCTGGTCCAAGATTCGTTCTACCACATGGCTGGGCCGCGCACCTGCCAGATTGCCCAGGGCGTCCTGCCCGGTTGGCGAATTCTGGAATGCTCCCATGGCTAGTGTCGCGGTTGCCATCACTCCCGTTCCTTCGTATGAAGAAACGATGTTTTTCCCCACCAGGTTCAATCTTTTCCCGTATTCCTGTTCTTTTGAGATACTTGTACTGGCGCCGCTCCCACTTCGGAGAAGCGCCCGCCGTTCGAGGAGGTTCGATTCAGCATCGCTGGTGGAAATGGGCCGCGGCAGGCTTGGTTGTAGCCGCGGTGGGAGCTGGTCTGGTATGGCGGTTCTCCCCCCGGGTTTTCGATTGGCGTCTGGCGGCCGCGGCTTTGGCCGGCCTGGACTGGAGATGGATTGGCCTCGCTCTGGCGCCCGCCGCCGGCTCGTACTATGTGCGGGCCTTGCGCTGGGCGGTGTTCCTCAAGCCCCTCAAACCCCGCCCGTCGATACGCAACCTGTTTTCGGCGACGGTGATCGGATTCACCGCCATCACCCTGTTCGGCCGCGCCGGCGAGTTCGTGCGGCCGTACCTGATCGCGGTCAAGGAGAAGGTGCCGTTTCCCTCCCAACTGGCGGCATGGCTGCTGGAGCGGATTTTCGATCTGCTGATGGCGCTGCTGCTCTTCGCCTTCGCCTTGATGCGCATCACCTCCACAGGTGTCCGCGTGGGGCCCAGAATCGCTTGGGTTTTGGCCGCCGGTGGGCGTTTCGTCGCCGTATCCAGTCTGGGGCTGCTGGTCCTGCTGTTTGCCATGCGCCATTTTGCCGAACCGGTCCGCCGCTACCTGACCCACGCCATCCGCTTTTGGCCGGAGCGGTACCGCGCGCGTGCCGAGAAGCTGCTGGTGGCGTGCGTGCAGGGCGTGGAATCCACCCGCAGCGATGGCGCACTGCTCTTGATTTTCCTGTACTCCATACTGGAGTGGGCGCTGATTGCCGCCTGCTACTGGTGTCTGGCCCGCTCGTTCGACGCGGTATTGCATTTCACCGTCGTGGACGTCCTGATTTTTGTGGGACTGGTTTCGTTTGGGGCAGCCGTGCAGATTCCCGGGATAGGCGGCGGCTTGCAAGTAGTCGCGGTGGTGGTTCTGACCGAGTTGTTCCGCGTGCGCTTGGAGCCCGCCACATCGTTCGCATTCCTGATTTGGATTATTAGTTTTGTAGTAATAGTTCCGGTTGGACTGATAGTCGCGGTTAAGGAAGGGCTGGACTGGCGCAGTTTGCGCCGGATGGGACGCGAGGAACAATGAAGTGCCCTTTTTGCAGTCACTTACATGACAGAGTAGTGGACTCACGGGAAAGCAAGGAAGGCGACGCCATCCGCCGGCGGCGCGAGTGCCTTGCCTGTGAGCGCCGATTTACCACGTATGAACGGATCGATGAAGTGCCTTACATGGCGATCAAGAAAGACGGCCGCCGCGAGAAGTTCGACCGTCAAAAAGTGTTGACCGGGCTACTGAAGGCCTGCGAGAAACGTCCTATTAGTGTGTCGAAGCTCTCCGAGCTGGTGAATCGGGTCGAAGCGAAGGTCAGCGACTCGCCGGACCGGGAGATTTCAACTACAGAAATAGGAGAATTCCTGATGGAAGGGCTCCGTGAGCTGGACAAAATCGCCTATGTACGATTTGCGTCGGTTTACCGGGACTTTCAGGACGAGGAGGCGTTTTTCAACGAGCTCAAGAACCTGATGCGGCAGAAATTGCCATGAGGCGTATCGGTCGGCAAATGTTGTGTAACCTTATCAGTTTCAAGACATCTCTATAAAATAGAGCTTAACTTTATTGGGGAACGGTGGTATGATCGATTGGAAGATCTGCCCTGTGCCTGACAGTTGCGCGATGTGGCCGGGGAACAACCCGCAATTCGAGCATATTTCAACAAATACCCAATTTCCCGTAATTTGCGTACGTATCTGCGTGCCTTTGGGGAGGTGAGTCTTAGTGGACCGTTTTGAAGATCATTTTCTCGCCGAGAATCCTGAAAGTCTGGGGCTGAACTTCGAAGAAGATGCCAAATTCTTCGATGCGGAGGCCGCGCACGAGACCGACTTTCTGCATCAACCGCCGGTGGAAGAGTCCATCTATACGGACGATCCGGTGCGCGTGTATCTGCGGGAGATGGGAGCGGTTCCGCTGCTGACGCGCGAAGGCGAAGTGGACCTGGCGCGCCGCATGGAACGCGGCAAACTACGGATGCAGAAGGCGATCAGCCGTTCGGCCGTGGTGCAGCGCGTGGCCCTGGATATGGCGGAAGCGTTGAAAAAGGGCGCCATCGAACTGGAGTCGGTTGCCGATCTGGGCGACGTGGAAGAGGGGTCGCCCGCGGATCTGAAGGTGCGGGCGGATGCCTCCAAGCTATTTGCGGATGTGATCGTGCTCCACAAGAAACAGCAGTTGCTGGAAGAGAAGGTGGAAGCCACGCCCCTAGCCAACAAGAAGCCGCGCAAGCGGCTGCTTGGTAAGTTCAATCGGGCCAAAGTGGAAACCTCGCTGGCCATCCGGCGCTGCCCGTTCCGGGGCAACCGGTGGAAGGACTTCGCGCGCGAAATCGAGCGGGCGGTGGAGGAGATCAACCACCTGGATGGCGAGATCAAGAAGCTGGAGGTGCGCAACAACCCGCTATTGCAGGCCCGGCTGCGGGAACTGAAGCGCGAGATCCGCAAGCGCGAAACAGCCGCCGGCGCCTCGCTGCCCGAACTGCGCCACACGCTCACCGTGATCCGTCACGGCGAGGCCGAAGCCGAGCGGGCCAAAAAGGACTTGGTTGAGGCCAATCTCCGGCTGGTGGTTTCGGTCGCTAAGAAATACGTAAATCGTGGCTTGCACCTCCTCGACCTGATTCAGGAAGGCAATATCGGCCTGATGCGCGCGGCCGACAAATTCGAATATCGGCGCGGTTATAAGTTCTCGACCTATGCCACCTGGTGGATCCGGCAGGCCATTACGCGCGCCATCGCCGACCAGTCGCGGACCATTCGCATTCCGGTGCACATGAACGAGAGCATGAACAAGTTCCTGCGCGCCACCCGCGAACTCGAGAAGGAGCTGGGCCGAACTCCTACAAATGACGAAATTGGTCGGCGGATGGAAATTCCGGTCGAGAAAGTGCAGAAGCTGAAGACCATTTCGCGCGACCCGGTGTCGCTGGAAACTCCGGTGGGCCGCGACGGCGAATCGGCGCTGGGCGATCTGATCGAAGATCGCTGGGTGGGGTCGCCGGTGGATGCGGTGATCGAAACCAACGTTCGCGACGAGACGGCCGGCATCCTGAAGACGCTTTCCCCGAAAGAGGAGAAGGTGATTCGGATGCGGTTTGGCATTGGCTGCGAGCGCGAGCACACGCTCGAAGAGATCGGCCAGGAGTTCGACGTCACGCGGGAACGGATTCGCCAGATCGAAGCCAAGGCCTTGCGCCAGTTGCGCGCCCCCGAACGGGCGAGGCGCCTCCGCGCACTGATGGCGGCAAGGTAGGCTGGACTAGGTCGCCAGTCCTTGCAGACAACGATGGAAGTGCATGAGTTCCTTTTCCGTCATGCCTGCGAGGCAATCGGCCACGACGCGAACCCGTTCTCCCTTGTCGCGTGCCTTGGCGGCAATTCCCTGGTAGCCAGATGGGAACAGGTAATACTTCTTGTCGCGAGCTGCGTGCAAGAGCCGCGTGAATACGGCTCGCACGGCTCCACGCTGTCCGTTCTGAACCACGGCCAGGTCTTGATTCTCGATGACGTACTCCCAGATGAACTGCTTGAGTACGTCCACTTCCCGCTTCGCTTCGGCATTGACCGCCACAATCGAGAGAGATCCGCTCGGATTCAGCCTCAGAGAGCCCACCAGGTACCGTATCAATCCGGTAGAGAAGTCGTAAAGTCGTGCGCGATCCTGCACTGAGTTGCCATATCGTTCGCCGGGCTCGAAGGGAAACTGATCCACAGTGCACTCCAGGGCTTCGAGATACCTGGCCCGCTCCGGAAGCCATTCCGGTTTGCGCCCAAACATCGAGACGATCAGGCGTTCGCGCTCGCTGCTCAGCCGGCCCTTGCACCGGTCGATCGGTATCTTTCCAGCGCAATAAAAGTCCAGAAGATCGTGGATCGCGAAAGTGATGTCGTCGGCCCAGTCCATGATCTCGGCGATGCCGCTGCGCTGACGGGCCGGCCGGCCCGCTCGGACCCAGGCGAAGATGTCCCGCTCGGTTTCGTAGTAACCCCACTTTTTCGGATTCTGCCTATCGCCAGAGGGCCATGGATACTTGAGTAATCCATCCAGAGTCATCCGCGTCAAGTTCAGACCCGGGATAGCGTTTTCCCTGCGATCGCGGGCATCGCTGCTGGCGAGCCGCGTGACAATCCGAAATGACTGCGCGTTGCCCTCATAACCATCGGACACGCCTTCGTCGAGCACGAGCTGGTTCAGCTCTTCTTCGGCGATGTGCCCAAACGGCGGGTGGCCCATGTCGTGCGCGAGTCCGGCTGCCTCGGCTGCGTCCGGATCCAGCCCCCCGATCCTCTTGACATCGTCAGGCGCTTGCTGATTGAGGTACTCGGCGATTCTCCGCGCGATTTGGCCCACCTTGAGCGAGTGAGTCAGCCGGTTGTGAAAGACGTAGCCTCTCTCTGGCGAAACGACCTGGGTGATCTCCGCGAGCCGCGCGAATGCTCCCGTATATAGGATCCGGTCACGGTCGCGCTGAGCTGGCGAACGGCTGTCGGGAGGCGCCTGTTCGGCGCAAAAACGGCTTGCGGCGCTCTGCTGCCGGAGCGCTCGTCTATGCGTTCGTGTTACCAAGCTTGATCTTGAGGCCCGGAGCGTAGTCGAGCTTGCCGGTCGCGATCATTGGTTGAACGACGGAGCGGAAATCGGAATCCGGGAGGCCGCGCAGACTTGCGACCTTGCGCAGATCGTCCGCCATGATCCCCATACTCACGGGTTCGCGTCCCTTGACGTACTTCAGCACTTCGCGTCGAATGCCGTTCCTGATCGCTGTTGACATCGCAAGTTAAGTGTACCGCTTATGGGCCCTGTTTTCAATACATTTCGATCACTTGGGCCACCCGGAATCCCACCTACCCCGCTGGCGTCGGCGCGCTACCTGCGAGCAATCCAGCAACCTCCTGATACAGACGCTCATTGAGCGCGGTGCGGGCGTGTAGCTCCATGCCGGCGGTGGGGATGGGGGCGCCGATGCGCAGGATGGCCTTGCCGCTGCGCAGGTGGATCGAGCCCATCGGCAACAACTGGCGCATGCCGACCAGCGCCATCGGCACCACCGGCACACCCGCCTTGATCGCGATGTACGCGGCGCCTTCCTTGAATTCGCGCAGGCCTTCGGGGCAACGCCCACCCTCGGGAAACAACAGCACCGAAGTTCGGCGCTGGGCCACGATGCGGGCGCCCTCAGTCATGCTTTTCAAGGAAGCCCGCGGGCTGGAACGATCCACCGGGATGTGCCCGGCACGGTTCAGATGGCCGCCCAGGAAGGGAATCTTGTACAGCCCTTGCTTGGCGAAAAAGCGGAACTGAAACGGCAGGCAAGCCAGCAGCGCGGGGATATCCATGAAGCTCGCGTGATTGGCGACGAACACATAAGTGGCATTCCGGTCGAGCTTCTCCAATCCCTCGGTGCGAACCCGGATGAAACTCGCCCCGAGCAGCATCCTGCCCCAGATGCGCGCCAACCGGTGCTGGGTGCGGCCGGTGCGGTCGAAGAGCGATGCGAGAAGCGAGAGGGTCCCCATCACAACGGTGGCGAGCGCGATCAGGGGAGTCGAAAACAGCAGAGAGCGGAGGAAACTCATCGCTTCGCCACCAATCATAACAAGTGGCGGCGCGAGCAAGCTCCGGCGCGAGAGCGCGCCCAACCGGGCAGCCTGATATCCTTCGCATTGAGAGGCGGCGAAGAAAATGAACTGGAGCATGACCGGAGCGATTCTGCTGGCACTGGCCGTGGCGTTAGGCGCGTTCGGTGCGCACTCGCTTAGGGAGCGCGTGGACACCTATCGGATGAGCGTGTACGAGAAGGCGGCGTTCTATCACTTTCTGCACGCGCTCGGAATTTTGATCGTCTCCGTTCTGCCGCGGGCAGGTGCACTGACGGAGGGTGCCGCTGGCACGGTGTGCGCGGTGCTGCTGGCGGGAATCGTGTTCTTTTCGGGGAGTCTTTACCTGCTGGCTGTCACCGGCAACCGCTGGCTGGGAGCTATTACGCCGATTGGCGGGATTGCGTTTATCGGCGGCTGGTTGCTGCTGGCATGGCGGCTTCGCAGGTGAGTCAGAGGCCAACCTGATGGCGTTCCGTCTGATTCTGCGTAACGTTATCTCACCCTAGCTATAGGGGTTCATAACCACGAAAAAGCTTCATATCCAATGTTATGGGGGTCCTATATCGGAACATAGCCTTGTTTGAGTCACCCCGTACCGGTAGCCTATGAATGCACCCTCTCACGCGTCGAGATGGGCTTTCAAATTCAACCGGCTCGGCCGCCATCGCTGGCCGAGCCGGGAATTTTTCGACACATCCCGCCCGAACCCCTATTTCTTGCAGATCGCCGTCAGGAACCGGCCGTCGGGCGACAGGTGTACCCGCACCAGATCGAGGCCCCCGTGTTCGGTGAGCAGCCAGCGGAAGGCATCCGGACTGTAAGCATACTGGAAGTTGAGCCCGATGCGTTCCCCGCGCTGCAAGGAGATGTTCTGGCTTACCACGGTGGCGGATAAATCGGTTTCGGCGCGGAAATAGCGGGTAATCAAATGCAGTCCTTCGTGGCGCTCGTCGTGTTTCTGGTTGAAGCGAAGTTCGCCGTTGGACTGCTGGATGCCCACACTTTCGAGCACGGCCCAGATGAAGTTACGCACCGCGGGCCGGGTGTTCCGCTCCATGGTCTGCTCCGCGTGGTGGATCTCGCCGTCGATGATCAAGCGGTCTCCGGTCTTCATGCATTGCGCCAGGTAGCGGATCTGGGCCAGCGGATCGAGTGAACTGATGGTGTTGCCGGAGAGGATGAACAGGCGGGGCGGATCGGCCGCGTCGGCGGCGTACACCAGGTGCACGGGGCTGGAAATATCGGCCTTGATGCAAGTGGTTTCGATGTCGTTGTCCTCGGCCTTGGCCGACGCCAGTTCCAGCAGGCCCTGGCTCGAATCCACCGGGTAGTAGAGGCATTCGCAACCGGAGTCTTTCAGGGCTCCCAGCAGCAGTGCATCGCGCGCGCCGTCGCCCGAGCCGAAGCTGATGACGGGCACTCGTCCGTGGAAATGCGAGGCAAGATCGAGGGCGCTCGATCCCAGCTCCTTCCAAGTGGCCGTCAGGCCTCCGTAGAGGTCCGGGTCGGCCGCCAGCGCGGCCCAATCCGCCGCCGAGCGCGGGAACCAGTAGAAGAATTTCTCGGGCAGATCGCGCGCTTCGAAAGCGTCGGTGAACTCCTGCGCGAGATCGGCTTCGGTGAGAACCACTTCGACTTTCATTTAGAACCCCATGATTTGCATTCCCGAATCGACGAACAACACGTTGCCGGTGACGCCGCGCGCCAGGCCGCTCGCCAGAAACACGGCCGCGTCGGCTACTTCCGCCGGATCGGTGTTGCGCCGCAGCGGGGTGCGCGCGGCGGCGTCCAGAATGGCGGAAGACCCCTTGATGGCCCGCATCGAAGCCGTCTTCACTGGCCCGGCCGAAATGGCGTTCACGCGAATGTTGCGCTCTCCCAATTCGCTCGCCAGATATCGCATGGCAGCTTCCAGCGAGGCCTTGGCCACGCCCATTACATTGTAGTTCGGCACAACCCGCTGCGAACCGAGGTAGGTGAGCGTGGAGATGGAACCGCCTTCGGTCATCGCCGGCATCGCGGCGCGCGACAGCGCCACCAGCGAGTAGGCGCTCACGTCCTGCGCCAGCGCGAAACCGGCCCGGCTGGTCTCGAGGAATGGCCGCGTCAGGTCCTCGCGGTTGGCGAAGGCCAGACAGTGCACCGCCGCGTGGAGCGGGCGCTTCAGGCTAGCCAGCGCTTGCGTGAGGCCGGCCAGTTCTTCGTCCCTGGTGACGTCGCATGGTTGGATGAGCGCTACGTTGAGATCTGGCGCCAGCTCGTCGATCGAGACCTTTTGGCGCTCACCGAGATAGGTGAGCACCAGTGTGGCCCCTTCGCGCGAAAATGCCTGCGCAATCGCATAAGCCAGGCTCCATCTGTTGGCGATTCCGGTTACGAGGGCAAGTTTGCCCTCCAGCAATCTGGGCATGAACCTCCCAGTGTACCGGAGAACAAGCCGCCCGGTGGGGTTGTGGGGTCGAGTCGCGCAGACCCCGCCGTGCCTTCGCTCCGTCGCGAATGTCCCGTTTGGCTCAAGCCCGCGTCAGGCCTGGAAAGAACTACCGCAGCCGCAGGTGGACTTGACGTGAGGATTGTTGAATTTAAAACCGGCCCCTTCCAGCGTCTCGACGTAATCCACTTCGGCGCCGTCCAGATAGAGCATGCTGGCCTGGTCGATGTACACCTTCAGCCCGCCAAATTCATACGTCTTGTCCAGCATATTGGGCTGGTTTTCGAACGCCATGGAATAGCTGAAGCCGGAGCAGCCCCCGCCCACGACAGCAATCCGCAGGCCGGCTGGAGCCGGCTGCTGCGAGCTCATGATATCCTTCACCTTGCCGATGGCTTTTTCGGTTAGTTGCACCATCCGTTTAAACTCCTCTTGCGGGGCTCACCCCTGGTTATTATACAAGAGTGAGCCGGGCGCTCTCTCTTGCATGTGTTTAGATGAGCCGCCGGCCGGTTGGGTCGCGAAAAAATGGGGAACACGAGGATTCGGGCCGCGGGCGGGTCATCGGAGGGGCGATTTTGGCCGGCTTGGAAGCATGACGGGAGCGCGATGGTTTGGAACCAGGGCCCCTGCATTCGGCAAACTACTATTGATCCATTATTAAACTGAAACCCTGACCCCGCGCACAACGTCGGAAGCCATGTATGGGAGCGGCGACCGGTACTTTGACGATTCCGGGGTTCGGCAACAAGGTTGCGGCGAAACCCAGAGTGGACTATCAGAACACCCCGGAAGGCGTCTTGGTCAGCCGCGCGCAGGCCGGCGAAGAGGGCGCGTTCCGCGAAATCGTGGAGCGGTACCAGACCAAGGTGTTCTCCATCATCCACGGCATCGTGCGCCAGCGCAACGATGTGGAAGACATTGCGCAGCAAGTGTTTGCGAAGGTCTACGTTTCTATCCGGAATTTCGATTTCCGCAGCTCGCTGATCACCTGGATTTACAAGATCACGGTTAACGAGTGCTTCGATTACCTGCGCAAGCGCAAGGTGCGCAAGCTGGTTTATGAGAGCGATCTCAGCGAGGACGAAGTGCGGCGGGTGGAGAATTCCGAGCCCGCTGTGAACCGGCAGACACCGGCCGACACCAGCTTGTCGCAAAGGGATTACGTCGTGAAGCTCCTCGCCAGGGTCTCCGAGGAGGAGCGTATGTTGTTGATGTTGAAGGAAGTAGAAGGTTACTCCGTGGAAGAGCTGGCGGAGCGAACCGGGATGAACGAAAATACCATCAAGGTTAAGCTTTTTCGCGCCCGCCAGAAGTTGGTGAAGGCGGCGCAACGGCTGGACCGCCCGGCCGGGTTAACGGCTAGCTGAATCGTACGGGCGGTGTGTTGTGGTTGAGTATGAGGGCCTCCGAAGCGGGCGGCCGCTGACGGCAAGAAGATCCGCGGTGAGGCAGGTTCCGGGCGTAGTATTGCAGGCTAGTAAGGGAAGAAAAGTATGCACGCAGTAGTGATGGAGAGCCTCGAAGAGTACCTCTCCGGTGTGCTGGAGCCGGCGGAGTGCCGGCGCATCGAAACCCATTTGAACGATTGTCGAAGCTGCCGTGCCGAGTTGGATGGCATGGCGGAGGTATCGAGTCTTTTTGGCGCCCTGCGGGGCCAGGAGTGCGAGCCGGCTCCGGGCTTTTATGCCCGTGTGGCGGATAGGATCGAGGCTGAAAATGCCGCGCCTTCCCTGGCCGGTCTTTTCGCGTTCGACTTGGTCTTCGCCAGACGCCTGGCGTTTAGCTGCATGTTGACGCTGGCGGTGCTGGGCAGCTTCCTGGTGTCGCGGGAAATCGGTTACCGCGGCAGCTTCACGCCGGAATCGGTTTTGGCGCAAGACACCACCGCCGCATCCAGCAGCGCTCTGGCGCAGGACAATATGCTGCTTACGCTGACGGCGTATGAGCGCTAACCTGGTGGAGAAGGCGGCCGCGAGCGGCGCCTGGAATCCCAGAGTGGCCGGCCTCACCGTGCTGACCCTGGTGTTCCTGTGCGGCGTTGCCGCCGGCGCGCTGGCGATGCACCTGGGCTGGCACGACCGCCTCCACCAGCCGGCGTTCGATACGCCGGAAGGCCGTACTCTCTACTTCGAACGTCTGCGCAAGCAACTGGATCTGACACCGGCGCAAGCCGAGCAGATGCAATCCATCCTCAACGACTCCTGGCAGTACTACCGCACCGTGCTGAGCGACAGTAAGAACCGAATCGATCAAGTGCTCACCCCGGAACAGAGGCGTAAGTTCGAGCGCATCTTGCAGGAAGCGCAGCATAAGTAGGCCAGGGGCTGGCAGCTTTTGGCCACGAATGAACACCGATGAACACGGATAAGCCAAAGCGTTTTTGATCTGTGTTCATCCGTGCTTATCTGTGGCCCGTCTTTTCTCCGCGTGCCGGCAATTGACACGCCGGGCGCCGGCCGCGACAATGGTTCTGCCGATGCGCCTTCATAGTTGGCTTTTCCTACTGGTTGGGCTGTGCGCCTTATGTCTTACTTCCTGCGCCGAGCACGCTTGGGAAGTCCGCACCTATTCGATGGGGCAGAAAGTGACGCTGGGGGGTCTGACCTATCTCGGCATCGACACCCAGTGGTTTCCCTCGTTCGGCGAGGGCCCCGGCTCCAGGGCGGCGCAGAACCAGTTTCTGCTGGTGCGGCTGAGTATCACCAACGGCGGCCACGCCGACGCGGCGCTGCCCAGTCTTAGCATCGAGGACACCGCGGGGCGCCGTTTTCCCGAACAGAGCGACGGAGAGGGCGTAGAGGAATGGATCGGCATGCTGCGAACGCTGGCGCCAGCCGATACGATCGCCGGCAACGTTCTGTTTGACGTGCCTACCGGCCACTACACGCTGCACATTTTCGATGAAGACGGCCAGCGCGAGGCGCGCATCGACCTGCCGCTCAATTTTCAAAATGGATCGACCGAAGGCCCCGCCCCGGACCTGAGGAACGCGCCGCCTCCGGCCCGGAAAAAGTAGCAACGAGACCGGCTACGCGCCGGCTTGGATGGCGGGAAGATCTAGAATTGAATTATGTGGGGCACGCTGGCGGCACTCTTCTTGCTGGTGCAAGCGTCCGGCTTCGTGGCCGACGGGCTAAAGGCGCTCGAGACCGGCCAGTATGAGACCGCGGCGGAGGCGCTTGGCAAGGCCGTGGCGGCAGATCCCTCCGATTACAGCGCGCATTTCAACCTGGCTCTGGCTGACGGCTTCCTGGGGCGCGACGAGGACGGGATTGCGGAATACCGCAGGACGCTCGAGTTGAAGCCGGGCCTGTACGAAGCCGAGCTCAACTGCGGCATGTTGATGCTGCGGCGCAAGGATGCGGGCGCGACGGCGCTGCTCGAAGCGGCCGCCGAACAGAAGCCCGGCGAGTTCCGGCCGCGCTATTACCTGGCGGAAGCCGAAGCGCGGGCAGGCGCTCTCGACCGCGCCGAAGCCGATTACCGCCGCGCTATCGAATTGGACGCGAAATCCGCCGCCGCCGAATCCGGCCTGGGCAGCGTGCTGGCGCGCGAGGGCAAGCTCGACCTGGCGGCGCCGCACTACCGGCAGGCGGCTACGCTCGATCCCAAATACCGCGGTCTGATGCTCGATCTTGCCGGCGCCTATGAGAAAGCCCACCGGTTGGCCGAGGCGACGGCCATCTATCGCGATTTCGGCGATCCCGCGGTGCAGGCGCGCCTCGGGCAGTCGCTGATCGAGGGCAAACAATACGCCGAGGCGGTGACGGTTCTCGAAACCGCCTACGCCACGGAGCCGTCCACAACTAATGCCGTGGCCCTGGCGAAGGCATATGTACTTACCGTGCAACCCGCCAAGGCGGCGCCGCTGCTCGAAAAGGCGGCGGCCGCCGACCCCGCTAACTTCGATTTGCGCATGATCTGTGGCCACATTTTACAGGACGCGCGCCAGTTCCCCGCGGCCGCCGCGCAATTCGCCGAAGCCGGCAAACTCAAGCCGGGCTCGATCGAGGCGTGGCGCCAATTGGGCGACGCATTGTATATGGCCGGTGACCTGCCGCGGGCGCTCGAAGCATTCGACAAAGTGCGCCAGTTGGGCGAGAATAGCGCGGGTCTGGCCTTCATGCGGGCCATTACTCTGGATAAGATGCACCAGTTGAAGCCCGCGTTGGAAGCCTACCAGCAGTTTCTCGCCGTCAGCCAGGGCAAGTTCCCCGACCAGGAGTTCCAGGCGCGGCAGCGCGTGCGCATTATCCGCCACGAGTTGGAGGCACATCGATGACGCGCGGCCGGTGGGTTGTGTTGGTGGCGCTGGCGCTGGCGTGGATGGCGGGCATCTCCCGCGCGGACGAGCTGGCGCAGGCGCGCTCCGAACCGAACCTGGAGAAGCGCGCGCGGCTGGCACTGGACCAATCGGCCGCGGCGCTTGAAGCCGCGCGCTCCGATTACCAAAAAGGAGACACCGACCGGGTAGTTGCCGACGCCGCGAGGATCGTCGATTCCGTGGATTTGGCCTTTCTCTCGCTCAACCAGACGGGCAAGGACCCACGCAAGAGCTCGCGCTGGTTCAAGTACGCCGAAATTCAGACCCGCGGCCTGCTCCGCAAGCTCGACACCCTGGAGCGGGATATGAACTTCGCGGACCGCCCCGTGATCGAGAAGGCCAAAACCGAGGTGCAGCAGGTGCATGACAAGCTGCTGCTGGGCCTGATGGAGGGCAAACCAAAATGAGAATCCTGACGTGCTCGGTTTCGATCGCCGTGTTGCTGGCTCCGGCCTGCCTGGCGCAGCATCGCGATTTCCTTTCGGCTGACGAGGCGGACCAGATCCGCGAGGCCCAGGAACCGAATCAGCGGCTGGCCCTCTATGCCGGCTTTGCCCGCCAGCGCCTGGACCTGGTGAAGAACATGCTTGGCAAGGACAAGGCGGGCCGCTCTATTCTGATTCACGATGCGCTCGACGACTACAACCGGATTATCGACGCGCTCGACGATGTGGCCGACGACGCGCTGCACCGCAAGATCGACATTGCCGAGGGACTCAAATTTGTCGCCGGCGCCGAGAACGAACTGCTGCCCGCGCTGCGCAGGATTCAAGACAGCCACCCCAGGGATTTGGATCGGTACGATTTCGTTCTCAAGGACGCCATCGACACCACCGGCGACAGCCTGGAGCTGGCACGGGAAGACATGGGGCAGCGCGCGCACGACGTGGAAGCGCGCGAGGAGAAGGACAAGGGGGCCCTGGAAGATGCCATGTCGCCGGCAGAGCGCAAAGCGAAACAGGCATCTGACGAGAAGGCCGCCGCGGCGGAAGAGAAGCGCAAACCGCCCACGCTGTACCGCCCCGGTGAAAAACCAACCAACGGAGCAGCGGACAAAACCACCGACAAGACCGGCAAGAAGGATACCAGCGACGATAAACAGAACTGAGTGGCATGATTGGCGTGACGGAGCCGGGACGAAGCAGACCAAGTCCAAATCCAAAAAGAACACCACTGGATCTTCTTGTTGCGGTATGGTAAAGTCCTAAACGTAACCGTTGTATCGCCCAGATAAGGAGGGACTGGCGTGAAACGTTCGAGGACTGCCATTCTGCGAGTGGCGTGTGGTTTTTTTGTTGTGGCTTGGGCAGCATATTCGCTGGTCGGCCCGCTTGTCAATGGAAGCTTTGCAACCGGCGACCTGACCGGATGGAATACGCTGGGGAGCGCAGCCGTAGTGGGAACGCAGGGCAATCTCGTTCCGACAACCGGCAGCTTCCAGGCGCAGATCGGGAGCGGTAAGGACGAGGGCGGCGGAGAAGACGCCGTTCCCGCCTTCGGGTTTGCCAAGCCCGGTTCGGTGCACCGGCGCGCTCGCGCCCGGCGGCCCGCGGTGAGCCATCCCGGGAACCCGACAGCGAACGACCCCGACTTCGCCGACGTGCCGGAAGCCACCCTGGAAACCGCTCTGAACTTGCCCGCCGGGGCGATTCAGGTGGCCTTGCCGAACAACTATGCTCCCACTAACGGCTCGGCCATCTACCAGACTTTTTACGCCACGGCCGGAACCACACTTTCCTTCAACTGGAACTTCGCGACCAACGAAGACCTTGGATCGCAATGGGACGCGGCGCTCTACAGCCTGCAAGTCGGCTCAAGCCCGGCGCAAGTATTTGAGCTGGCCGATACCACCGAGGCCAGCGCACTGAGCGTGGCTGGAACTGGGGCCAATCCTTTCGCCGCCATGACCGGATACAAGACCACCACCGTGTCACTTCCGAACACCGGAACCTACACCGTCGGGTTTATCTCGATGCAGACAGGGGATGATAGCGTCTCCTCCGCCACCTATATCAGCAACGTGCAAGGCGGGTCGACCCCGGCGACAGCGACACCGGCTCCGGCTGCGTGGTCGCTCGGGCTAATCGGATTGGGATTCATCGCGATCTATTCCGGCGTGCGCCGACTGCGCCGGGCGATCTAAGAACTTCGTTGCTAATCTACCGCAACCCAACTGCGAGCGGCTTCGCGGAGTGGCTACCAGTGTCGCGGGATGCATAGTCCACATCGGCTGCGAGACTAAGCGACACGCTACACGGCCGGGCAATGCCGCTCTGAACTGCGGGCCCGCTCAGCAATACGGCCGAGACCGACACAGCCCTACTTGAAGGCCGAGGCCATTGAGGACCAGGACCCCGCTGCCAGGGAGTTCGATAGGAAGGTCCATGTTACTGAGACAGCGTTTGTGCTGTTGACGACGAAGTGACCCCAGCCGTTGTTCTCATCCACCGGCTCGGGCCCTGAAAGGGCTTCACCGGTGAACATATCGGCATCGTTGAGACCATTGACGAGACCGGTGACGGTATTGTAGTCCACGGGCATCATAGTGAAGATCATCTCGGTCGAGGACGTGCTGGGAGTAATCGAGAATGCCGTGAGGTTCCCCGCCTCGGATTGACTCCCCGTGGCGCTCGCTGTCGTGTCTAACGGGGATGCGGCAGCTCCCGCCACGTCATAGAACAGGATCGACTGATCGCCATCAGTCACGTTCCAGTTTACGGTCACCGTGAGCGTGTTCGAGCAACTGGCGCTAGCCGCGTAGAACGTCTGGAGGTCCGTGTCGCCATATGTGACGTTTTGCCCAGCCTGCTCCCAGCTATTGCCGTTCGAATCGGTCATGCCGGTGATCAGGTTGGGTGGGTTTCCGCCGCCCACTAGCGCAACCTCCAAGTTGCCGGAGCAGGGTAGTTCCAAAACCAATGGGTTAGAGAAGGGATTCCCGGTGCCACCGGAGGACGTGTTTGTCGGGATATTCTCGTGGTCCAGGTGGACGATCCTCATTCCGGACGGAACGCCGCCGGCGCTTCCGGTCTTGAGCAGGACCGCCGCCGAGATCCACGTGCCGCCGGTCCCCATAGCCATGGTTGGATCGATGGCACTGGTCGATGTGTAGACGCCATATTGTGCCGCCAAACCGTCCATCAAATCGGCGCTCAGCAGGCCCCAGGCGGTGTTCGACTGCGAGCCAGCCGTGAAGCTCGATTGCCTCTGATTCGAAGACAAGGAATACCCAATCTGATACGCCAGATCGCCGCTCGTTGAGGGCGTGATGCTTCCCGCGGCCAGCGACGCGCCGGTGCCCCGTTCTCCGGCCGATGCTGCGTCCGCGCCGATCACGTTGTCAAATTCGGTCGCCATGGGCTGGACGTAGCCGCCGGGATTGCCCGCGAAGCAGACGGAAATCTTCCGTGCGCCCGCCGCGACGTTAAATGCCGCGGCGATGGCGATGGACTGACTGTCCGCGCTGTCATAGTAATTGGTCAACATCGTAAAGGCGTCGTTCATGTCGTCCGTGATGGTCGCCGCGGTGCTGCCGTTGAAAGTAAATCCCACCACCACCGCGTTTCCGGCGGTCGTGTATCCGGGAAGCCACAAGTAGTAACAGTATGGGCTTGAAAAGCCGTTATCGCGCGAGTTCGAGCCGCTGACGTGCTGAACCAGCTCCGGCGTAGCCGCTGACGAAGAGGTGACGGTGAGTGTCGTGGAGCCGCTGATGGAGCTGGAGGCAGCCTCAATCGTTGAGGTTCCCTCACCCACGGCGGTCGCCAGACCAACCGCCGTGATCGTGGCGACGCTCTGGTCCAGAGACGACCAGCCAACCGAAGCTGTGAGGTTTTGCGTGCTGCCGTCACTATACTTTCCCGTGGCTGTGAATTGCTGCGATGCCCCGCCAGAAATCGTAGGATTCGCGGGCGTCACCGAAATCGACGTCAAGCTGGGAGATCCGGAAGAAGTGTAGGTGAACCCGCTGGCTAGGCTTCCGCTTTGTCCGCTGACCGTCACCGTGACCGTCACGGCTCCCACGCTTCCCGCCGGAGTCGTGGCCGTGATTTCGGTTCCGCTTATCACCGTCACGTTGGTTGCCGCCGTCCCGCCAAATGTCGCCGTCGCTCCCGCGGCGAAGTTCGTCCCGGTGATCGTGACGGCTGTCCCGCCCGGCGTCGAGCCGCTATTCGGAGATACCCCAGTCACTGTCGGCGAAACTGTGCCTCCCGATGCAGTGCGGAAAGCGACCATCTGCATGATCCACTCGCCCGATGGAGTGACCGGTCCGGTTGCGCTATAGCTGCCCGCTGCCGTCACCATCTCGTCTTCCGCTATGTCGCCGTCGGGCGTCGTCAGCATCCGTTCGGTGAAGCCGCTGCCCGGACCGGTGGCGCTGGTCTGAACCAGGTTCGCTCCAAAGATCAGATCGGTCGCGTTGGTGGTTGTCGCCGAGCCGCTGCTGCCGGTGGTGCTGTCGCCTGTAGCCGCAGCCGTCACATCCACCGGATTGCTAGGATCCGCACCGCGGTACTCGAGGATGCGGATGTCTGGGTTCGTCGCGGCACTCGCAAAGGTCACGGTGACGCTATTTACGCCCGCAGCCGCCGGTGCGATGTCCTTGGCATAGTAGATGGACTGCGAAGCGTACCCGCTCTGAACCGTGGGGCCCACCGCGCGCGCATACGTGTTGCCGGTTGAGTCCGTGACTGCGCTGACCACGGCCGCGCTATCGTTCCACCCTACCACCACGACGTTGAGGTCGCCCGAAACCTGGGCAGCCGTGTACGCGACCTTCACCGTGGTCTCGGCTGTTTGCGGCGTGCCGAAGTTCCCCTGCACGTAGGTGATCGCCGAGGTCCCGACCGTCACATAGGTGAACCCGTTCGCCAAACTTCCGCTCTGTGCCCCGGGGTTCGTCACCGTCACCGTCACCGCTTCCGCACTGCCGGCCGGCGTGGTGGCCGTTATCTCGGTTCCGCTCACCACCGTTACGTTCGTCGCCGCCGTCCCGCCAAACGTCACCGCAGCGCCGGCGGCAAAGTTCGTCCCGGCGATCGTGACTGCTGTCCCGCCCGCCGTGGACCCACTGCTCGGCGATATGCTGCTCACCGTGGGCAGGGAACTACCCGTATAGGTAAATCCGTTGGCCAGACTCCCGCTCTGTCCACTGACTGTCACCGTTACCGTAACCGCTTCCGCACTGCCCGCCGGCGTCGTGGCAGTGATCTCAGTTCCGCTCACCACCACCACGTTGGCCGCCGCCGTCCCTCCAAACGTCACCGCAGCGCCGGCGGCAAAGTTCGTCCCGCTGATCGTGACTCCTGTCCCGCCCGCCGTGGGGCCACTGTTCGGAGATATGCCGGTCACTGTGGGGATCGAACTACCTACGTAAGTGAACCCACTGGTCTTACTTCCGCTCTGTCCACTGACTGTCACCGTGACCGTCACGGCGCCGGCGCTTCCCGCTGGAGTTGTGGCCGTGATGGTGGTACTGCTCACTACCACAACGTTCGTAGCCGTCATGGTCCCAACCGTTACTGTCGCTCCGGCGGCAAAATTCGTACCAGTAATCGTAACTGCCGTCCCACCCGCTGTGGATCCGTTATTCGGAGATATGCCGGCCACCGTGGGCACGGGATTACCTGTATAAGCGAATCCATTGGCCAGACTTCCGGTCTGTCCGCCGACCGTTACTGTCACCGTCACCGTGTCGGCGCTCCCCGCCGGCGCTGTCGCGGTGATCTCCGTGGCGCTAACTACCGCCACGTTGGCCGCCGCCGTCCCGCCAAACGCCACCGTGGCTCCGGCGGCAAAGTTAGTTCCCGTGATTGTGACTGCTGTGCCGCCCGCCGTCGGTCCGCTGTTCGGAGATACACTGCTCACTGTCGGCGACACTGGGCCTTGTGCGCCTCCCGCCGGAGTGCGAAAGGCGACCATCTGCATGATCCACTTGCCCGACGGACTGATTGGCGCACTCGCGCTATAGCTGCCGGCCGACGTAAGCATCCGGTCTTCCGCGATGTCGCCGTCCGGTGTTGTCAGTAGTCGTTTGGTGAAACCGCTGCCCGGACCGGTGGTACTAGTCTGAACCAGGTTGGCGCTGAAGAGCAGATCGCTCGCGTTGGTCGTAGTCACGGCGCCGGTGCTGCAGTTGGTGCTGCTGCCTGTCGTGGCAACCGTCACATCCACCGGATTGTTAGGATCTGCGCCGCTATACTCGAGTATGCGTATGTCGGCGGAGGTTGCGGCACTCGCAAACGTCACCGTGACGGCGTTTGTTCCGGCAGCCGCCGATAGGATGTTCTTCGCATAGTAGATGGACTGCGATCCGTACCCGCTCTGGACTGTGGGACCCACGGCGCGTACATATATGTTTCCTTCTGAGTCCGTAACCGCGCTGACAACAGCCGTGCTATCGTTCCACCCGACAGCTACGACGTTGAGGTCACCGGCAACCTGCGCGGCTGTGTACGTAACTTTTACCGTAGTCTGAGCTGTTTGCGGTGTGTTGAAATTGCCCTGCACATACGTGACACTTACCGCTGCTTGCAAGCTGGCCGGATGAAGCCACCAAGTAAGCGTAACAGTTGCTAACAGCACTAAACGTGCAGACTTAGTTATGGTGCGTCTCATGCTCACACGATCCTTAAGATAGAAACTGAGCACGCCTCTGGCCAACGTGCCGATCCGGGCTAAATGGCAATGAATGCGGAGACTTACTGCGCTCGGAGTGCAGATACTGCCCTTCAATCGTGCAGTTTCTGTTCATGGCACATACGCCGATGCCGTAGACTGTTCCCACTCGACGCGACCGGAGGCTAAGACTCGGGTGAGTGGTCGCATCAACCAGTACCGAGGCTACTATATCGTCACCGGAGTGGATGGGCGGCGCGTTCAGAGTGAGATGTTCTATCTGGCGCCTAAGAGATCCGGCAGCATTCCGTGTGTAGCGGCGAAGGTGGCCGTCTCAGCGGTGCCCGCGGTTTACGCCTTCAGAAACCAGTTTCTCTTGTACATGCCGTAAGCAATACCGTACATCAGCAGCACATAGCAGATGGCGTAGGCGAGCGATGCGTTCCGGGGGGAAGTCAGCGGCGCGAAGACGGTCTGGTAGATCCATTCATGAACGCTCGGACGTGCCGGGCCGCCGACGTGGATCAGGCTCAGCATCTCTTCCAATAACTCGGAAGCCAGATAAACGGCAATCGCATTCATGCCCATGATGGCGAGTGGCCGCACATAGCGCTGATAGCCCCGGCCATCGATCAGCCATACGAAACCGGCGAAGATAACGAAATCCATGCCACCCATGAACAGGCTGAAGGAACTGGTCCAGAGTTTCTTATTGATGGGCAGCCAGGTATTGCAGATAAGCCCTGCGGCGATCAGAATGCCGCCGGCCAGATATAGCCATGTGGTGCGCTCGGATAGATCACGCTTCAATTTCAGAATGTGTCCGGCTAGGACGCCGAGCAGCGCCGTGGCGATCGAGGGCAAAGTGCTGATGAGGCCTTCCGGATCCCAATCCTTAGTACCCGCATAATTATGCGCGCCCAGCACGACACGGTCCACGTAGTTGGCGATGTTGTGGCCAGTCGCCAAATCGCCGGCGCCATAACCCGGCACCGGCACCAGCATCATGATCAGCCAATAGGAGGCCAACAGTCCGATGATCCAGACCACCTGGGCGTGCCAGCTCGTGGTCAGATAGATTGCGGATGCAATCAGGTAGCAGATCGCGATCCGTTGCAGCACGCCGAGCAGGCGCTGCGTTGACAAATTGAAATCAGGCGCGGCATAGACGATGAGACCCAGACCAAAGATGATCGCCGCTCGCCGCAATACCTGAAGAAACAGGCGCGACTTGGGAACGCCGGCCGCGATCCGCTTGCCGAGCGACAGAGTGATGGCGACCCCTACGATCCATAGGAACGCGGGAAACACGGTATCGGTAATTGTCCAGCCGTTCCACTCGCTGTGATTCAGTGGTCCGTAGGAGTTTGGCCCGCCGGGGGTATTCACCAGCACCATCAGCGCGATGGTGGCGCCGCGAAAGGCATCCAGGGAGACGAGGCGCGCTGGAGTAGTTTCGGCGGGTTGGCTTACCGAGACGTGTGTCACGAGGCTTCTGGTCAGTATATACCCCGGGCCACCCCAGTCACTGCTTCTTCTTCAAAACAATGACCGTGCCGAGTTGGTTGAGGACCGCCTCGGTCACTTTTCCCGCGGCGTCCCGTTTGAACTCGAGGGTGATGCCGGGAACGTCGGCGAGTTGGAAGGTAGTGCCGCGCTTCGCATTCAGTTTGTAGTCGGGCTGGCCGGGAACGCTCACGATAAGCGAGTTCTCACCGCGGAGCGAGACTTTCAGCACCACAGGAGATCCCTGGATCTCATAGTCGCCGGTGAACGCTTCGATGAAGCTGCGCTCGGTGAGCTGGCGGTCGGGCATGTGCGTGAAGACGATGTCCTTCACGTCCGGTTGCAGCGGCATGGATAGGCTGGAGATGTCTCCATCCATGTCGGTGATGAAAACGACCTTCATCTTCTGCAAATTATCGAGCGGGTCGGCCGGCACCTGAAACACATCGTAATGATAGTGCTCCAGCGATCGCGTCACTTTGTTGAGTGTCACCTTGAATTTGTCGCCATCGGGCGCAATGGTGACCATCCCGTATCCAGGGTTCGAGTAATCGCCGGCGTAATCCTTCCAATCGTGAGATGGGTGGGTTCCCAGCTTGCGTGGCGTGTAGCCCTTGTCTTTGGCTTCCTGCTCGGATTTTTTCCCGCCCGCTTCGGCGGCCAGCGCGCGCTGGTTCCACGGAACCTGATCGAGGCCGAGCAGACGGTCGAAAACGTTATTGGTGACAATACCCGGCAGCGGGTTCCCATCCAGATTGGTCAGGACGACGACGCCGATCTTCTCCGACGGCAGGAATGTAAGGTCGGCGCTGAAGCCGTCGATATTCCCTCCATGCTCTACCTCTTTGTGCCCGCGGTAAGAAGAGAGAAAGAAACCCATTCCGTAACTGGATTCCCCGACTTCCTGATAGACAGGCGCTCCCGGAATCGCCATTTGCGGGGTTTGCATCTGAATGGAATTGTTCTCGGAAAGCAACTGCTTGCCGGCGGCCTTGCCTTTGCCCATATGGAACAGCAGGTACTTGCTCATGTCCTCGACGTTCGAGTTGATTTCGCCAGCCGGTCCCATGGCGCAGCGATTCGGGCATTGGGCGTCGAAGGGGATGCGCTTCAGTTCAGCCTTCAAGTCGCTGCCTTTGCGGTAGGGCTGCGCAAAATCGGCGCTGTTCTGGGTGTCCTGTTCGGAGAAATTGGTGCCGGCCATCTCCAGTGGCTTGAAGATGCGCTGGGCGATCGCATCCTCCCAACTGGTGCCGTTCAACTGGCCCGCGATATAGCCCGCCGTCATGAACATCAGGTTGTTGTACTGGAACGTCGTGCGCAGGGGCTTGCTGGGCTCCAGATATTGCAGGCGGCGCAGCAAGTCCTCGCGCGTGAAGTCCGATGTGTACCAGACGAAGTCATGACGCGGAAGGCCGGAGCGATGCGTAATCAGATCGCGGATCGTCATCTGCTCAGTGAGGACCGGTTCGTACAGTTTGAAGGTGGGAAAATAATCGCGGACCGGCTTGTCCCAGTCGATTTTGCCTTCGTCCATCTCCATGCCCAGCGTAGTCACGGTGAAGGACTTGGTGATCGAGCCAATGGCGAAGAGAGTATTCGGCGTGACCGGTAACTGCTTCTCCGCATCGCGGTAGCCGTAACCCTTCTTGAGAATCACTTTGTCGCCCTGGACGATTGCGATAGCCAGTCCAGGCACCTTCCAGTCCTTCATGGCCTGAGTGATGAAGTCATCCAGGCCGTCTAAACCGGGCTTCGATGGCTGTGCCGTAGTGGCCGCCGCGGTTTGCGCGGGCGCACGTTTGAAATTCAGTTCGAGCGATTGTCCCTGCGTCCAGGTGCCGGCGATCTCCGTCGCTTCTTTGTTGACAGTGCCTTCGTAGGTCCCATGGACGGCATCGATGGTCATGCTCAGCTTGGAATCCTTGAGTGAGATGGCGCTCACTGGAATGCCGTTGGCGCCCTGATCGACGCTGTCCAGTGTCGCCGTGAGGCTGCCATCCTTGGCTGCGACGATGTGCAGGGCCAGGTGGAGCGTGGGGCCCGGAGTTTTCAGCGTTCCCAGCCAATCGCCGGCTACCGGCGATTGCGCCCGGCACAAGGGCGAGAAGGCTAATACCGAAAGCACCATCGGGGCGAGTCGTCTCACGATACTGCTCTTCATTGGATCTCCTCATGTGGAGGACAGTCTCGGAATCCTCCGCGTTATTCCAGTCGTTGGTCAATGGAAAGCGAACAGACCGAGGCCGCGGTTTCCGCTCGCCAGTATACCGTACGCACCTTGCGGCTGAATGGTTCCGTCTCACGATATGGCCGCGGCGAGCCGTGCCGATATTGCGCAACCCCTGGACGCTCAGTTTTCGACAAACGACTTTAGCCTGGTCAACGTCTGGTCCCATTGCTCGGAAACGAGATCGAGGTATTGCTTGATTTCTTCCATCGGCCGCGGATCGAATGCGAATCGCTTCTCGCGCCCCGTCCGGACGCTGTGCACGATTCCAGCCCGCTCCAGCACGCGAAGGTGCTTGGTGATGGCCTGCCGGGTCAGCCTGGAGCCCCCGGTCAACCGGGAAATCGAACAGGGCGGCCCAACCGAGAGCCTGGCAACCAGCGATAGCCGCGTCGCGTCGCCGAGAGCGGCAAAGACCGGTGCCTGAGCCCTCCGCTTGCCGGCGTTGCCGCTACGGCGTTTGTGCGACATAGCTTTCAATGTTCTTCATTTGCTCCGTCCAGCCGCCGTCATTCCTGCGGAATGCTTCGAGGCGGCGCCCGGCGGGGATCTGGTCGAAGCCGGACTCGGTGAGCAGAACGAGCGTGCCGGCGGCGGTTTTTTCCAGCTTGAATTCCACCAGCGTGGGCGTCTCCTTCGAATAGTCTGTTTTGGGATCGACGGAATAGGGGTGCCAGGTGAAGGAAAAAAGACGCTCCGGCTCCATCTTCTGCACCACAGCCTCCCATTTCACGTGCTCGTAGCCAGGGTGGGTGATGTGTCCACGCGATACTTCACCCGGCACGAACGGGCCATCCAGTTTTACCCGAAACCACTCGCCAAACTCACGGTAGTCCGTCAGTGCGCGCCAGACCCGCGAAACCGGCGCCTTGAGTTCTATGCGCTTTTCGATGCGATCACTCATCTTAAGCAACCTCCAGGTTGCATATTAGCGCGGCCTCGCGGAAAAGGCAACCCTTTGGTTGCGCTTGGCGGGCCGGCCGTCTTCCAACATGTAAATTATCGCGGCATCGGAGTATCCGCTAACCAAAGACATGGTACCGGCGGGCAGGCATGAAAGATATGATGTTCTTGGACGGCCCCGAGCCGCCCGCAGGAACCCACACTTGGATCAACTCGCAAAGCAGGCTGCCGAGATCGCTTTACGGCTGGCCGCGCTCCCCGCCGATGGATTGCGCAACAACACCGAAGCTCTCGACTCCATCGAGCAACTGGCGGTTCAGATTCTCAAGGAGGTCTCGGCGGCTCGTGCCGACAAAACTCGACTGCCCGGCGAATCGAGCGGGATGTGGCGCGCCAGACAACTCGTTCCGCGGTAGTGGGCGCGGCGACACGGCGGGAGGCTTAGTGGGATCGGACATCGGCGTGAGCGAAGAAAAGCCGAGACGACTCTCGGCTCAGCCGGCCTGACGGCCCCGGATGGTGCACGGGCAAGCCGCGCGACGGCGCTCTACCGGCTCCGACAAAAAGCGGCTCAGATAGATAGTGCGGCGCCGATCGCCTAATGCTGGTGGCCCGCGTGTCCTTCGGCGGACACCGGGATGGCGCAGCCGGTTTCGGAAATGGCGCAGCTCAAGTGCTCGAACTGCACCGTGCTGTGGAAGATGTGGAACCGCTCGGCCAGTACGTGGTTCAGCCGGTGCAGCACCACATCGCTGGCCGATACCGGAATATCGGCAATGGTCACATGGCAGCTCAGCGCGCGGGTGCTCGAGCCCAGGCACCAGATGTGGAGGTCGTGGACGTCGAGGACGCCTTCCACGTCCCGCATGCCGGAGATGACGTCGTTCAGGCTCAGGCCGCGCGGCAGGCCCTCCAGCAGAATGTTGAGCGACTCGCGGATGATGTCCCAGGCGGTCCACACGATCAGCAGCGCGATGAGAATGGACAGCCAGGCGTCGATTTGTAGCCAGCCGGTGAAGCGGATGGCCACGGCGCCGATGACGATGGCGATGGAGCCGAGCGCATCGCCCAGCATGTGGACGAACGCGCTGCGAACGTTGAGATCGTTGCGCGAGGATGCCCGCAGCGCCAGCATGATGCCGCCGTTGACCAGCAGGCCGAGCGCCGCCACGGCCATCATGAGACTCGCGCTCACCGGCGCGGGGTGGCGCAACCGCTGCGCGCTTTCCCACAGGATCCAGATCGAAAGCGCCACCAGCGTGGCCGCGTTGACGAACGCCGCCAGCACGCCGGCGCGGTGATAGCCGTAAGTCTTGACCTCATCGGCCGGCTTGGACTGGAAGAATACGCCGAACCAGGCCAGCAGCAGCGCCAGCGCGTCGGTGAAATTGTGGCCGGCGTCGGAGAGCAACGCCAGCGAGTGGGCGCGCATTCCGGCCACCACTTCCACCGCCACGAAAACCAGCGTGGCGGCCAGCGACCAGCGCAAAACGGCGCCCGCGTTAGCGGAATGAGAGTTGGTATGCGAGTGCAAAGAATCCTCGGCCTGAGCCGGAAGCGCGGGCGACTGTTCGGCCCGCGAACCTGCTTTCCTCTATTTTAACCGGGTGGGTGGGGCCGAGAAAAATAGACGGCAAGCTCAAGCGTGCCCTACTGCACTTCGATCCATTCGGGCATCATGCGCAGCATGCCGCCGCGCATCCAGGCGCGGAACGGAACGCGGCCGAACACGGCGCGCAGTTTAGTTTCGAGCGCGTCGTCCTGCGAGCGTTTCAACCAGACATCGAGCAGGCTGCGGCGTCCCGGATAGAGCAGCAGGCCGACCTCCTCACCGGCAAAAATCCCGGCTTTCTTCTTGAGCAGGGTGACGGCCGCGTCGAGGCCGCCCAATTCATCCACCAAGCCGCGCGGCTTGGCTTGCGATCCCAGCCAGACGCGCCCCTCAGCCACCGGTTCGATGTCGGCGATGGCGCGATGGCGCGCGGTGGCGACCTTGGCCACGAACTCGTGATAGCTTTGGTCGATGCCGTGTTGCATCAGCGCGCGCTGGTCGGCATCGAGCGAGGTGTAATCGGAATCGATGCCAGCGTTGCGCCCGCGCTGGATCGAATCCTTGGAGATGCCCAGCTTGTCGTACAGCCCGTGCAGGTTCGGCTTGCCGAAGACCACCCCGATGGAGCCGGTTTCGGTTTCCGGATAGGCCACGATCGGGTCGCCCGTCATCGCCATATAATAGCCGCCCGACGCGGCCACGTCGGACATGGAAATCACCAGCGGCTTCTTGCGGGATACGAGGCTCATCTCCCGCCACATCTCGTCCGACGCAGTGACCTCTCCGCCAGGCGAATCGATGCGCACCAGGATGCCCTTCACCAACGAGTCGGCGGCAGCCTCGCGGAGCAGCTTGTCGAACCCGTAGGAAGTCAGGCCTTCGCCGCCATCGTCGCTGGGATCGCCGCGAACGATATCGCCCTCCGCCACCACCAGCGCGAAATGATTGCGCGGGACGGTGCGCGGTGCGGCCTTCAGGTACCGGGACAGGGCGAGCTTGTTCGGCTCTCCAATCTGTAAACGCTGGTGCAGTTCGCCCCACATCTGGTCTTCGAAGCGCAGCTCATCCACCAGCCCCGCCTGCAGTGCGTCGGGAGCGCTGAACGGCCCCTGGTCAATGAGCGCCCGCACCTGGTCCGGCTGCTTGCCGCGCGCGGCGGCGATTCGGCTAACCAGGTTGCCATACAGATCGTCCAGCAGCGCGTTGAGGACCTCTTTGGTTTCCGGGCTCATATCGGAGCGGGTGAACATGTCGCCAAAGTCTTTGTATTTCCCGTCGTGCTCCACGTCCACCGAAACCCCGAGCTTGGCCAGCGTATTGCGGAAATAGAGGATTTCCGCGCGCATGCCTTTCAGCATGAGCGGGTCTTCCGGGCCGAGATAGATGCGGTCGGCGGCCAATGCAACGTAATATTCTCGGGCCGACGGATTGCGCAGGTAGGCGAAGACCGGCTTGCCCGATTTGCGAAACTGCTCGACGTCGCTGCGGATCTCTTCGAGCTTGGCCCAGCCAACTGACAGGCCCTCCGGCTCCAAAACGACCGCACGTATGTGGCTATCCTGGGCGGCGCGGCGCAACGCCATCCACACGCTGGCGACCGTGACGGCGGCGCGCGGGTTTTCGGCGAATGGCACCTCCATGGCAGGCTTCTCCGGTATCTCGCCTTCCAGGCGCACCACGAGCACGGAGTTGGAGGCGATTTCCGGCGGCCGGTCGCGAAATTGAAACAGGATTACCAGCAGCAGAATGCCTCCGAGGAAAACCAGCAGCACGCCGGTAAAGAGTCCCAACAGAAACTTCAACATGGTACTTCGAAAGTACCACAGGGGTCGTGCGCGAGGCGCTTGTCGAAAAACGCCAAAACAGGATGCGCCACGGATGAACACAGATAAAAACAAGACCGACGTTTTTGGGCCCCTTCGTGTTCATCCGTGTTGATCTGCGTTCCTCTGTGGCTGACGTTTCCTTCTTGGGCAAGCTAAAGCGGGTCCTACCGGCCCTACAATAGTTGCTTGGCGCGAAGAAGATTCTTTGTCGATGCGGTGTGCGGCGGCGTGGCCGAACTGGCCGGCGACGCCGCCCGCCACCTGACGCGCGTGTTGCGCGTCGAGCCCGGCCAGCGGTATGAAATCTCCGATGGCCACGCTGCCTGGTTGGCCGAGATCGCCGAAGCGCGCGGCCCGCGCGTGGTGTTTCGCGTGATCGAGCCCGTCGAAACGGCGGAGCTCGCGATCCGCATCACACTCTGCGCGGCCTTGATCAAGTTCGACCGCCTGGAATGGATGATCGAAAAAACCACCGAGCTGGGCGTCGAGCGCATCCAGCCGGTGGAAACCGCCCGCAGTGAAAAAGGCCTGTTCGAAGCTTCCGCCAAGCGCGCCGAACGCTGGGTGCGCATTGCGCGCGAAGCCGCCGAGCAATCGCGCCGCCTGCGCGCACCAGAGATTCTGCCGGCCGCGCGGCTGCAAGCTTGCTTGATGGAAGCGGCCGGCGCCCGTTATCGTCTGGAAGAGGCTGCGGCGCTTCCGCTGGTGCGCCTGCTTGCCGAAGCGCCCGAAACCGATGGCGAAGTGCGGTTGCTGTTAGGGCCCGAAGGCGGTTGGACCGACGAGGAGCGCGATGCCGCGGCGCGCGCCGGGTGGCTCGCGGCATCACTCGGCCCGCGTGTGCTGCGCGCGGAAACCGCGGCTATCGCGGCCGTCGCCGTCGTGAGCTCGGCGTTCGCAGCCTCCAGTTACAATGAAGCAGCGGCGATTGAGAAAGGCTTGAATCCCTAACCCGCGTGCGCTACCTGATCCTGAGCGATCTTCATTCCAACTGGCAGGCCCTCGAGGCCGCGGCGGCCGCCGCCGCAGGCCACTACGACCGAGCCCTCTGCTGCGGCGACCTGGTCGGCTACGGCGCCGATCCCAACGCCGTGGTGGATTGGGTGCGGGCCAACTGCGCGGCGGTCATCCGCGGCAATCACGACCGCGCCTGGACGGCCGAGGAGGATCTGGGATGGTTCAACCCCGTGGCGCGTCACGCCGCCTTGTGGACGGGGCAGGCGTTGACGCAGGAAAACGCCGCCTATGTGACGGCGCTCCAGAAAGGGCCGCTGCTGGTGGACGGTTTCCAGGTGGCCCATGGCACCCCCTATGACGAAGATGAATACATGATGTCCGCCGAGGACGCCTCGGTGGCATTCGAATATATGGAGACGCGGCTGGCGTTTTTCGGCCACACTCACCTGCAGGGCGGCTTCATCTGGAATCACGGGCGGGTCGAGACGATAGCACCGTTTTGGCGGGGGCCCTGTCCGGACGTGATGCGGGTTGACGGAGACTGCGGCTATCTGGTGAATCCCGGCTCGGTAGGCCAACCGCGCGATGGCGATCCGCGCGCCGCATACCTGATCTACGATTCCGAAACGGCCGCTGTGGAATACTATCGCGCCGCTTACGACATCGCAACCGCGCAACGGCGCATTCGCGAAGCCGGCCTGCCTCCCATTCTCGCCGATCGCCTTTCGGAAGGCCGGTGATTGTGACGCCGGCGGTCCTGCCGACGGTGCTCTTTCCAGGCACCGGCGGCAAAGACCGCGGCGTTACGGCCTTACCGCGGTTTCACGTCCCCGCAGTCCGGGCCGAGGTACCTCGTATTGACGGTCATGTTCATCTTCTGGACGCCGTCCTGGCTCATCTGTATGGTCGCCCTGCCGGACTCCGGGCTGAGCGCTTCGAACGTCATGGTGCCCGTCAGTTTGTTGTTATCCATGGTGCATTCCATGTCAACCTGCTGGCTGGTGGAGGACGAACTGACCACTTTGACCTGGCAGTTTTTCCGCTGCTGGGCGCTGAAGTCGAGCGCTTTGCTCATCGACTCCTTCGTCAGGCACACCTTCGTCACGGTGGGCTGACCCCGCCCCGCCATCATGGCTTCCATCTGCGCACGCCGCGCGGGCGGCATGTTCGCCATGGCGGCTTCCATCTGCGCGCGCTGCTCGGGCGGAATGCTGGCCATTGGCGAGCCAGTCTTCATATTCACCGTGGATTCCCACAAACCGGGCTTCAGCCCCAGCGGGGTGAAGTCGGCCGCAGCCGCTAGCAGCGGCAACAGCAGCACGGTTCCCATTACGATCTCTTTTCTCACGAATCCTCCGTACGGTCCAGCACTCCGGACCGGTCAGTCAAAGCATCGCACGGCACAACGCGTCACGCAATGGGGCGAAGGGTAACAGCCAGAGGCTGACTGCGTGATGGCCGCGCCAACCGCGCCCTGTGGTCGCGGCTCCGAATGCGGACGTGACTCCGAGCACATCGGAGCCGCGACCATAGGGAGCGGTCCTGTCGCAACAAATGCGAAACGCCCCCTAGTGCATGGCGCCGCCGCGGGTCTGATAACGCGGCTTCTTCATCACCAGCAGCAACGGCAGCATGAGGAGAAAAACCACCGAGAGTACCAGAAACGTGTCGACGAAGGAGACCATCGAGGCCTGCCGTTGGACCATGCCCCAAATCGTTCCATAGGCGCGGTGGAGGGCGGTAACCGGATCGCTCCCGCGCGCGATCATGCTGGTTTGGATGCCCCGCGCCATGGCCCGCACCTGCGGGTTCAGCGCGGTGACGTGCGCCCCCAGCAGTTGCGTATTGTATTGCTGGCGCCGGAACAAATACGTGGTGGCGCTGGCGATGCCGAAACTGCCGCCCAGGTTGCGCATCAGGTTGAACATGCTGGTGGCGTTGCCCATCTCTTCCCGCGAGATGCGGTCCATGGTGGCGGTGGTCAGCGGCACGAACAGCATCGCCAGCGCGGCGCCCTGGATGAATTGCGGCCAGAAGATATCCCAGTATCCGGCGTTCAGATTCAGCCGCCCCAGCTCATAGAGGGTCCAGGCGGCGATGGTCAGGCCGCAGGCCAGCACCTTGCGCGGGTCGAAGCGGCCCAGCACGGTGCCGACCACCGGCATCATGAGGAACGATCCCAGGCCGCGCGGCGCCATGGCGATACCGGCATCGAGCGCCGAGTATCCGAGCAGCGTCTGCAAGAAGATCGGCAATAACAGCAGGCTGGCGTACAGCACGAAACCGAGCACGGTCATCAGAAACACGCCGGCGGCGTAGGTCCGCTCCTTGAATACGCGCAGGCGCACCACCGGGTCGCGCGTGGAAAACTCGTGCGCCACGAAAATCACCAGGCCCGCCACCGCGACCGCAGCCAGCGCGGTAATCCAGTGGGAGCCGAACCAGTCCGCCTCCTGCCCTTTGTCGAGAACTATCTGAAGCGCGCCCACCCACACCGCCAGCAGGCCGATGCCCCAATAGTCGATTCCCAATCCGCGGCGGCGAATGTAGGGCGGATCGAAGATGAACAGCCGCGTCATTATAATCGACGCCAGGCCCACCGGCAGATTGATGTAGAACACCCACCGCCAGCTCCAGTTGTCGGTCAGCCAGCCGCCGATCATGGGGCCGAGCATGGGCGCCACCACGATGCCGAGGCCCCAGAACGCCATCGCCTTGCCGCGGTCGCGCGGCGGGAACGCCTCCAGCATCACCGCCTGCGAGAGCGGCTGCAACGCTCCGCCGGTAGCCCCCTGCAGCACGCGGAAGAAGATCAACATGCTCAGCGACGGCGCCAGCCCGCACAGGAACGAAGCCGCTGTAAATCCGAATACGGCCGTAATCAGGATGTTCTTGCGCCCGAAGCGGCTGGCCAGCCATCCGGTCATGGGCAGGATCACGGCGTTGGCCACCAGGTAGGAGGTCAGCGCCCACGCCGCTTCGTCCACGCTCACCGAGAGACTGCCCGCGATATGCGGCAGCGACACGTTGACCACGGTGGTGTCCAGCACCTCCATGAAGGTGGCGAACATCACGGCGACGGCTACAATCCAGGGATTGACGTGTGGAACCTGCGCGCTTTCAGACGGCATCCGGCTCTATTGTTATTTTGAAGCACTGGCAGTCCACTTTCCGCTCGCGGCCGCCTTCCAGTTCCCGAGGCGCGGCTGAAAGTGTGCTCGGCGCTTCTCCGCTCCTGGTAGAATTGGATGGTTCCGCCATGGCGCAGGATTCGACGGAAGGGTCGCTGAAGGAGCGTGGGGTTCGCCTCACACGCCAGCGGCAGATCCTGCTCGAATTGATCGACCGCACGGGCGCCCACCTGGATGTCGACCAGCTCTATCGCATGGCCAAGGAACGCGATCCGAAAATCAATCGCGTCACGGTGTATCGCACGCTGAAGATGCTGAAAGCCGGCGGCCTGGTGGATGAGCTTGACCTGATGCACTACGGCGGCGACCAGCACTATTACGAAACCCGCCTCAAGCAGGAGCACGCTCACGTGGTCTGCCTGCGGTGCGGCCGCGTGGAGGAGTTTTTCGGCGAGCCGCTACAGCGCCTGCGCAAGCAGATTGAAAACCACTTCGGATTTCAGATCCTGGTGGCGCGCACCGAAGTGGGCGGCTACTGTGCGCATTGCCAGACGCTGCGGGCACGCGAAATCGAGACGGTGCGCCAGGAACCAAGAAGCGTTGCGAAGCCACCCGCCGGCGGCACACGGGCACGGCGCGCACACGCCCGGCCTGAGTAAATGGAACCGGCCGCTGCCGCTTCGCCCGCCCCCGATCCGGCTTCGCTGATCGTCACCGATCCCGGCGGCCATCGCACCCGCGTCTCCCTCCAGCCGCTCCCGTTCCTGATCGGCCGCCAGCCGCAAAGCCATCTGATCCTGCGCGACAGCCGGGTCTCGCGGACGCACGCGCGCATCCTGTTCGAACATGGCGGCTACGTGCTCGAAGACGCCGGCAGCCGCCACGGCATCTTCGTCAACGGCCAGCGTATCGAACGGCAGCCGCTGGCCAATTCCGACCGCATCGATTTCGGCGCCCAGGATTCCTACCAGCTTCTGTTCATGATGGATGGCGCGGAATTGCGGCGTTTGATGGAGCAGATGGCGGCTCCGGAAACCACCTCCGGCGCGCCTCTGCTGGGCGGCGGCCTCGCCCGGCTGCGCGCCGTGCTGGACCTGGCGCGCACGCTGCAAGGCTCGTTCTCGCTCGAAGACGTGCTGGCGCAGGTGGTGGATACCGCGCTGGCCGTCACCGGCTGCGAGCGAGGTTTCCTGCTGCTCAAGACGGGCGATGGGCTGGAGACCAGAGTGGCCCGCCATCGCCGCGGCCACAAACTGCCGCTCGACGAGCTGCGCGTGCCGCGCGCCGTCATTCATCGCGCCCTGCAGCACCGGCGCGAGTTGCTGTCCATGAACTTCGACGCGAGCGCCGGCGGGCAGACCGCCGAGCATACGGTGGCGGATTTGGATCTGCGCAGCGTGGTGTGCGTGCCCCTGGTGCGCATCCGAGCCGGGCAGGGCGACACTACCAGTCTAGTGACTACCGGCGCCGAAACCGTGGGCGTGCTGTATCTCGATTCGCGCCTGGCCGCGGCCGATATGGCGGGCGGCAATCGCGAGCTGCTCCAGACGCTGGCAATGGAAGCCTCCACCGTTCTCGAAAACGCGCGTCTGCTCGAGGAAGAGCGCGCCAAGCAGCGCATGGAAGAGGAACTGAAGGTCGCGCGCGATATCCAGCAAAGCCTCCTGCCGCCCACCCTGCCCTCCGCCGGCTGGCTGCGCGCGGCGGGCAGCAGCGTGGCTTCGGCGCAGGTGGGAGGCGACTATTATGACGTGATGGCCGTCAACGAACGCTGTTGGGGCGCGGTGGTGGCCGATGTTTCCGGCAAGGGCGTCAGCTCCGCGCTGCTGGCTGCGCTACTGCAGGGCGCCCTCATCCCGGCGAGCGATCACGCCGACGTGCTGGCTCGCCGCATGGGCCGGCTCAACGCATTTCTGATCGATCGAACCGGCGGCGAGAAATACGCCACGGTTTTCTACTGTCTGCTGGATCAAAGCGGGCGGCTCGATTACGTCAACGCCGCCCACTGCCCGCCGATCGTGGTTCGGCCCAGCGGCGAAACCGTGGAACTCGAAGCCACCGGCGTTCCGGTCGGCCTGCTCGAGGGATCTACTTACGATCTTGCCGGACGTCAGCTCTCGCCCGGCGACAAACTGGTGATTTACACCGATGGCGTCACCGAGGCCCAGGACGCGCACGGCGCGTTCTTCGGCCGCAAGCGCCTGTTTGACCTGGTCCGCGCCCACGCTGCCGGGTCCTCGTCCGGGCTGCATGACGCCATTCAAGGCGCCGTCCACGATTTCACCGAAGGCGCCCCCCAATCCGACGACATCACACTGGTAGTGCTGGACTATCGAGGGTAGGGGACGGCCGCCCTACCCAACTCCTTGTCCCGACAGCCCTTACGCCATCTTCCGGCGGCAACTCCGGGCTTTAACTGCTCAGCCGGTCCCATCGCGCGGCGGCGAACGGGCGCTCTGCCAGCGCTCCTGCTTACCTTCCGGGTATATCCGCCTGTGAACCTTTTGGTAATGGACACCACCTTGCCCGCGGCGGTACAACGAGTCATGTCATCATGCCGTAGTGTCCTCACCGTGCTCCTGGCCGGCTTGTTCGCTTCCATATTGCCGGCCCAGCAGGATCGCATCACGAGCGCGATCGATGCCCGCCATTCGGTAGCCGTCAGGGGCAGTGTTCCTCGTCAGGCGCAGCCGAAGTTCGATCGGGGCGCGGTGGAACCCGGTTTCCGGCTCGGCAACATCACGCTGATGCTAAGGCCGTCCGCCGCTCAGCAAGCCGCGCTCGATCGATTGCTGGCGGAGCAGCAGGACTCCGCATCGCCGAACTACCACAACTGGCTGACGCCGGAAGGTTACGCCGAGCGGTTCGGGGCCAGCGCGGCGGATCTGGACAACGTCGCCGCCTGGTTGCGCTCAGAGGGCTTCGCCGTGCAGTATACGGCGCGCGGCCGCGACTTCATCAGCTTCAGCGGCACGGCCGGCCAGGTGCAGGCAGCCCTCCATACGGAAATTCACCGCTACCAGGTGGCTGGCGAAACTCACTTCGCGAACTCTACCGAAGTGTCCTTGCCGGCGGCCATCCAGCCCATGGTGGCGGGTGTCCTGGGCCTGCACGACTTTCACCCAAGGGCGCCGCGCAGGCAAGCCCTGCCCAACTACACGGCGGCTGACGGAACCCACTTCCTGCTGCCGGACGACCTGGCGACGATTTACAATCTCGCCCCCTTGTACGAATACGGGTATACGGGCTTGGGACAGAGCATCGTGATCGTCGGACAGAGCGACATCGATCCTGCCGACATCGCATTGTTCCGCGGCAGTTGGGGCCTGCCCGCAACCAACATACAGGTGGTTCCGGTCGGTACGTACCCGGGGTTCAATGGCGATAACGAAGTCGAGGCGGACCTGGACCTGGAATGGGCCGGCGCCATGGCTCGATCGGCGACGCTGATTTTCGTTTTCAGCGACGACGCGGACTATTCGGCTTATTATGCGATCGACAACAACCTGGCGCCCGTGATCAGCGAGAGCTTTGGCCTCTGCGAATACGACGTGGGAATCGAGCGGCTGGGCCTTTACTACTATGAGCAGGAGGCCCAGAAAGGCAATGCGCTGGGAATTACCTGGCTGGCTTCGTCGGGCGATTCGGGAGCGGCAGGCTGCGATTATCAGGACGCGTTGGCAACCCTGGGTCTGGCAGTTGGCCTGCCGGCCAGCGTTCCCGAGGTGACCGCGGTGGGCGGGACGGAATTCAACGAAGGCAGCGGCAACTATTGGAGCGCGACCAACGGGATCTACGATGGCTCGGCGCTATCCTACATCCCCGAGATGGCGTGGAACGACACCGCGGCGAGCGGAGGACTTGCGGCTAGCGCCGGCGGGATGAGCGCGTACTACAAGAAGCCTGCATGGCAAACCGGCCCCGGCGTCCCCAATGACGGCGCGCGCGATGTGCCCGACGTCGCTCTGGCCGCATCGAATGCCCACGACCCCTACATCATCGTTACCGGCGGCGATGTCGGCGGGGTGGGCGGCACGTCGGCCGCGGCGCCTTCTTTCGCCGGAATGGTCGCCGTGCTCAATCAATACCTGGTCGAGAACGGCGTGCAGGCGAAATCGGGCCTGGGCAACATCAATCCGAAGTTGTATAGCATGGCGGCAGCCAAGTCCGGCGTTTTTCACGACGTGACCACGGGCAACAACATCGTTCCGTGCCAAACGGATACTCCGGACTGCACCAACGGCAGCTTTGGCTATACCGCCGGCCCGGGTTACGACCTGGTAACGGGCCTCGGTTCCGTGGACGCATACAAACTGGTCACGGTATGGGGCAACCTAGGGATTACCGACACCACGCTTACGCTCACCGTGAACCCGGCAGTAATCGTGACGAGCGGGTCCGCGGTGCTGACCGCTACCGTGAAGGCCGCCAGCGGCACCCGGTCGCCCACCGGGCCGGTCGCCTTCACGCTGGGGAGCAATATGCTGGGCACCGCGACGCTGGCGGGGTCCGGCGGCAGCGCCACCGCCTCCGTCACGGTTTCCGGCGGAAAGTTGCTGGCCGCCAACAACACGGTACAGGCGATCTACGGCGGCAGCCCCACGTTCGGTTCGTCATCGGCCGCGGCAACCCTTACCGTGGATAATCCCGCAACCTCCCAAGTGGCCGTGTCGGTGACGCCGAATCCGGTCTACCAACAGGCGCCGGATGCGAAGGGCGCCACGTTCTCTTTCACCGTCACACTGAGCGATACCGCCGCGGTTCCCACTACCGTGACCGGGTTCACTTTAGACGGCGTGAGCTTTGCGAGTTCGATCGCGCAGTTCTTCGGCAGCGCTACGCTACCGGCGCACGGCTCTCTCTCCGCGAATTTGAAGGCTGGAAACATTGCGGTGCCGTCAACAGTGACGATGACATTCACTGGCCAGGACGCGACCGGCGCCGCGTGGAGCCAGCAGATCGCGGTTCCCTTCCTGCCGCAGCAGTAACCGGCGGCGGTCAAGAAACCGTGGCCCTTTGTGAAAGCAGGCGGCGGGCGCTATTTGACCTTGAGGATGCGATACGTGTCGTCGACGATCTTGAAATAGAACCGCCAGTCCTTGTTGACCCTTGCCTGCCAGCGGTCGCTGCTCTCGTCGTACTTCTTGGCGTGCAGGGAGGGGTGTTGGAGGTTCTGCACCAAGAACGTCACCTGCTTGAAAAACGCCTTGCGAACGGAGGAAGGCGCGTTTTCCAAGGCCTCAATGGCAGCCTGGCTGTATTCGACCTTCATCAGGCGCGTTTGGGTTTCTTAAGAGCCGCCCGCTTCTTCAGTTGGACATTCATGTCGGCGATCGCCTCCGCGGCGGTGCTGAAAGGGCCGCGAAAAGGACCTTTTTCGGCTTCATCCAGTTGGGTGTCGATGATGTGCCGCTGCTTCGCCGTGTATTCGGCGCCGGCACTGGGAACTCTGGGAACGATAGTGATCACGCCGCCGGAGACCTTGAAATCAGGCCGGTCGCCGCGCTTGATGCCAGCCTGGCGCTGAACGCTGGGTGGCACAACCAAGCCGGTGTCTTTTACAGTGACGGTCATAGGGAATCCCGACTACATATTCTGCCGTTAGCATAGCAGACGCGCGGTCTCGGTAGACCGTCAGGCACGCCGCCGCGCCGGGTGAAATAATACTCGTCGTGCGCACTATCATCGAACCGTTCCGCATCAAGAGCGTGGAGCCGCTGACTTACTCGAGCCTGGCGGAGCGTGAAAGCTATCTCGAAGCGGCCGGCTACAATCTCTTCCTGATCGAAGCCCGTCACATCCTGATCGATCTGCTCACCGATTCCGGCACTTCGGCCATGTCGACCGAACAATGGGCGGCGGTGATGCGCGGTGACGAATCCTACGCCGGCAGCGAGAGCTTCTTCCGGCTGCGGCGGGTGGTGGAAGCGCTCACCGGCTTTCGCCACATCATTCCGACCCACCAGGGCCGCGCGGCGGAGCGCATTCTGTTCACCGTGCTCACCAAGCCGGGGCACGTCGTTCCCAATAACACGCACTTCGATACCACCCGCGCCAACATCGAATTCACCGGCGCACGCGCCGTGGATCTGCCCATCCCGGAGGCGGCCGATACCCAGGCGCGCCTGGATTTCAAGGGCAACATGGACGCCGCGGCTCTGGAAGCTCTCATTGAGCGCGAAGGCGCGGAGAAGATTCCGCTGGCGATGCTCACCATCACCAACAATTCCGGCGGAGGCCAGCCGGTCTCGATGGCGAATATCGAAGCGGTGAAGCGGGTCGTGTCGCGCCACGGCATTCCGCTCTACCTGGACGCCTGCCGATTCGCGGAGAACGCCTGGTTCATCCGCGAGCGGGAAGCCGGGTATGCGGATTGGTCGCCCAAGCAAATCGCACAGAAAATGTTTTCGCTGGCCGACGGGTGCACATTTTCCGCCAAGAAGGACGCGTTCGCCAATATCGGCGGCTTTCTTTGCACCAATGACGACCGTCTGGCGCAGCAGGAAACCAACCTGCTCATCCTCACCGAGGGCTTCCCGACTTACGGCGGGCTGGCCGGCCGCGATCTGGATGCCATCGCAGTGGGCCTGGAGGAAATCCTCCAGCCGGATTACCTGCGCTACCGGATCGCTTCCACTGGCTATTTGGGCCGCCACATCGCCGACCACGGCGTGCCGATCGTCGAACCTCCCGGCGGCCACGCCATCTACATCGATGCCGCCAGAATGCTGCCGCACATCCCGCCGCATCAGTTTCCGGGCCAGGCGCTGGCGGTGGAACTGTACCGGCACGCCGGCATACGGTCAGTCGAGATCGGCTCGGTAATGTTCGGCGCGGCGGCGCGGCATGAGCTGCTGCGGCTGGCGATTCCGCGCCGGGTCTACACACAAAGCCATATCGACTACGTCGTGGAAGCAGTGCTGGAGGTCAACGCCCGCAAACGCGACATACGCGGTCTGGAGATTGCCGAGGAACCGCCCTTTCTGCGCCACTTCAGCGCCCGCTTCCGGCCGCTATAATTGAAGGTCCTTTGATGACAGCCGATTGGTCGCCGTTGTGGTTCAGCCTGCGCGTGGCGCTGCTGGTGAGCCTCCTGGCGCTGATGATCGCGCCCTGGCCCGCTTGGCTGCTGGCGCGGCGCAATTGGCCGGCGGTCACGTTGCTGGCAGGATTTCTTTCGATCTTTCCGGCGGTGATCGTCGCGGCGCTGACGGCGCCCGTTTTCACCTGGCGGGTGGCGGTGGCGGCCGGCCTGGTGCGCGCGGTTCCCTACACGTTTTCGGCGTGCCGCGCGGCGTTTCAATCCCTGAATCCCGGCTACGTGAAGGCGGCGCGCATGGCCGGCGCTTCCGACCTGCGCATCTTCTGGACGCTGGCGCTGCCACTGGACGGCCGCGCCGCGCTTCGAGCGGCGGTGCACGTGTCTGCGGAGGCCATGCTGGAGGTCGCGGTGGCGCTGTGGATCCTAGGCCGGATGAGCCTTCCGCCCGCCGGCGCCGTTTTGCTGACGGCTCTGGCCGGCCAAGCACTCGCCCTGTGGTTGCGGGGCGAAGGCGCATCCAGCGTGGAACGGCAGGCTGGGCGATGACCGGCATTCGCATCAAGAAGCGGGTCTCGGAAGCGTTCGCGCTGGAGGTCGATTTCAGCCTTGGCGCGGGAATCACGGCGCTGATCGGGCCGACGGGCGCGGGCAAGACGCTGCTGCTCGAAATAGTGGCCGGCCTTGCCACGCCCGACGAAGGCCGCATCCTGCTGGACGATGCCATCCTGTTCGATGGCCAGGCGCGCGTCGATCTGCCGCCGGTCCGCCGCGGCTGCGGCTATATCTCGCAAACCGATTCGCTGTTTCCCCATCGCACACTGCGGCAGAACCTGGAATTCGCGGCGCACCGGTTTCGGCGCCTGGAGCGTCATCGCCGCGTGGCCGAAGCCATCGAGCACTTCGCGCTTGCCGAAGCGGCTGAGCTGCGGCCCGCCGATGCCGGTCCCGACGAGCGGCTGCGCTGCTCGATTGCCCGCGCGCTGATTGGCGCCCCCGCGTTGCTGTTGGCCGACGATGCCGGAATCGATGGCGCGCTTTTCGGCCTGATCCGCGCGCACTTCCGCGGCCCTATCCTGATGGCTGCGCGGGACCTCGACCTGGCTTGCACGGCGGCCTCGGAAATGGCCTTGCTCGATCGCGGCCGGATTGTGCAGCGCGGTGCGCCGCGGACTGTCCTGGACCAGCCGGCGACGGCGGAAGCGGCGCGGCTGGCCGGCTATGAGAACGTCTTGCCAGGCACCATCTCGACGCTCGATCGCGCCGCCAACCTGAGCCGCCTGGACCTGGGCGGCTTCTCGCTGACCGTGCCTTATCTTCCCGGTCACTTGCGCGGCGATCGCGTATGGGTGGCCATCCGTGCCGCGGCCGTGCGCCCGCACCGCGCCGATTCGCCGCCGGCGCCGAACCTGGTTGCGGCAGAGTTGATCCGCGTCTCGCCGAGAGCGCAATCGGTGCGCCTGGAGTTCTCCGGTTCCATCGCGGCCGAACTCTCGCTCGCCCAGTTCGCGGCGCTCGGCGACAACAAGAGCTTGTGTCTCGAATTTCCCGGCGAAAGCCTGCGCGTGATCGCGTGAAAAACGCCGCCGGCCGTTCGAGGCGATAATCGTTCGCCGCAGCAAGTTGCTTTTTGCTCCACGAGTATGCGTAGATGGGCCTAGTGACAGCTTCCCCGCAAACCGAGAGCCACGAGGCACTGGCGCACGTCGATCTCGCCACGGAAATCACGCGGCTCAAACGCGAGATGAATGCCGTCATCCTGGCGCACTTCTATCAGGAACCGCGAATTCAGGACGTGGCCGATTTTGTCGGCGACAGCCTGCAATTGTCGCAGCAAGCCGCGGCTGCTTCTGCCGACGCGATCGTCTTCTGCGGCGTGCTGTTCATGGCCGAAACGGCCAAGATTCTCAACCCGTCCAAGTTGGTTCTGCTGCCCGACCTGGCGGCGGGCTGTTCGCTGGCCGATGGCTGCCCGGCGGACGAGTTCCGCGCGTTTCGCGGGCGTTATTCGGATCATCTGTCGATCACCTATATCAACTGCAGCGCCGAGGTCAAGGCGCTCAGCGATATCATCTGCACTTCCAGCAACGCGGAGAAGATTATCCGGCAGATTCCGCCCGAGCAGCCGATCCTGTTCGCGCCCGACCAGCACCTGGGCCGCTTCCTGATCCGGAACACGGGACGCGAAATGCGGCTTTGGCCGGGAAGCTGCATGGTGCACGAGCAATTCTCCGAGCGCAGGCTAATCGAACTGAAAGAACGCCATCCGCACGCCAAAGTGCTGGCCCATCCCGAGTGCCGGGAAGCGGTGCTGCGCCATGCCGATTACATCGGCTCGACCAACGGAATCCTCAAGACAGCCCGCGAGAGTGCGGCGGCCGAATTCATCGTCGCCACCGAAACCGGCATCCTTCATCAGATGGAGAAGGCCTGCCCGGAGAAGAAGTTCATTCCGGCTCCCAGCGAGGGCGGCTGCCAATGGGGCGAAGGCGGCGCGTGCAGCGAATGCCCTCACATGAAGCTCAACTCGATGGAGAAGCTGTACCTGGCAATGCGCGATCGCACGCCGGAGATCGCTCTCGACGAAGATCTGCGCCAGCGTGCCCTCCGCCCCATCCAGCGCATGTTGGAGATGAGCTAGAGTGGTGGGCAGGCGCTTTCGCCTGCCAACAAGTTGTTTCCTGGAGTTGGCAGACGATAGCGCCTGCCCCACATTCCATGTCTGAATCTCTCCATGCCGCCAGCTACCGCGATCTCTTGCGCGGGTTCCTCC
>JBELAO010000028.1:0-61137 GCA_049508735.1 Bryobacteraceae bacterium | reverse complement strand
GTGTCGAGCGCCGAAGTCAGCGTCCACAACGCGCAAACCGGCCTCACGCGGACCGTTCTGTCCTCCCGCCAGGGAGCGTTCCATTTCTCAGACCTACCCATCGGTGCGTATTTGCTCGAGGTGAAGGCCCAGGGATTCGCGCCGTATTCCGCCTCATCCATTCGAGTCGACATCGGCGAGGTGGTGTCCTGGCCGGTGCAGTTGCAGATCGCCACCGGGCACACCGAGGTGAGCGTCTCCGGTCAAGCGGTAACAGTGGACACCAGCCAGACTCTCGGCAACGTGATTTCCGGGAAGGAAGCAACCGATCTTCCGCTGAATGGACGTGACCTGACGCAGCTCGGCCTTTTGCAGCCCGGAGTCGCACCGATGACCGCGGGCCTTGCCGAGGCGGGCGGCATCGCGCGTAGCGGCCAAGCTTACGGCGTCAATGGGCAGCGGCCGGAATCGAACAATTATCTGCTCGACGGCGCCAGCAACGTGGACAGCGTGAATGGCGGCTACGCTTTGCGCACGCCGGTAGACGCGGTAAATGAGTTTCGCATTTTGACGCTGAACGCTCCCGCCGAGTATGGAGATACGAGCGGCGCGACGACATCGGTAGTCACTAAGTCGGGAAGCAACTATTTTCACGGCGACGTTTACGATTTTTTCCGGAACGACGCCATGGACGCACGCAACTTCTTCGCCTCCCAGACCGAGCCGCTGCACCGCAACCAATATGGCGCCACGCTCGGCGGACCTATCCGCAAGGACAAAGAGTTCTTCTTCCTCTACTATGAAGGACAGCGCGATTCCGCCGGCGAAACCCAGGCCGCGATCGTACCTACCGCCGCGGAGCGGACAGGCGACTTTTCCGGACTCACCGACCCCTCCACCGGGCAACCCGTTCCCCTCATCAACGAGTTCACTGGCCAGCCGTTTCCAGGCAACCAGATTGCGCCGTACATGCAAAGCCCGATCGCTTTACTGGCGGAGAAACTATATCCGCTGCCGAATATCGGCACTAACGTATTTGAATCCACCCAGCTCGGATCGAATAACTACAACCAGGGCGGCTTCCGCTTCGATCACTACTTCGGCCCGAGCGACCAGTTCTTTGTGCGGTACTCCACGTCGTCGCTCGGCGAGTTCGACCCACTGCCGATCGCTGGAGCCGGCGTCCCCGGTTTCCCGGTCACCGACGACATCGTCACCAACTCCGTCACGGGCTCCTGGGTCCACTTGATCTCCCCGCAGACGGTCGAGACCGCGCGCGCCTCTTTCTTCCGCAATGTCTTTCTGGCTGGACAAGCGGTGAATCACGCGCCGGGGAGCGACCTCGGGTTTCAATATCAGCCTACCCTCGCGTTGAACCAAGGCGTTCCGTATCTGATCGTGAGCGGCTATGCGTCTCTCGGCAATCCGATTACCGGCCCGCAGAACACTTATCAGAACGACTTCCAGGGATCTTACTCGGTAGCGATGACGCGCGGCCGCCACAACCTCAAGTTCGGCGCCGATGTTACGCGCGAACAGATCAATGCCACTCTCGGCATCGCGACTAACGGCTTCTTCGTTTTCGCCCCGTTCCCCGCCAGCGATTCCTTTGCCAGTTTCCTGCTGGGGCAGTCGGTGCAGTTCTTCCAGGGCGGCGGCGACTTCAACCGCGGGCTTCGTAAGTGGGTCGCGGCCGGGTACGCACAGGATGAGTTCCGGATCAGCTCGCGCCTGACTCTCAACTTCGGCCTGCGCTACGAGGTGAACACGCCCTACGTCGATATTCGGAATCGCATGAATGCCTGGGCGCCTGGCGTACAATCGACTGTCTATCCGAACGCGCCGGAAGGGCTGTTGTTCCCCGGCGATCCTGGCGTTCCGGCGGGCGTCGCAGCCGTCGACTATCGCGAGGTTATGCCGCGCGTGGGCATTGCGTGGGATCCTTTCGGCGACAACAAAACCGTCATGCGGGCCGGCTATGGCATTTTCTACGATGGTTTTACCAATGGCGTGGGAGGTCCGCTGCAGGCGTCCATCAGCGCACTGCCGTGGACCCAGGCGTATCAGTTGCCCGGCCCGGGATTCGATCTGGCCAATCCCTATGGCGGCGCTGCTACCCCGTTCAGCAGCGGGAATTTCGTCGCGCCGGCCACCGTCCTTACCGTGCAATCGGGAATGCTACCGCCGTACTCGCAGAATTGGAATCTCTCCATCGAGCGGGCGCTCGCGAAAGACTATCTGCTCGACGTTCGCTACGTTGGCAACAAGGGCACGCATCTGCCGCGCTTCATCGAAGCCAATCCGTCTATCTACGGACCAGGCGTCAACGCGAATAACAACAACGAAATCCGCGAGTACACCACGTGCAACTCCGCCGGCATTTGCAATTACGGATCGGTCGGATTGCTCGCCGACGATTCCAGTTCCACTTACCACGCGCTGGAAGTGGCATTTTCGCGGCAGTACGCGCACGGCCTGAGTTTCCTGGTCTCGTACTGGTACTCGAAGAGCCTGGACTATATTTCGTCGCTGAACGTTGCTGGTTCGGCGCCCACACTGGTGGCCGGCGAAAACGACCTGGCGCAAAACCCATTTGACCTGGCGGCTGAGCATGGCCCGTCGCTGTTCGATGCCACGCACCGCTTCGTGTTCAGCGGATCCTGGGCGCTGCCCACCTGGCGGGCCGCTCCGCGGGCCGCGGCCTTCCTCACCAACGGCTGGCAACTCAACGCCATCAGCACCCTATCCACCGGCACGCCGTTCACCGTCTACGACAGCGCCGACGTTTCCCTGCAGGGCAGCGCGCCCGAAATCAGCGGTTTCTATTCCAGCCGGCCCGATCTGATTTCCAATCCCAACGTGGATCAACCGCACACGGCGAACGAATGGGTGAGCCGCGCGCCTTTCCTGCAACTGAACCCGCAAACGCAAGCGGGCCAGTTCGGCAACGAAGGCCGCAATGTGGTGCGCGGTCCGGGAATCCAAGACGCCGATGTTTCTTTGTTCAAGTACTTCAACATCGACGAAACGCGCCGCGTGCAGTTCCGCGCGGAGTGCTTCAACCTGCTCAACCATCCGAATTTCGGACTGCCCGTGAACGACCTGGAGTCTCCGGCGTTCGGCCAGATCCTGCAGGCTGGTTCGCCGCGCCTGCTGCAACTGGCGGTCAAATTCGTGTTCTAGTCTTCGGCCGTGTGATGGAGCGCTTCTATCTGCATGACCGCTCCCTCCGGTCGCGGCTCCGAAACGCGGCTCCGAACATCGGAGCCGCGACCGGAGGGAGCGGTCATGCCGGACAACTCCATCACATCGTCGGTATCGCCCCCGCTCATCCGGACTGATTGCCGGCTAAGTCGAGGATGAAGCGCTCCGTGACGATTCGGTCGTCCGGGTGTGCGTCCCGCATGCCGCGGTCGGCCTCGAAAGTCAGTTTGATGGCGCGCTCGAGTTGCGCCTGGCTGAACCTGGTGACAGTCTGCTGCACCTGCTCGGCGCGCGATCCCCATATGGGGACACCCAGCCGCGTGAAATGCCCTTGGATCTGTTGCGCGCTTTTCAGGTTGGCTTCGCGCGCGACCAGCGCCATGCGGAATTGTGTGGAAAGGAATGCCAGTGCCAGCGGCAGGTATTCGCCTTCGCGCGTGAGAGTGTCGAGGATTTCGAGCGACCGTGCGCGGTCGCGGCGGCCTAGCGCATTAACTAATGCGAAGATGTTGGACGCGCGCGCGTCCGGCACTAGCGCAGCGACGTCCTCCACGCCCACGGCGCGGTTGCCGGCATACAACGCCAGCTTCTCGATTTCCACCGCAATGCGCGCCAAATCGGCGCCCAGCGATTCCACCAGCAGGTCGAGCGCTTCCGCATCCAGGCGTGCGCCGGCGGCAATTGCCAACCGCTCCGCCTCCAGCCGCGCGGAGTGCGCGTCGAGCCGCCGCAGTTCCACCGTCTCCGGGACGGCCGCATAGAACTTCGCCACGCGCTCCAGCTTGCGCTTGTCGTCGCCCTCGAAATCGAAGCGGCTGGCCTCGAACACCAGTGCCACGCCGGGCGTCGGATCTGTCACATAGGCGGCCAACGGCGCAGGGTCACCATCGGCGGCGGTTCCGCTTTCGCCGTCCGCTTCGGTTGCCCGGCTGCGCGGCAAGGCTGCTTCCGCGTTCACCACCCAGATCAGCCGCTCAGCGGCGAACAGAGAAAGCGACCGCGCGTCGTCCAGTATGCCGGCGAGCGAAACCTCGGCCAGGTCGTGGGTGGCGACGGCGTCGGGCGGAAACGCAGCGATCAGAGCCTGCTTCACTTGCCGGCGCTGGTAGGCTTCGGGCCCGAGCAGCAGCGCCACTGGCGGCGGCCCGCCTCTCTTGACGCGCGCAAGGAATTGCGGAGCGGTCATATGGTAGGGCACGCTTTAGTTTGCCCACTTGCCATTAGAAGTTCTCCAGAATGGCGCTCACCACGGATTGCGCCACGTCTTTGCTCAGCCGTTGAATGGCGGTGCCGCTCTCATCGAAATACTGCTGCGGGTTGGTGGAAATCTGGTAGCGCTCGCGCACTTCCATGTTGGGCCGCGTAAATAGCGTTTTGCCGCTGCTCCTCTCGACGAGCGCAACTTGCAGGGTGACGACCACCTCGACGCTGGTGGCGCGTCCGGTCGCAGGATCGAACAGGGTGGGGAAATTCGAGAAGTTGGCTACGTGGCCGCTCAGCACGGCGTCTGCCTGGTTAGGATCGTCGATCACCTTGTATTTTGTGCGGGAGATCAGCTCGCGCGTGATATCGGCGGGCAGCAAGCGCGCCAGTTGATAGCGGCTCGCGCTCATCGGCGTGACGGCGATGGTGTGGATGCTCTTGGGCATCAGATCGCCCTGTCCGGAAATGTGGTAACCGCAGCCAGCCAGGGCCGCTATCGCCAGCCATGCAGGAGCAAACCGGGTCATGGTAATTGTCGCGCCACCTCCGCGGCGTTTTCCGCGGCCAGCCGCAAATTGTCCGCCACCAGCCAGAACCAACAGGCTTCCGGATTGTTGCGGTCCACCGAGACGGCGCCCACGGCAATACCGCTCTGGCCCGCCTGGCCCACGTTGGTGGGCGGTTCGAATTCGCCCGTGCGCACCTCGATCGGTCCCGCGGCCAGGCTCGCTTCCAGTGCCTCTACGCCCGGATTGCCGTCGAATTCCACCCACGCCGAAATGCTGTAGCCATGAAAAACCGGCGCCTGAATCAGCCGCAGCGAAGGGAGTGGCGCCCCGCTGCCTTCCCCGGGCAGCGCCAGCAAGGTCGCCAGATGCCTCTCAATGCGAAGCTCCGTGTCTTCGAGCGAGGCCGGCGCCTCTTCGCCATAGCGCGGCAGCAGGTTGAAGCTGAGTTGCGCGTCGAACACGGCGCGGGGAAGCTTCTGGAACGAAAATAGGCTGAGGGTCTGCTGGTGCAGCTCCTGCACGCCGCGGGCATCGTGCTCGCTGGCCGGAGCGAAGATCTCGACCACGCTGCGCCGGATTGGGTCGTGCTCATGCAACCGGCGCAGAAACAGCGCCAGAGCGATGGCCGCGGGATGGGCGATCACATGGACTCGGGCGCCGGCATCGTCTTCGGATTCGCCTTCGCCTTCCACCAGCGGCGCCCTCAGCCGCGCGTCCGGCAACTCCTCGGCAACACCGGTGAGATCGATCACCGCGGTGTCTTCGCCGGAGTCCAGCAGTTCGAGCGCCTTTCGCGACGATTCGGCGCCACCGGCCAGGACAACCGCGCGCGCGCCGGCCAGCGACTCGGCGTCCAGGCCACTCACTACGGCCGGCATGTCGCCCACGCGCGTGAGAGCGCCGGGCTCTTCGTCCTCGGCGGCGATCAGCTTGAGCGTCAGCTCGGGTGAGCTGGTTGCGGCGATATCGCGGAGCTCGCGGCCCATCAGCGATTCGCTGCCAATCAGCGCGATCACCGGTGTCTTAGGACCTGTCATAGAATAACCTTCTTAATCGCCGACTGCCGGCTCCTAACGTCCCAACGTTCAACCGCGCATCGGAGCCGCGACCGTAGGGAGCGGTCGGTGCGGTTGTTACAGACCGGCGTCTTAGCCAACCTGGTGCTCCGGTGCCGGCGGCGCGGGTGCCGGGCGCAAGCGGCGGCGGATGGAGCCGCCAATGCGAGTCAAAATCCCGCTGGCCACGTAGCCGCCCGCCAGCGCCAGGAACATCGGCTGCGAGTAATTCCAGAGGCCGAAGACGACGGCCCCGGCCAGAATCACGATCAGCGGTGTATAGGGCTTCGAGAGGCCGATGCCTTTGAAGCTGTAATAACGCCAGGTGCTCACCATCAGGAAACCCAGCAACAGCAGCAAACCCAGCCACACAACCGAAGCCGGCCACCACGTGAGCGGCTCGGCGCCGAACGCCCACACCACCGCGGCCACCATGCCTGCGGCGGCCGGAATAGGCAGACCGACAAAGTACTTGCGGTCCGGGCGGCCGGGATTTTTCGGAATGGGGTTCTTCTGAACGTTGAAACGCGCCAGCCGCGCGGCGCCGCAGAGCAGGAACAGGAACGAGATGAAGTAGCCGGCATTGAAAATCTGGCTGCGGACCTTATCGCCCATCCCCGGGCCCAGAAACTGTACGCCCCAGGAAAACGCCAGCACCGCGGGAGCCATTCCGAAGCTCACCACGTCGGCCAGCGAATCCATCTCGCGGCCGAAATCGCTGGTGGTATTGGTCATGCGGGCGATGCGCCCGTCCAGTCCGTCGAGCACCACCGCCGCGCCGATAGCCTTGGCCGCCACGCCGAATTGCTCCGCCGCGCCGGCGCCGCCGACAGCCGCCATCATGGCGCCGCGAAACGAAGCCAAAATCGAGAGAAAGCCCAGGAAAATGTTGCCCGCGGTAAACAGCGTGGGCAGCGCGTAAGCCGCGCGCCGCGGCCGCCGGTCCGGCGATTTGGGATCCACCAGCCGGTCTCTAAGCCCCATGGTCCGGCTCCCGCCGCCGCGCGATGACGCTCGAACCAGCGCTGACACGCTCGCCGGGCCGTACCGTGATTTCCCACTCCGGCGCCAGCAGCACATCCATGCGCGAGCCAAACTTGATCAACCCAACGCGTTCGCCCGTCGCGACATGGTCGCCCGGCTTCTTGTTGAACACGATGCGCCGCGCAATCAGGCCGGCAATCTGCTTGAATACCACGGGCGAGCCTTCGCCCTGAACGGTGACGATGTTCTGCTCGTTCTCGGAGGAACATTTCTCGCGGCTGGCCACATGAAAGCTTCCGCGATGATATTCCACCTCGCTGATGGTGCCGGCCACCGGCGTGCGATTCACGTGCACGTCGAAAATATTGAGGAAAATGCTGATGCGGTTCAAGTCCGGGCTTTCGGCCTTCACCGCGACCACCTTGCCGTCGGCGGGTGAAACGGCGACCGGCCCCTGCGGAATCACGCGCTGCGGGTCGCGGAAGAAATACAGGCAGAAAGCCGCCAGCACCCACAGCGGGGCGCCGAACCACGGGTTCACCAACCAGGAAACGATGCCGCCGGCGCCCGCCAGCGCGAGCGCATAGTAAATGCCGTCGATTACGATCACGACAGTTTCATTTTCCCATGAATGCGGAGGCGGATTTGACCCGCGGATGAACACAGATAAGACCTTCCTTGTTTTATTCGTGCCATCTGGTGCTCGCTCAGCGGTGTGAACTCTCTTCCAGTTGGGCGATCGAATCGCAGCCGACGACCGGTGCTCGTTTTAACCCAACCTCAGTTCTGGAACAGGCCGCGGACCATCGCCTCGACATCTCTCAGTCCGTCGCCTTCGAACTGTGCCACAACCTGTTCCAGCAGATCGGGAATCGCGAGGCTCTGCGGGCACTTGTCGAGGCAGTCCCCGCATTGCGAGCAGAGGGAAGCATAAGCGCGCTGGCCGGACAGTATGCCGCTGCCTCGCAGCACGTATTGGAACCTGGCTTCGCGCGTCTTGCCGAAGGTGTGGAAAGCGTTGAGAGAGTCGAAGCAGCCGGGAATGTCCACGCCGGACGGGCACGGCTGGCAGTATCCGCAGCCGGTGCAGGCGACCTTCATGATCTCGCGATACTTCCGGCCCACGCTTGCCACCAGGCCCACTTCGGCGGGCGTGAGCGATCCGGGGAGCGCATCGGCGGCGATCCTCAGGTTCTCTTCCACCTGCGCCTCATCGTTCATGCCGGATAAGACCACGGTCACTTCCGGGTGGTTCCAGACCCACCGCAGAGCCCATTCCGCAGGGGTCCGGCGCCGATCGGCCTGGCTCCAAAGGGCGTCGATGGCCGGCGGTGGCGGAGCGGCCAGCGTGCCTCCGCGCAACGGCTCCATCGCGATCACGGCGAGGCCCTTGCGGGCGGCGTCGAGCAGCCCCTCGGTGCCGGCCTGCAGCTCCTCGTCGAGGTAGTTGTATTGAATCTGGCAGAAGGTCCAGGGGTAGGCGCCGGCAACGCGCGGGAAATCCTCGCGCATCCCGTGATAGGAGAACCCGGCAGTCCCGATGCGTCCGTCGGCTTGCGCGCGGTCGAGGAACTCCGCCACGCCAAGCGCGGCAATCCCATCCCAGGAACTTCCGTTGAGCGAGTGGACGAGGTAGTAATCGATGCGAGAGGTGTTCAGCTTTTTGAGCTGCGCGTCGAGGAAGCGGTCCATGTCCGCGCGGTTCTTGACCAGCCAGGCTGGCAGCTTGGTAGCGAGCTTCACCCGCTCGCGGTATCCGCCGGCGAGGGCGCGCCCGACCAACGGCTCGCTTTCGCCCCCATGATAAGGCCAGGCCGTGTCGATGTAATTCACTCCGCCATCGATTGCGTGCCGGATCTGGCGGGCCGCGCGTGCTTCGTCGATCCGCCCGTCCTTCTGCGGCAGGCGCATGCAGCCGAATCCCAGGATGGACAGCTTGTCGCCAGTCTTCGGCGCTCCGCGGTAGAGCATTCAGGTTCCCTCGTGGAAGCGTTCATTTTAGCGCCCGGCGATGCAGGCGGACTTCCCGCAACAGAAACGGGTGTGACCCCGCAACGGACCGCAAGGAGAGAAGCCGGCGAAACCCGCTCAGTCCAGCAGTTCCACGCGGTACTCTTCGATCACCGGATTGGCAAGCACGTCGTGAGCGATGGTCTCGATATCCTTCTGCGCCTGTTCGCGCGTGACTCCGCTGGCGATGGCGATATCGAAGAACTTGCCCTGTCGCACCGCCTCTATGGCCGGATAACCGAGGCTTTGGAGCGCCGCGCGCACCGTCTGCCCCTGCGGGTCGAGCACCGTGCTCTTCAAGGAAACAAAAACGCGAGCTTTCATGGGGAACTTCGATTATAACCGGCGCCGGTGCCTTCGCGCTCCGCAAAGCCGGCGATCCGGCGGGAGGCATGGAAATGGGCGGCTCTTGATTCGATAAAATGGCAGACATCTCTGGCTGGGAGGGATTCGACATGCGCGGACTTCCAGCCGGGATCCCGTGGTAGGCTTATCCAGATTGTATCCCGAGGAAACGCGCTTGTGTCTAAGCGTATAGGTACGCATGGCTGACGGCGCCAGCCCGGAAGGCGACAGACAGTAACAGACAGTAGCCCACGGCGCAAGCCGTGTGGAATCTGTTGGTGCCTGCCAGCCCCGAAACGGGGCGGGAGACTGTTGGCGAGAGCCTCCTCCACCCCGTTCCGGGGCTTCTCCTCACTGCCGATCTATCCCGACGGCTTGCGCCGTGGGCTATTTTCTTTCGCTCCTGCCGAGCTTAGAGGCGTGCCTGACGCTGGAAAGAGATCCACTTCTGTGTCGTGCACCCCGACCGCTGGGACGGTGCGATGGTCGAATGGAGGGCGTGAAAACGCGGGCGCCTTAATTCAGCAGCCGCCCCTGGCGCATGAACGCGGGGGTTTCGAGGTCTTCCGGATCGAATTCCAACGATCCATCTTCCTCAGCGGCGGGTGGCGGCTCATGGTCGGGCGCGGACGCGGCGACCGCGGGCTCCGGAAACACCGCGGCCGGCGGAATGGGCTCGGGCTCCGTGCCGAGCGACCGCACTCTGGTGACCGCGCCGGTAGACCGGCGCTCCGGCAATGGCGGTGCTGGTTCCACCACGGCTGCCTGCTCGGGCTGGAAACCGGTGGCGATGACTGTGATCTTCACCGCGTCCGCCAGGCTCTCGTTGAGGATCACGCCGAAGTTGATTTGCGCATCCTCGCATTCGGCCGCCTCGCGGATGATGGAGCACGCTTCGTTGACTTCGTGCAGTCCCAGGCGGCTGGATCCGGTGATGTTGATCAGGATGCCTTTGGAGCCGGCGATGCGGGAGTCCTCGAGCAGCGGGCAACTGATAGCATGGCGCGCCGCGTCCACGGCCGCCTTTTCGCCGCGTCCCACCGCGGTTCCCATCATGGCGTAGCCCATGCCCAGCATGGTGGCCTTGATGTCGGAAAAGTCGCGGTTGATCAAGCCGGGCGTGGTGATGATGTCGCTGATGCCTTGCACGGCCTGGCGCAGCAGGTCATCGGCCACTTTGAACGCCTCGAAGAAGCTGGTGCCGCGCGGCACCAGCGCCAGCAGCCGGTCGTTGGGAATGGCGATTACGGTATCCACGGCCGTAGCCAGCCTGCGCAGTCCCTCTTCGGCCAGCCGCATGCGCCGCGGGCCTTCGAATCCGAAGGGCTTGGTGACCACAGCCACCGTCAGCGCGCCCATTTCCTTGGCCAGGCTGGCGATCACCGGCGCGGCGCCGGTTCCGGTTCCGCCCCCCAGTCCGGCCGTGACGAACACCATGTCCGCGCCTTCCAGCACCTCCAGAATGTGGTCGGTGTTTTCGAGCGCGGCCTGCTGGCCGACTTCCGGATTGGCGCCGGCGCCGAGCCCCCGCGTGAGCTTCGGTCCCAATTGCAGCTTGTGGGGAACCTCGACCGCCTCCAGCGCCTGCAGGTCCGTGTTCATCACACAGAACTCGACGCCCTCCACGCCTTCCGCCACCATGCGCGCGACCGCGTTGCAGCCACCGCCGCCCACGCCGACCACCTTGATCTGTGTGGCCAGGCGCGATTCTTCCGCAATTTCGTATTTGAAATCGTCGATTCGCGAATCCATCACTCCCATTTCCGTACACCTCCCGCTACAGAATCTTATTCAACCAGCCCATCGAGGCCCGCTGCCGTTCCGCCTGTGCCTTCAGTTTTGCCGAGTACATGGCCAGGCCGGCCGCGGTACACCATTCCGGACGCTCGATCGCCTTCGGCCAATTCGCGATTCCTTCCGCAATTCCCCAGCGCGACTGGCACTTCAACTCCTCCGCCGCCACATCGAGAATCTCCGCCAGCCGGGCGCCGCCGCCCACCAGGAAGACGCCGCCGAGCAACTGCTGATCCATGCTCACCCGCGCCAACTCGGAGCGCACCAGTTGAAACAAATCGCGCGCGCGCGAGTCCAGGATCAGGTCCACGTGCCTCTTCGGCGCCTGCCGCGGCTGGCAGTTCTCCGGGACCGGCAATTCCACCAGGACATTCTCGGGCGAATCCGCGGCGCGCGCGCGTCCGTATTCGATCTTCACCTGCTCGGCCTCCGCCGGGCTGATTTTCAGGCCGCTCGCCAGGTCGCTGGTAAAGTGGCTGCCGCAGACCCGCACGGTGGAAGCCAGGCACATGGCTTCGCCGTAGTACACCACCAGGGAGGTGGATTCGGCGCCGATATCGACCAGCGCCACGCCCGCGCTCCTCTCCTCGGGCTTGACCGCCGCGTACCAGGCAGCCTGCGCCTCGAAGATGGTTTCCTCCACTACCAGGTGCGCCTGGTTCACCGCGCCCACCAGGGCGTCGTGTTCGCGCGCCGAAGCCGTCAGCAGGTGAACGTTCAGCTCCAGCCTCGCCGCCGTCATCTTGCGCGGATCGCGATGGCCAGGGTGATCGTCCACCACGAAATCCTGCGGAAACAACTGCAGCACCATGCGGTCTTCCTGCAACTGCACCCGCGCTGCGCGCTCCTTCACGCGGTTCACGTCGCGCTGCTGAATTTCCCGCGGGTAACCGAGCTCCAGCACGCCGCGCCCGGCTGCGCCGCGCATGCCGGGGCCGCCCATGCCAACCACCACCGACTCCACCGAAACGCCCGCGCTCAACTCCGCTTGTTCGAGCGCCGCCCGAATCGATTCGGCGACCGCCCGCTGATCCTTGATGGTTCCTTTCGACCAGCCGCGCGACTCCACTTCCGCGCAACCGAGCAGACGCAGTTCGTCCTCGATCGCGCAAACCACCATGCGCGTCTTGGTGCTGCCCGCGTCGAGTCCCACTGCGTAAATCGGCTTTTCCGGCATCGGTGAACTTGCCTATTCCTTCGCGGTGATGCGATCCTCCAACCGGAGATCGAAGGTCCTCGCCCGCGGCGACCGCTGCTCGATTTCCTGGAAGTGACCGAGAAAATTCTGATAGCGCCGCCCATAATTGGTATCGCCCAGAAGCAGCGACACGGCCTGATGGTCCACTTGCACAACCACGCGCATATCCTCCGGGTCGGAGGCGTCGACTTCGGAGACGTCCCTGGCCAGGTAGCCCATATCCTCTTCGAGCCGCAGCAGCGCCAGGACCCGCTCGCGCCGCGAGTCTTCCGTGGTATCCTCGCGGATTCCGCTCAGCACGGGAAATGTAAACGATGCCCGCGGCGGCGGCTCCAGCAGCACGCCCTCGGCATCGATCAGCGCCACGCCGCTGCCCAAGTAGACGAACGCGACTGGCGTGCGTTCGCGAATGCGCACCACCAGGCGGTCCGGCCAAACGCGTGAGACCGAAGCATCCTGCACCCAATCGATCGCCAGCAAACGGCGGCGCCGCTCGGCCAGCGGCACTCTGAGAATTCCGCGGCCGAAATCGGCGTCGAAAACGTGCCGCACCTTCGATTGCGATGCGTAGCGCAGCCCGCCGATGAACAGCGCATCGGCGCGATCGCGCGACAGCGCAAATCGCGGTTCCGTGGACAGGTAGTCGAGCAGCTTGAAGGTCGCCACCCCGGTGGATGCGCACGCCACGCTTACCGCCGCCAGGCCGAGCCACAGCCGCCAGCGAATGCCGCCGCTCTTCTTGTTCTCACGCGCCACTGGGTGCCTCCGCGCGCAATCGCTCCAAGACCTTTTCGCCCGCCTGCCACACGTTGCCGGCGCCTAGCGTTAGCACCAGGTCGCCGGGGCGCGCCACCCCCAGCAGGAGCTCGACGCCGCGCGCGAGCGTGCCCGCGTACTCCACCGAGCGGTGGCCGAACTGCCGGATGCGATCCACCAGCGCTTCCGCCGTCACCCCTTCGATCGGCTTTTCCGACGCTGCGTAAATGTCCAGCACGAACACGCTGTCGGCTTGATGGAAGGCGCGCCCGAATTCGTCCATCAGGTGAAAGGTTCGCGAGAAACGATGCGGCTGGAACAGGACATGAATGCGCTCGAAGCCGCACAGGCGCGCGCCGTCGAGGGTCGCCCGAATCTCGGTGGGATGATGGCCGTAATCGTCCACCACCGTGATGCCCCGCTCCTTGCCGCGCACCTGAAAACGGCGCTCCACGCCGCTGAAGCTGGCCAGCGCCTCGCGAATCGCATCCGGCTTGACTTCCAGCTCCAGCGCCACCGTCACCGCCGCGGTCGCATTCAGCACGTTGTGGCGGCCGGGAATGCGCAGGTGGAAGCGGCCCAGATCGTGCCCGCGCGAGCGCAGCCGGAAGTCGCTCGAAAAGGAACCGCAAGCGATCTCGCCGGCCACCATATCCGCCTGCGCGGTGGTGCCATAAGTGATGGTGCGCCGCCGGATCGCCGGCAGTATGCCCTGCACGTTGGCGTCGTCCAAGCAGACGATGGCGGCGCCGTAAAACGGCACCTTGTTGACGAACTCGATGAAGGCCGCCTGGATCGCCTCGAGCGACGGATAATGGTCCAGGTGCTCGCGGTCGATGTTGGTGACCACGGCCACAATCGGCGCCAGCTTGACGAAAGAGCCGTCGCTTTCATCCGCTTCCGCCACCAGGAAATCGCTGCGTCCGAGTCGGGCGTTGGCGCCGCCCATGGTGCCGACCTTGCCACCCACCACGACTGTTGGATCCAGGCCGGCGAAGTTCAGGATGGTCGCGGCCATGGAAGTAGTGGTAGTCTTGCCGTGGCTGCCCGCCACCGCGATCCCGTACTTCAGGCGCATCAGCTCGGCCAGCAGCTCGCCGCGCGGGATGACCGGAATTTGCAGCCGGCGCGCCTCAACAACCTCGGGATTCTGCTCATCCACCGCCGAGCTCACCACCAGCGCGCGCGCCTCGGCCACGTTGGACGCGGCGTGGCCTTCGTAGATCCGCGCCCCCAGGCCGGCCAGCCGTTCGGTGGTGGCGGAGAGCCGAAGGTCCGAGCCGCTGATCTCATACCCGAGGTTGAGCAACACCTCGGCGATGCCGCTCATGCCGATGCCGCCGATTCCGGTGAAGTGAAAGTGTTGTGGACGAAAAAACATTTCCTTATTATATTGTTTCGGTTAGCGCGGCCGGTGTCAATCGAAAACATTCAACCCGGCAAGCTAAAAAGGCTGCTGAAAAAGTCCAAGAAAAATCGTTGGGCCGCCGATGAACACAGATGAACACGGATAAACCAATTCTTTTCAATCTGCGTTCATCCGTGTTCATCCGTGGCCATGACGCTCTTGGTTGTCTTTCAGCAAGCTCTAAAACCTCAGCCCGGAGGGCGTAAGAGAATAGGCCACGGCGTGAGCCGTAGGGGCACCCCACGCCCATTCCCAGCCCCGGAACGGGGCGGAAGAGCGACGGCGGAAGGTTCTTACGCCCCGTGCCGGGGCTATCCTCGCCGCGCCTATTTCCCAACGGCTTGCGCCATGGGCTAATTTCTTTCGCTCCTCCGGAGCTGGATTCCCGCCCGAAAAGGGAACGCGACGTCCGCTTCGGCGGCTGGAATCCGGAAACCGCTACCACGCCGCTACCTCCTCCAGGATTTCGGCCGCACGCCGCGCGGCGCCGGGGTGGGCGAACTGGCGCGCGGCGGCGCCCATCCGTTCGAGGGCGCCCTCCGCTTCGGCCAACTCGCGCACCAGCGCGTACAAGTGTTCTCCGTTCATCTCGGCATCGCGGACCACGCACGCCGCTCCGCTTCGCTCGATAGCCTCCGCGTTGCGCGTCTGGTGGTCGTTGGCGGCGAACGGGAAGGGTACCAGAATGGAAGGCTTGCCCGCCGCGGCCAGTTCGGAGACCGCGCCCGCTCCGGAACGGCTCACCACCAGGTCGGCCTCGGCGAATGCGGCCGGCATGTCGGCCAGGAACGGCATCACCACTCCCTCCAAACCGGAAGCCGCGAACGCTCGCCGCATCTCTTCCAGCTCGCTCGAGCCGCATTGGTGCACGATGCGAACCGCGAACCCCGCCGCGCGGAACAGCGGCCAGCTTTCCCGGCTCGCCCGGTTCAGCGTGCGCGAACCCTGGCTGCCGCCCGTGATCAGCAAGTTGAGCCGATCGCCACGAACCTTATGCTGGATCGCGAAGAACTCCTCCCGCACCGGCAGGCCGGTCAACTCGGACCTGCCCCGCGCGAAGTACCGCGCGGTTTCCTGAAACGAAATGAGCGCGCGCGCCACCAGCCGCCCGATGGCGCGGTTGGTGAATCCGGGAATCGCGTTCGGCTCCATCACCACCACCGGGACGCGCTTGGCCAGCGCCGCCATCACCGCCGGCCCGGCCACATACCCGCCCATGCTGAAAACCGCCGACGTGCGGTAGTTCATTGAACCGAGCGTGGCGAATGGCAGACGCGCCAGCGTCGACAGTCTCTGGCGCGCGCTCACGCGATTCAGCCCGCCGATTTCGATTCTCTTCAACTCGAAACCCGCCTCGGGAACCAGCTTCGCTTCCAGGCCCCGCTCGGTTCCCACAAAAAACACGTCATGGCCGCGCCGCCGCAACTCCCGCGCCACCGCCAGCGCCGGAATCACGTGGCCGCCCGTACCTCCGCCAGCCATCAGGAACGGAGCGTGCCCGGCCGGCTTAGCCGGCATGCTCGCTCACGTTCATCAAAATCCCCAGCAGCGCCAGCGTGCTCACCAGCGAGCTGCCGCCGTAGCTGATCATGGGCAGCGGAATCCCCTTGGTCGGCATGATGCCCAACACCACGCTCATATTGATGAACCCTTGCACCACGATCACCACCGTCACGCCCAGCGCCAGGTAGCGGCCGAAATCGTCTCGCATGCGCCGCGCGGCTCGCAGGCCGCGCCACAGGATCACCAGGAACCCGGCCAGCAAGCCCACCGTCCCAATGAGGCCCATCTCCTCGCCCGCCACGGCGTAGATGAAATCGGTGTGCGCCTCCGGCAAATAAAGCAGTTTTTGCCGCCCGTTCATCAGGCCCACGCCGCCCACGCCACCGGCGCCAACGGCGATCTGCGATTGCTCCAACTGGTAATTCGTGTCGCGCGTACGCAAAGTGCGCTCCGCGCGCGCCTTCAGCCAGCCGTGCGGATCGACGCGGGACACGTACCGGAAGGTGGGGTCGCAGAAACGGATCACGCGCCCCAGCCGGTAAGGCTCCGCGAATATCGAAACCACCAGCCCCAGCAACGCCATCGCCGCCACGATGAAGCAGTACCGCCATTGCAGACCGGCCACGAAGAACACCGCCATGGCCGCCACTCCCAGCACCACGGCCGTTCCCAGGTCCGGCACCACCACGGCGAAAATCAGGAAACCCACCGCCAGCGCCGCGGGCACCAGCGTGTGCTTCGCGTCGTTGATGGCGCGCGCGCGCCAGGTGACGAAGAAGGCGAGGAAGATCACCAGCGCCGGCTTGGCCAGCTCCGACGGCTGCACTCCCACCGGCCCTCCCAGCCGCATCCAGCGATGGTGCTCCGCGTCCACGAAGTACACCGCGAACAGCAACATCAGCGCCACGCCGATGGCGCTAAAGGCCACTGCCGGATTCTGAAAGACCTGGTAATGGGTGCGCTTGAGCGCCATCATCACCACCACCGCCACCACCGCGTAACCCGCCTGGCGAAACACGAAATACCAGCTCGAGTTGTAACGCGCGTCGAGGCGCGCCATGATCGACGACGCGCTGTAGACGATCAGCAGGCCGAACAGCACCAGCGCCAGTACGGCCGCGAAGAGAATCCAGTCGGTCTTGAGTCTCTGTGGCATGTCAGTTTTCCCGCTCGAGTTGGGTCACGATCTGCTTGAACACCTCCCCGCGATGTTCGAAGCTGCGGAATTGGTCGAAACTGGCGCAGGCCGGCGCCAGCAGCACCGTGTCGCCCGCGTGTCCGTTCCGGTAGCCGTAATGAATCGCCGCCTCCAGCGTGCCCGACTCGACCAGTGGAACCGCGCCGCGCAACTGCCTGGCGAGCTTCGGCGCCGCCGCGCCAATCAGCAGCGCCGCGCGCGCTTTCCGCTGGAGCGGCTCGCGCAGCGCGGAAAAATCCAGCCCCTTGTCCTTGCCGCCCAGAATCACCCAGAGACCGCCGGGGAACGCATCCAGGGCCTTCAAGGTGGCATCCACGCTGGTGGCTTTCGAGTCATTATAGAAATCGATGCCGCCCACCTTGCGCACGAACTCCAGCCGGTGTTCCACGGCCTGGAACGTTCGCACGGCAGCGGCAATCGCATCGGGCCCCACGCCCGCGCGCGCGGCGGCGATCGACGCGGCCAGCACGTTCTCCACGTTGTGCCGGCCGCGCAGCGGAATTTCGCCAGCCTCCATCAAAAGCTTCCCATCGAGCACCAGCTTGTCGCCGCACAGGTGCGCGCCGCGCTCCACTTCCCGCGTGCCGCTGAACCATTCCACCATCGCCGCCGTCTGGTTGGCGTAGCCGGCCGTGATCGGATCGTCGGCGTTCAGAATGGCGAAATCGCCGGCGGTCATGTTGCCAAACAGGCGGCCCTTGGCTGCCGCGTAGTTCTCGAAGGTGTGATGGCGGTCCAGATGATTCTGCGTGACATTCAAGGCCAGGCCAATATGGGCGTGGAAATCGCGAATGGTCTCGAGTTGAAAGCTGGAAAGCTCCAACACGTTCCAGCCGTCCTCGCGCGACGTCGCGATCATCGCCGTCACCGGCGTTCCGATGTTGCCGCCGACCTGCGTCTCGAGGCCCGCCGCGCGCAGGATATGTCCGATCAGGCTGGTCGTCGTCGTCTTGCCATTCGAACCCGTCACGCCGATCGTCCTCCCCTTCAGATATGGCGCCGCCAGCTCGACTTCGCCGATCACCGTCACACCGCGCGCACGAGCGGCTTCGAGCGGCGCCAGGTCGGCGGGAACGTCGGGCGACAGGATGATCGCATCGCACTCCTCGAAAACAGCCGGCGTTTGCAATTCGAAGGGGATCCTCCGAAGGAGCTGGAGCACCCCCGCGGCCTCGCCCAGTTGGTCGAGCGGCTTCAGGTCGGTCGCTCGCACGCGCGCGCCCAAGCCCGTCAGCAGTTCGGCCGATGCCAGCCCCGATTTCTTCATGCCGACCACCAGCACTCTGGCGCCGGCCCAATTGGTTGTCATCTCAGCTTCAACGTGGTCAGCGCGAACAGTGCCAGCACCAGGCCGGCGATCCAGAAACGCGCAATGATCTTCGATTCCGTCCATCCCACCTGCTCGAAATGATGGTGCAGCGGGGCCATCCTGAAAATGCGTTTGCCGTGGCGCAGCTTGTAGCTGCCCACCTGGAGAATCACCGAAACCGCCTCGATGATGAAAATGCCGCCGATAAAGACCAGCAGCACTTCCTGCTTGATCAGCACCGCGACTACTGCCATGCTGCCACCTAATGCCAGCGATCCGACGTCGCCCATGAAAATCTCCGCCGGGTGCGCGTTGTACCACAGGAACCCCAAACTGGCGCCCGTCATCGAGCCGCAAAATACGGTCAGCTCCGAAGAATGCGGATTGCGCGCGAGTTGCAGGTACTGGGCCAGTTGCGCGTGCCCGCCGGCGTAGGTGAGCATGGTCAGCGCGCCGGCCGAAATCACCATCAGGCCGATCGCCAGGCCGTCCAACCCGTCCGTCAGGTTCACCGCGTTCGATGAAAACACCACCACCAGCGCCACGAATACAACGAAGGGCAGTACGCCGAACAGGTACGTCCAAGGGTTCGCCAGCAGCCCGCCGATTAACAGTGAGGGCTGATAGGACTTAATGAACGGAACGTTTAACGCGGTGGAGAACTGCCCGTACGCTCGCAGCACCAGCAGCGTGGCGGCAAAGGCAAAGCCCATCACAAACTGGTAGAGTAGTTTCCTCTTGGCCGACAATCCCAGGTTGCGCCGGTTGGTGACCTTGGCGTAATCGTCCAGAAATCCGATCCACCCGTAGCCCACCAGCGCGGCCATCGCCACCCACACGTAAACGCTGCGGAGATCCGCCCACAGCATGGTTGGGATGACAATCGAAATGATGATCAGCACGCCGCCCATGGTCGGCGTACCGGCCTTTTTCTGGTGCGACTTCGGACCTTCCTCGCGGATGAACTGGCCGATTTGAAACTGCCTCAGTTTCGCGATCAGCCACGGCCCCAGCGCGATGCACAGGAACAGCGCCGTCATGCTGGCAAACGCCGTGCGAAAAGTCGTGTAGCGGAAGACACGGAAGGCGCTGGCGTGCCGGAAGAGCCGTTCGTAGAGCAGATAGTAAAACATCGGGTTGGGTCAGGGGCAGTCCCGCGGAGTTCAGGAGCTCGCCGGCGCCTCCGCTTGAAATCTCTCCAGGGCGCGTTCCATGCGCACTCCGCGCGATCCTTTGAACAGCACCGCGTCGCCCGGTTGCGCCAGCCCGCGAACGAACTCCCCGGCATCGACCGGGTCATCGAAAAACCGCGCCACGCGAACTCCCTCCGCGGCCGCCCGATCCACCATCAGCCGCGCCTGGCCGCGCACGCCGATCAGAACGTCCACTCCGTGCCGCGCCGCGTAGGCTCCTAACTGGTGGTGCAGCGCTTCGGAGGCGTGTCCCAATTCCAGCATTTCGCCCAGCACCGCGATGCGCCGCGCCGCGCGCGTCTGGCCGAGCACGTCGATCATCCGCTGCGCCGCTTCGGGATTCGAGTTGTAGCAGTCGTTCCACACCACGATGCCATTGTGGACGGTGCGCCCGCCGCGCATCGAATCCACCGCGAAGGTCGCTACCGGCTCGCGAAGTTCCTCCGGCCGAATCTCCAGCACGCGCGCCACGGCCAGCGCCGCCAGCAGATTCATCACTGCGTGGGTACCCGCCAGGCCGGTTTCGAAATCGACGCCCAGGGCTCGAAACCGTGTCCCGGCGCCGCTCGCCGCCGCGCCTTCCGCCCGCACGTCCGCATCCTCGGAGAATCCGAACGTCACCGTTCGCCCCGGGTGCGCGTCGCGAAAGCCGCGGACGCGCGCATCGTCGGCATTCAGCACCGCTACGCCATCCCGCGGCAAGCTTTCGACGAGTTCCCGCTTCGCCGCCGCGATGCCTTCAATCGAATCAAAGAACTCCACATGCGCGTAACCCACGTTGGTGACCACGCCGATTTCGGGCCGCGCCATACCGGCGAGCGCGCGAATCTCTCCGGCGTGATTCATTCCCATTTCGAGCACCGCCATCCGCACCGCATCCGGCAGCCGCAGAATCGAAAGCGGCACACCGATGTGATTATTCAGATTGCCCACCGTGCGCCCCACCGGGCCACGCACTTCGAGCAGGTGCGCAATCGCGTCCTTAGTAGTGGTCTTCCCCGCGCTGCCCGTCACCCCAATCACCGTCCCGCCCCACTTCCGCCGCGCCCACGCTCCCAAATCCTCGAGCGCCACCAGCGTGTCCGCCACGCGTAGCGCTCTACAGTCTTCGCCCGCGCCGCGCGTGGCTTCCACTACCACCGCCGCCGCGCCTTGCTCGAGCGCCCGCGGCACAAAATCGTGTCCATCACGATTGGCGCCGCGTAGGGCAAAATATACATCGCCCGGCTGCTGTGTCCGGGTGTCCACGCTCCAACCGGTCACCGGCCGCGCCGCCGCCTCGCCCGCAGCCGCCATGGCGCGCGCAACTTCCTGTAAATCCAAGGTCATGGTTCAATCCGGCGAATGATAGCCATAACCTCGCAGCACTTCGCGGGCCACCGCCCGGTCGTCGAACGGAATCGTCTTGTCCTGCAAAACCTGGTACGTCTCGTGTCCCTTTCCGGCCAAAATCACCAGGTCGCCTTCGCGCGCTTCGTTGAGAGCACGCGCGATGGCGGTGGCCCGGTCCGGTTCCACAACCAGCGGTTTGTCCACGCGGCGAACGCCCACCAGCGCGTCGTTCATGATCGCCAGCGGATCTTCCGAGCGCGGGTTGTCGCTGGTCAGCACCACGAAATCGCTCAGTTCCGCGGCTGCCTGGCCCATTAGCGGCCGCTTGGTGCGGTCGCGGTCGCCGCCGCAACCGAACAGGGTGATCACGCGCTTGGGATTCAACCCGCGAGCCACCGCGATCACGTTCTGCAAGGCATCCGGCGTGTGGGCATAATCCACCACCACCACGAACGGCTGCCCCTCATCCACTCGCTCGAACCGCCCCGGCACGGCCTTCAACGCGGCAATGCCGCGCGCGATCACTTCCGGCGCCAGGCCGTACGAAATCCCCGCGCCGCACGCGGCCAGAATGTTATATACGTTGATCTTACCGATCAGCGGCGATTCCACCGCGAACCGCTGCTTGGCATACTGCACGTCGAAGCGCAGGCGCTGGCCTCCGGAGACGATGTGCAGCGCGCGCAGGTCGGAGTCCGGGCCGATCCCGTACCAGAAGACGCGCGTTTCGGGCGCGATCTCGAGCGCGCGCGCGAAGCTGTCGTCGCGATTCAGCACGGCGAAAGCCGGCGGCCCGCCACCCGCGCCCGCGAACAGCTTTTGCTTGGCCGCGCCATAAGCCTCCATGGTGACGTGAAAATCCAGATGATCGCGCGTCAGGTTGGTGAACACCGCGGTGTGGAACCGCAGCCCGTAGACCCGTCCTAGTTCGAGCGCGTGCGAGGAAACTTCCATGGTGGCGTGCGTGCCGCCGGCGGCGCGCAATTCGGCCAGCAGCTTGATCAGGTCCAGCGATTCCGGCGTGGTGTTCACCGCCGGCAGCACGCGTCCCGCCAGGCGATATTCGATGGTGCCCACCAGGGCGGTGGTGAGGCCCGCCGCGCGCAGCACCGAATCGATCAGAAATCCAGTGGTGGTTTTCCCGTTGGTGCCGGTGATGCCCGTCAGCGCCACCTGCTCGTCCGGCTTGCCGTAGAACAGCCGGGCCGCCTGCGCCAGCGCGTGCCGTCCGTGATCCACCTGGATCCAGCGCGCTTCCAGTCCCGCCGGCGCCGCCGATTCGCTCGCCACCGCGACGGCGCCCCGTTCGATCGCCGCCTTTGCGAATTCGCGGCCATCGGCCCGGCTGCCCGGAAAAGCAAAAAACAGATAGCCCTCCCGCACCCGGCGCGAATCGTATTCGAGCCCGGCTATATCGACGCTCGCCAGCCCTTCCGGCGCCGGATGGCGCAACCGGATTCCCGAGAGTATCTCACACAGTTTCATCGCGAGAACCGCACCCGAATCCGCTCTCCCTGCCGCAGCGGGCTGCCGGCCGGCGGACGCTGCAAACGCGCTACGCCGCTGCCGTCCGGGATCACCGGCAATCCTCTTTCGGCCGCTTCCGCCAGCACCGCGCGCATGGTCATGCCTGTGAAATCCGGAACTGTCGGGCCGGTCAGAACGGTTGCCGGCGTTACCGCCGCATCCTCTTCGCTTTCTTCCAGGATATTCGGTCCGTGCGACCCCAGGTCGGCGATCGCCAGATCGTCCTTGTCCGCGGCGTTGTCGGCCGCCTGAGCCTGCGGCGGCGCCTCCGGCAGATCCTTGGGGACATCCAGCACTCGCAACGCTTCGGCCGCCACGGCATGGAAGACCGGGGCCGCCGCCCTGCCGCCGAATCCGAGGTTGCCGTGCGTCCCGTTCAGTGTCACTACCACCACGATAGCGGGATTGTTGAGCGGCGCGAAGCCGATGAACGAGCCGTTATAGTAATGCGTGTAACGCTTGGCGGCGACGTCGTAGATTTGCGCCGACCCGGTTTTCCCCGCCGCGGAATATCCTTCCAGCCGCGCCTCCGGGTACCCGGTCCCTCCCGGCAACACCACGCCCTCCATCATTTGCCGCATGGTAACCGCCGTTTCGGACTTGATCGCCCGCACCGGCGCCGGCGCCGGAACGGTCTGGTTGCCTTTCTTCAGCACCAGCCGCGGCCTCACCAGCAGGCCGCCGTTGGCTATGATCGAGGCCGCTTGCGCCAGTTGCAGCGCGGTGACCGAAACTTCCTGCCCGATCGAGATGGAAGGCAGCGACGCCTTGCTCCACCGATCCAAATTGCGCAGCCGGCCGCGCGATTCCGCCGGCAGCGGCACGCCGGTCCTTTCGCCAAAGCCGAAGCGGCGAACGTATTCGTGCATGTGCGCTTCGCCCACCGTCATGCCGATCCGGATGGCGCCCACATTGCTCGAATGCTTCAGCACGTCCGCCATCGAGATGACGCCGTATCCGCCATGCGCTTCGTGAACCGTCCGCCCGAACAGAGTGATCGAACCACGCCCGCAATCGATCATGCTCTCGGGCCGCAACTGGGTGGTCTCGAGAGCCGCCGCCAGGGTGACCACCTTAAATACCGAACCTGGTTCGAAGGGAACCGAGCTCGAGTGGTTCAATCGCGCTTCTGGGTTCTCCGTGACGTCGGGCGGCCGGTTAGGATCGTAAGGAGGGTAGCTCGCCAGTGCCAGTATTTCACCGGTTTGCGGGTTCATCACCACCACGCTCCCGCTGTGCGCGCCCTTCACTTCGGCCTGCGCCGCGAGTTCGCGCTCCGCCACGAACTGGAGCCGTTCGTCGATGGTCAGGGTCAGCGTGATGCCGGGCTTCGGTTCCCATTCGAGCAGTGCATCGAGGCGCCGCCCCCTGACGTCGGTCAACGCGAGCTCTTCGCCGGCCGCCCCTTCCAGTTCCGTTTCCAGCGCCTTTTCGATCCCGGAGTTGCCCTTCTCCGCGAAATCCACGCCGCCGAGGATGTGCGCGGCCAGCGACCCGTTGGGGTAATGCCGCTCGCTCCCGCTGTCGATCTGGATCCAGTCGAATCCCATCCCGCGCAAACGCTGTGCCTCTTCCCAGGCCGCTTTCTTCTTCACTACGAAATAGCCGCGCCCGTCGTCGCGCGCGGCCTGCAACCGTGCGTAAAGGTCCGCGCGGTCCATCCGCAGAACCATCGAGAGGATGTCGGCCGCCACGCCCAGGTCGGGCACTTTTAGAGGATTGACGAAAATCGATTGGGTGGGGACGCTCATCGCCAGCGGCGCGCCCGTGCGGTCAAGGATGGCGCCCCGGGGAGCCAGAATCTTGACGACCTGCTCCTGGCGCGCCCGCGCCAACCCGGCGTATTGCCGGTGATGCAATACCTGGAGGGAGATCAGCTTGCAGAGTATCGCTCCGCCCCAGACCAGGATAATTCCCGCGAGCCATTTCAGACGACGATCCAGCATGCCGCGCCGCGCGATCCAATCACGCCCCCCGTTTCCACTACTTGACTAGCGCAAAGCCTTCACTAGCGCAAAAGAACTGTCCGGCTTGTTGCCGTCCAGGTGCACCACCTGGCCCGCCTTCGGCGTCACCAGGTTCTGTTTCTCGGCCACTTGTTGGAGGCGGTCCGGGCTCAGCAGCTCGGCTTCCTGCAACTCGAGCGTGCGGCGCTCGTCCAGCAGTTGCCGCTCCTCGCCCTTCAGCGCTTCCAGCCTGTATCCTTCCAGGCGCCCGGCCAAGGTAGGCGCCAGCGTGCCGGTGAGCAGCACCAGCAGCAGACTGGCCGCTCCCACCGCGCTCCAGCATGCGCCACGCGCACGGGGGTCCGCGGCTCTCTCCAGTCGCGAGTTGTCGATCCGCTTCGAAAAGAAGAGAACGTCATCCAGCGGCAACGCCCGCAGCCCATCGAAATTCTTTCCCGGACGCGCGGCGCGCGATGCGGCACTGGCTGCGCCTGCACCCGTGTTGGCTGTCCTATCGAAAAATGCCGGCATGGTCGCCATGACGATTTCCCTCTCCTTCAACAATCTCGATGGCGCGCAGCTTGGCGCTGCGCGAGGCCGCATTCTCCGCCGTTTCCCGATCGCCCGGCACCAGCGGATGCTTGGTCAGGAGCCTGGCACGCCCTTGGTGCGCCAGTTCCCGGAATCGCACTTTCACCTTGCGGTCGTCGATGCTCATGAAGCTGATCACGACCATCCGCCCGCCTTCGCGCAGAATCTCCGGCCCCGTCTCCAGCAGCCGGTCCAACTCCCCAGGCTCGTCGTTCACCGCCATCCGCAGGGCCATGAATGTTCTCGTGGCCGGATGCAGACGGCCCGTCCGGTGCACGGCCCGCTCCACTACATTGGCTAAATGCAGTGTGCTCCGTATGGGCCGTGCGCGGACGATTGCTCTGGCTACCTTCCGCGCCCCCCTTTCTTCTCCGAACTGAAAGATCAGATCGGCGAGTGCCTTCTCGGCGTTGTGATTGACCAGATCGGCCGCCGTCATGCCCTGTGTCGGGTCCATGCGCATGTCCAGCGGCCCATCCGACAAAAACGAAAAACCCCTCTCGGGCGCCGTCAGTTGATAACGGCTCACGCCCAAATCGGCCAGCAGCCCGTCCACTTTCGCGAAACCCTCGCTGCGCACCGTTTCGGCCAGCGTTCCGAATGTCCCTTGGTGAAACCGGACCCGCTCCGTCAGCGCGATTGTGTTCTGCCGCGCCATCTCGAGCGACTGCGGATCGCGATCGTTGGCGATCACAAACCCTCGTTCCAGACGCGCCGCAATTAGCGCCGTGTGCCCGCCCAGGCCGGTGGTTGCATCCAGGTAGATTCCGTCCGGCCGCACCGCGAGCAACTCGATCGTCTCGGCGGCCATCACGGAAAAATGCATACGCCATCAGACCAGCCCCGCCGCCTCCAGCTTCGCCACATCTTCCGGCGCCGTCGCGGAGGCCTCCCGCTTGCGTTCTTCGTACTCCTTCTCGCTCAACACTTCGATCCGGCCGCGATAGGCGAACAGGTGCACAGGCGCGTTTTCGATGTCCAAGGCGCGCCGCAGCTTCTCGGAAAACAGAATCCGCCCCTGCGCGTCCATCTCGGCTTCCGCGCCCAGATCCGCCGCGTTGAAAGCCACCTTCCGCGCCCGCACCGGGTCTTCCCGGTACTCGGCGAAAAACTTTTCGTTTTGACGCCAGACGGCCATCGGGTATATTTGGGCTATGCGGCGGTCCAGACTCGTTACAAATAGCTTCTTCTCACGCAGCGCGGCAAAGAACTGCTGGAACGCCGCCGGCATCTTCGCCCGGCCTTTGTCGTCCAACCGGCTGGGGTACATTCCCCGCGGGGGCTCGACCATCAGCAATTCTTGGAATCCGTTATCCACTTTAGGGCCAAAACTAATCCACTAACACAACCTATAGTGCCACGAGGCTAGGGCCTTTGCAAGCGGTTTTTTTGCGGGAAGTGCCTTATTTCTGCGAAGTTAGTGCGGTACCACCCAATCTACACAGAGTTCTCGGCACACTACATATAGATTTTGATGGCGAACAAAAAACGAAGCTGTAGGGGGATGGGATGAAACTTGGGGCCGGAACTGCTATCCCGGCCCCAAGCAGGTGGTTTACTGAATGGGTATCTTGCTGGCAGCGCTGTAGTACGTCTGCGTCGAACCAACCGGTACCAAGCCAACCGAGAACACCACGTTATTGGTCTGCGGCGCATCCTCGGGAATGTTGAATTCAACGTAATACACGCCGATGATGTCAGGCGACAGTTGCGCGGTTGTCACCGGCGCGCCTTCGTTGTTGACGCCGACAATCACCGTGCCGTTGACGAACGATGGCGTATTCCAGATGGGCAGTGAGTTGCTCGCGATCTGCGGGCTCACCGGGCCCAAGCCGGTAACGAAAGCGGTAACGAGTTCGCCGCGCCGAGCCGGGTTGGAGGGACCGGCGAAAGTGCCGTCGGGGCGCTCGATGACCGCGCGCACCACGCCATCGGACTGGGTAGTTTGGAAGATGCCCGGGCTGGCCGGCAGCACGTTGACGCTGAGGGTTTCGCTGCCGCCGTTGACGGTGATCGTCACCGGTACGGTTCCCGGCGTCACTTCGCAGGGCACCAGGATCAGGATCTGCTGCTGGCCTGGGACATCCGAAACCGAGAAGACAGGCGCCGTAATCGCCGACGAGCCCGAACCGAAGATCACTGTGTCGGTTGCCACTTCATACGGCAGCGGTCCGACTACCGGCGGTAGCCCAGCCCCACCCGGAGCCACTCCCGCGCCGACAATCGCCGCCACGCTGCACGGCGAAATCGAATTCACCTGGCCATCGGCCCCGTTCACGAAGCTGACGGTTCCTGCCCCCTTCGCCAGCACGGTCAGAGTGAAGACCTGGGTGTAAGTGCCGATCGAAGCGGTCACCGTTGCCGTGCCCGGCGTAATTCCCGCTGTCGCCGCTACCAGCGCCACTCCATTCGAGTTGGTGGTGGTCGAGGTTGCCGAAAGTGTGACCGGCCCGCTCACCGCGAACGAAACCGTTACACCAGCGTACGGTTGCCCGTTGCTGCCGGTTACCAGTACCGCCAGTTGATCGGTGAATGCGGCGCCTACTACCGCGCTCTGGGATTGCGGGGTTCCGTTCGCAATGGAAAGACCGCTTACCGTTACGGGCAACTGGGCGCTGAGGATAAACGTGGCTGCGGCGCCCGGATTGGTATTGGAAGTGGCCGTCACCGTGATGCCGCCGGACGCCAACTGGCTCAGCACCGGGTTCTCGACCCTGACCAGTCCGTTGGAATCGGAGACCGACGAAACATTGTTGAGCTGGATCGAGTTGGCTGGCGTTGCGGCCCATGTAACATTCTGGCCCACCAGCGGATTCCCGCTCGCATCCTCGACTTCGGCCACCAGCGGCTGCAACGCCGTGCCAGCCAGAGCAACGGGTTGATTGCTGCCGCTGATCACCCTGACAGCGCCCACCTGCGCCTGCGTAACGCTGAGGAGCAGCGAGCCGCTTTCGAAGTTGGTGTCAGGTGGGGGAAGCGCGGTCCCCGCCGCAACCGACAACTGATTCGACACCGATCCACCGGTGACGATCTTATATGTGCCCGGACCGACCACCGGGCCGAACGCCACGTCGCAGGTTGCAATGCCCTGAGCGTTGGTCAGGGTGGTGTAAAGACCGGCGCCCGGCTGCGTCTGGCAGTAAGCCGACGGGAAAGACGTGGACGGTCCGATCGAGTTGTCCGGGTTGACCAGGAACACCGCCACGTTGGGCACGCCCGTTCCGGTAACGGTTTCGACGCTCATCGGAAAATCGAAAGCCGGCGCGGCCGAACCCTGAACTCCGGTAACCGTCGTGTTGAGCCACGCGTTGCCGTAGGACGGGGTGACATCAATCGTGCCCGGTCCCGGATTTTCCACCGGCGCTCCCTGCGACTCATAGAACGTGGCTGGTGTGGCGTTGCCGGCGCTCGCTGTAATCGAGCTCTGCAACCCGAACTGAGGGCCGGATTCGACGGCCGACGTCTGCCCAATCGTAACGAATGTCTGCCCGTTGCTGTCGGTGGTTGTGGTAACGGTGTTGACGCCGAAGCCGCCCTGGCCGAAATACACGTTGCCGGCGCTCACTTGCCAGGTCACCGTCGTACCAATCACCGCGTTCCCGTTAGCGTCGGTGACTTTGACCACCAGGGGATCGTAAAAGACAAAACTGCTCTTCAGGCAAATCTGGCAGGTCAATTGCCCGTTTCCTGAAACGACTGTGACTGCGGCCGGCGTCTGGGCCTGAAGTGCAGCCGCGCAGAGCAAGCCACACAGCACCGCAAAAACGAGAATGCGCATTTTATTCAAGATAACCTCCAGTTCAGCAGGTCAACACGGTTGGAATTGTGGTCGGACGCGGAAGAACTCCAGTGTACCATGTCCTGGCCACGATTCCGCGCATGATTTTACACTGGGGCCGAGAGTGGGAAATGACACGGCCGGACACCGCGTTTCATGACGGCCGGCCGCGCCGGTCCGGCTTCCCTATCCCGCCCTCCTCAAAAGCAACTCCGCGTTCAACGCTCCGGCCGCCGTGTCTTCGTGCTTGAACATCAGGTATAAGTCGCGCCCGGTGGCAAGCAGTTCTTTCGACCGCGCGGCCAGCGCGGTAACATCGGCCTCGGTATAATCCGGCTTGCGCAGGCGGTAGTAAACGAAGTCCGCCGTGATCACCTCCGGCACTTCGAGCTTCTCCGATTCGGCGACGCATAGCGATACATTCCGCCGCCGCAGTTCGCCGTACACTTCCTCCACCAGCCAGGAAGGGTGGCGGAACTCGAACGCATAGCGCAGATCCTTGGGCAGCGTTTCCAGGTAGCCCGCCAGGAGTGCGTCGTCCCGCTTCATCTGCGGCGGCAATTGAAACAGGATCGGCCCCAGCCGCCTCGCCGACCGCAGCGGGTCGATCGCCTTGAGAAAGATCTCCGTTGCCGCCTCGGCGTTTTTCAGCCGCAGGATGTGGGTGATCCGCATGTTGGCTTTCACCGCGAAGACAAACCCCGGCGGCGTCGCTTCCACCCACGCCGCCAGCGTGGCGGCAGCAGGCAAGCGCCGAAACGTGTAGTTGATCTCCACCGCCCGTAACCGGGTGGCGTAGTGCTTCAGAAACTCCCTGGCCGGCAGCTTGGCCGGATAGAAATCCGGCTTCCACGCCGGATACGCGAAGCCGGACGTCCCGGCATATAGACTCGCCATGGCTTATCATTATCTTCTAGCCGGGCCCGGAAATGTTTGGCCCGGAGTCTCGAGCCGGTTCCAGGACGGCATGCTGCACACTCCGGAGACCCACGACGACCTCGCCGAAGCGCTCAATCGCGCGTCGCGCCACCTGCGCACCATCTGCCTGCAAGGCAGCGGCAGCAAGAGCATGATGGCTGGTGCCGTGACCTGGGCCGACGAAACCGTCACCACCACCGCTCTCGGCCGCGTGCTCGAATACGAGCCGCGCGATCTTACCATCAGCGTGGAGGCGGGCCTGCCTTGGCGCGAGCTCACCGCCCTGCTCCGCCAGAACCGCCAGATGGTGCCGCTCGATCCGCCGTTCGCCGCGCGAGCCACGGTGGGCGGCGTGGTGGCCTCCAACTCGAGCGGCCCGCGCCGCCGCCTGTACGGCACCGCGCGCGACATGGTCATCGGCATGGGGTTCGTTACGCTCGAACGCAAACTGGTGCAGTCCGGCGGCATGGTGGTCAAGAACGTGGCCGGCCTCGATATGGCCAAGCTCATGATCGGCTCCTTCGGAACGCTGGCGGCTATCGTAGTGGTCAATTTCAGAGTGCAGCCCATGCCCGAAGTGGAGCGCACCGTTCTGGTTTCTTTCGCCGATTCGAAAGCTGTGTTTGGAGCTCGCGCCCGCCTGCTTTCGAGCGTGTTGCAGCCCGCCGCCATCGACCTGTTCAACCCGCCCGCCGCCGTTCAGGGCAGCGCGGCCTGGATTCTGGCCGTGCGCGCCGCCGGCAACCAGAGCGCGGTGGACCGTTACCAGCGCGAGCTGTCCGCGCTTGGCGACAGCCAGGTGCTCGAAGGCGCGCCACACGAGGAGTTCTGGCAACAGGTGGAGGATTCGACTCCGCGCTTTCTCGCCGCCCACGCCGATGGCGCCGTGGTGCGCGTCTCCTCGACCCTGATGGATCTGGAGAAGTTCATGGCGCCGCTGGCGGTCCCGGCCGTGGCTCGCGCCGGTTCGGGCGTCTGCTACATTTATTTCGACGAAACCAGCCCCGCCGTCCGATATCTCGCCGAGGCAGCCGGGCTGGGTTTGAAAGCGGTGATCGAGTTCGCGCCCGAGGCGCGCAAGCCCGAGCTCGAATTGTGGCCCGCTCCCGGCGCCGACTTCGAAATCATGCGGCGGCTCAAAGCTCTGTTTGATCCGTCCAACGTATTGAACAGTGGCCGACTCTACAATCGCATCTGACGCGCGCGCCGCCGGACCCAGCCAGTTCGATCTCGATAAGTGCGTCCACTGCGGCCTGTGCCTGAACGCGTGCCCGACCTACCGCGAACTGGGCCTGGAGATGGATTCGCCTCGCGGCCGCGTTTTTCAAATGGCGCGGGTTTCCGAAGGCGCGCCCATCACACCGGCCTACATCGGGCACATCGGCCTCTGCCTGGCCTGCCGCGGCTGCGAATCGGCCTGCCCTTCCGGCGTGCCCTATGGCCGCATGGTGGAGCACGCCCGCGCCGAGATCGAAGCGCGCATTCCGCGCGGCCGCATTGCCCGATGGCTCCGGGCATTCCTGTTCGGCCAGCTCATTCAATCGCGCGCACTGCTCTCCATCGCCGGCACACTGCTCTATTTGTATGAAGTCAGCGGACTGAAGACGGTGGCGCGCGGTTTGGGCCTGATGCGGATGCTGGGGCGAGTGGGCGGCGTGGTGCAACTCGCTCCTCCAGCCGACCCTCCCTTCTTTTTTGCGCAGATCGGCAAAACATTCCCGGCCGAATGCGTGCGCCGCCACCGGGTGGCTTTCCTCTCCGGCTGCGTCGCCAACATTTCTTTCGCCCGCCTGCATGAGGCCAGCGTGCGCGTGCTGCAGCGCAACGGTTGCGAAGTGGTGGTCCCCGCCGGGCAGGGCTGCTGCGGCGCGCTGCATCTGCATTCCGGCCTTCCCGGCGACGCGCGCGCGCTGGCCCGCCGCAATATCGACGCCCTCCGCGGCGGCGGCTTCGACGCCATCCTCAGCAATTCCGCCGGCTGCGGCGCCATGCTCAAGGAATACGGCGAGCTGCTGGCCGGCGACCCGGTTTACCAGGGCGCCGCGCAACGGTTCGCGGACCAGGTGCGCGATATCACCGAATTCCTGGCTTCCCTCGAATTCAACCGCCAAATGGGCGCGGTGGACGCGGTGGTGACCTATCAGGACGCGTGCCATCTCGCCCACGGGCAGCGCATCCGCGGCGCGCCCCGCAAGCTGCTCGCCGCCATCCCTGGAATCACGCTCGAGGAAATGCCCGGCGCCGATATCTGCTGCGGCAGCGCCGGCTCCTACAACATCGTGCAAAACGAAATGTCGTTGCAGATTCTGGCGCACAAGATGGAGGCCATCAACCGCACCCGCGCCACCATCATCGCCACCGCCAACCCCGGCTGCGAACTGCAACTCGAAGCCGGCGTCCGCCTCCACGGCAAACATCAGCGCGTGATGCACGTCGTCGAACTGCTCGACCTGGCGTACAGGAATTACCGTTCACCTGAATAGTGGCCGGGAAAGAACGCGCCGCCAAGCCGCGCCACGAAACTTGAATCGGCCTTCCCGGCAACATGCTATGCTGCCCATTCTAGGCGGTCGGTCCATGTCTTTCATCCACGACGACTTTCTATTGAGCAACCGAACGGCGCGGCGGCTTTATCACGAATACGCTGAGGGGCAGCCGATCCTGGACTATCATTGCCACCTGCCGGCGCCGGACCTGGCCGCGAACCGGCAATTCCAAAACCTGTTCGAGATCTGGCTGGAGGGCGACCATTACAAGTGGCGCGCCATGCGGGCCAACGGCGTCGACGAGCGGTTCTGCACCGGGACCGCGGACCCGCTCGAGAAGTTCCTGGCCTGGGCGCGCACGGTGCCCCACACGCTGCGCAACCCGCTCTATCACTGGACGCACCTGGAGCTGAAGCGCTACTTCGGCATCGCCGAACTGCTCGACGAATCGAGCGCGCGGCGCATCTGGGACCGCGCCAACGAAGTGCTGGCCACAGAGGAACTGCGCGCGCACGGCATCCTCGGCAAATTCCACGTGGCCGCCCTCTGCACCACAGACGACGCCACCGACGACCTGGCTTGCCACAAGGCGCTGGCCGCTTCCAGCCTGGCCACCAAGGTGTTCCCCGCCTTTCGGCCCGACAAAGCGTTCAATGTTCATGTGCCCGAGCAGTTTAATTCCTGGGTCCAGAAGCTCGAGGCGATCAGCGGCGTGTCCATATCCAGCTTCCACGATTTTGTGGATGCGCTCTCCCGGCGGCACGATTTCTTCCACCAGATGGGCTGCCGCCTCTCCGATCACGGACTGAACTGCGTTTTCGGCGATTTCTGCGACGAAAAGGAAGCGGGCCGGATTTTCGATAAAACGCGCGGCGGCCAGGCGGCGACACCCACCGAGCAGACGCGTTTTAGCGGTTTCCTGCTGCTCGAATTCGGCCGCTGGGATGCGGCCAAGGGCTGGACCAAACAGCTTCACCTGGGCGCGCGCCGCAACAACAATTCGCGGCGCTACCAGGAACTCGGCGCCGATGTCGGCTTCGATTCGATTGGCGACTGGCCGCAGGCCGACGCGCTGGCCAATTATATGGACCGCCTAGACCGCGAAAGCGCGCTCCCCAAAATGGTGCTGTACAACCTGAATCCAGCCGACAATTACGTGCTCGCCACCATGATCGGCAATTTCCAGGACGGCGCGATCGCCGGTAAGATCCAATTCGGCAGCGGCTGGTGGTTCCTCGACCAGAAGGAAGCCATGACCTGGCAGATGAACGCGCTTTCCAACTGCGGCCTGATTTCGCGGTTCATCGGCATGATCACCGATTCGCGGTCCTTTATGTCCTATCCGCGCCACGAGTACTTCCGGCGCGTGCTGTGCGACCTGTTCGGCAAAGACATGGAGGCTGGGGAATTGCCCAATTCGGACGATCTGGTGGGGCCTATGATCCGCAACATTTGCTACGGTAACGCGTTGCAGTTCTTGGGTTTAGGCATTACGTAACTGAGGAAGCCCGCTCAGCGGCCCCAGCGCGCAGCCGTTCTGCCCTCATGTTTTGGCCATATGGGGCCGATAAGGATGCTGGAGCTAAATGTCTACGCTCAAGAATAACTTCGGCGGCGCCGTATGGGACCTGCCGCCGCTGATTCTGCATCCCTTCAATGAGCGCGTCTCGCCGGCGACGCTGATCGAAAACTCGAAGGCCGCGCTGATGCTGGCCGGTTTGACCGCGCGGGATGGAACCGAGGACGAGGTCTTGCGCCGCCGCGTGCTGACCGGCCGGTACGCGGAAGTCCGCATGCTGTTTTTCATTGGCAAGGACGTGATGCGCTGGCTGGAGCAATGCGCGGAATGGGCGTCGCGCGTCCCCGAACTCCAGGGCGCCTGCCTGCGCCGCCAGAGCTTCGCCCGCCTGATCGCTTCCTGCCCGCCGGAAGAGGTACAGGAAAAGCTTACGCGTTGGGGAGTGACCGACTATCTGGCAATTTTCTCCCGCGCCATCGGTTTCAACGCGCTGTTCGGCGAGCCGCCGCCGCTGGAACTCCTATCGAGGGATTTCCTGTCTAACTACCACCGGTACGGCGACTTGCTCTATCAGTGCTTCCTGGACGCTGAAACCCACTGCGCCATCACGACTGCCAATTTCCGTTTCCAGTTGTACGCTTCGGGAGAATACTCGCGTTTGCTGGAATCCCAGTGGGAACAGCAGTCGTAAGAGGTGAGCACGCTAGGCTTGCTGGTAACGCCGGCGGTCGTGCCGCCGGTGATTTTTGTGCCGCCAGATCAGCTTCCAAAACACCGGCGGCAAGACCGCCAGCGTTACCGAAAACATAGGAGATCAGTTGCAGGATGCATCCAGCCCCAGGCATGCCTGGTCCCGCTGAAAAGCCTGCCCAATAAAGCCTACTGCGAACCGAAGGTGTAGCCCAGCCAGATAGTTTCCTCGGTCACCAGGTTGCTGCCGTATTGCGTCAGGTTGGGAACGTAGTGGATGTCGAATTGGGGGCGGAGAAATACATGATCGGTGAGGTAGAACTGAACGGCCACGCCGCCATGCACTTGAAAGTGATTGTTGCTGCCAAAGTACTGGGTATAATTCGAGGCGCCGATGGCGCTGCCGGTTGCCCCGGTTTCGTAATAACGGAGGTTGGCAAAGCCGACGCCGCCGACAAGCTGGAAGGCAACCTTCTTAGTTCGCACCGGCTGGTAGATTCCATTGGCGTCGAACAGGGTCATGCGCGACTGGAAGTTGGTCCCGACACTCGCCGGGAGCTCGAGGTAATTCTGTTTGCCAGGTTGAAAACTGACCTCAGCGCCGACCCCGAAATGTTTCCAGGCCATAACGTTGCCGCCAATGCTCATGCTAAGTCCGCTGAGGCTGCTGGTGGCCACGCAGGTGGGGTCTGCCGAACCGACTGAGCACGAGGCAAGATTGTTGCCGTAATCCAGGCCGGTCCCGGCCGCCTTGTCCTGCATGGCTCCGAAGCCAAGGCCGACATCGAAACCGTACTGTGCGTGGGCAAGCGGGAGGAAAAACACCGGCAACAGGAACAGCGGTAGGTAACGGAAGATGCGTTTCACGTGTGAAATCTCCTTCAACTTCGCAGAATCCGCGCACGCCCCTCGCGAGGGACGGAAAGCCGCGGGAAAATCGTCAAGCTTTAATCATACGCAAGATGCGGATCGCTCGCATCACTAACGACGCGACACCGCGGCAACCGGTTACAAGGAGGTAGGGCGGACGATCGGTCTCCGTCGTCAAGATGCAGCGGCAAAGCGAGGCTTGACAGACCACGAAAGGCGATGGTCTGTCCTACCGGCGCTTCGGCGCCTTGGTCAAGCCACGTCTGCTTCTATGCTCGCTACAGCGCCCGCAGGAAGTTGACGATGTCCTGCTGGTCCTGGACGCTCAGCTTACTGAAGTTGGCGATCACCTGATTCGCTTCGCTCGCTGGATACAAATGAGTCTTCCTGCTGGAATGAGCGCGGATGGCTTCCACCAGATTGCCGGTACGTCCATCGTGCAGGAAGAAAATCCGCTGTCCGACGCCCCAAAGCGGCGCCGAGCGGAACTCGTCCGGTCCCGCACCGCCCTGGCTGATACCGTCGGCGAGGCCTTCGCCCATGTGGTGCAGCAGCAGATCGGAGTACAGATTCACCTTCTGGTTGGAGAGTACCGCGCTCGGGCTAGTGGAGGAGCCGCTCGCAATCATCTGGCCCGTGGTGAATGAAGGTGTGTGGCAGAGCGCGCAACCGATCTTCGAGAACTGAGCGCGTCCATTGACGATGGACGGCGTATCGGGCGCGGGCGTTGGGGGAGCGAGCATCCGCATGAAGTCGGCGAACCCCTCGATATCGGAAAGCACGGCGGGGTTCGAGGTTCCGGTGGAAGTCACGGTGAAATTGACCGTGTCCTCGGGAGTGGCATTCAGAACACAGCCCGGCGTTTCGTCGCGCTCCTGGGGGAACAACTGGTTCGTCACGCCCATCTCCACGTTATAAGCCTCGGCCGCAAACAGCAGCAGAGACTTGTTCTGCGCCTTCCATCCAAAGCGCGTGATGGTGCCGTCGTTGGCGCTTGTGTTGGGACTGGGAGCAACGACCCTGGCGCCGGTCGAACGATTCGCATTGCCGGCGATGTAAGCGTTGGGGCGTCCGCGGATACCCATCGCCTGCTTGGTGGCCTGTTCCGAGTTCAGATTGGCCAGAATCGCCGAATCCGGAATCGACTCGATCAACCCCGCGCCGAATACGGGCGTCGGGATGCGAAAGATGACGTTGGGATTGCCGCCCTTGCCGGTGACGGGATCGCCCCTTCGGCCGAAGTCGGGTTGGGCGATACTGCAGCCGGCGGCATCCTTGCGCCCGGTGATCACAAACAGGTTGTGAACGCCGCCATCGGGTGTTCCATCGGGCTTGCGCTGGAAACGGGATTCGCGGACCGGGCCGGCTGGAATGACAAACCAGGGAAGGACGTTCGTGGCGCCGTTGAGCGTTGCCACCGCTACCTCCGGGTTCACCGCCGGGCTCGACCCCCCGATAGCCGGTTGTGCATGGCAGGAAGAGCACGAGTTAGAGTTGAAGCGGGGTCCGAGGCCGTTGTTGCTTCCGCCGGTGACAGACTCAACCTCCACGAACCGGCCGAGGCCGTCCTGAAAGAACGTGGTCTCGTCTGTTACCAGTCGACTTAGTGGTTGACCGGCCCCTGCCGCGCCACCGCGCACACCGGGGTCGGTCGGTCCAGCTTGGCCAAACACAAGCAGGCACGTTGCCAGAGTCACGGCGAACGCGCGCGCCAACCTCCGCATCGCATCATAACGGTTGGTCGTCATAAGTCTCCCTCCGATTGATTCTCCGGCTCGAATGGCGCCCATTGTATCCGAAGAACCGTTTCATGACTATAGTGCAATCAGCCGCGAAGTTGGACCATGGTAAGGAATATCACAGTGACCGAGTGCGGGTGCAACCGACGGGCGTGAACATCGCCACTGCCAGCGCCAACGAGCGGAGCTTCACACGCACTTACCTCGATTGTCCCTCCTTCATAGATTCCGCTAACTACAGTCGCCGCATCGTGTGACCCAACAACGATGCGAGAAAGAGCACCAAGAAAACCACAAACAAGATCTTCGCAACACCGGCAGCCGCCACAGCTATCCCGCTAAATCCGAGGAACGCCGCCAGCAGCGCGATGACGAAGAAGACCATAGCCCAGTAGAGCATTGGATTCAGTTTCCTTTCCTGCGATTTACTCTTCTAACCATCCGAGTTCCCGCACTCACGGAGGGCGACTGCACTTCGTCCGCCAAAGGGCGTAGAGAAACAGAACTGGGGTGTTGGTTCCGAGGTTATAGAACACCACCGAGACTAGGCGATCAGAGCCGAGTGACCATCTTTTCCCGGTCAAGAAAATATTTCATCGTCGCTCGACGCCGCGTTCCGGAATGGACCCGCGTGGATGCAATGGATTGAGACTTTGGCCGCAGGCCTGCTGTACCTATGGAGTACGGCTAAGTGAGTCGTAACACATATTTCCAAGGAGAATGCACTATGAACTGGGACCAAGTCGAGGGTAAGTGGAAACAAGTGAAAGGCGCGGCAAGGGAGCAGTGGGGGAAGCTGACAGACGACGACCTACAAGCAATAGGCGGCCGCCGGGACCAACTGATCGGTAAGATCCAGGAGCGCTATGGTATCGTCCGCGAGGAGGCCACTAAGCGCGTAGACGAATGGGTCAAGTCTTACCGCGGCGAACAGGGCGCGCAGCACGGCGCGCAACACCAGGACACGGCGCAACATGAGTCCACTCATGCGGGTCGAAGCTCAGGAGGACACTCCTAAGAGTCGCTCCACGCTGGCTCGGGCCAACCCTAGCGGTGAGTCCGGGCCAGCGTGTGACCGGGGGTGGCTGGCTCTTCAAAACCCCACTGCGCGGACCAGCCATCCGGCCAGCGCGGCGCCAGCTAACGGGCCGAGGATGGGGACCGGCGCGTAGCTCCAGTTTGACGAGCCTTTGCCGGCGATCGGGAGCAGTGCGTGCGCGAGGCGCGGGCCCAGGTCGCGTGCGGGGTTGATCGCGTAACCGGTGGTGCCACCGAGCGACAGCCCGATCGCCCACACCAGGCAACCCACCAGGTACGGGCCGAGACCCGGCGCGGTTCCAGTCGCGGACACAGCCTTCGAACCTAGCGCGGCGGCCACCAGCACCAGCACGAAGGTGCCGATCGCCTCGCTCGCCAGGTTGGCCGCGCGGTTCGGGATGGCAGGCGACGTGGCAAACACGCCCAGCTTCGTCTCCGGATCTTCAGTTACTTTCCAGTGCGGCCAGAAGTGCAGCCACACCAGCGCAGCCCCGGTGAACGCGCCGAGCAACTGCGCGCTCGAGTAAGGCAGGAGCTTGCTGAAATCGCCGCTTCTGATCGCCACAGCCAGCGTGATGGCCGGGCTCAGGTGCGCGTCGCGCGAACCGCAGGCGATGGCGGTGAAGACGCCGGCGAAGACCGCCAGTCCCCAGCCGGTGGCGATCACCAGCCAGCCCGCGCCTTCGGCTTTCGATCGCTTCAGCAGCACGTTGGCGCAAACGCCGTTGCCCAACAGAATGAGGATGAACGTCCCCATGAACTCGCCGAACCACGGTGACGCCATCAGCCGTTCTCCTTGTCATCCACCCAGTCGAAGCTCCGCTCGACGGCCTTTTTCCAATGGCGATACAGCCAGGCGCGCCGCGCTTCCTCCATGGCAGGTTGCCAGGTGCGATCCGCCTCCCAGTTCGCGCGCAAATCGGCCAAGTCCGCGAAGTAGCCTACCGCCAGGCCCGCTGCGTATGCGGCGCCCAGGGCCGTGGTCTCGCGCATCACGGGCCGCACCACCGGGCGGTTCAGAATATCGGCCTGGAACTGCATCAGCAGCTCATTGGCCACCATGCCGCCATCGGCGCGGAGGGTGGCGAGGTGGATGCCGGAATCCCGCTCCATGGCGTCCAGCACCTCGCGCGTCTGGAACGCCGTCGCTTCCAGCACCGCCCTCGCCAGGTGGCCCTTGTTGGCGTAGCGCGTCAGGCCGGCGATCACGCCGCGCGCCGAATCCTTCCAGTAAGGCGCATAGAGGCCGGAAAACGCTGGCACGAAGTAGACGCCGCCGTTATCCTCCACCGTGCGCGCCAGGGCCTCGATGCCGTCGCTCGCGGCAATCAGGCCGAGGTTATCGCGCAGCCATTGCACCAACGCGCCGGCCAGCGCGACGCTGCCCTCCAGAGCATAGTGCGCCGGCTGGCCGCCCAAACGGTAAGCCACCGTGGTGAGCAGGCCGCAAGTGGAAGCCACCGGGCGCCTGCCGGTATTCATCAGCAGAAAACATCCGGTGCCATATGTGTTTTTGGCCTCGCCGGGCTCGAAGCAGGCTTGGCCGACCAGCGCGGCCTGCTGATCGCCGAGGATGCCGGCTATCGGCACGCCCTTCACCGCGTCCCAGGCGGCGTGCCCGTAGATTTCGCTGCTCGACCGGATCTCGGGCAGCATGGCGCGCGGGATCGCGAACGCGCGCAGCATCTCGTCATCCCAATCGAGCGTGTCGAGGTTCATCAACTGCGTCCGGCTGGCGTTGGTGACGTCAGTGACGTGGATGCCGCCGCTCGCGCCGCCGGTCAGATGCCACACCAGATAAGTATCGATGTTGCCGAACGCGAGCGAGCCCGCTTCGGCGCGACGCCGCGCACCGGCCACGTTGTCGAGAATCCAGCGGATCTTGGCCGCACTGAAATACGTCGCCAGCGGCAGGCCGGTGCGTGCGCGGAAACGGTCCTGCCCGCCATCGCGGGCCAGTTCGGCCACAAAATCCGACACACGCGTGTCCTGCCAGACCACCGCGTTGTTGACGGGCTCGCCCGTTTTCGGGTCCCACACCACGGTGGTCTCGCGCTGGTTGGTGATGCCGATGGCGGCCAGGTCGCCGGGCGCGAGGCCGCGCCGCTCCATGGCTTCCGCAACCACCTCGCGCGCCCGGCTGACGATTTCGAGCGGATCGTGTTCCACCCATCCCGGTTTGGGATAGATCTGGCGATGCTCCTTTTGCGCCACGGCGACCGCCGCGCCGTGCGGCGTGAACACCATGAACCGCGTGCTGGATGTCCCCTGATCGATGGCTGCGATGTATTTCGCCACTTCCCCGCGCCCCCAAGTACTCTGTGCTAACACAAAAGCAAAGGCAGGGGGTGGGAGCTGCGTGGCTGGGGAGATTCGCGTAGCTTGACCGCTCCCTGTGGTCGCGGCTCCGTTGGTGCGGCGCGAGCATCGGCCTCGGCCGACGAATGCTATATTGGTCGTTCTCCGATGGCTAACCCGAAATACGCCACTTCCGACAAGCCGGTGCCGGTGGCCGAGCTGGTGGACACGCTCAGCGACGGGACCAAGGTGAAGCGCCGTCTCCCCCGCATGCGCGCCTGCGGTGAGAAGGACGAAAAAGGCAAACTTTGCGCCGGCCATCTCAAGCGCTGGTACTTCTTTGGCGACGAAGTGAAGCAGAAGTTCGGCGCCGATGCGGAAATCTACCGCTGCGAACACTGCAAAACGCTCTACCTGCCCAATCCGGAAGAGCAGCCGCGCACCGGCACGCTCAGCTATTAAACGGGCCCACCCGGGAATGTACTGATGGGCACGCTTTTTTAGCGTTGCTTTACGATCACTTTAGTTTTGCTTTAGCTCAATCCTGGCGCCGCATGTTATACCAGGAGGTTCACTGAGCTAAACCTCTTCCAACGAGTCGAATTCTATGCAACCAACCGGCGACATTGCGCTCATCGGTCTGGCCGTGATGGGCCAGAACCTGATTATGAATATGAACGATCATGGCTATACCGTGGTGGCGTATAACCGCACGGTATCCAAGGTCGATGAGTTTCTGAACGACGCGGCCAAGGGGCGCAAGACCATCATCGGCGCCAAGTCGATCGAGGAAATGGTCGGCCTGCTGAAGCGGCCGCGCAAGATCATGCTGATGGTGAAGGCGGGCAAGCCAGTCGACGACTTCATCGAAACCCTGCTGCCCTACCTGGAGCCCGGCGACGTGATCATCGACGGCGGCAACTCGCATTTTCCCGACACCATCCGCCGCACCGCCTACCTGGAGAGCAAAGGCATGCTGTTCGTCGGCACCGGCGTTTCGGGCGGCGAGGAAGGCGCGCGCTTCGGTCCCTCCATGATGCCCGGCGGCAGCCCAAAAGCGTGGCCGCTGGTGAAGGACATCTTTCAGGCCATCTGCGCCAGGACACCGGATGGCGCTCCCTGCTGCGACTGGATGGGCAGCGACGGCGCCGGCCATTTCGTCAAGATGGTGCACAACGGCATCGAGTACGGCGACATGCAACTCATCTGCGAAGCCTACCAGATCATGAAACAGGGTCTGGGCATGAGCAACCAAGAGATGCACGCGGTATTCGACGAATGGAACAAGGGCGAGCTGGACAGCTACCTAATCGAAATCACGCGTGACGTGCTGGGCTACAAGGACGAAAACGGGGATTACGTGGTGGATAAGATCCTCGACACCGCCGGGCAAAAGGGCACCGGCAAGTGGACCAGCGACAGTTCGCTCGAGCTGGGCGTGCCGGTGACGCTGATCTGCGAAGCGGTGTTTGCCCGCTGCCTGAGCGCGATGAAGGCGGACCGCGTGGCGGCCTCGAAGATCTTGAGCGGGCCGCCGTTCGCGTTCAGCGGCGACAAAAAGGCGCTCATCGAGGACGTGCGCCAGGCGCTGCTCGCCTCCAAGCTGGTTAGCTACGCGCAGGGCTTCATGCTCTTGCAGGAAGCTGCCAAACAATACAAGTGGGATTTGAATTACGGCGGCATCGCGCTGGTGTGGCGCGCGGGTTGCATCATCCGGTCGGTGTTTCTCGGCAAGATCAAGGAAGCCTTCGACCGCAATCCGAAGCTGAGCAACCTGCTGTTGGACGATTATTTCCACGGCGTGATCGATCGGTGCCAGCCGTCGTGGCGGCGCGTGGTGGCGCAGGCAGTGGGAGCGGGCGTGCCGGTGCCGGCATTCACCACCGCGCTTTCCTTCTACGACGGTTACCGCAGCGAACGCCTCCCCGCCAACCTGCTGCAAGGGCTTCGCGATTATTTCGGCGCGCACACTTACGAGCGCGTCGACCGCCCGCGCGGCCAGTTCTTCCACACTAATTGGACGGGCAAAGGCGGATCGGTTTCGGCCGGCACGTATAATGCGTAAGATCGAAGAATAAGCCTATCAACCGCTCCCTTTGGTCGCGGCTCCGATGGCATCCGGGCTCTTTCGGAGCTGCAACACTCATTCGGAGCCGCGACCAAAGGGAGCGGTCAAGCGACGCGGAACCTTCCTTTCATGACAAGCTCTAACACCGACGACGTGCTGGCGCTGGCCGGCAAAATCCAACTGCTGCTGATGGACGTGGATGGCGTCCTCACCAACGGCCGGCTCTACAACGTGCCCAACCCCGAGGGAAAGATGGTCGAAACCAAGGGGTTCGATTCGCAGGATGGAATCGGCCTTCAGTGGCTGAGCTGGAAGGGCATCAAGACGGGCGTGATCAGCGGGCGCCAATCGCCCGCCACCGAAGAGCGCGCGCGCCAGTGCAAGATGTCCTATGTTTACCAGGGCCACATCGAGAAGATCCCGATCTTGCAGGAGATTCTCGCCGACGCCAAGATCGATGCGAGCCAAGTTGCTTACATCGGCGACGATTTCACCGACATCGTGATCATGCGCCGCGTCGGCCTGGCCATCGCCACCGCCAACGCCCGCGAAGAAGTGAAGCGCGCCGCTCATCACATAACAAAAGTCCCCGGCGGCGAAGGCGCCGTACGTGAGGTGGTAGAACTGCTGCTAAAAGCGCAGGGAAGGTGGCAGGAGATATTGGAGCATTACGAAGTGGGGTGAGGCGGGGCTAGGCAGACTGCCGCGGGATGCGGGATAATGGCTTCGTGTACCTCGCGAAGGCCTTCGCACGACAACCGGAGTTCCTTGCGGCCGTCGCCCAAGCGGCCGGCACCTTGCAACCACAAGTCGTTGCCGTGACGCCAACGCTCGGCAACGATTGGAACGGAGAATCGGCAGTCTTCTTTCAAGTTGTTCTCGCCGACGGAATACCGCGCGCCCAACTTCTCCCTCTCACCAGAGAGATTTCGCAATCCATCGTCCAGCAGGTGCAGCCCCTCGAAGAATGGGGAGTTCTTCCGTACTTCGACTTTCTAACGCAGTCGGAGCAGGCCAGACGTTGGGCATGATCGATGGCCTACGCCGACGAACTGCTTGAGTTGGCTCAGGACATCGCCAACCTCCACCCCGACCATCCACACCAGGCCAGTCTGCGCCGAGCCGTCTCCACGGCGTATTACGCCCTATTTCATCTATTGATTTCCGAGGCTACCGCGAACTGGCAGAAGCCTGAATTGCGAGCCGTACTGGGCCGGGTATTCGATCACGGCCCGATGAAGCAGGCCGCCGACAAGAAGGGCACTGAACTTAACAAATACTTCAATGAGAAGCCGCCGGAAGGGCCGGAGAGAACTCTCGCCCACCATCTTCGCAAGGTAACGGATACCTTTGGACAGGCGCAGTATCATCGCAACGAAGCGGATTACAACACTGCCCGAGAATGGGATTTGACGGAAGTCCTGCTGCACATCGATGGCATCACCGACGCATTCAAAAGCTGGAACATCATCCGGGAAGAACCCGCCGCGCAGGCTTACTTGGTCTCCATGCTTCCGAGCAAAGAACGTAAGCAGAGCGAAAGACCCCGCTCCGAGAAGCGGCCCACATTGGCGGACAATTCGAAGTCCTCTAGGGAAGAGTGATCAGAAAACGAGATGATCGCATGAACGGCCCACGCTGCGGCGGCGAGATTAGATCGCTCTCAGCTCTTTTGGCGTCGGCGTGAGGATCTTGCAGCCGGTCTCAGTCACTTCCACCGTGTCTTCGATGCGGATGCCGCCGAAGTCTTCCAGGTACACGCCGGGCTCGATGGTGATGGCCATGCCGGGCTGAAGGATGGTCTTGTCGCGCTTGCCCAGGCGCGGGGGCTCGTGGATTTCCAGGCCCAGGCCGTGGCCGGTGGAGTGGACGAAGGCGCGGTCGTAGCCGTAAGCGCGGAGCACGCGGCGGGCGGCGGCATCCACCTTCCAGGCGGCCACACCAGCGCGCACGGCATCAATGCCGGCCAGTTGCGCTTCGAGCACGGCGCGGTAGACGCGTTTGACGCGGGCGCCGGGCGTGCCCAGGAACAACATGCGCGTCATGTCACTCGCGTATCCATCGCAAAATGCGCCCATATCCACCACCACCAGGTCGCCTTGACTAAGCCGGGCGGCGGTGGGCTCGGCGTGGGGAAGCGCGGAGCGGCGGCCGGCGGCTACGATGGTTTCAAAGCTGGGCTTTTCGGCGCCCAGACGGCGCATGCGGTATTCGATCTCCGCCGCCAGGTCGCGCTCGGTCATGCCTGCTCTCACACGCCCGACGGCGAGTTCGAAGGCGCGTGAGTTGAGTTCGACGGAGTGGCGGATCAACGCGAGCTCAGCCGCCGACTTGATCATGCGCAGCTCTTCCACCAAGCCTGCCACCGGCACAAGCGAAGCTTTCATCGGCAACCGGGACTGGAGCGCCTGGAACACCGCGCATGTCATGCGGGCAGGGTCGTAACCGATGCGCACGGCGCCCAACTTGTGTAGCGCGGTGGCCACGCCCTCGGCGAGCGGGCCTTTGCAGATCTTCACCCGGCAGGAAACCTGCTGCGCGGCCTGGATCGAGTAACGCGGATCGGTAAAGAGAACTGCTGTGCCGGGGAGCACCAGTAGGGCAGCGTTGTCGCCGGTGAAGCCGGAGAGATAGCGCACGTTGGGCGCCGCCCAAACCAGCAGGGCATCGGCCCCACGCGCGGTCAGGGCTTCGGCCAGCCGCTGGCGGCGGGCTTGGAACTCGCGGGTAGGACAGACCATCTCCTTTCGTGGTCTGTCGCGCCCCGTTAAGGCAGACGGCTTGGCAGACGACAAAAACCGATCGTCTGTCCCACCTCTAGCGTGCACTGTCGAGATCCTTGGCGAGCACCAGGGCGCGCTCGGCCAGCGCATCGGCTTCCCGCATGTCGCCCTTGGCTTCGGCGTCGTCGGAAAGCTTGACCAAGCCCTCGATGCGGGTCAGCACGCTGAGCTCGTGGCTGTTCAACCGGCGGCTTCGCGCCTGTTCCACCAGGTGGCGGATTTCGCGCTTGTGTTCGGCGGCGGAATCCTGCAGGCGTTTGCTTTCGTCGGCGGAGAGCACTTGCTGAATGGGCTCGCGCGCAGGCTCCTCGGCGGCGGCAGGGGGCGCGGATGTCTCCGGCCGAGCCGGGCTGTTGGCGGGAAGGCCCGGACTGCGCCGCACCGGCCGCGGCGCCGCGGGCGGCTCAGGCGCTTCCTGGGACACGTCACCGGCAGCCAACGCCGCATCCGAGACCGGCTGCGGCGGTGGGAGTTCGACCTGGGTTTGAGGAATCGAAAGCGGCTTTGGCGGAGCGGCCGATTTGGCAACCGGCGCAGGCGCCGCCGGCGTGGCCGGCGCCGCTGGCTTCTTGCCTTGCAGGACACAGCCTGCCAGCAAAACCGCCAGCGTCAGGACTAGTGTGAATTCCGCGCTCCGCATCGTGTGCGATTCAGGCCGCTATGGGCAAGCGTATGCAGAATGCCGTGCCTTTGCCCGGTTCGCTGGTGAAATCGATTGTACCATCGTGGAGCTGCACGATCCGGAAAGCCATCGCCAGGCCGATGCCGGAGCCTTTCTGCTTGGTCGTGAAGTATAGGCGGAAAATCTTCTCCCGCAGATCGGGCGGGATGCCCGGTCCGGTATCGGACACGCAGATTTTGGCGGTGTCGCCGGAGGCCGACGACTCCAGGCGCAGTTCGCCGCCGGCGGGCATGGCCTCGATCGCGTTGACGACGATGTTGAGGACCGCCTGCTTCAGCAGGTCGCGGTCGATACGCACCTCGACGCCCTCGGCCTTGCGCTCATCCACCACCCGGATGCCGGAAGCGCCGGCTTGCGGGCGGGCCAGATCGACCAGGTCTCGCACGAACTCGTCGAGCGGCATGTTGGCGAGGTTCAGCTCCACCGGCCGGGTGAAATCGAGAAAGGTCTTCACCACGCGGTCCAGGCGCAGAATTTCGCTCGAAATGATGTCCATCTGCGGCTCGAGCGCTGTATCTCCGTGAGCGAGCTTGGCGCGCGCCACCTCCACATGCAGCAGAATCGCGTTGAGCGGGTTCTTGACTTCGTGGGCCACTCCGCCGGAAATGCGGCTGAGCGCGGCCAGCCGGTCGGCGGTCTGCAACTCGCGGCCGAGCTTGCGCTGGGCTTCCGGATCGCGCAACCGGATCAGCGTGCCCGAAGCCGCGCCGCCGGGCGCCGTCAGCGGATCCACCGAAAGCAGCGCGGAGGCGACTGTGGAGGACTGGTCGCCTACCTCAACCCGGCGCTTGCCGATCGACAGGCCGGCGGCGGTGGCCTGCGCGATCACCTGCCCCAACAGACTCTCGGGAGAAAAGATCTGGGCGATGGTTCTGCCCGTGAGCGCGGCGGCATCCAGGCCAGTGAACTTCTCCACCGTGCCGGAAGCGAACACCAGCCTGCCCTCGCGATTGAACAGGAAGACGGCGTCTTCCAAGTCGCGCAACAGCCGGCCGAGATTGCCACGCAGGTCGGAAACTTCGAACTGCGCGCCGCGCAACTGGAGGCCGAGCTGGGCGACTCGGGAGGAGATCACGGAAAGATCGTCGGTGGCGGCCTTGGCGGCGGCCTCCGGCGGATTCTCGACGCTGGTCATCGATTCCACTTGCCGGCGCAAGCGGCTCAACGGGCGGAAGGCGATCGCCGAAACCAGCATGGTGACCAGCGCGGCGCCCAGCACGGAAAACAAGGCGACGATGGCGGTTTCCTGGAGCCGGGGCATAATCGAGTCGCGGATCAGCGCGGGGGCCACCACCACGCGCACAAACAGAATCGGCGGCCCGTTGCGCGGACCTAATGGCTGCTGCAACTGGTAGTATTTCTGGTAGTATTTCTGCTCCCGCAGCAGACGCCATTTGCCGTACCAGCCGTTGTCCGTCACCACCGGGTGGAAATCGTCATAGGGGAGCAAAACTTTGCCGACCTCATCCGGAATGGAATCGGCGAGGATTTCGTTTTGCGGGCTGAGTACGGCGATTTCGACGATGGCGGGCGAAGCAAGCATGGTGTCGCGCAACAGGGTTGAAACTTCCGGATCGCGCACGGCCTCGTCCAGCGGCTTGGTTCGCTGCCGGTTCAGGGAAAGCCCCACCAGGTCGGAGGCCAGCGTGCGCAGATTTTCCGCGCGCTTGAGCGTGGCGGCGAATTGCTGGTTGATCTCGCCGGCGAGATCGACGCACGAGATGGTGCCGGCCAGCAGAACTGCCAGCAGGACGAACGACAGGGTCAACCGGGCCTTCAGGTTCATGGATGCGTCACGGCACGGAAAGAACGAGCTTGCCGGTGGTCTTGCGGCCCTCCAGGTCGCGGTGGGCTTGGGCGGCCTGCGCCAGCGGATAGGTTCCGCCGATGCGCAGCCGCAGCTTGCCGGCGGCAATCCAGCCGAGCACGTCGCCGGCGCGCCAGAGCAGTTCCTCGCGGGTCGCCAGGTAGTAGGGCAGTCCGGGCCGGGTCAGGAAAAGCGAGCCCTTGGCGTTGAGGATGGCGGGATCGAAGGGCGGAATCGGCCCGCTCGATTGGCCGAACAGCGCCAGCAAGCCGCGCGGGCGCAACGAATTGAGGCTTTGTTCAAAGGTGGTCCGCGCCACCGAATCGTAGACCACATCCACGCCGCGGCCGGCGGTGAGGCGCTTGACCTCGACCGCGAAATCCTGCTGGGTATAAAGGATGGCTTCGTCGCAGCCGTTCTCGCGGGCGACGCGCGCTTTCTCCTCGGTGGATACGGTGCCGAAAACGCGCGCGCCGAGCATCTTGGCCATTTGGACGATGAGGCCGCCGGCGCCGCCGGCCGCCGCATGCACCAGGCAAGTGTCGCCGCTCTTCAATGGAAAAGTGGAGTGCGTGAGGTAATGCGCAGTCATACCTTGCAGCATGGCCGCGGCTGCGGTCGTGAAGTCCACATGATCCGGAATCTTCACCAGTTGGGCCGCGGGCACCACGGCGTATTCGGCATAAGAGCCGCGGGCCATCGCGTATGCCACGCGGTCGCCGGGGGCGACCTCGGCAACTTCGGAACCGACCGCCTCGACTGTACCGGCAGCCTCCGATCCGGGCGTCAGCGGAAAATCCGCCTTGTAGTGCCCGGTTCGAAAGTAGATATCGATGAAGTTCACTCCACTGGCGGCGATGCGCACCAGCGCCTGGTTGGCAGCAGGCCGCGGAACGGGAATGTCCACCAACTCCAGTTGTTCCGGGCCGCCTGGTTGCTTAACTTGAATGGCTTTCATGATTCGACTTGTCTCCGTAAACTAGGCTTCCGTCCGTGCGCAACTGCGTTTCGTCGAAGGACCGCTCCCTGTGGTCGCGGCTCCGAGTGAGTCCGCCATCGGAGCCGCGACCACAGGGAGCGGTCTCGCAACAGCGCCCAATCCTACGCTCATGGTACTCATGTTTCACTTCGACCGCGCCCCTATGCCGCCGCACCGCTCCCTCTGGTCGCGGCTCTGACAGCGCCGATGCGGCGCAACCGCACCCGCAGCCACCGGCGGGCATGCACAATTGCCGCATAGAGCAGCAAATAGCATAACGCAAACGGGAACGAGAACACGCGGGCCAGCGTGCGCACCGCGCCGGAGCCGGCCAAGCCTGCGCGAGCGAACGCAAACTCGCGGATGATTTTGAGGTGTGTGCGGTCCAGCCAGAAGTAGTCCGCATTCTCATTGATGATGAAAATCTTGGCCGGCACGCGCAGCGCGAGCGCCCATTTCCACTTCATCATGAGCGGCTCTTCGGAACAGACGATGCCCATCGCCGGGTAATTCCGCGCTCGCAGTTCGCGGTAGAGTTGGGCGCGCCCCTGGCGGCCGCGATAGTCGGAGACGCGGAATACGCGGGTGGTGCGGGCATCCAAACCGAGCGGCAGGTTGGCGAAACAGGAAACCAGGTCAATGGGAACGTCCGCGCCCCAGGAGCGTCGCAACCCGGCGATCACCTTTTCCAAGATGCCGCGCGAGCCGCTCTCCACCAGCAGGATGGAAGAGGCTTCGGGAAGGTGGCCGCTCAGCAGGTAACGCACTGTTCCGAATATAGCGCGGGTGCTAGGCTGGTGTTGGTAGGGCACGCTTTAGCTTGCCCGTGCTTGCTTCATAGGTCATGCTGGAGCACCTTCTCACCGAACAACTCAACCCGGCTTCGGCGGCCATCGACACCGTCAGCACGGATGCGGCCCTGCGGATCGTCAACCGCGAGGACGCAAAAGTGGCGGCAGCGGTGGAACGCGAAATCCCGTCGATTGCCCGCGCGGTGGACGCTATTGCCGCGGCGCTGGAGCGCGGCGGCCGGCTGTTCTACATCGGCGCCGGAACCAGCGGGCGGCTGGGCTTGCTGGACGCGGCGGAGATTCCACCCACGTTCGGCACTCCGCCGGAACTGGTAGTCGGCATCATCGCTGGCGGGGAGGCGGCATTGAGCGTCGCCGCAGAAGCCAGCGAAGACGATCCGGCCACCGGCGCGCGCGACATCACCGCGCACGGATTCACTGCGCGCGACGTCCTGGTGGGCCTGGCCGCCAGCGGCCGCACGCCGTACGTGTTGGGCGCCGTCGCCGAGGCGCGGCGGCTGGGCGCGGTGACGGTGGGCGTCAGTTGCACGACGGATTCGGAACTGGCGCGCGCGGCCGAGATCGCCATCACGCCGCTGGTGGGGCCGGAGGTGATTGCCGGCTCGACGCGCCTGAAAGCGGGAACGGCGCAGAAGTTGGTCCTCAACATGCTCTCGACGGCGGTGTGCATCCGGCTCGGCTGCGTTTACGGCAACCTGATGGTGAATGTGCAGCCGAAGAACAGCAAGTTGGCCGACCGCGCGCGCCGGATTATCGCCGCGGCTGCCGAGGTGACCCCGGAGCGTGCCGCTGAGCTGCTGGAGGCGAGCGGCGGCCGGGTGGCGGTGGCCATCGTGATGAGCCGGAAGGGATGCGCGCGTGAAGAGGCCGAACGGCTGCTGGCCGAGGCCGGCGGGCGGGTCGCAAGGGCGCTGGCTGGATGACCGGGAGATTGGAATTCACCATGACCGCTCCCTGTGGTCGCGGCTCCGTTAAGTTCAGCACGCTATCGGAGCCGCGACCATAGGGAGCGGTCGATGCTTATGTTGTTTGGAAAAGCGAAAGCAATCGCATGGATAAATTCGTAATTAACGGCGGGAACGCCCTGCGCGGCGAGATCCCAATCAGTGGCTCGAAGAATTCGGCGCTGCCCGCGCTGGCGGCCGCGCTGCTCACCGCGGAGCCGGTGACGCTCCGGCGCATCCCGCGCGTGCGCGACATCCGCACCATGCAGCGCCTGCTGGTGGATGTCGGCGCCCGCGTGGATGTCGAAGACGGCGTGGTACGCCTCGATGCATCGAAGATCGTTTCGCCGGAAGCGCCGTATGAGCTGGTGAAAACCATGCGCGCCTCCAGCCTGGTGCTGGGCCCGCTAGTGGCGCGCGCCGGAAAGGCGCGCGTGTCGCTGCCCGGCGGCTGCGCCATCGGCGCGCGTCCCATCAACCTGCATATTTTCGGCCTGGAGCAACTGGGCGCGCGGATCCACCAATCGCACGGCTACATCGAAGCCGTCGCGCCGGAGGGGTTGCGCGGCGCCACCGTGCATTTCGACCGCATCACCGTCACCGGCACCGAGGACCTGTTGATGGCGGCTGTGCTGGCCAAGGGCGAAACCGTGCTGCGCAACGCGGCGCGCGAGCCCGAGGTGGTGGACCTCGCCGAACTACTGGGCAAGATGGGCGCCAAAATCGAAGGTGCGGGCACTTCCACCATTCGCATCCAGGGCGTCGAGCAACTGGGCGGCGCCGAGCACACCATCATCCCCGACCGCATTGAGGCCGGCACGTTCATGGTGGCCGCAGCCATCACCGGCGGCGACGTGACGGTGACCCAGTGCAATCCGGAGCACGTCGGTGCGCTCGTGGCGAAACTGCAACAAGCCGGGGCGGACGTGACACAGCCCACCGCCGATAGCCTGCGCGTGCGGTCGAGCGGCAGGCTGCGCTCGGTGGATATGACCACCGAAGAATATCCCGGCTTCGCCACCGATTTGCAGGCGCAATACATGGCTCTCATGACGCAGGCGGAAGGCATCGCCATCATCGTCGAGACGATTTTCGAAAACCGCTTCATGCACGCGCAGGAAATGGCGCGGATGGGCGCGAATATCCGCGTGGATGGCAAGCAGGCCATGGTGGCGGGGCCGCGGGCGCTCACCGGCGCCGGCGTGATCGCGAGCGACCTGCGAGCCAGCGCGTCGCTGGTGCTGGCCGCGCTGGTGGCCAAAGGCGAGACCGTGATCGACCGCGTGTACCACATCGACCGCGGCTATGAGAAGATCGAGCAGAAGCTGGCCGGAGCAGGGGCGAGGATCGAACGGGTGGAGTGAGTATCCATTTGGCGCCGACCGCTCCCTGCGGTCGCGGCTCCGATGCGTTCCGCGCGACGATCGGCGGTCAAACGGAGCCGCGACCATAGGGAGCGGTCGGCGTAGTCGTCTGAAACTTCGGGCGAAAGAGAGTCACAATCCATGAAACACAGCGAAGGTTTCCTGAAGCTAGTCAACGACGCCAAGACGCGCGTGAAGGAGATCGATATCGACGCCTACCGCAAGCTGCGCGCTTCCGCCGAGCCGCACGTCCTCATCGATACGCGCGAAGAGAGCGAATGGGCCGCCGGCCACGTGGCCGGCGCGATCCACTTGAGCAAAGGCATCATCGAGCGCGATATCGAAGCCCGCGTGCCCGACCACGCCGCGACGCTGGTGCTCTATTGCGGCGGCGGCTTCCGCTCCGCGCTGGTAGCCGATAACTTGCAGAAGATGGGTTACACGAATGCCATCTCGCTAGATGGTGGCTGGCGCGCGCTGAAAGAATCGGGATTGCCGCTGGAGTGAGGGCTCAGCCGCCGTCATTGGCCCCGCTCGTTCGACTGCATTTCGCGGCGCAGGACTTCGTTCATATACGTCTGGTATTTCTTGCCTCGCCCCCGAAACCAGTGGAGGACGTCGGCATCCACGCGCAGGCTCACCAACTGCTTGATTGGCCTGTAGAAGCGGCCGACCTGAATGTCGGATGCCCGCGGCTGCCGTTCCGGCGCATCGGAAAAGTCGATCTGCGAATCGGGGCGAGCGGCGAGCCGCTTCAATTCCCGGCGCTGCTTGTCACTGATAGGAGTGGTAAAGAGCGCGCTCGCGGGGACTCGCTTTTCTTGCCGAGATGATACGGATTTCTTCTTCGCCATTTTGTTCCTCACTTGTGTGGACCACGAGTATGATCGCGATGCCGGCTCCGCAGCCGATGGAGTGCCAGCGCTCCTCTTCGTTAACGACGCGATCCGGGTATGACACGACATTTGGATCGTCGAAGATCCGCGCCGCTGCCTCAAACGATATGCCATGCTTCCGGCGGTTGCTGCGGTTCTTCTTCTCGTCCCACACGAAGATCATGTGTATATACGAAATTGTAGCACATCGGCGGGGCGGACGGGCGTCGCCTACATACCTCCAGCCATGCCATCATTGAAAAGAATGAAGAAGGCGGGCATGGACGATTGCGAGGCGGCGGCGAAGCAGTACATCTTGCACTTGGGCTACAAGGAACAGGAAGTGCCGTACGAACCCGACGGCCAAGACGGTCCCGATTTCGTCATTGACGGCAAGATCGCTGTTGAGGTGACGAGGCTGAACCGGCACGTTGGGGTTTCTGCGGATGGAAGGCGGCTCGGAGAGGAGAGCGCTATCCCAGTTGAGAAGACCGTCGCGACGATGCTCGATTCCCTCGGGCCTCCAACAGCGGGATTCAGTTGGTTTGTTAGCATAGAATTCACCCTCCCCCCGCCAGGTAAACGCGAAATCGAACGTGAAGTGCGCAAGCACCTCAAGGCGTTTCAGGACCGCCCGTTACAGGAATCGACGAGAATCCGAATATTCGACAACCTCACAATCGAACTGTGCCGCGCGGGCCGGATCGGCTCCCGCTATTTCCTAATGGGCGCCCCAAACCACGACGTTTGTGGCGAGATGGTGGTTGAGGCTCTGGAGAGAAACGTCAGCATCTGTATCGACGACAAGGGAAAAAAGCTCTCATATCTTCGATCGAGTGACCGGGAGTGCTGGCTGGCCCTGGCCGACCACATCTATTGGGGCTGGGCGGATGCGTGGCACGGAGTCAGGATACCTCCGCACGGCTGGGACAGGGTCATACTCATTAACCCGCTCGACCCCACACAGTCGTTTGAACTGCCAGGCGGCGCCTCTGGATCGGCCTAGTCGAGCAGGACCGCTTTCCGCGCCCCTTGTTATACTGGGCTTTCCAAATGCTGAGGGTCAGGTTTGCGCCCTCTCCCACGGGGTTTTTGCATGTGGGCAGCGCGCGCACGTTCATTTTCAATTGGCTTTTTGCCCGCCACCACCGCGGCACCATGATTCTGCGCGTGGACGATACCGACGTGGGGCGCAATACCGAAGCCTCGCTCAACTCCATTTTTGACGGGCTGCGCTGGCTGGGCCTGGGCTGGGACGAGGAATACCGGCAGTCGGAACGGCTCGCGCTGCACCGCGAAATGGCGCGGGCGATTCTTGCCAAAGATCTGGCCTATCGCGATTTCACACCCGCCGGCGCGTCGGATACGGAACGCTCCGGCGAGCATGGGACCTGGCTCTTCCCGGAAGGAATGCGCGAGTTGTCGCACGAGGAAAGCGACCGGCGTGCGGCGGCCGGTGAGCCGTTCGCCCTGCGCTTCCGCGTGCCTCGCGAGGACCCGCGTCAAATCACGTTCAACGATGGCGTCTTCGGCGAGCAATCCAAATCCACCGCCGATATCGAGGATTTCGCTCTGCTGCGCAGCGACGGCATGCCCACGTATCATCTGGCCTCCTGCGCGGACGACGCCGATTTGCACATCAGCGACATCATTCGCGGCCAGGATCACATCACCAATACGTTCAAGCACATTCTGATTTTCGAAGCCGCCGGCGTGGAGCCGCCGCGGTTCGCGCATCTGCCGCTGCTGGTGGCACCCGATGGCGCCAAGCTCTCCAAGCGCAAGCACGGGGCGGTGGTGAGCGTCACCACTTATCGCGATGCAGGCTTCCTGCCGCACGCGTTCCTCAATTTCCTGTGCCTGCTCGGCTGGTCGCCGAAGGACGATCGCGAGCGCTTGACGCTCGACGAGCTGACTGCGGCCTTCACGCTCGAAGGCATCAACCGCAGCAACGCGGTGGTTAACTTCAGCGAAGCCGATCCGTTCGATCCGAAGGCCGTCTGGCTGAACGCGGAGACAATTCGCGGCATGACGATGGACGCGCTGGCCGAAGCGCTGACGCCGTTTGTCACGGCCGCCGGTTTCGAAGTCAGCCCCGAGAAAATGGCGCTGATCACGCCGCTGATTCAAGAGCGCATACGCCTGCTCGGCGAAGTGACGACAGTGGGCGATTTCTTTTTCGTCAAGCAGTTGGCGCCGTACGATGCTGCTGGGTTGATCCCGCAGAAGGGCGACGCGGCGATGGCCGCTCGCGCGCTCGAAAAAGGCGCCGCGGTGCTGGGCATAGCCGAATTCCGCCACGACCCGCTGGATCAGGCGCTGCGCGCGGCGTCGGTCGAACTGGGCATCAAGGCCGGCCAGATGTTTCAGCCCGTGCGAGTAGCCGTGTGCGGGCGCAAGAACGCTCCGCCGTTGTTCGGTACCCTGGAAGCGCTGGGGCGCGAGACCTGCCTGGAACGAATCGGGCAGGCTTTGGAAAAGTTGAAAACCATATGAACCCGTCCAACACTAGCACCGGCGAACAGGGCAACCCGCCCGCCGCCGGCCCTTCGAATTTCGTCCGCGATATCATCCTCGAGGACCTCAAAACGAATAAGTGGGGAGGCCGCGTACACACGCGCTTCCCGCCGGAGCCGAACGGCTACCTGCACATAGGCCATGCCAAATCGATCTGCCTCAATTTCGGCCTGGCAGCCGAGTTCGGCGGCAAGACCAACCTGCGCTTCGACGACACCAACCCCGAAAAGGAAGAGACCGAGTACGTCGACTCCATCATGGAGAACGTGCACTGGCTGGGGTTCGATTGGGAAGACCGCCGCTTCTACGCGTCGGATTATTTCGGCCAGTTGTACGAATGGGCCGTGCAGATGATTCAGTCCGGCAAGGCCTACGTCTGCGACCTGACCGCCGAAGAAGTGCGGCAATACCGCGGCACGCTCACCGAGCCCGGTAAAGAGAGCCCCTACCGCAACCGCAGTGTGGAAGAGAACCTGGACCTGTTCGAGCGCATGAAGGCGGGCGAATTCCCGGATGGATCGCGCACGCTGCGCGCCAAGATAGACATGGCGGCGGCGAACCTGAACATGCGCGACCCGGTGATGTACCGCATCCTGCACGCCGAGCATCATCGCACGGGAGACAAATGGTGCATCTACCCGATGTACGACTACGCGCACGGGCAATCGGATTCCATCGAAAAGATCACGCACTCCATCTGTACGCTGGAGTTCGAAGACCATCGGCCGCTCTACGACTGGTTCTGCGACGCGCTGGGCATCTATCATCCGCAGCAGATCGAGTTCGACCGGCTGAATCTGACTTACACCCTACTGAGTAAGCGCAAGTTACTCCAACTGGTAAAGGACGGGCACGTGAGCGGCTGGGACGATCCGCGCATGCCCACCCTCGCCGGCATACGGCGCCGCGGCTACACGCCGGAAGCGATCCGCAATTTCTGCCATTCCATCGGCGTCTCGAAAACCACCGGCACCATTGAGCTGGGCCTGCTGGAGCACCACCTGCGCGAGGATTTGAACAGGCGCGCGCCGCGCGTGATGGCCGTTCTGCGGCCGCTGCGCGTGGTGATCGACAATTATCCCGAAGGCCAGGTAGATCAACTGGAAGCCACCAACAACCCCGAGGACGCTTCCGCCGGCACGCGCCTGGTGCCGTTTTCCAGAGTGCTCTACATCGAGCAGGACGATTTTCGCGAAGTTCCGCCAAAGCAGTATTTCCGGCTCTCGCCGGGGCGCGAAGTGCGGCTGCGCTACGGCTACTTCATCACCTGCACCAGCGCGGTCAAGAATGAGCAAGGTGAGGTCACGGAAATCCACTGCACTTACGACCCGGCCACGCGCGGCGGCAACGCGCCGGATGGGCGGAGGGTGAAATCGACCATCCACTGGGTTTCGGCCGAGCACGCCATCGACGCCGAGGTGCGGCTGTATGACAGCCTCTTCAGCAAGCCCGATCCCAACCAGACCGAGGAAGGCCAAAGCTTCCTCGCCAATCTCAATCCGTATTCGCTCGAAGTAGTCGGCGCCAAGCTGGAGCCCAGCCTGCAGGACGCAGCCGCATACAGCCACTATCAGTTCGAACGGCTGGGTTACTTCTCGGTGGACCCGGATACGGCGCCGGGCAAGCTGGTCTTCAACCGCACGGTGGCGCTGCGCGACACCTGGGCGAAGATCGAGAAGCGGGAAAAGGGCGGCCGGTGATCATCCTGGGAATCGGCGGCGTGCTGGGCGATGCGGCCGCCGCCATTTTGAAAGACGGCGAGCTGGCCGCCGCGGTGGAAGAATCGAAACTGCTGCGGCGCCGCATGCACTGGGGAGGGCGCGACCCGCTGCCGGAACGCGCCATCGCGATGTGCCTGGAACTGGCCGGCGCCAAGCCCGAGCAGGTGGACGCGGTGGCCGTGTCAAGGCCGGTGCCGGAGAAGGACTTCTATTTGCGGCTGCGCGCCCAGTTTCCGATGAGCCGCATCACGCTGGTGGAGCACCACCTGGCGCACGCGGCCTCGGCATACTTCGCTTCTCCTTTCGATGAGGCCACCGTGCTGACGCTCGATCGCGGCGGCGATTTCCGCTGCGGCTCGCGATGGGCCGGCCATGGCGCCGCGATGACCATCGAGCAGGAACATTACTCGCCGGATTCGTTGTGCGACGTCTACAGCCGCGTCACCGAGTTGCTGGGCTTTGAAGCCAACGTGGATGAGCACAAGGTGCAGTGGCTCTCCGTGTGCGGCGACGACCGCTTCCGCGATCTGTTCCTGGAGATCCTCAAAGCAGACGAAGCCGGCCTGCACGTGGACCGCGCGTTCTTCAGCACGGAGCGTCCGCATTCGGGCGGTTTTGGACACCGATTCTATAAGGCGCTCGGCCTGGAAGACGGCGCGCCGATTCCGGAAGCGCTGCGTGCGCCGATTGCGGCCGGCGTCCAGCAGGCGGCCGAAACCGCGGTGATGCGGCTGGCTGGCCACGGACGTAACCTCTGCCTGGCCGGCGGACTGGGATTTAACGCGCTGCTGGTTTCGGCGCTCGAGAACCGGTCCGGCTTCGAAAACGTCTTCGTGCAGCCGGTGGCCGGCAACGCGGGCACGGCGATTGGGGCGGCACTGGAAACCTGGCATCACCTGTTCCACCAGGAAAAGCGCGTGCGACTGGAGACGCTGGCTTTGGGCGCCGGCTACAGCGCGGCCGAGACCAAGCAGGTGCTCGAGAACTGCAAGCTGAACTTTCATTACCTGCTGACTACCGAAGAACTGATCTCGGCCGCGGTGGCGCAGTTGAACGATCACAAGATTGTCGCCTGGATGCACGGGCGGATGGAATTCGGCGCGCGCGCGCTCGGCAACCGCAGCATCCTGGCTTCGCCTCTGGATCCTTATTCCACCGAAAACCTGAACACGTTCATCAAGCACCGCGAGCCGGTGCGGAAGTTCGCTGCCTCGGTGCCGGCCGAACTGGCCAGCCAGTATTTCGAAGTCGGGCCGAACGCGCGATACCTCGCGACGGTGGGCCGCGTCCGGCCGCAGTATGCAGAGAAATTCGCCGCGGCCATCCTGGCCGGCGACCTGGTGCGCGTGCACACCGTTGACTCGCGCGAGAACCCGCTCTATTGGAAGCTTCTGCACGCGGCCGGCGAATCCACCGGGCTGCCGGTGCTCTACAACACGTCGTTCAACCTGTTTGGCGAGCCACTGGTGTCCGACCCGCGCGACGCCGTACGCAGCTTCTACTCCTCCGGCATCGACGCCATGTTCGTGGGCAATTTCTTTTTGCAGAAGTAGAGCGCACGACGCCGCCCGCCGGCATGATCGCTTTCTGGGCCAGCTCTGCATCGCGGTCCTTTGTCGACGTCTGGGAAAGCTTTGAACGCGGCGCTTCCCCGCGTCGATCGATCACGTCAGGCAAAAAGGTCGGATAGACTGTTCGTGGTTCCGATACCAACCAGACTCTGTGCCTCCGCCTCCTGCAGGTCCGCCTGGTAATTGGCGGCTTGATCCGCCAGTGATGCCGTTGACTGAGTGCTCGCAGGTGTCGCCGTCGCGGTCGGTGCGGCGCCGGCGGATACCGCCTGCGGAACCTCCAGGTTCGCCAGAGTATTGCTCGTGTCCGCATCGGAATCGTCCGAGATTCCGAACATTGCATTCACGCCTTCCAACTGCGTGGCCGCAACGCTCAATTGGACGATATCGGCCGGCGAGGCGGCCTCCAAGGCGGACACCACCGCGGGTGACGACAATATCGGTGCGCCGAAGTTCGAAAAGATCTGGAGCAAGTCCGATACGCCAGCGTTAATCGATGAGACTGAGCCCACTGCCGCGCCTCTAACTCGTCATATCGGCGGGAAGTGCGCCTGTTTCTAAGGATTCTTGCGAGAATTTCGCTGGGCCGTTCGTCTCCCCATGCTCGTCAATACGGATGGTCATCCGCGCGACCGGGGAGTTTCAGCGGCCCTTCGCCTGATCGTATGCCGCACCGGGAGGCGCAGTCGAATCAGGCCATTACGATGAGTTGCGCGACAACATCGGCAAAAAACGGCGGCCCGAATGCGCTGAAATGTCCGGCGCTAACGCAGTACCTTGCCGGTACTGATTCGTCTGCCCGGCAGCTATCAATCCACAGATGGTCGCTGTATATATTTCTTGTATGGCCTACAAAGCATCGCATTCGCTGTTGTCTGATCTGTACGCGCATTTTTCGATGTGGTGGGCGCAGCGCACCGAGCGCCGGCTCGCGGTGCGACGGTACCGGCTGGAACTGAGAGAAACTCGACGCCGCCGGTATCGCTCCGAATGCCCTACGCTGCTGCGCGGCGGCTCCTGATAGAAAACGGCGCTTGACGGGCCGTGATACGGCCCTCTTCCAGTCAACTCAGCTAAGGGCGGAACCGGGTGGAGAGGAGAACTCTAGCCGGCTGATCGTGTCGCTCCGCTGGCGCCTGTGGTGTCGCCACATGAGATGTGATAGGCTTTATGTGGGAACGACACAGGAGCCTGCATGGCAAATCCAAAGCTGGACCTCCTCCAAGGCACCCTGGACGTGATGGTCCTCCAAACGCTCCATGCCATCGGCCCCCTTCACGGCTATGGCATCGCCCGCCGCATCGAACAAATCAGCGGCAACCAGGTGCTCCTCAACCAGGGAACCATCTACGCTTCCCTGGTGCGTCTGCAGCAGCGGGGATGGATCGCAGCCGTTTGGGGTGCCTCCGACAACAATCGGAAGGCGAAATTCTATTCGATTACCCGCAACGGGCGCAAGCAGCTCGCCGCCGACGCCGCCCATTGGCAGCGCCTCGCCGACGTCATGGGCCGCATGCTCGCCATGTCTCCGGGAGGCGAAACGAGATGAGGACTCTGCTTGCGCATATAGCGGCCTTCTTCCGAAAACGCGAGTTGGATCGCGACCTCGACCAGGAGCTCGCCACACACCTGGATTTCGCCACGGAAGACAACATCCGCCGCGGCCTTTCTCCCGAGGAGGCCCGGCGTGACGCGCTGGTCCGTTTCGGCGGCGTGGAGGCCGCCAGGGAGCATCATCGCGACGCGCGCGGGTTGCCGTGGCTCGATTCGTTTCTCCAGGATATTCGCTACACGCTCCGCACCCTGTACCGTGACGCCGCCTTTACCGCCGTCGCCGTGCTGATCCTCGCTCTCGGCATAGGCGCCAACACGGCGGTGTTCAGCCTGGGCAACGTCTTCCTCTTCCGCCCGCTGCCGGTGAAGGACGCCGATCGTCTGACCGTGGTCGCGGTTCAGAGCAAGGCTGACGCCGATCCCGATGGGATCTCCTATCCGGATTACCTCGAATACCAGGCTCACTCGTCCGCCGTCTTCACCGGCATGACGGGTTATGCCCTCAGGATCGTCGGGCTCGGTTACCGGGGCCACGCGGACCGGCTGATCGTGAGCTACGTGCCGAGTAATTTCTTTTCGATGCTGGGAATTCATCCGGCGCTCGGCCGCCTGATCAATCCCGGCGAGGGCGACGCTCCCCAAACCGGGCCCGTAGTGGTTCTCGGCCACAGCTATTGGGAGAAGCGCTTCGGCGGCGACCCCGAGGTGATCGGCCGCACGGTCAGCCTCGACGGCACGGCGGTCACCGTCGTCGGCGTGGTTCCCAAGGAGTTTCTCGGCGCCTTCAGCCTGGTGGAGATGGACGGTTATGCGCCGATTGGAATGGTGGGGTTCGGCTCCGGCGCGAATATCCTCACCTCCCGCGAAGAGCATGATTTGGGCGTGCTGGCCACATTGAAGCCCGGGGTCAGCATCTCGCACGCGCAGGCGGCGCTCAACGTAATCGGCCAGCGGCTGGCGCACGACTATCCCCACGCCGACCAGGGCCAGCGCATCCGCGTGTTCTCGGAGCCCGCCGCCCGGCCCGATCCTTCCGCCGCCGATTCGAAGCCGCTGGTCGCCACCGTGTTTCTGTTGATG
>JBELAO010000027.1:0-62062 GCA_049508735.1 Bryobacteraceae bacterium | reverse complement strand
CGGACAATGTCGGGTCGATTCGTTCCTTGCTCTCTGATATCCGACGGGCGGCAATCACTGCTATCCGTATTCCGCCGGCGGTTAGGAATCTCGAGATCCCAAGTCTTCCGTCGAGAGTCCAGCCCGAGGGGGACCCCGCATGCCGTTAACGGGCGCCGGAAGTTCAGTACCACTGGAGTGCAACGTTCCCTGGCCAGGGAGAAGGACGAGCAGCGGAGCCTGGCGCCACAGTCCTGATTCAAGTATGGAGTATGTGTCAAGGGGTTTGCGGCGTAAGTGATTGAGATAGTTGGGGAGATGGGTGGTGACTGCACCCGGTGGCGCCGGCGGTTTTGCCGCTGGTGTTTTTGAGAATGACCGAGGCGGAGCTGGGGCGAGATAAGAACAGAAGCGAAGGAAAACAACCGGCGGCAAGACCGCCGGCGTTACCGAGAGCAGGCCGGGCTTTGCCCAGCTGCGCGGATTGGTGAGCGGCGCGCCGGTTTACCAACCTGCCTTGCCGGGCGTACTTCTCTTGATACCGGCGTGTTGGCCGGTCGGGGACCGGCCCCACTTGGCTACTGCGTTTTGGCGGGGAACATCGGCGGTTTCGGCGGGTTGGCGGTCTTGACGACGTCCTGCTTGGTCGGCAATTGCGAAGTATCCCAGCCGCCGCCGAGGCTCACTACCAATTGCACGCTGGCCTCCAGGCGCCGCGTCAACAGATCGATCTGGGTTCGTTCGGCGGCCAGCGCGGTGCCCTGCGCGGTCAACACGGTGAGGTACGCCGTGGTGCCGGCCTTGTACTGCGCGGTCGAGACCGCCAAAGCGCGGTCGGCGGACTTGACGGATGCATCGGCCACCACCGATTCGTCGGCCAGGACGCGTAACGTGGAGAGGCTGTCCTCTACCTGCTGGAACGCGGTCAGCACGGTCTGGCGATACGCGGCCACGGCGGCATCGTAGGCGGCCAGGTTTTGGGTAACCTGCGCGCGGCGGCGGCCGGCGTCGAAAATGGTTTCAGCCAGCGTGGGGCCGACCGAGAAGAACCGGCTGGGCCAACTTAGCCAGGTGGTGATGCGCGAAGCCTCGAAGCCGGCCGTGGCGGCCAACGTGAGCGCGGGAAAGAAGGCCGCGTCGGCGATGCCGATCTGTTCGTTGGCGGCGGCGGCGAGGCGCTCATTGGAAGCGATATCCGGGCGCCGCTCCAGCAGCGTGGACGGCAACGCGATGGGCACCGGCGGTGGAGTCGCCGCCAGGATCCCGGCCGCGACGGTGACGGCCGCGGGCGGCTTGCCGGCGAGCACGGCGACGGCGTGTTCCATCTGCGCGCGCGTCACGCCGAAATCGACCAATTGGGTCTGCGCCGCGTAGAGCTGCGCTTCCGCCTGGGCCACATCCAAGTCGGATGCGATACCGCCGGCGAAGCGGTTATGCGTCAGGTCCAGATATTCGCTATAAGACTTGACGGTGCGCGTCAGCAGATCGATATCGCCATCCAGGCCATGCAATGCGAAATAGTCTTGGGCCAACTCGGATTGGTAGAGCAGCCGCGCGTTCTCCAGGTCCGCGGCGGAGGCTTGCGCCTGAGCGGCAGCGGCGGTCACGCCGCGCCGGATGTTGCCCCACAGGTCGGGCTCCCAGGAGGCGCTGATGGGCAGACTGTAAAAGGTGCGCAGTCCGGAAACTGCCGTGGCTGCGCCCGGCGCGGCCCCCGCCTGAGTGCGCGATTCGGTGATGGAAGGCGCGCTGGACACACTGGGGTAGAGCCCGGAGCGGACGATCTTCACCGCCGCCACGGCCTCGCGGTATTGCGCCTCGGCCTGCAACACGTTCTGATTGTCGATGGCGACCTGCTCTTCGAGCGCGTTCAGCTCGGGATCCTTATAGATCTCCCACCATTTACCTTTGAGCTGGCCGTCGTTGGGCTGCGCCTGCTTCCAGCCTTGTGCTTCCTTGAAATCCGCCGGAGGCTGCTCCTTGAACGCCGGCGGCACAACCGCGGCGGGCTGCTTGTAGGTGGGTCCGGGCGTACATCCGGCCAGCGCCAGCACGCCGGCCAGCGCCGCCACAACCGATGGCTTCCTGCGTCGCATTGGGTTCTTCAAGCCTCCGATCCGATCACCTGAGCCTGGCGCCCGCGAACCCGGTTCCACCATTGCTGCAAACGGTCGAAGTAGAGATAGACCACCGGGGTGGTGTACAGCGTGAGCGCCTGGCTGAGGACCAGGCCGCCGATGATGGTGATGCCGAGCGGGCGGCGCAGTTCCGAGCCCACGCCGGTGCCGAATGCCAGCGGCACGGCGCCCAGCATGGCCGCCATGGTGGTCATCAGGATGGGGCGGAAGCGCAGCAGGCAGGCCTCGAAAATGGCGTCGCGCGAGCTCTTCCCCTCCAGCCGTTCCGCCGCCAGGGCGAAATCGATCATCATAATGGCATTCTTCTTGACGATGCCGATCAGCAGAATGATGCCGATCAAGGCGATGACGGTCAAATCCGTATGGGTAACGGTCAGCGCCAGCAGGGCGCCCACACCGGCCGAAGGGAGTGTGGAAAGAATCGTGATGGGATGAATGTAGCTCTCGTAGAGAATGCCGAGCACCAGGTACACGGTGAGCAGCGCGGCGCCGATCAGGATGGGTTGGTTCGACAGCGACTGCATGTAAGCCTGCGCGGTTCCGGCAAACATGGTCTGAATGGTGGGCGGCAGACCGACCTTCTCGGCGGTGGCCTGGATGGCGTCGACCGCGTCCCCGAGAGCCACGCCGGGCCGCAAATTGAACGAAACGGTGACGGCGGGAAACAGGCCCTGGTGGTTGACCGAAAGCGGGGCGGTGGCCGGAGCGAACCGCGCGAAGGCGCTCAGGGGCACCTGAGACCCGGAGGGTGCGCGCACATAGATGCTCCGCAAGATCTCCGGATTCTGCCAGTAGACCGGCGCCACCTCCATCACCACGTGGTACTGGTTGAGCGGCTTGTACATGGTCGAGACCTGGTTCTGGCCGAAGGCGTCGTAGAGTGTGTTGTCGATCAATTGCGGCGAGATGCCGAAGCGCGCCGCGGTGGCGCGGTCGTAAGTGACCAGCGACTGGAGGCCGCGATCCTGTTGATCGCTGTTGACGTCGGCGATGATCGGGATTTTGGCTATTTCGCGGAACATACGCGGCGCGTACGCGTTCAGATCGTCCAGGTTGTCGCCGCGCATGGTGTACTGATACTGCGCGGCGCTGTTGCGGCCGCCGACGCGGATATCCTGGTTGGCCTGCAGGTAGAGGCTGGCGCCCGGAATCCGCGCCAGTTGGGGACGCAGCCGGGAAATCACCAGGTCGGCCGAGATTTTGCGCTCCGCCAGGGGCTTGAGCGAAATGAACATGCTGCCGGTGTTGGTGGACCCGCCGCGGCCTCCGCCGGTAAAGCCGTTCACCGCGTCCACCGCCGGATCGGCGGCGACCTTGTTCACCATCGGCAGCAGGATCTTGTTCATCGCCTGGAACGAGGTGTCCTGGTCGGCCAGAATCTGGCCCGAAAGGCGGCCGTTATCCTGCTGCGGGAAGAAGCCCTTGGGCACTTTGATGAACAGCCGCACGTTGAGTGCGACCGTCGCCAGCAGCACGCAGAGCGTGATGAACCGATGGCGCAGCACGAATTGGAGCGAGCTGCCGTAGCCTCCGATCAAGCGCTTGAAGGCGCGGTCGGTGACGGTGTAGAGCCATCCGTGGTCGGTGTGCTCCTTGAGCATGTGGGCGCACATCATCGGCGTAGCCGTCAGCGACACCACCATGGAAACGCCGATGGCCACCGAAAGCGTCACCGAAAACTCGCGGAACAGGCGGCCCACCACGCCGCCCATCATCAGCAGGGGCAGGAAAACCGAGACCAGTGAAATGCTGATGGTCATCACCGTGAAGCCGATTTCCTGGGCGCCCTTGAGGGCCGCCGCAAAAGGCTGCATCCCCATTTCCAGGTAGCGGGTGATATTTTCGATGACCACGATGGCGTCGTCCACCACGAAGCCGGTGGAAATGCACAGCGCCATCAGCGACAGGTTGTCCACGCTGTACCCCAGCAGGTACATAACGCCGAAGGTGCCGATCAAAGAAACCGGGACGGCCACGCTGGGGATGAAGGTGGTGCGCGGGCTGCGCAAAAACAAAAACACCACCAGAATCACCAGCAGAATGGAGATGATCAGGGTTCGCTCGACGTCGCGTACCGAAGCGCGGATGGTGATGGTCTGATCCATCACGACTCTCACGTCGATGGACTGCGGAATGGCGGCCTTCAACTGCGGGAGGGTGGCGCGAATGCGGTCCACCGTGTCGATGATGTTGGCGCCGGGCTGGCGAAAGATAACGATCAGCACGCTGGGCCTGCCGTTCATGTAACCGGCGTTGCGCAGGTCTTCCACCGAATCCACCGCCTCGCCCACATCGGCGATGCGGACGGCGGTCCCGTTGTGATAGGCGATGACCATGGGCCGGTAATCGGCGGCTTTAAAGATCTGGTCGCTGGCGCCCACTTCCCACATCCTCAGGCCGTCGGAAAGGTGGCCTTTCGGCGTGTTGGTGTTGGCGCCGTTCAGAATGGTGCGCACCTGCTCGAGGCCGATGCCGTAATTGGACAGCGCGTCCGGATTCAGCTCGATGCGCACGCCGGGCAGCGCGCTGCCGCCGACGAAAACCTGTCCCACTCCCGCAACCTGGGACAGTTTCTGCGCCATGATGCTGGAAGCCGCATCGTACATGACGCCCTTGTCGACGACTCCGGAGGTTAGCGCCAGCAATAAAATGGGCGCGTCGGCCGGATTTACCTTGCGGTAATTCGGGTTGGAGGGCAGGTTCGACGGCAGATAGCCGCGGGCGGCGGCGATAGCGGCCTGCACATCGCGCGCGGCGGCATCGATGTTGCGGTTCAGGTCGAATTGCAGGGTGATGCTGCTGGAGCCGAGGCCGCTCGACGAAGTCATCTCGGTGACCGCCGCGATGCGGCCGAACTGGCGCTCGAGCGGCGTGGCCACCGAGGTCGCCATGGTCTCCGGGCTGGCCCCCGGCAGGTTGGCGCTCACGTTCACGGTCGGAAAATCCACCTGCGGCAGCGGCGAGACGGGAAGCAGGCGGAACGCCACGCTGCCGGCCAGGGCGATGGCGATCAGCAACAGCGTGGTAGCGACCGGACGGCGGATGAATGGCTCGCAGATATTCATGGCTTACCGCGCCGCCACCGGCTCCCGGCCGGTTTCCAGGTGGTGCTCGCTCTTGTGCGAAAAGCGCCGCGCCAGCCGGTCGAACCAGAGGTAGATCACCGGCGTCGTGTAGAGAGTCAGCATCTGGCTGAAGATCAGGCCGCCGATGATGGTGATGCCGAGCGGCCGGCGCAGTTCGGATCCGACGCCGGTGCCGAAGGCCAGCGGAACGCCGGCCAGCAGCGCCGCCATGGTGGTCATCATGATGGGCCGGAAACGCAGCAGGCAGGCCTGGTAGATGGCTTTCTCGGGTTCCATGCCCTCCTTGCGCTCCGCGTCCAGCGCGAAATCGATCATCATGATGGCGTTCTTCTTCACGATGCCGATCAGCAGCACGATGCCGATCAGGGCGATCACGCTGAAATCGCTATGGCAGATGTTGAGCGCCAGCAGCGCGCCCACGCCGGCCGACGGCAGTGTGGAGAGGATGGTGACGGGGTGAATGTAGCTTTCGTAGAGCACGCCCAGCACGATATAAACCGTCACCAGCGCGGCCAGGATCAGCACCCATTCATTGGCCAGTGCCGCCTGAAAGGCCTGCGCGCTGCCCTGAAACGCGGCTTGAATGCTGGCTGGCAGGCCCAATTGGTCCTTCAGGCGGTTCACCCCGTTTACCGCGTCGCCCAGCGAAGCGCCCGGGGCGAGGTTGAAGGAGAATGTCACCACCGGGAACTGGCCCTGATGGTTGACGGTGATGGGCACGGAGATCAACTCCACCCGGCTGAAGGCGCTCAGCGGCACCTGACCGCCGGTGGGAAAGACGCTGGCCGAGGCGATGGGCGCGGCGAACACGGCGCTCGAACCGGCCGTGGAACTGGCCAGGGCCGCCGTGCTGGCGGAGGCATTGGGCGCCAGGTTGGAGGGCCCACTGGCGACGATGGCGCTCGACGAGCCTCCCGAGACCACCCCGGTCGACCCCGATGGATAGCCGGTGCCGGTGCGGATGTACAGCTCGTTCAAGTTCTCGGGGTTGCGCGCGAATTCCCGGGCCACCTCCAGAACCACGTGGTATTGGTTCAACTGCGTGAACATGGTGGAGACTTCGCGCTGGCCGTAGGCGTCGTACAGGGTCTGGTCGATGGTGGAAGGCGTGATGCCGACGCGAGCCGCGGTGTCGCGGTCGAAGACCACCCTGGCGCGCAGTCCCTGCACCTGCTGGTCGCTGGCGACGTCGATCAGGTCGGGAAGCTTCTTCATGCCCTCCAGCATGCGCGGGGCGTAGACGTTCAGCTCGTCGGCGCCGGGATCTTCGAGCGTGTACTGAAACTGCGTGCGGCTCACCCGGTCGTCCACCGTGATATCCTGCACCGGCTGCATGAACAGCGTGATGCCGGCTACCTTTTCCAGCTCCGGCTGCAAGCGCCGGATGACGTCGCTGGCGGAAGCGTCGCGCTGATCGAGCGGCTTCAGGTTGATCAGCACGCGCCCGCTGTTGAGCGTGGTATTGGTGCCATCGATGCCGATAAACGAAGACAGGCTAGCCACCGCCGGGTCCTTCAGAATGGTTCCGGTGAGCGATTGCTGCAGCCGCGACATCTCGCCAAACGAAACCGTTTGCGCGGCCTCGGAAACCCCCTGAATTACGCCCGTGTCCTGGATCGGGAAGAAGCCTTTCGGAATATACATGAACTGCAACACCGTGATCACCAGGGTGGCGATGGCGACCAGCAGCGTGATGGTCTGGAACCGCAGCACGAATCGCAAGGTCTTGCCGTAGAGGGCGATCACCGCGTCGAACGCGCGCTCGGAGTTGCGGTAGAACCAACCCTGCCGCGCATCCGGAGTGTGCTTCAGCAGCTTGGAGCACATCATGGGCGTGAGGGTGAGCGACACTACCGCCGAAACCAGGATGGTCACCGCCAGCGTGACGGCGAACTCGCGGAACAGGCGGCCCACGATATCGCCCATGAACAGCAGCGGGATCAGCACCGCGATCAGCGAGATAGTCAGCGACACAATGGTGAAGCCGATCTGCGCCGAGCCGCGTAACGCGGCTTGCATCGCGCTCTCGCCTTCCTCGATGTAGCGCGCGATGTTCTCGATCATCACGATCGCGTCGTCCACCACGAAACCGGTGGAAATGGTGAGCGCCATCAGGGTCAGGTTGTTCAGGCTGTAACCCAGGAGGTACATCACGCCGAAGGTTCCGACCAGCGAAAGCGGCACCGCGACGCTGGGGATCACGGTGGCAGCCAGGTTGCGCAGAAACAGGAAAATCACCATCACCACCAGCGCCACCGTCAGCATCAGCTCCAATTGCACATCCTCGACCGAGGCGCGGATGGTATTGGTGCGGTCCGTCAGGATGGTCACGTCCACCGACTTGGGCAGCGAGGCGGTGAGCTGCGGCAGCAGCGCCTTGATGCGGTCCACCACCGAGATGATGTTGGCGCCGGGCTGCCGCTGGATGTTCATAATCACCGCCGGCGTGCGGTTCATCCAGGCCGCCTGGCGCAGGTTCTCCGCCTCGTCCTTCACCACCGCGACATCGGAGAGCTTGATGGGCGCGTTGTTGCGGTACGCGATCACCAGCGGCTTGTAGTCGGCGCTCGAAAGCAACTGGTCGTTGGCGCCGATCTGGAACGACTGGTGCGGCCCATCGAAGTTGCCTTTGGCCAGGTTGACGTTGGCGGCCAGGATCGCGCTGCGCAGATCCTCCAGATTCATCCCGTAGGAGGCCATCTGGGTGGGATTGGCCTGGATCCGCACGGCCGGCTTCTGGCCGCCGCTGATGCTCACCAGGCCCACCCCGGCGAGTTGCGAGATCTTGGGCGCCAGGCGCGTGTCCGCCAGGTCTTCCACCTTGGTCAGCGGCATCGTTTTGGAAGTCAGCGCCAGGGTCAGGATGGGCGCGTCGGCCGGGTTGGTCTTGCTATAAATCGGCGGCGCCGGAAGATCGGCTGGCAGGAAGGTGCCGGAAGCGTTGATGGATTGCTGCACCTCCTGCTCGGCCACGTCGATATTCAGGTTGAGGTTGAATTGGAGGGTGATGACCGAGCTGCCGTCGGAGCTGGTCGAGGTCATCTGCTGCAAGCCGGGCACCTGGCCGAACTGGCGCTCCAGAGGCGCGGTCACGGACGATGCCATCACATCCGGGCTGGCGCCGGGGTAGAACGTCGCCACCTGAATAGTCGGGTAATCCACTTCGGGAAGCGCCGAAACCGGCAACTGCTTGTACGCAACCGCCCCGGCAAGCAGTATGCCCACCATCAGGAGCGAGGTTGCGACCGGACGAAGAATAAATGTCCGGGACGGGCTCACTGCGCGTTCCCTCTGCCGGCCTTTCCCGTGCCGCCGCGGCCGCCACGGCCGCCTGGGCCGCCGCGCCCGCCCGCCGGCTGCTCTCCGGCGATGGTGGCGACCACCTTGCTGCCTTCGTTCAGCTTGTCGACACCCTGCATTACCACCACGTCGCCGGGGTTGAGGCCCGACACCACTTCCGTCTGATCGCCTTCGGTGGTGCCGGCGGTGATGTTGCGCACGGTCACCGTGTTATCGGGCTTTACCAGGTATACGTATTTGTTGTCGGTGGTGATTTGCACCCCACCGCTGGGAATCAGCACCACGCCGTGCTTGGTTTCCACCAGCAGCCGCACGTTGACGAACTGGTTGGGGAACAAGGCGTTGTCCGTGTTCGGATAGATCGCACGCAAGCGCAGTGTGCCGGTAGTCTGATCGATCTCGTTGTCGATGGTAGCTAGCGCGCCGGTGGCGATCTTCTTGTGCAGGTCGTTGAAGGTTCCGGCGTCGCGGTCCCAAGCCTCCACCAACAACCTCTGGCCGGCCCGGTAGCGCGGCAGCACCGATTGCAACTTGTCCTCGGAGATGGTGAAGACCACGCTGATGGGCTGAATCTGGGTGACCACCACCAGTCCCGTGGTATCCGTGGCGTGCACGATATTGCCAGGGTCCACCAGGCGCAAACCGACGAGCCCGGTGATGGGCGAATTGATGTGGCAGTAAACCAGGTTGACCTTGGCCGCATCGATCTGGCCCTGGTCGTTCTTGACCACACCCTCTTCCTGCTTCACCAGCGCTTTCTGGGTGGCATATTGTTGCTCGGGAATGGCGTTTTGCTTCAACAGCCCGGCGTAACGGCTCAGATCCACATTGGCGTTATCGAGCAGGGCCTGGTCGCGCAACAGCGCACCCTCGGCCTGATCGAGCGCTGCCTGGTAGGGGCGGGTATCGATCTCCACCAGCGGAGCGCCCTTTTGCACGACATCGCCTTCCTTGTACTTCACCTCCATCAACTGGCCGTCCACGCGGCTCCTGATGGTGACCGTGCTGAGAGCCGTGACGTTGCCGAGCGATTCCACGTAAACGGCGATATCGCCCCTCTTGACGCGCGCGGCGACCACCGGAGTGATGCCGCCCCGGCCGCCACGGCCCCCGGAACCGGCCGTGGGAGGCGCATTGCCCGCGCCAGTACTTCCGCCGGCGCCCGATTTGGGCCAGTAATAATAAGCGACTGCCGCAGCCGCGGCCAGCAGCACCAGCAACCAAAGCCAGCCCTTGCCGGAACGAGGCCGTTGCGGAGGGTTTTCGGGTTGCTGCGCGGGGGCGCCAATCACCGGCGCCGAGGAGGTGGTTTCACTCATCGCACGCTCAATCTCTTGGCGGCCTGCCTTGAGGCGCGCTTCGTCATCATAACCTGTACACCATTTTCACAAATCGGCCAGTATGCCATCCACCAACATAGCGCCGTGAGCCGAAACACAAAGATAGCATCGGGCCGCTTTCGCTTGCTTAGGATGGCGACAAAACACCCCGGCGAGGTTACCCTAAGACCACATAGCCCTTTCGAGCCGTGGCCAGGGCGCGGAGTTGGCCTATACAGCAACAAAGACACCGGCGACAAGATCGCCGGCGCTACCACGGATACTACCCGTCTCCCGGCCGCGCGGCCGCTGCGGGTAATATGAACTACATGCGAATCCTCAGCGCTTTGTTGCTGGCTGGTTGCGCCGCCGCGCAGCCGTCATTCACTCTCGACCGCGTTTTAGGCGCGGCCTTTCCCAGCGGGCTCACGGCTTCCCCGGCGGGCGGCAAGTTTGCCTGGGTGGAAAACGCACGCGGGGTGCGCAACATCTGGGTAGCGGAAGCGCCGCGCTACCAGGCGCGGCAGATCACGGCCTACACCCAGGACGATGGCTACGAGTTGGCCGAGCTTGCCTGGACGCCGGATGGCGGGTCGATCGTCTACACACGCCTGGATGGCGCCAACCGAGCCGGCGAATATCCGAACCCAGCGCTCGATCCGAAGGGCACCGAACAGGACGTCTGGCTGGCGAGTCTGTCGGGAGGCGCGCCGCGCAAGATCGGCGAAGGAGAATCGCCCGCGGTGGCACGCGACAGCCGCATCGCGTGGATTCACAAAGGCCAGCTCTGGCTGGCGCCGGGCGACGGCAGCGCGCCGGGCGCCGCTCTCAAAACGCGCGGCCAGTGCGCGAGCCCGGTCTGGTCGCCCGATGGAACGCGCGTCGCGTTTGAGAGCGACCGCGGCGACCACGGCTTCATCGGCGTTTACGATACCGCGTCAGCGACCCTGCGCTACCTCGACCCCAGCACCGATCGCGATAGCCAACCTGCCTGGTCGCCCGACGGCCACAGCGTGGCCTTCATTCGCATTCCATCCACCGGCGTGCGCGGCCCCCGCGAACCCCGCCGCGCGGGCGAACCCTGGTCTATCCGCGTAGCCTCGGCCGAAACCGGGGAGGGCCGCGAGGTGTTCCGCGCCCGCCAGGGCCCGGGCAGCGTTTTCCGCGAAATCACCGCCATCAGGCAGCTTTTGTGGGCCGGATCGCGTCTGATTTTTCCCTGGGAGGCCGATGGCTGGACGCACCTTTACTCGATTCCCGCCGGCGGCGGCGATCCGCTGTTGCTAACGCCCGGAGCGTTTGAAGTGGAAGAGGTTGCCCTGGCGCCGGATGGCCGCTCCGTGTTTCTCAACTCCAATCAGGGCGATATCGACCGCCGGCATCTCTGGAAGGTCGCCGTTTCCGGAGGCGCGCCGGAAGCGGTCACCCAGGGCAACGGCATCGAATGGGCGCCCGCGCCGGCGGCCGATGGAACGCTGGCTTTTCTGCGCTCCGATGCCCAACATCCCGGCCACGCCGCCATCCGCATCGGCGCTGAGATCCGCGACCTGCATCCCGAATCCATCCCGGCCGATTTCCCGATTGGCCAGATGGTGACTCCGCAACAGGTGATTTTCTCGAGCGCCGACGGCCTCGCCATCCACGGACAGCTTTTTCTGCCGCCTGCCGCCAAGCCCGGCAGCCGCTCGCCAGCCATGGTCTTCTTTCACGGTGGCTCGCGGCGCGAGATGCTGCTTGGCTGGCATTACATGTATTACTACGCGAACTCGTACGCGATGAACCAGTATCTCGCCAGCCGCGGCTACGTGGTGCTGAGCGTGAATTACCGCAGCGGCATCGGTTATGGGCTGGACTTTCGCGAAGCCCTGCGGTACGGGCCCGCCGGCGGCAGCGAGTATAACGACGTGCAGGGCGCCGGAGTGTACCTGCGTTCGCGCGCCGATGTGGATCCGGACCGGATTGGCGCCTGGGGAGGCTCCTACGGCGGATACCTCACGGCGATGGCGCTGGCGCGCGCCTCGGATCTGTTCCACGCCGGCGTGGATCTGCATGGGGTCCACGACTGGGCCACCGAGCTCGAAATCCCGGTGACCGCGCCCGATTACCAACTGGCGTTCGAATCGTCGCCGATGGCGTTCGTCTCCACCTGGCGCTCGCCCGTGCTGCTGATTCAGGGCGATGACGATCGGAACGTGCAGTTCAACCAGACGGTGAAGCTGGCCGACGCCTTGCGCCGCCAACACGTGGAAGTGGAAGAACTGGTCTTCCCCGACGAGGTACACGATTTTCTGCTCTACCGCACCTGGCTAGCGGCGTATCAGGCCGCGGCCAGTTTCCTGGATCACAGAATGAAGTAGCGGCGTGCCGCGTAGGGCAGCTCCACAGCCATAGCTGTTTTGCATGTCTTCGGCAGGATTACGGCCGGTTTGGGAGGTCGGTCAGTCGTATCAGATGCAGTTCGAACACGGGAAAAGGGGACCAGAGTGCGCCGGGATAAACCGGCATGTTGTAGGGGATGAAAGAGCCCTATAGGAAAGGGAAAAGGGGACCAGACGCATTTTCGACTCACATCCGCCTTCCAGTTTGTACCGTTCGTCGTCGTTCAGAAAATGCGTCTGTCCCCTTTTCCGACATCTCTTGTTCGAGCTGTCCGGCGCAAAGAAATGTCGAGATGAATCTCGACACAGCAGGCCGGACGGCCCGCGCCACGGCGCTCGCGATTCCCCGGTGCCGCCACGGCGCGCGGCAGTGGGATCATAATAGGGTTTCGCGCGAGTGCGCGCACCGAGCCCGTTTTATTGACAGGAGATCCCAACCGTGACACCAGACGAAGTCCGGCGGCGAGTGGAGGAAATTGGCATTATTCCGGCGATTCGCGTTTCGTCCTCCGAGGATGCGCTGTTTGCGGCGGAGGCAGTCTCGAACGGGGGCATTCCCATCGTCGAGGTGACCATGACGGTGCCCGGCGCGCTCGAAGTGGTGGCGGAACTGGCGCGACAGCATCCGCAAGTGATCGTGGGCGCGGGGACGGTGCTCGACCTCGAAACGGCGCGCCGCTGCCTGGACGCGGGCGCGCGCTTCCTGACCAGTCCCGGCCTGGATCTGAGCGTGGTGGAATTCAGCCGCGCCGAGAAGGTCGCGGTATGGCCGGGCGTGCTGACGCCTTCCGAGGTGATGGCCGCGCACAAGGCCGGCTGCGAGATGGTGAAGGTGTTTCCGTGCGCGCAGGTCGGTGGACCAAGGTACATCCACGCCCTGGCGCGGCCGTTTCCGCACATCGGATTCATCGCATCCGGAGGCGTCAAGCAGACCACGGCGCTCGAATTCATCCTTTCGGGCGCGGCGGCGCTGGGCATTGGCAGCGAACTGATCCCGCCGGAGTGCATCGAGCATCGCCATCCGGACCGCATCCGCGAGCTGGCGCGCCGCTTTCTGGGCATGGTTCGCGCCGCGCGCCAGCAACTGGCGGAAGCGGAGGAGTAAGGGCGTGTCACGGAATTTGCAGAACGAGCGACGACCGCTCCCTTCGGTCGCGGCTCCGTTCGGAGCGGCCGAGATCATTGCGGAGCTGGAGGCACACGCCAACCCCGCCAACGTCGCCGGCATGGCGCGCTACGGCATCGCGACTGAACACGCGTTGGGTGTGCCGATTCCGTTGCTGCGCGGTTTGGCCAAGCGAGCAGGCACGGATCACCGGCTGGCCGGCGAATTGTGGGCCTCGGGAATTCACGAGGCGCGGATCCTGGCCACCATGGTGGAAGATCCGGCGCGCATAACGTCCGCCCAAATGGACCGCTGGGCGCGCGATTTCGATTCCTGGGACGTGTGCGACCAGGCCTGCCAGAACCTCTTCCGCTGCACGCCGTTCGCCTGCGCCAAGGCCGTCCAGTGGTCGGGCGCGAAGCAAGAGTTCGTCCGCCGCGCCGGCTTTGCGCTGATGGCGGGACTGGCGGCGCAGCGCAGCGAGATGAGAGACGCCCAGTTCGAAGCATTCCTCAAGATCGTTGCCAGCGTTGCCGATGACGACCGCAACATGGTGAAGAAAGCCGTCAACTGGGCGCTGCGGCAGATCGGCAAACGCAACGCCCGGCTGCTGAAGAAAGCCATCGCGGCAGCGGAACGGATCGAGCGCCTGGATTCGCGCTCCGCCCGCTGGATCGCCAAAGACGCGTTGCGGGAGTTGCGAGGGAAAATCGCCGTATCGGAGCCGCGACCATAGGGAGCGGTCGCTGGCGACGTGACAATTTGTGGACTATCACTGAAAGACGGTGAGCGTTGATGAAAAAGATCATGCCTCCCATCCACCCGGGCGAAACGCTTCGGGAGGACTTCCGGAAGCCGCTTGGTTTGAGCGCGAACAGGTTGGCGATGGAGTGGTTGTGCCCTTGACGCCGGTGAACGACATCGTGCGCGGCAAGCGGGCGATCACGGCCGATACGGCGCTCCGGCTGGCTCGCTATTTCGGGACGACGCCTCAGTTTTGGATGAACCTCCAGGCGAACTATGACCTCGATCGGGCCGAGGACGCGCGCGGTCCCGAGATTGCCGGTCGAATCCAGCCGCATCGGGCGGCCTGACGAAGTCGGACGAGGACTGTCTCGAGTGGTGGCGGGAGTGGGGGTCGAACCCACACAGTCCTTGCGGACTACCGGATTTTAAGTCCGGTGCGGCTGCCAATTACGCCATCCCGCCGCTACGCCCGTTAGTCTAGCAAGGTCCGGGGTGTGAGCGGGCGAAGCGGAGGAACAAAAGCCATGAATGCGCCCGCGCGGGCGATAAGTTGGCAGGTCGGGGACCTGCCCCACTTTACAGCGCGGCGGCTACGCTGGCGGCGATCTCGGCGCCGATGGCTAGCGATGCGGTGGCGGCGGGGCTGGGAGCGTTCAGCACGTGCAACGCGTCGGGGCGCGCGATCAACTGGAAGTCCTGCACCAGCTCTCCTTCCGGAGTGATGGCCTGGGCGCGCACGCCGGAGCCGCCGGTAGCGAGATCGCCGGGCTGAATCTCGGGAACCAGGCGCTGCAACGCCTGGCAGAAGAGCTGGCGGCTGAAGGAGCGCCGCAGTTCGTACCAGGCCATCGATGGGTAGCGCCGCAGAAAGCGCCAGAAGCCGCGGTAGCTGAGGGCATCGAACAGATCGGCGGGGCGGAAATCGGTTTTGCGGTAACCTTCGCGCGCGAGCGCCAGCACGGCGTTGGGACCGGCCTCGACGCCGCCGTGAATCAGGCGCGTGAAGTGCACGCCCAAGAACGGGAAGGCCGGATCGGGCACCGGGTAGATGAGGTTGCGCACGAGGTGCTGACGGTCGGGGCGGATTTTGTAATACTCGCCGCGGAAGGGCAGGATGCGCACGCTGCGTCGCTCGCCGGCCAGTTGGGAGACGCGGTCCGAGTGCAGGCCGGCGCAATTGACAATGAAGCTGCCGGTGAATTCGCCGGCGGGAGTTTCGGCGATCCATTCGCCCGCGCCGTGCCGCAATCGCAGCACACGCGCGCTCACGGCGACGCGCGCGCCGCGCTCCTCGATGCGCTTCACCAGCGCCGCGCACACCGCCGGGTAATCGACGATGCCTTCCTGCGGCACGCGCAGCGCGGCCACGCCGCCGACGTGCGGCTCGATTTCGATCATCGCTTCGCGGTCGAGCCAGCGCAGACCCTCCAGCCCGTTGGCCGTGCCGCGCTGTTCCAGGTCGCGCAGCCGCGGCACTTCGCTGGCGTCGGCCGCCACCACCAGCTTGCCGCAGATTTCATGGGCAACGCCGTTCTCACGGCAGAACTCGACCATTTGCCGGATGCCCGTGACCGCCAGCCGCGCCTTCACCGAGCCTGGTTTGTAATAAAGACCGCAATGCAGCACGCCGCTGTTGTGGCCGGTCTGGTGCTGCCCCACCCGGCTTTCCTTTTCGAGCACGGTGATGGATGCGCCGGGAAAGCGCTCACCCAGGCGATACGCGGTAGCCAGCCCCACAATGCCGCCGCCAATGATCAGAAACCGTTGGTCGCTCATCCTTCTTATTGTGCCCCGGCAGTCCGGCTTCGCGCCAACGGTGTGACTCCGGATGCGCTACACCAGCTTGGCGAAGACCTGCATCATGTCGCGATGGGCGAGTACGGCGCCGGGATCGCGCTGCATGGCTTGCCAGTAGCTGCGTCCGAAGCGGTCGCCATCTTCGGCGGGCACGACCAACGCGCGCGCCGAAGCGATCAGGCGGCCGGCTTCCTCGTCGTCCGCGGGTTCGTCCTGCTCGAGCGTCTCATCCACCAGGACGACGAATTGCGACAGCTCGCGCAGCCAGCTAAACCACGGGTCGTTCAGGACCAGGTTGAGATATTGGCCGGTGGATTTGATTTTCTCCACGTCCCGCTCATACGCCGCGCGCTCCGATTCCAGGAGCGCCTTGTGCAGATGCAGCAGCCCGTTCCGCATTGTGATCAAGCGCTGGCGCGTCTCGACGTTCATGCGTTCCATGGTATCGCGGCGGCGAACCTTTTGCCGGTCCGGCGTAATCTGATCTCTATGCGCAAACCCAGCTTTGACCCCGGGCTGACACAACAGTACATCGCGCCTACGCGGCGCGTCATCAATCGGGACGGCAGCTTGAACGTGCAGCGCCGGGGCGCCACCTGGCGTGACTTTCATCCCTACCTGCACCTGATCAACATGAGCTGGCCGGCGTTTCTGCTGACGCTGTTTCTGAGCTACGTGGCCGCCAACACGCTCTTTGCGGCGGGCTATTTCTCGCTGGGCCCGGGACACCTGGAAGGCGCCGACGCCGCCACCTCGCTGGGCCGCTTTCTGAACACGTTCTTCTTCAGCTCGCATACGCTCACCACGGTCGGCTACGGCAACATCTCGCCGAAGACGGTGCCGGCGAATATTGTGGCTGCGTTCGAAGGGCTGGTGGGCGTGCTGGGTTTCGCGGTGGCGACGGGCCTGCTGTTCGGGCGAGTCTCGCGCCCTTCGGCCCGGCTGGGGTTCAGCGAGAACGCGTTGATCGCGCCCTACCAGGACGGCACCAGCCTGCAGTTCCGCGTGGTCAACCGGCGCTCAAATTCGCTGGTCGAGGCGCGCGCGCAGGTTCTGCTGATGACGGTGGAACGGCAGGACGGAAAGCCTGTGCGGCGCTACCACGAGTTGACGCTAGAGCGCCCCGGCGTTCTTTTCCTGGCGCTCACCTGGACGGTGGTGCATCCGATTGACGAGCACAGTCCCTTCCACGGCAAGACCGCCGCGGAACTCGCCGGCCTGCAAGCCGAAATCATCATTCTGATCAAGGCCTACGACGACACTTTCAGCCAGACCGTGTTCTCCCGCTATTCGTACCGGCACGACCAGTTTCTGTGGGGCGTGCGCTTCGCGCCGGCGTTTCACGTGGACGCGGCGGGCGACCTGGTGCTGGAACTGCGCAAGCTCGGGGCCATCGCACCCCAGTGATGCTACAATCCGGTTTAAGCACAGGCGATTTCGAGGAGTGCCGCGGTGTCCGCTTTCTTACATAACCAGTTCGAGCGCAACGTGGTCACCACGTCGGTCGACCATGTGTTCAACTGGGCCCGCCAATCGTCGTTGTGGCCGCTCACCTTCGGCCTGGCCTGCTGCGCGATCGAGATGATCGCGTCGTCCACCTCGCGGTTCGATATCGCGCGCTTCGGCGCGGAGGTCTTCCGTCCCAGCCCGCGCCAGTCCGACCTGATGATCGTGGCCGGCACCGTGTCGCTGAAGATGGCGCCGGTGCTGAAGCGCATCTGGGATCAGATGCCCGACCCGAAGTGGTGCATCTCGATGGGCGCCTGTTCGAGCGTGGGCGGCCCATTCAACACTTATGCCGTGCTGCAAGGCGTGGACAAGATCGTTCCGGTGGATGTCTATGTTACCGGCTGCCCGCCGCGGCCGGAAAACCTGTTTTACGCGCTGCTGAAGTTACAGGACAAGATCGACAAGATGTCGACGCTCGTCAAGCGCCCCACCGAAGTGCGGCTGGACGAATCGATGCTGGCCGAATTCCAGCAGCAGGTGCGCATCGCCCAGATTTCAAATCCGGCATAACGGCCCAAACTTCTCGTCTCGCAAGAGGACGTGGATGCGCGTCCCCAAATACCGCATCCATCAACTGTGCTTGGCCACGTACAGCAACAGGCCGAAGATCGCCACCGGGATCAACGCCATCGCGGTGTAGAAAAGGACCTGCCGCAACCACGGCCGGCGGCGTTTCCGCCATTCGGTCAGCTCGGGACGTTCCGCCGCGCCCACCTGGTCCAGATGCGCCAGATCCCAAGCCATCTCGCGAGCCTTGGGGTAGCGGCTCTTGGGGTCGCGCTCCAGCGCGCGGTAGATGACCTCCTGCAGCTCGGGGGAAATCTCGGGATTCAGTTCGCGCGGCGGAATCGGGTGGTTCAGCAGGCGGTCGTTCATGATCGCGAAGGGATTGTTGCCGGCGAACGGGGTCTTGCCGGTCAGCATCTCATACAGCATCGCGCCCAGAGCATAGATATCGCTGCGGCCATCGCCGCGCTTGCCCTTCACCTGTTCCGGGGAAATGTAATCCGGCGTGCCCATCACCTGGGAGAGCTTGGCGAAGGTCAGGCGGCGCGACCCCTCCTTGCCCGCGATGCCGAAATCGATCAGCTTGATCCGGTCCGCGTCGTCCACCATGATGTTCTCCGGCTTCAGATCGCGATGCACCACGCCTTGCGAATGGATGTAGTCGAGCGCCTCGGCAATGGCGATGGTGATGCGCAACGCCCGCTCGATCGGCAGCCTGCCCTTGGCTTGCTCGCTCAGGATCTGGCGCAGCAGCCGCCCATCCACCCACTCCATGACCATGTAGACCGAACTGCGGTCCGCATCCTCGAAGACCTTCATCACGCCCGGATGATCCAACGCCACGCCGATCGCCTGCTCGCGCTGGAAGCGGTCGTACAGCACCGGGTCCGCTTCCATCTCGGGATGCGGAACCTTGATGGCGACTTCGCGGCCGTTCCGCAGGTCCACGCCGCGGAAGATCGAGGCCATGCCGCTGCGCGCAGCCACGCTGTCGATCCGATAGTGGTCGAGCTGCTCGCCCGCGCGTAGGGAACTCATGCGAAATTGGGATGGGCGCCGGTCAAGCCAGTTTGTAGGGGCGCCCGCGGTACATGCCGATGCGCTCCACTTGGCGGACGCGAATGAGCTGCACGCTCACATTATCACCGCCATCCAGCTCGTTTGCAAGGTCGATCAGTTCGCGGGCGACCCGCGGAAGATCGGCGCGCCGGCTCACCAAGCTAGCGATGGCGCCCGAGTCCACCGGCCCGTGCAGGCCGTCGGAGCACAGCAACAGCACGTCGCCGGGAATGATCTGGTAGTCGCGGGTTTCCACCGCCACGATCATCGACGGGCCCAGCGACCGGCTCAGCACGTGGCGCGTTTCGGCGCTGGAGGCCTCCCCCGCCGTAATCAGACCCAGCCGCATGTGCTCGCCCGCGATCGTGTGATCGCGCGTAAGCGCCTCGGCGTGGCCGTGCCGGATGCGGTAGCAGCGCGAATCCCCGACGTGCGAAACCACCACCCGGTCATAACGGAGCGCGCAGGCGACCAGCGTAGTCGCCATGTTGGACCCGCCGGGGCCGCTGGACATGCCGGTTTCGAAGACCTTTGTGTTGGCCTGCTGCACCAGCCGCGGCAGCAGCGAGGAATGCGGAACGCCGGCGGCCGTGCGGCGGAAATCCTGGAGCAACGTATCCACCGCCAGCTTGGAAGCGACCTCTCCATCGTCGCCGCCGCCCACGCCATCCGCCAGCGCGAACAAAAAGCCAAGGGTTCGAGCTTCGGCTTCCGCCTCCGGCGCGAAGCAGCCCAGATAATCCTCGTTGTGATCGCGGACCCGGCCACAATCCGAGGCTTGCGCGAATTCGATTTCCAACATAAAAACAGGTCCGGGCGGAATTGCTTTCCTCCGCCCGGACCGTTTTGCTCCTGTCTAGAACTCGGAAATCAGGCTTCCACTCGACTGGTCACAAATGTTGTACGGCCGGCCTTCTTGCCGGCGCGAGAGAAGTAAATCCCGCCGTAGATCGCCCAGACGAAGGCGATCCCCAGCGCCAGCAGCGGCTCCATCTTGGTGCCGTACCCCATGAAGGGTCCGATCAGATAGAACGCCATACACGCCAGGTTGGCCACCACACCGAAAATCGGAATCAGCAGATGGCGAATCACGCTGAACTTCGGGTGCTTGTGATAAGCCACGAAGCAGATGACGCAACTCAGCCCATACAGCAGGAAGGTGCCGAAGTTGGATGCCAATGTCACGGTCAGCAGCGAATTGGGCAGCGCCGCCATGCCGTCATGCGTGGTGTAACCGAAGCTGGACCAGATGCCCTGCGGCAGCGCCTTGATGGTGGCATCGGTGGGAGCCGAGGCGTCGCCGAAGAGCATCGCGACGGCGATGCAGCCGACCACGGCGGAGATGGCGGCCAGCGTCCAGATGGCGCGGTGAGGAGTCAGGTTATTGGAATGCAACAGCCCGAAATGTTCCGGGACTTCCTTATCCTTGCCCATCGCGTAGGTGACGCGAGCGCCGGTATTCATGCAGGAGAGGGTGGTGCCGATCAGGGCCAGGAACACCGTGAAGGCCTCCACCAGCATGAAGATGCGCCCGCCGCCCGCGCCGAAGGTGGCGTTGCCGATAACGATCATCATGTCGCCAATCGGCGCCGCCGAGCCGGTCGCGTACTGCATGGTATAACCCGAGTTAAGGAAGTAATTCGCCGCGAAGTACTCGAACAGGTAACAGAACAGTCCCTGCACCAGCAGTGAGACGATTACCGCGATGGGAACGTCGCGCTTGGCGTTCTTGGCTTCGCCGCCCATCGAAGTCACCGACTCGAAGCCCACCAGGATCAGGATGGCCACCGTCGCCTGAATGAACACCCAGCCGAGGTTATGCGGCGCGACCACGGATCCCGCGGTGGGATGCGAAATGAAGTTACCCTTCTCGTCCTGCGCGGGGTAAGCTACCACGAACGGTACCGGCTTGCCGGCCGCATCCAGCTTCGGCTTAGGCACGCCCGCCGCGTCGCGAACAATCGTGTCCGTCGCAACACCGCTCACCATGGTCTTCTCGGTCGCGAACTCGTATGTGTACGCATCGCCCGAGTTGGAATCGAACTGCCATCCGGGAGTGCCAGCGGGATGGCTGGAACGGTAACCGAGCGCCATCACCGCGAACACCACCAATGCCGAAATCTGAATTACGTTGATCGCGATGTTGACCGCCGTCGCGCCCACGACGCCGCGGTGGGCGATGTAGGCGACGGCGAACGAGAACACCACCGCTACCGCCATCATGAATAACATGCCCGGGTTGGAGGCGTTCATGAAGTTAGGCCACAAAGTGCCTACCAGATAGCCGCACAGGATGCCCATGACGCCAACCATCACGCCAGGATAGATCCAGTAATACAGGTGCGAGGCCCAGCCGACGATGAACTTAGCCAGGCGCGCGAAACGCCACACCGCGTCATGGTTGAGAAACGACTGCTCCGCGAAGTAATACGAACTGCCGGTTCCAGGATACAGTTTCGCCATTTCCGCGTAACAGACGGCGGTCGCCAGGCACAGCAGCAGGGCGAGCACGATTCCGAGCCACATCGCGGGCGACGTAGCTCCCGTCGCCCCTTGGATAGCGAAGGTGAGCCAAAGGAACGCTCCCGGCGCGATCAGCGCCATGGCGTTGAAAGTCAGGCCCGTCAGGCCCAACGTCGGTTGCATCTTAACTTCAGAGTTGTCTGCCATTGGGTTGCTCCTCTTAAGGTGTCTGACGCTACTACTTCTTGGGCCCAAAATAGGCGATCATGCCCAACAGCACGGTCGGCTGGTTCTTGTTCAAGCCACCGTTGCTGTTCTCGAAGAACGGCTGGCTCGACCAGTCGTCGCGGAACTCCAGACGGCTGGTCAGCCAGTCGGAGAGCTTGTATTCGCCGGTAAGCGTGAATTCCTTCACGGTCTGCGCCGTGCCGGTCGAAAAGCCGTTCATGTCGTCGAATATCTCGATGCGTCCGGCGAGGGCGGCCTTCTTGCCGAGGGCGCGCCGCGCTGCAAAGGCGATGCCGTCCCATTGCGCGGTACCCGGTCCGATGTTCTTGTTCCGGCCGTAATCGCCGTTGACATAGAGACTGAGGTTATCGTTCGGGTTGACCTGCAACACAGTGTCGAATAAGTTGCGCCAGCCGGGACTATCCTGATCGCGCTCGGGACCGCCGTACCACACCTCAGTCAAGGTCACTTTCTTCCACGCGTAAGCGCCATTCAATCCGATCAACTTACCCTGGTCGCTCGCGTAGACGTTGTTCCAGCCGTTAACAAGTTGCACTCCACCTGTGAAGTGGGTTCCTACGGGGAACGAGGTGCGAATTCCAAAATGATAATACGGAATGGCCCACGCAAACAATAGCGATCGCGAATAATTCCAATTCTGGTTCACGTCGATCACTTCCGCGCCCGCGGATGTAACGAACTCGCCGACGTCCACTTCCACGCCCTTCCACGACTTCGGTTTGAAGTCCACGTACGCCTGCTCGAAATACTTCAACGCTTCGGGCGCCGCGTCAGTGGCATGGGTGGCGGAAAATATCTCGCCAAAGCCGACGTCCAGGTGGAAGCCAATGGGCCCTGGTGCGCGGTCAATCGTGATCTTGCCCATGTTGAAATGCACGGTATCGGCGCGATAGTCAAAATTGCGCAGACCATTGAAGCCGGAAGCCGGGTCGTTGGCGTTTCCGTCCACGTAGCCGTCCAGCAGAAACGAGAAATCCATTCCCGCCTGGTGGTATGCCGAGGGGGGCGCTGGCGCGGCCGGCGCCGCGGCAGGTGCGGCTTGCGCAGCGGTCGCTGTCTGGTCGGAGGACGGCGTGGGCGCTGCCTGATCGGCGGGCGGCGTTGTCGTTGCCGGTGCGGCCGGCGGCGTAGCGGTCTGCGCGAGGGCAGATCCGGCAATCAGGCACGTGGCGACAAGTATAGTTGCTCCGTTGTATCGCATCGTGATCCTTTCGTTGTCTTATAGTATGGACCCAGCGAGCGGAGCTGGAATAGGTCAAGCCGGCAGGCACGGGGCCAGCTTGTTAGCTGATCTTACATTTTTACAACTTTTTGATGCCATAAGGAAATAGATAATTTCTATCACCGGGATTGCAAAAATCACGCGCCGTTAACATGTGAGCCGCCACTGCTAATCGGTTATCCTGTAACCAGTTGCGTTCTATGCGGCTTGCCGGTTTGCTGTTACTCGTTTCGGGATGGGCCATCGTCTTGGCCGCATTCGTGATGCTAGGCGCTGCGGCGCCCCGCGCGGCTTTCGTTGCCGCGGGCGTCGCGATCGAGATTCTGGGCCTCGGCCTGGTGGCCCGCTCTCACGTATCGCCACGGGAGGCTCAACGATGATTCCGTCCGCGCCAGCGCCCTCGGAAGCGGCCACCGTGCTGGTGCTGGCCTGCCTTCTGACAATTCCTTTGGCGATTGCCGGCATCGCTCTCGTGAATACCGGACTCGGCCGGTCGCGCAGCGCATCGCACGCCATGCTCGCGTCCCTTTGTGCCGTTTCGGTGGCGGCGGTCGCGTATTTCGTCTGCGGTTTTGCGATTCAGGGATTCCCCGGCGGGCCCGCGCACTGGATCTCCGCCGGCGGCAAGCCATGGAATTGGATCGCCGCCCAACCGCTCTTTTTGCGCGGCCTCCCGCTCGACGGCTCGCCCGCCTGCCTCATCTTGTGGCTACAACTGTTAAGCGTGGCGCTGGCTGCACTCATCCCGCTCGGCGCCGGCTTGGACCGCTGGCGGTTGGGCGCGGTATCGGCTTCCACGGCCCTGCTGGCCGGATTGGTCTATCCTCTCTTCGCCCACTGGGTGTGGGGCGGCGGGTGGTTGGCCCAAATCGGTTTTGTCGATGCGGCCGGCAGCGCGCCGGTGCAAGGCGTGGGTGGACTCACCGCGCTTGCCATCGCCTGGATTCTGGGTCCGCGCCGCGGCAAGTACTCGAGCGAGGGCGGGCTGCCCGCCGCCATCCCCGGCCACAACGCCGTTTTGGTCCTGTTCGCATGTTTTCTGGTCTGGACGGGATGGCTGGGTCTGAACGGCGCGGGCGCCATGCTTTTCGGCGGCGCCTCCGTAGGCGCGTTGGTGCGGGTTGGGTTGAACACTACTCTTTCCGCCGTCATGGCCGGCTTGGCCGCTGCCGCCATCACCCGCACCCGCTTCGGCCGGCCCGACGCTTCGTTATGTGCCAACGGATGGATCGGCGGCCTGGCGGCATCGAGCGCCGGCTGCCTCTTCTTTTCACCCGCGGCGGCCGCGCTGGCCGGCTTGGTGGCTGGCGCATTGGTCGTCTTCACGGTCGAGTGGCTGGACATCCACGGCGAAATCGACGACCCCACCGGCTCGATTTCCGTTCACGCCATCGGCGGCATCTGGGGCGTGCTGGCGCTCGGCTTCTTTGCCCCCGCCGGCTCCGCCGTGCAGCCGCTGGCTCAAATCGCCGGCGTCGCCACCCTGCTTGGTTTCGTGCTGCCGTTCGCCTATAGTCTCAATTGGCTGCTCAACCGCTTGAGCCCGCAACGCGTGGCGCCCGAAGGCGAACGCCAGGGCCTCGATTTGCACGAGCTTGGCGCCGGCGCTTATCCCGAATTCGTAATCCACCGGGAGGACTTCCTGCAACGGTAGTGCCGCCCCAATCGAAAGGCTTTTTCGATATGCCGCTACACACCCGTCTGGATCGCGCTCATAGGACCGCTCCCGTGGCCTTGGGCCTGGTGGCGCTCGGCGTCGTCATCGTGCTTTTCTTGTGGGACGCCTTCCCAGCGCTCTTTCCAATCAGATCTCACGATTTCCTCGGCGCGTTTCCACTCGCGACGATTGCGCTCGCCTACCTGGTCTATCAAAGCGCACGCCGGCCGGCGATTCGAGAATGGGTGAAGGCGATCCTGCTGGCGGTCGCGTTTTTCTTCTGGGCTGCCAATCAGCTCTTGCCGGAGTCGCGCGAGGCAGTCCTCTTTAATGACATCGCCATCGGCCTCTTCGTCCTTGACGTGTTCCTGGTGATCATCGGCTGGCCGGCGGCCTCGCCCGATGAATCATTCGGTGAAACGCAGCCCGGCGAGGAATAGAGGCGATAGGGACGTTTCCCCGAACTACCCAGCCCGGCCGTCGCATCGCCGCTCCCTCTTGTACACTTTAAGCTCGGGAGCTAACTTGACCACTCACATCGGAATGCTTCTCTTCCCCCGGCTCACCGAGCTGGATTTGACCGGGCCCTACGAAGTCTTCGCGCAAATGCCGGACACGCGTGTGCACCTGGTGTCGCACTCACTCGATGCGGTCGTGAGCGCTTATGGCCTCGCCATCGCGCCCGACACCACTTGCGACGGCTGCCCGCCGCTCGACGTGCTCTTTGTTCCGGGAGGTCCGGGGATTTCCGGCGCCATCGAAAGCCGTGCGACGCTGGATTTTCTCCGGCGGCACGCTCGAGCGGCGAAATACGTGACGTCCGTCTGCACCGGCGCTCTGGTGCTCGGCGCGGCCGGCCTTCTGAAAGGCTATCGGGCGACCACGCACTGGCTCAGCCTGGATCTTTTGCCGACCGTCGGCGCGGTTCCGGTGCCGGAGAGGGTCGTGGTCGACCAGAACCGCATCACCGGCGCGGGAGTCACGGCTGGTATCGACTTCGGGCTGGTGGTGGCTGCGCATTTATTCGGAGAGGACGTCGCGCGCTCCATCCAACTGATGATGGAATACGATCCGGCGCCGCCCTTCGATTCCGGCTCGCCGCGCAAAGCACCGGCCGCGCTGGTCACTCGCGTCACCGAGCGCATGCGGAAGGTGCAGGAAGATCGCAAGCGCCTGCTTGCCGCCGCCGTCGCGCAGCAGTAAGCGCAACCGGCAATCATGCCAGACACGCGCTCGCTCACGCCCGCAGTTTCGTGGCGCGTGCCGTTGGCCTGCAAAGCCGAGACTCGTCTCTGCTTTTCTTTCCGCGCCGGACCGCGATTGATCTTTCACACCTGGGAAAAGTCTCTCGAAAAGGAAAGCCGAGATGACTCTACCGGCTCTTGCAGCCTGACAGGCCCTTAGCTTGGCTTAGTCGACGGTCGTCATGCGGCTGCTGTCGTTGGACGGCGGCTGGCGAATGCGGCAGTGCTGGCGCTCGATGGCGGCGAACAATAGGGCGGGCTGAATTGGCTTGGTGACGTAGTCATCCATGCCGGCCTCCAAACAGCGCTCACGATCGCCCGCCATAGCGTGCGCGGTAAAGGCGATGATGGGAATGCGCCCACCGGAGCGCCGCTCTCGCGTGCGGATTTGAGCGGTAGCCTCGAATCCGCCCATTTCGGGCATCTGTATGTCCATCAGCACCAGGTCGAAACGCTCTCGTTCCAAAGCGGCCAGGGCCTCGAGTCCGTTGTCCGCGGTCACCACCGAGTAGCCGCGTTTGTGCAGCAGACGCACCGCGAGCTTCTGGTTGACCGGGTTGTCTTCGGCCAGCAGAATGGCGACGGGAGTGGAGTGCGGCGGAGGATTTTCGACGGCTGGGACTGCCGGCGGGACCGCGTGCGGTTCGGGTTCGGATCCTACGGCGGTAGCCATGGCCGCCAGGTCCGAAACGCGAGTAATTTCCCCGCCTGCCGGCTCGGCCTGCACCGGTGCGCTTTGGAACGGCGCGGTGAAGTGAAAGCGGCTGCCTTTTCCGGGTGCGCTTTCCATCCAGATGCGCCCGCCCATCAGGGCCACGAACTGGGCACAGATGGTGAGTCCTAGGCCCGGGCCGCCGTAACGCCGCGTGTGCGACCCATCGACTTGAGAGAAGGGCTCGAAGATCAAGGCCTGGTTTTCCGGCGCGATGCCGATGCCGGTGTCGGCGACCTCGAAATGCAGCAGCCGGCTGTCCGCCCCGTCTTGCAGTTCCACGCGCAGGGAAACGTGGCCGCGTTCGGTGAACTTCACCGCGTTGCCGAGCAGGTTGATCAACACACGGCGCAAGTGGACGGGGTCTCCCACGACGAGGCGCGGCACCCCCGGGCCGACGTGGGATCGCGTCTGGAGATTCTTGCGGCGGGCGTCGAACTCGATGTTCCGCATGGCCGCGCTCACCAGTTCGGGTAAATCGAAGGCGGCCGTTTCCATTTCGGTCTTGCCGGCTTCGATCTTCGAGAGGTCGAGGACTTCGTTCAGGATGCCGAGCAGCGATGCCGATGAAGTGCGCACGGTCAGCAGGTACTCCCGCTGTTCGGCCGTGAGAGGCGTGTCCAGCGCCAGTTCGGTCATACCGACGATGCCGTTCATGGGCGTGCGAATCTCATGGCTGATGTTGCAGAGAAACTGATCTTTGAGCAGGGCGGCCTGGCGGATTTCGCGCAACAGGTGCTCGATCTCGATCTTTTGCTGCTCCACCGTGTCGCGCTCGCCTTCGGCGCGAGCTTTTTCGGCATTCAAGCGCTGCGTGCGATCCGCCACTGCGTCTTGGAGTTCCTTCTGCCGCCGGAGGATGTTGGACACGCGCCAGAGCCAAAGCAGGCGGCCCAATACCCCAAGCGCGGCTATGACTGCCGCTTGGCACCACCAGGCACGCCACCAGGGCGGATGGATGGTAAACGCGAAGCGCGCAGGCGCTCCCAGCCAGCCGGCTCGCCCGGCGTTGGATTGCACCTCAAAAACGTAGCTTCCGGCGGGCAAGCTAGGGAAAGACGCCTCGCGCGACTGGGTTTCGGTCCAGTGGTCTTCGAGGCCAGCGACGCGATAACGGAAGCGAACCGTGTCCTCGTTGACGAACGTGAGAGCCGTGAAGCCAACGGTGAGCGACCGGCGGGACCACGGCACCGAAATGGGCGCGCCCAACGCGGCGTTCGATCCGCCGAGAGCGGCGGAAGTCAGCAGCACCGGAGCTTCCGTTGGGCGCGCCGGCAACCCGCTCGAAGGAATCCGCAGATGGGAAATGCCGCGGCTGGTGCCGATCCAGACGCTGCCGTCGGCATCGGCCCAAAAAGCGTTGGCATTCGTATCGTCCCAGACCAGCCCGTCGGTGCGATCCAGGTGCCGCCAGCGGCTGCCGTCCAAAATATCCACGCCTTGATCGCTGCCGAACCAGGTCCAGCCGCGGCGGTCGCATCCGATGAAGAAGACCTTTCCCCACCGCGACCCGTTCCTGGTTGGGAAGTGGCGCCACTGCGGATGTTGGCCCTCGAACTTAAGCTGCGAAACGCCGACCGGTTCGGCGTAGGAAATCCACAAAGAGCCGTCCTGCGCCTCGGCCAGTTCGGTCACTCGGTCATGGAGCAGCCCGTCGGCGGTGGTCAGCCGCGTCCACGTGCCTGCTTCGAACCGCAGCAGACCGCCCCAGCCGCCAACCCAGAGCCGTCCCTTCCGGTCGACCAACGACGTCTCGACGTATTCGGTCTTGCCTTCCGAGGGCAGCGTCTGGCGTGCGAATCGCAGGGAACCGCGGTGGCTCACCGCAAGATACAAGCCATTGGTGGTGCCCGCCCAGACACGGTTGTTGGGATCTACCGCGATCGTGCTGACCCAGGGATTTTCCAGCCCGGATTCCCGGCCGTAGGCGGTGGCCTGATTCCGCCGCAAATCGACGTGAACAGCACCGCTGGCCTGTGCCAGCCACATCGACCCGTCGGGCGCCCATGCCATACCTCCTGTAACGGTAGCGGGCAGGCCAGGCATCCGCAGGTCCTTCCACCGTCCGCTGGTCTCGTCAAAGCGGCTGACGCCGGCATCGTGGACACTCCACAGCGCGCCTGCGCGGTCGCGCTCGATACCCCAGATCGACTCCGACGAAAGGCCCTCCGCCTCGGTCCACTGCTCCCAGTAAGGATAGCCCAACCAACGCGCCAAGCCACCGCCCCACATCCCGATCCAGAGAGAGCCCTCGCGGTCCTGGAGAGCGCAGGTTACGCTACTGAGCGGCAGACCGCGCGACTTTCCGACGATTTCCCAACCCGCCGCGGTGCGGCGCGCCAGGCCGCGGGTGGTCGGTACCCACAGTTGGCCGTCCTTTCCAATCTGAAGCGCCCCCGCGAAGGCCGGGGGTAATCCTTCATCCCGGCGCAGAAACCGGTGTTCCCCCTTGGGCAGCTCGATCAGCCGGGCGCGGCTGCGAGCCCAAAGATCGCCCTGCTGGTCCAGGACGACCGCGTACCACATGTCATCGGGAACGCCCCATCCGCTCACAGCGACGGCTCGTCCGTTCTCCAGCCGGCAGAGTCCGGAGCCGCAGGTGTACCAGACCGATCCGGCAGCGGACACCGCGACACTGCGCACGGTCTGCGTTTTTAGCTCGGAAACCCGGTAAAGGGTGGAGGTTGGTTTTCCGGCACCGCTCACCGGCGGAGCCAGAACCAGCAATCCCTGACGCAAGCCGACATACAATCGCCCGGCGGAATCGGAACCGACGGCGTTGGCCGCGTTTCCCGGTGAGATATCGACGGCTTCGAACCTCTCGCCGCGCAGCCGTGCCAGGCCGCGCCGCGTCGCCACCCAAAGCGTCCCATCCTGGGTCTGGTGAACTGCCTGGATCTCGGCGCCCGGCAAACCGTCAGCCACATTGAAGCCGCGGAAATGCCGGCCATCGTAACGATACAGGCCATTGATCGTCCCGATCCACAGAAACCCGGCGGCGTCCTGGAGCAAGGCGCGAACGTCCTGGTTGGGCAGCCCTGACTCCCGGTCGTAGTATTTGAAGCTGTAGCGCTGTGCGAAACCACCAGCCGATAGCAGGGCCAGGCAGAGCAGCGCGCGCGCGGCTCGACATCTCACTCTGTCTAGTGTTATCGGCCGAACTGAAGCGGAGCTATAGTGCCACGGACGATGCCCGCGCGGAGCTCAGTCCTTTTCCGGCGCGATCTCAAGGTAATCGAGCGCGGCGGGTTCGCCACCGCCGGGGCGGCCTTCGATGCGGATCTCGTCGCCGGGGCGTAATGCCACGCCGTGGATTTCGCGACGCGCAGACGAAGTGGAATCGAGCGCTGACGTGGGCAGCGGCAGATCGGCATCCCACTCATCGATCACTTGTCCGGCCACATGCAGCCGGTAGTGCGAGACGCCGTTACGTTGGTCGAAATACTGGACGCGCACCGTGTACCAGCCGGCAGTGCCATCGAATTTGAGCGTGGCGCTGCACTCGGCGGCGGCGCACGCGACGGCCTTGCCGCCCGATGCGTCTTCGGCGGGCACCACGTCGCGGACCTGATAGCCATCGAGGTGCATGGCTTCGGCTTCGAAGCGGCCGGGATAATGGCCCACGCGGCCGCGTGCGTCGGCGATGCCGGAGGTGCGGTGGAACCATTCGGTCACGGCGTCGCGCCATACCACGGCCTGTCCGGCCTGGTATTCGAGTTGCGCCAGCACTTCGCGGTAGCGGCGCTCATCCACCAGGCCGGCCAGCATTTTCCACTGACGCACGTAGCCGGCAACCGCCTCCGCGCCTTCGTAGTGGGAATCGTAGAGATATTGGATGACGGTCTTGCCATCGTGCAACACGTAGGTGTACGGAACGTGATGGAGGAAAAGCAGCAGATCGTCCGGGCAGGTTGCAAGCGACTCCCACGCGCTAGCCACCGCGGGCGGATATTGGCCGATGTAGCCAGTGCCGGTAGCGGTCGAGCGGTCCATGCCGACGCCTTTTTCGTCGGCACGATGCCACTGGCCCCAGCCATTGCGTTCGCTGGCTTCCACGTTCACGCCGTAATGGTTGCCGGTGATGTCGGTGAGCGATTGCAAGCCCAGCGGGCCGGTGTAGTTCTCATAGGTGCGCCAGGAGCTGAGCTGAATGGCCTCGACCGTCTCATCGACTTTCGGATTGCCGCCGAACGTGAGGCGGGTCCATTCTTCGACGATCTGCCGCGAGCTGAGATCGGGATCCCAGGCGAGGCGGCCGAAGCCGTACAGGTTGGCTTGCGACAGGTGATTGCCGAGCCAGTTCTCGTCGAGGCCCACGTTAGAGACGCCGGCGAAGCCGCCGGTTGGGCGATGAAAGGTCTTGCCCGCCACCAGCGCTTTCACCGGCGTCGCTGCGCCGCCCGCGCGCAGATCGAAATCGAGAGTCGCTTTCCACATCGGCAACAGAAAGACGGTGTGACGAGCCTGGCCAAAATACTCCTGCGTGATTTGCAGCTCGACGGCCTGGTTGGTTTTTTCCAGCGCGGCGAAAAGCGGCGACGCGGGTTCGCGCACCTGAAAATCGATCGGCCCGTTCTTGATCTGAATCACCACGTTGGAATCGAATTGGCCATCCAGGTCGTGGAAGTTGTCATAGGCCGCGCGGGCGCGGTCGTTCTTCGGGTTGCGCCAGTCCATGTGATGGTCGTAAACAAAGCCGCGGTAGAAGAGCAGGCCGCCGTGGGGCGCCAGCGCGCGGGCCACCATGTTGGCGGCGTCGGCGTGGGTGCGGTGGTAGTTCGACGGGCCGGCGCGGCCCTCCGCATCGGCCTTCATCACAAAACCGGCGAGATCCGGGATGGCCCGATACAATTCATCGACTTTTTGTTTCCACCAGGCGGCGACGCCGGCGTCGAGCGGATCGAAGGTATCCAGGCCGCCGAGAATCTTGGGACTCGAAAGATCGACCGATAGCACCACCCGAACGCCCCAGGGGCGGAACGCGGCGGCGATGCGCGCGGCTTCCGCGATCATCTCCGGGGTCAGCAGGCGCGGGTCGGCGTTGACGTTGTTGATGGAGCAGCCGTTGATGCCGAGCGAAGCGAGCAGCCGCCCGTAGTCGGCGACGCGAGCCAGGTCGGCGCGCGCGTGGCCGTTTTCCCAGAAGATGGAGCGGCCGCCGTAGCCGCGCTCGATGGAGCCATCCAGATTGTCCCAGTGGTTCACCCAGCGGATGGGCGCGTAGGGCGTACTGCGGTCGTCGAGCGAATCGACGGGCTCGCCGAGCGCGATCTTGCGCAGCAGGGCGAAGGCGCCGTAGAGCACGCCGCGCGGATTGGACGCGGTGACCACGGTGTAGCGGGCGCCGCGATCGACCACGGTCTTCAGCCAGTAAGCGTCCTCGGGGAGCGCGGCGTCGAGTTTCCACTGCGGCGCGGCGCGGTGCAGCTCGTCGAGAGTTCCCAGCACGATGGCACTTTCGCGCGGAATTTGCGTTTCGGCGCGCAAGGTTCTTCCAGCCAATCCGCGCAATCGGCGGATCAGTTCGCCGCGCGCGGAGGCCTCGGGATCGGCATCGTTCAGAGTCGCGACGACCGCCGGCAGAGTGGCGCGAGCGCGGGCCAGCGCGGGGCCTTCGATGGGCGGATAGCGCAGCCAGGCATCGTAACCGGATTCGGCGTGTAGGCAGACGAGGGCCAGCGCGGCGGCGAAGATGGATTTCAGCGTGAGGGGGAAGCGGGAGGAAGTCCGGGAAGAATCCTTGGGCCACGGATGAACACAGATGAACACGGATGAGCCAATTCCTTTCAATCTGTGTTCATCGGTGTTCATCGGCGGCCATGATTCTTTTGGTTGTTCTTCAGCAGGCTCTAAGGCATGCCCTACCAAGGTATCGCGCACCGGCTTCTCCTTTATGTATTGACGCCGGAGGCCAGATAGCCTCCGTCGACGGTGATGCACTGCCCGGTGAGGAAGCTGGCGCCGTCCGACGCCAACAGGACGGCAACGCCCACCAACTCTTCGGGCTTCCCGAAGCGGCGCATCGGGGTGCGCATCAGCATCTCGCGCCCTCGGGCGGTGCCGCTCACCAGTTCCTCGTTCATTTCGGTGGGAAATATTCCGGGCGCGATGGCGTTCACCGAGATCCTGTCTTGTGCCCACTCGCAAGCCAGGCTGCGGGTGAGCGAGAGCAGCCCGCTCTTGGCCGCGCAGTAAGCCGCCACCTCGCTAAATGCCACAAAGCTGCCGAGCGACGCGATATTGACGATGCGCCCGCGGCCGCTCGCTTTGAGCGGCGCGTGAAAGGCCTGGCAGGCGCGCAATGCGCCGGTCAGATTGGTGTCGAACAGTTCGTTCCATTCGCTCTCCGCCACGTCGAGGGTAGGCCTGAGGAACGTGATGCCGGCCGCGTTGACCAGGATATCCACGCGACCGAAATGTCCCAGCACCTGGTCGCGCAGCTCCTCGATAGATTGGCGGTTGGTGATGTCGGTGGCCTGCGCCAGAGTGCGGCGTCCGGAGCGCTCGATTTCCCGGCAAACCGCTTCCACCGCGTCGACGCGCCGGCCGGTGGGAACCACATTCGCACCGTGGGCCGCCAGGCCGAGCGCCAGCGTGCGGCCGATGCCCGAAGTGGCGCCGATCACCACGGCGACCCGGTCCGTCAATTCCAGGCAGTTCCGCATCATTCCGGTTCGTAGCTGAGAAAGAGAGCGTTGTCTTCCACCGTCAGCCCGACGCCCGCGGCGGCGGCGGCTTCGGCCAAAGCCGCGTCAAGCATTGCCACCGGGTCGGGGCCGACGGCCAGCCGGCGCATCAGGCCTTCGCCTTTCCTGGCGCCGACGTTGAAGACGATTTTGAGCCCGCGCCGCTTGCACTTCACGGGCGTGCCGTTCTCCAGCTTCTGATTCATCGGCTTGATGTACGCATCCGCGTAATGCACGCCGATGCCGGACTTGTCGTCGGTGAATTGCGGCAGTTTCTCCAGCGCCGCGGCATTCACATCACAGAGTTTGATTTTCATGTTCGAGTTCGCTCCGGCGCCGTTTAGATTCGAAGTATTCGTCCATTCTGTTTCGAAATGCGCGAATGTGCTCCGGCGTGCTGCCGCAACAGGAGCCGAGAATGTTCACACCCGCCTCGAGCAGCGGCTCAACGCCGCGCGCCATCTGTTCCGGCGTTTCGTCGTAAACCACTTTCATGTCGACCAGCTTGGGCTGGCCGGCATTGGGCTGCGCCATCACGGGGAGGGCCGACACGGCGCGATATCGCGCCACGGCTTGCCGCGCGCGTTCCATGTCCATGCCCGTGCCGCAGTTCAGGGCGACGATATCGGCGCCGCGTTCCGCCATGAACTTCGCGGCACGCTCGGGGTCGATCCCCATCATGGTGCGAAAGGTCGAGCCATCGAGCGTCACATCGTAGGCCATGGAACCGATCACGCACGGCGCGCCGGCTTCGCGGGCGGCGTCGATACCGATCCCGAGCTCTTCGAGCGAGGTCTGCGTCTCGATGATGATGGCGTCGGCGCCCGCGTCCACCAGGGCGCCAGCCTGTTCGCGGAAGGCTTCCCGCACCTGCGCCTCGGTGAAATCGCCATAGGGCTCCATCAGGCCGCCGAACGGTCCGATGTCGCCGATGACGTAGCCGGGCCGGCCGCCGAAGGCCTGCCGCGCGATCTCCACTCCGGCGCGGTTGATCCCGACCGCTTTGCCGGCCTGCGAATGCCGGTTCAGCATGATGCGGGATCCGCCGAACGTGTTGGTGAGAATGCAATCGGAACCGGCCTCGGCATAGCGGCGTTGGATGGCGAGCACCCGCTCCGGTTGAGTCAGGTTCCAGGCCTCGCCGCAGTTTCCCTGCTCGAGTCCGGCCAGCATCAGTTGCGTGCCCATGGCTCCGTCGCCGAGGAGCGGGCGTGTGCGAATCGCGTCTTGCAGGCGTGGTTTCATCTTCGTAGCTATGTTTCTCCCGCCGGGGTTTCCGGCCCGAGCAGCGCGTAGTGAATGGTCTCGAGCACCAGTCCCCACTTGTGCTGGCGACTCTCCGGCTCGCAGTAGCAGCCGGCGGCATTGAGGGGACGGCGCCAGGCGAGCACTTCATGGAGCGGCCGGCCCAGCAGCGGTTTTTCGGCATCCACCGCGGCCAGCAATTTGCCATCGGCGTCGTACTGGCACATGAAAGTGTGCCCGGTATCCCCCGGCGCAGGGGCGCAACGGGCTTCCAGAATGGGATACCCTTCCTCGCGGCGGCCCAGGCTCACCTGGTAATCGAATTCGAGCGGGCGCCCCATGTTGGTGCAGGTGGTGCCCTGGTAGCGGAAACGAGCGTCGCTGTTGCCGTCATCGCGGTGCGTGATGGTGAGCCGTTCGGCCGCCCATCGCCGGAGTGCCTTGCGATTGATGGAGTAATTCGTGGGGCGAACCGGAGCGCCGCCGAGGGCGACGAAGCGGACGGTCTCGATGGGCGCGGCGCCGGTCCCGCGCACATACGCAGCGCGGCGGAACTGGCAGGGCGTATACGAGCAGTTCTCGCAGGGCGATAGCGTGGTCAACCGGCGCACGCGCTCCGTGTGGCGAGTCAATGCGAAGACCGCGAGCTGCGACTTCTTGGGACGCAGCGCGCCCGATTCGAGCGTCTCCAATTCTCCGGGCAGCGGTTGTTGGCCGCCCCGGCGGAGCAGGTTGAGCAGCCGCATCTGTTCGCGGATGTCCCAATCCACATACCCCGGACTGTCATGCGGAAGCACCGCCATTCCGCGCGATTCGGCCCAGTCGCAAAGGCGAGCGCCCGTGGTCGTGATGAGGCATTCGACGACCGCCGAACCGAACACTTCGAGGAAAAAGTATTCGTCGGGCTTCTCTTCGCGCCACAGCCGAGTAGCTTCCTCTTCGAGCGCGCTGCCCGCGCTGGCCGCCACCAGAACCGCGCCGCTGGCCGCGGCCTGCTCGATGAGCGACCGCAGACGCAAGCTGCGAAACGGCGTGCCTTCGAGCCGGACGATGTCGCCTATCACTTCGAGCTCCGCGGCCTCACGCGCGTATACCCATGGCTGCCCGTTGGCGCGGTACCAGGCACGCGCCCAGCCGGCCAGCTCCTGAGCGCGCTCGCCCAGCGCCGCGGAACGCGGATAGCCGAGCAGCCGGCGATACTCCGGTTCGAGGACATCGACTTCGGGGACCGATTCGGCGAGACCCGGAGGTAGGACAGACGATCGGTTTTCGTCGTCTGTCGCACAAGGTAGGACGGACGATCGGATTCCGTCGTCTGTCGGATCGGGTGATGAGACGTGCGGATTGACAGGCGACAAAAGGCGATCGTCCGTCCTACGGGGTAGGGGGACGCTCGGCAAATCGCCGGCGACAAGATCGCCGGCGTTACCGGGCTCGCGCGGCGTCATCCGGTCACCTCGACCGCTTCGAGCGGTTTGAACTGGCATCCCTCGACGAAGAAATCGAAGAAATGCGGATGAGTTTCCAGGCGGCAGTGCTCGACGCGGCGGACCATTTCCTCCAGTTCGGTGCGCTTGGCCATCGAAAGCAGCATGATCGACGCGCCCTCGATGGCCGCGTTCCCGGCCTGCACCACGCGGGACGGCGGCAACTTCGGGATCAGTCCGATGCGGGTTGCCGCTTCAACCGGGAGGTGGTGCCCGAACCCGCCGGCCAGGTAGAAGACCTCGATGTCACTGAATTCCACGCCGTAACTGCCGGCCACAACCTGCAAGCCTGCCACGTGAGCGCCCTTAGCCTGCGCCAGTTCGCTCGCGTCGTTCTCGAGGAAGAATACGGCGCCCTGCGGGTCCAGAGCGATGCGGCCACCTTCTTCGAATCGGCCCAGTTCATTCATCCGGCCAGTGCGCAGCAACTCACTCAGGAGGGCGATCAAGCCACTTCCGCAGATGCCCTGGGGCGCCCCGCCGCCGATCACGCGCACTCGAATACTGCCGGCGGCGTCCACCGTTACTTCCTCGATTGCGCCATCCAGCGCCGGCATGCCGCAGGCGATCGCGCCGCCCTCGAAGGCGGGTCCCGCCGGGCAGGACGCCGCCAGGATGCGATGGCGGTTGCCGACGATCAATTCGGTGTTGGTGCCGATATCCATGATCGCGATCAGCCGGTCTTCGTGGGCCATATCGACGGCCAGCAGGCAGGCGGCCGCGTCGGCGCCCACATGGCCGCTGATCATCGGCGCGCCGTAAACTCGCGCGCGCGGATGAATCGGCAGCAGCGCGTGCCGGCCGGTCATGCCGAGGCTGGTGGTCGAGCGCTTGCCTTCCCCCATCTCGATTTCGGTGACGGAGCGGTACGGGTTCTGCCCAATCGAATAAACGCTGAGGCCGAAAAACAAGTCGCGCATGGTGGAATTGCCCACCACCACCATCTCGTAGATGCTGTGCGGGTCGACCGGGAATTCCTCGATCGCGTGGCTCAGGTAACCGGCCAGCGTACGCCGCAGCAGCTTGCCGGGATGCGAACAATCGTAGTGGATGCGCGACATCACGTCGGAACCGCCGAATCGCTGCGGATTTTCGAACGACGCATCGGCGATGCGGGCGCCGGTTTCCAGGTCGAAAAGGCGGAGCACCACGGTGGTGGTTCCCAGGTCCATGGCGATGCCATAGAGCGGACCGGAAGCGCGCTCGATCTCTTCGCCATCGAGCAGGATGCGCTCTCCTTCACGAACCACCGCCGGATCGATGTGGACACCGCGCAGCCCCTCGGGAAGGCCGGCGGATTCGGTTTCGACGCGCATGTTCCCGCGCCGCATGGTGTGGCAGCGAACCTCGCCGCTCGGCGCTGTTACGTGGGTGCGGCAAGAGAGACGGAACTTGCTGCTGAGATGCCGCTCTTCTTCGGTGCGCTCCGAGAGCAACTCGGCGCCCTCGGTGACCTCGACCATGCACTCCCGGCACTTGCCCTGTTTGTGGCAGGAAGTGGGGACGCGGACGCCGAGGGTCTCGGCGTGATCGAAAATCGACAACGCCGGGTTGGCCTCGATCGAGTGTCCGTTGATAGTGAGAGTGGCTGCCATGACTTGTGCGGCTTACCAGGCGGCCTGGGCTTCGAGTTCGGCTCGCACCGCTTCGGCTACCTCGCGCGCCGAGCCAAAGCGCTCCTCCTCGTCGCTCCATTGCCATTGCGCCAGATAGTCGTCGGACGCTTGCAGGCCGCGCTGGGCGGCCAGGCGGTCGATGCGCTCCATGAACTTCGCGGGGAGTTCGACGGTCACGTCGTCCGCGTCGTCCTCAGCTTTGACTTGCGTCGGTATTTCCTGCCAGTACAGGATTTTGTAGGTCGCCATCTTGCTTCCTCGATGCGGCCAGCCGCAGAAACAGGTCCACCGCGGCCGAAGCGTTCGCGCCGTACCCATCGGCGCCGATTTCGTCGGCGAACATCTGGCTGATCGGCGCGCCGCCAACCGCCATCCTGATACTCCCCAGTCCGGCCGCCTCGAAACCATCGATCACCGTCTTCATATAGGTCATGGTGGTGGTGAGCAGCGCGCTCATGCCGATGATGTCCGGGCCACACTTCGCCGCCGCGGCCATGAATTTGTCCACACTCTGATCGACGCCGATATCGTGCACTTCGAACCCGGCGCCTTCCGCCATCATGCACACCAGGTTCTTTCCGATATCATGCAGGTCGCCGCGCACGGTGCCCATCAGCAACACGCCCACCCGGCTGACGCCGCTATCCTTGGCGCTGAGCAGCGGCTTCAACACCGCCATCCCCGCTTTCATCGCGCGCGCCGCAATCAACACCTCGGGAACGTAGAGCACGTTGTGTTTGAAATCCTCGCCCACTACGCTCATGCCGGCAATCAAGCCTTCGTTCAGAATTTCCTGTACGGCGCGGCCTTCGGCCAGCGCGTCCCTGGTCATCTGCTCGACTTCCTTGGCCTTGCCTTCGTAGAGGCACTGGTTCATCAAGGCGTAATCAACCATGCCGCGCTCCTCCGCCGTTGCGGCTCGCATTGAACTCCTGGAGCGCTTCGAGCATGGCCACGATGTTGGCGCGCGGCATGCCCGGACTCACTCCTCCGCCCACCGAGAGAACGATGCCCTCGCCCTCGGCGCCATCCAACACGTCGAGCGTCGCTCGCTTCACTTCCGAGGGCGTGGCGCGAACCGCGATCTCCAGAGGATTAACGTTGCCCATCAGGCAGATTCGCTTGCCCACCCGCCGCTTCACTTCGCGAATGTCGCGCTGCTTGCCCCAATTGAGCATGTTGAAGCCTGCGTCCGGCAGATGGTCGAGGCAGGCATCCACCTCGGCGTCGTTGTGGTAGAGCTTGACCCAGTCCGCCGGAAACGCGTCGCAAATCCGCTTCAGATACGGGTGCGCGAACTCCTGGTAATGTTCCTCATTGACGAAGCCCACGATGTCATCGAGGATGAAAATGCCCTCCACCGTGTCGCCCATCGCCTTGTGCTGCGCCTTGAGCCAGTCGATCACCACGCGCGTGCACAGGTCGATCAGCTTGTGCGCGCCCTCCGGATTCTCCACCAGATCGATCATGAATTCCGTGGTGCCGCGGACGAACCCGGCCGTGCAGAGCGGCCCGCGCGAAGTCACCATGGGTAGGATATAGCCGTGGTCCAGGATGCGCTGCCGTTCCATGCCGATGCGGTGCAGGGTGAGGGCCGCGAAAGCGTCCGCCTCCACTTCGTATTCCGGAAACTGATCGATATCTTCCAGGCGATAGAGCGTGTGGTATTCGCTGGGAGTGTTGTCCTGCCAGAACTTGATTTTTGCCCCGAGCACCGATGGTTCGGCCGCCATCCCGTATTCCATCCACCAGGATGGAATGAAGATGATGTCCGGAAACTCGCGCATGATCTTCAGGTTGGCCTGAAACCAGACTTCCCGGTCGAGATAATAATCCAGGTGCTTGATGCCGAGATAGCCCGGTATCCACGGGCTATCGACGATCAACGCCATCGGGATGTTGTCCAATTTCTCAAGGCGGGCGGCGCGTTTAAATATTTCCCATTGTTGTGGCAGCATGACGGTCTCTATTCATCGCGGTCAATATGGAATCTCCACCGGACGGCCGTCGGCCGGGTCGGCCCAGCGGTCGTTGGGAACCGTCGGCGCCCAGCCGGGGCGCGCCGGGTCCTGGTCATATGGGTAGCCTCCCAGCCGGCGGTACAGCTCGGCGTACTCGCGCAGTTTCTCGCGGTTGAGGCGAACGCCCAGGCCGGGGCCTTCGGGCACGCGAATGGCGCCGTCCTCGTAGTGCATCAGGCCGCCTTCGATGATGTCGTCGGTCAGATGATGATAGTGCGCGTCGGCGGCGAAGGTGAGGTTGGGCAGCACAGCGCCCAGATGCAACATGGTGGCAAGCTGAATTCCCAGCTCGCCCGAGGAATGCACGGCGACTCCCAACTGGAACGTGTCGCACACCGCGGCGGCTTTCACGCACGCCCGTATGCCGCCCCAGAAGGTGGTATCGAGCAGAATCACGTCCACCGCGGTATCGAGCGCGTTGGCGGCCAGTTGTTCGAAATTGACAACTACGGTGTTGGTGGCGAGCGGCACGCGGACCATCTGGCGTGTGCGGCGCATGCCGTTCAAGCCGTAGACGGGGTCTTCCAGATAGTCGTTGCGCAGGTCTTCGATGGCCTGGCCGAAGCGGACGGCCTGTTCCACGCTCCACACGCCGTTGGGGTCGAAGCGGAAAGAGTCGCCGGCAAAGGCGGCCGCCAGCGCGCGGTAAACTTCCAGCTCATGGTCGGGCGGAAACACGCCGGCCTTCAACTTGTGAGTGGTGAAACCGAAGCGCCGCTTCCATTCGCGCGTCTGGCGAATCACCTGGTCGACGGTACGGACCTCGCCCGAGCCCGTGCGCGGATCCTGGTAGCGAAAGAAAACATAGGTGGCGAAGCGGACGCGGTCGCGCAGGCGGCCACCCAGGATTTCCGAGACCGGCACGCCCCAGGCCTGGCCCAGGATGTCGAGACAGGCGAATTCGAGGGCGGCCAGCACCTGCGTCCGGTTGTTGTACAGCGATGCGGTGGGATTGGCGACGCGAAACCGCATCTCCTCCAGGCGCGCCGGATCGTGTCCCACCAGGCTGGTTTTCAGCGCGCGGAATACGGCCTCGGCGGACTCACCCCCGCCGCCCATTTCACCCAGGCCGATCAGTCCGTTATCGGTCTCCACTTCCACGATGGTGCGCACGAAGCGTCCCCAATGGCAGCCATTGGCATGGCGCAGCGGCGCTTCCAGCGGGACTGTCACCGTGGTAGCTCGAATGTCGCGGATTTGCATCGGCGCTATGCCTACAACTTTACAGCATCCATATAGTTTGACGCTACAACTAAATCTGATTCGACGCTGAGGTTACCGTTTCGGGCTTCTTTTGACCTGCTAGAGTTGTCTATGGCTTCTTTTCTCGCCAAGACCGACCCGGAAACCTATTCGCTCGACGACCTGGAGCGCGAAAAGCGCACTGTGTGGGATGGCGTCACCAATCCACAGGCGGTGCGCGCCATCCTCGAGATGCGGCCCGACGACAGGGTCTTCATCTATCATAGCGGCGGCAACTCCGCGGTAGTGGGCTTGGCCACAGTGCGCGGTGAGCCGCGGCCCGACCCGAAGAACAAGAAGTCCGCGGTAGTGGAGTTGGAGTTCACGGCGCGCCTGGAGCCGCCCACTACCCTGGCGGAGATCAAGCAATCGGGCAAGTTCGACGATTGGGCGCTGGTGCGGCAAGGGCGGCTCTCGACCATGGCGGCGCCGGAAAAATTCGTTAAGTGGATGGCGGCGCGATATCCGGGCGTCAAGATCTGAAGGGAGCCGAGTGGCGCGGGCTTGTCGTTTTCGTGGCAACCAACCGCTCCCTTCGGTCGTGGCTCCGTTTGGGTGCATGACCGCTCCCTTCGGTCGCGGCTCCGTTTGCGCATCGGAGCCGCGACCGAAGGGAGGCACTGGTTTTTGTCACTGTTGAAAACAAAGCAGTTCCCTGCCTGCTCCTAGAGAGGGAGCGGTCGGTTGCCATTGAACCGGATGCTTCGCGGCGAGCCTAATGTCCGTGCGCCGGTTGCGTACACAACCAGAGGAAGGCTTCGAGAATCCGCGCGCGCTGAGCGTCGTTGACTGAGAGTATGCGATGCTGGCCGCCGACCTCAGGCGTGAAGGCGGTCTTGCCTTGCGCGTCCACCGTGACCCGGCCGGGCGCGGAGACGGTGAAGTAGCCATCGGCGGGACGTACGGCGAAGAGAGCGGCAGTGAGGTCCCAGGTTTCGCGATCATAGGGCATGGCGAGGTAGTTGCGGTAGGCGTCGGCCACCGGGTTGGCGCCCGGGGGCCCAAAGTCGCGCTCGATGCTGCGCGCCGGGTACTTGATGGTGCTGCCCACCTCGTACCCGCTCCAATAAACCGGGCCAGGCCATTCGGCTACCAGCTTCTGCGCGGAGGGAATATCGGTCTTGACGTTGTACTCGGGCCCACCGCCGGCGAAATCTCCGGCCATCATCACGAGGCGGCTCACCTTTCGCGCCGCCAGCTCGCGGCCGCCGGGCGAATCGAGCAGGCGCGCCAGATTGGTCGAGAAACCCACCTGGACGATCACTACGCTCGAATCGAGCTCCGACTCGAGCACGCGGCGCAGCACGGTGACCGCGTCTTCCGGATGGTCGCGATACGGGTAGTGGCCGGCATCGAGCGCCTTTTTGAGATAGCCATCATCCTTGGTCTGGCCGTCGCGGACCACGCCGATAGGCACGTTGGGGCGGCCATAAAAGGTGTCGATGGCCGAGGCCAGCCGGGCTGCCCACGGATTGTCTTTGGTGATGGTGACGGCGGCCAGGCGAATCTCGCCGCGCGAAGCGAAGGCGTGGAGGATGGCCAGAGCCAAGCAGTCATCCACATCGTTGCCGATGTCGGTGTCGAAGATAACGGGAGTGGCGAGCTGCGGCGGCGCCGCGAAGGCGAGGGTGGCCGAGAGCACGGCCACGACGAGGAGCGGTAGCTTCATGGTTCGGGATTCTAACTGGATTGAAGCATCGGGGGCAAGCGGGCATATCAACGGCTTTGACAACCGGTCTGCCAGCGCCCCGCCGGCCTGCGCTACCATAGCAACTTGTCCCAGCCACTGCCACGCCTGCGTCTCGATCTCGATTTTCTCCCATCGCCGGCGGCCGATCACCCCGGGCTGCTAATCCGCGATGGCCACCATTTCTCGGATGCGGTGCTCATCGTTCCGCCGCCGCTGGTGGAATCGCTGGCCTGCTTCGATGGACAGCAGACCGATCTCGATCTGCGAGCCGTGCTGGTGCAACTGACCGGCGATCTCGACGTGGGCGAAATCGCCAGAAGCCTGATCGAGACGTTGAGCGGAGCGGGTTTCCTGGAAGACCAGAACTTCACCCGCATGGCGCAGGAGCGCCGGCGTCAGTTCGCCGCCGAACCGGTACGCCAACCCGCCCACGCCGGCGGCGCCTACCCGGCCGAGGCCGACGACCTCAGCCAAACCCTGGCAAGCTATATGAATGGCGCCGCGCTCGCCCCGCCGAGCGGCCGGTTGATGGCGATCGCCGCCCCGCACGCCAGCCCGGAGGGAGGCGTGCAATCGTACCGCGCAGCTTACCAAATGCTGCGGCCGGAGGATCGCGACCGGACCTTCGTGATCCTGGCCACCTCGCACTACGGCCGTCCGGACAAGTTCGGCTTGACGCGCAAGAACTTCCTCACCCCGCTGGGAGAATCGCCGACCGATGTCGGGCTGGTGGACTGGCTGGCTGAACGCGCTCCCGGCGCGATTGAAATGGAGGATTACTGTCACTCGTTCGAACACACCGTGGAACTGGAGCTGATTTTCCTCCAGCACGCGCTGGGGCCCCAGGCGCGCATTCTGCCGATTCTATGCGGAGCGTTCGCCAAGAGCCTGATGGAAGGCGGCAAGCCGGAAGACGACGAACACGTTCACCGCTTTCTCGATGCGCTGGCGGAACTGCGGGAGCGCGAAGGCAAGCGGCTTTTCTGGATTCTGGGCGTAGACATGGCGCACATGGGCGCGCGCTACCAGGACCCGTTCCAGGCCCGCGCCAGCCAGGGCGTGATGAACGAGGTGGAGGCGCGCGACCGCGATCGCATCGCCCGCATCAACTCGGGCGACGCCGGCGGCTTCTGGGAGCTGGTGCGGGAGAACCGCGACGATCTGAAATGGTGCGGCTCGTCGCCGTTCTACACATTCCTCAAGACGGCTCCCCGCGCGCGCGGCGAGCTGCTCAGCTATGAACAGTGGAACATCGACGAAGCGAGCGTGGTCACTTTCGCCGGCATGTCGTTTTCCGAGCCAGCATAGCCCGCGTGCGCGGGTTCCTGGCCTTGGAGGCTGCTGAAAAACTCAGCCAAAGCACCTTGGGGCCACGGGTGAACACGGATCAGCCAGTACTTATCTGCGTTCATCTGTGGCTTGTCGTGCTTTTCGTTTCTTTCAGCGGCCTCTTTTGCCGGTGCGGCCCTCGCTAAAAGGTAGCCGTGGCCGCGGCGGAGGTGCCTGCCGAGTTGGTCAGCGCGACCGACACCGACGCCAGTGGGTTCGTGCCGTTCTGGATGGTGAACGGAATTTCGAGCGAGAAAATACTGCCGAACGGAGCCGATGCGGAGCTCTGATACCAGGTAGTGAAGACCTGGCTCAAGGATACGGTGGTGCTGTTATTGGCCAGCGTGATGCCGGACGTGGGTGTGAACGTAATCGCCGCGGAGGTCATGTCACGCGTCGTCGAGAAACCGACTACCACCAGGTTGAAGCCTCCGCTGACGGGGGTGACGGTTGCGCTGGTGATCACGGGCGCGCTCTTCGCTATCACCAGAACTTGGGTGGGCGCCGGCGATGGGGTGATATCGACCCCCGCAGCCGTCAGCGTCAAAGTGAGAGTGATGGTTCCGGCGACGGTGCCGGTTTGCACACTGGGAACAGTGGGGATGAATTGCGCCTGGCTGGCGCCTGCCGGGATCAGGAACGTGACCGTGCGTCCACCGGTGGTGAACTGCACATTGGGATCGTCCGGACCGGAGTCTGGCGCGAAGGTCAGGGTGATGGTGCCCTGAATGTCAGTCGGATAGTTGCTGCCGGCGGTCACGACCAAGCCTAGCTGTGTGTCCGCCGCGGGCGTAGCCGGCAGGCCTGAAAACGTGAGCGGCGGCGCGGGAGCGACTCCCACCACGATCGTGAAAGACTGAGATGCGGTGAGCGGTTGGCCGGTCTGCGTGCTGGTGACCTGGACGGTGAAAGTGGATGTTCCCACCGCCGTCGGCGCGCCTGACAGGATCCCGCCCGCGGACAACGTAACATCGGCCGGCAGGGCTCCGGAAGTCACCGCGAATGTGTAAGTGCCTGCGCCATATCCGCCGGAGCCGGTGAGCGTAGCCGAATAGGGAACGCCCACTGTACCGCTGCCCGGACTGCCGGCGATGGTTAAGGCAACCGACGTAACCACGATGGTGAAAGACTGGGTTGCGGTGAGCGGCAGAATGTTGGCAACGGGGGTGGCCAAACCGCTAGTGACCTGAGCTGTGAAACTGAACGTTCCCGTTCCCGTCGGCGTGCCCGAGAGACTTCCACTGGAGGATAAAGTAATGCCTGGCGGCAGCGACCCGGAGGTCAGCGAGAATGCGTAAGTGCCGGTTCCATATCCGCCGGTGGCGCCGAGCGTCGCCGAATAAGGAGTACCGGCGGTGGCGGCGCCCAAAGTGCCGGTAAGAGTGAGCGAAGGAACAGCGGCGATCATGACACTCAACGGCGCGCTGGCCGTCCCCGGCCCATTCGTGGAGACCTGGCTGGAAACCTGTATGGTGAAGTTGAAGGTCCCCGCAGCCGTCGGGGTTCCGCTCAGCACGCCCGCGGCGGAGAATGTCAGACCTGGCGGGGGCGCACCGGTCGCTACGGACCATGAGTAAGTCGCAGTGCCCCCTCCGCCAGTGGCGGCGAAGGTCTGCGAATAAGCTACGCCTACAGTTCCGGAACTGGCGGCCGTGGTGGTGATCGCGAGAGCCGGATAGATGATCACCGTATAAGACTGCGTTGCCGTGAGCGGTGGAGATGCGGCGGCAGCGTTGGTCAGGGTATTGGTGACCTGCACCGTGAAGTTAGATGTCCCCGCGGCGGTTGGCGCGCCCGAGAGGATTCCGGCGGCAGATAACGTAATGCCGGCCGGGAGGGTCCCCGAACTCACCGCGAACGTGTAAGTGCCTGCGACGTAGCCGCCAAAGCCCGTGAGCGTCCCGGAATAGGGAATGTTCACCGTCCCGCCGCCCAGGATGCCGGCAATGCTCAGGGAAGGTACCGTGCCAATCGCGACGTTGAACCCTTGGCTCGCCGTCTGGGTGCCCAAAGTGGAGATCTGGCTGGAGACCTGGACAGAAAAAGTGAAACTTCCGGCAGTTGTGGGAGTCCCACTGAGCACGCCCGCGACAGATAGTGTCAGGCCTGGAGGGAGCGTGCCGGCCACCAGCGACCATGTATAAGTCGAAGGGCCTCCGCCTCCGATTGCCGTGAAGGTCTGGGAGTATGGGGCGCCCACAGCCCCCACGCTAACGTTTGCGGTGGTGATGGTGAGCACCGGATAAATCACCACGGTGAACGACTGAGTTCCGGTGACCGGCGGGAAGCTGGCAACAGCCTTCGAGTAAGTGCTGGTGACCTGAATAGTGAAACTAGACGTCCCCGCCGCCGTTGGTGTGCCCGCCAGAGTTCCGCCGGCCGACAGTGTAAGGCCGGTGGGCAGAGTCCCGGTAGTCAGCGAGAATGTGTAAGTGCCGGTTCCGTATCCACCAGAGCCCATCAGCGTCGCCGAATAAGGAACGCCAACCGTGCCGCTGCTCAAGCTGCCCGCAATGCCGACGGTAGGAGTTGCGGTGATCAGAACGGTGAACCACTGGCTCGCTATCTGCGCGGCGCCACCGGGGATCTGGTCGGAGACCTGGACGTAGATAGAGAAGGTTCCCGTCGCCGTGGGGATCCCACTCAGCAGGCCCGCCGAAGATAGTGTCAGACCTGGAGGCGGCGTGCCGCCAGCGAAAGACCATGCGTAGGTTGAACCCGTGCCACCGGTTGCCGTAAACGTCTGGGAGTAAGGAACACCGACGGTTCCCGAATTCGCGGTCTGCGTTGTGATCGCAAGAACCGGATAGACCACCACTGTGAAAGCCTGTGTTGAGGTGACTGGCGGGAGGCTGGAGTTAAGTATGCTGGTGACCTGCACCGTGAAAGTGAATGTTCCACCCGCGGCGAGCGTGCCCGACAGAGTTCCGCCGGCAGATAGAGTCGTGCCGGATGGCGGAGTCCCGGAGCTGAGCGAGAACGTGTAAGTGCCGGGTCCATATCCGCCCGTGGCGCCGAGCGTGGCCGAATAGGAACTGCCCACAGCCCCGCTGCCCAAGCTCCCGGTAATGACGGGGGGAAGAGTTGGAGAAATCACGATGCTGAAGTTTTGGGTCGCCACCACCGTCCCGATGGTGGGGATCTGGCTGGAAACCTGAACGAACAGAGGATAGGTTCCCGCAGTCGTAGGAGTCCCGCTGAGGACGCCCGAGGCGGAGAACGTCAGACCCGGTGGGGGCTGAGTGGTCGCCAAAGACCAAACGTAGGTTGAAGCACCCGCGCCTCCGGTCGCCGCGAAAGCTTGGGAGTAAGCGACATTCACGCTTCCGGGGTTTCCGCTCGGCGTGGTGATCGCGAGAACCGGATAGATGACGATGGTGTAAGCCTGCGTTCCGGTCAGCGTCGGCTGGACGACCTGATTGACGGTCAGGTTGCTGTCGACCTCTACCGTGAAGGTGAATGTCCCCGTTGCCGTTGGTGTGCCGGTCAGAGCCGCGCAGAAGCCTTCGCAACTGGCGGGCGACGTCAACCCCACGCCGGGCGGCAGCGCGCCGGAGGCCAGCGAAAACGTGAGAGTGCCACCACTATATCCGCCGCTCGAGACGGTGATCGTCTGCGCATACGGGGTGCCGAGAGTCCCGTTAGGAAGACTGGTGGGCGCGAGCACAGGGGGCTGTCCCCATAGCGCAGCCCCGCCGAGCAGCAGACAGGCCGTAAGAAGAATCGCGCGTCTCATCGCCGCACCTCCCGAGTTGCGGCCGCCTGGACGCGTGGCGGCACAGCCACGATGCGCGGCGCGTTATTGGCGTCGAGCACCTGAAGCGGACCGCCGGCAAACTCCGTCAGACGGAACGTGGCCGCACCCGCCAGCCGGGAGAGCCCGGTCGGAGCGCACGCGCAATCGAGTGTGGTTGCAGGGCCACCGCTGCGATCGAAGATGAATACGGTCCCCGTACCGGCGGCGGCGAACACGCGCTGGCCCGCGCTATCGGTATCCGCGGCAACCAGTCCCTGAATTCCATCGCTTGCCGAGGCGACTACCTGCGTTACCGGCGTGCCGGCCAGGCCGGTAATCCGATACACAGTGGATGCCAGAGCGTCGGCGACCAGCGCTTGCTGGCCTGCGTTGAAAAGCCGCACGGAAGAAACGCTGCGGAATGAGCTGAGCAGGCCCGGCGCCGAACTTACCGTAACACGATAGAGCGACACCGACTCCGCCTGGCCTGCCGCCATTAGCAGGAAGCTGCCGGTATCGTCCACGGCCATAGCCGTGACCGAAGCCGGGAGCCCGGACACATCGATGTCCACGGGAGCGCTCGGAGCGGCGGACAGGCCGGTGAGGACCTGTACGCGGCCGGCTGCGTAATAAAGGGCCGCCGCGCTTCCGCCTGGACTGAACGCCATTATGTCCGGCGCAGGCTGCACTCCTTCGAGCGATGCCGCCGTCCAATCGCCGCCGGCAAAGCGGATCAACTCGACCGAAGAGTCCCTCGCATTCACCACCAGGGCGGCATCCTGCGCAGGAGAGATTTCGGCGAGCGAAATGGTGAGACCCAGGGTGAGTGGCTCGCCGGTATTCGCCGCACCCGGGATGCCGCTAATGGGCCGCAATCCGCCAGCCGCACGGTCGAAGACCAAACCCAAGCGCGGGCCGCTGAGATTCGCTGCGGGGCCATTTCCGGCAAGCGCCAAACCTACGGAGAGAACTGCTGTCAAAGTCCGCACTAACAAGCTTGATGTCATGTCGATTGCCCTTTTCCGGCTTAGTGCGGGGCGCCCACGGTGGGCGTCCCGGCGCTGATTGTGGTGGGAGACGTGCCGCCGCCGCGAGTGGCAGCTACCACGCCGCCCGCCACGCCTGCCGCCGCGACGGCGATGATGATTGCCAGCACTTTCCCGGAGATTCCCGCGCTGGCGGTTGCCCCAGCCGCCGCAGCGGCCGCGACGTTCTGCTGGTGGATGACGGTGTTGGCGTCCAGGTTTTTGTATCGCGCTACAACGCGGATTTGCACGTCGCCGGATACTTTGTTTGGAACCATTCCGCGTGCCACCGCGTGACCGGTGTCATCGGTCACTACGGTAAGACTGTGGGTACCATTCGAGAAAACACCGCTGGCGCCGTGTTCGGGCAGGAAGAACGTGACCGCCACTCCAGCCACCGGCTTGTGGTTCTCGTCATTCACCTGAACCATGGCCTCTCGAGCCACACGCTGGCGGATGTTATTGATCGATCCTTCTCCCTCGAGAATCGATATGTCTAGTTTCGCAGGTTCCTGTTCCTGGGCACTTACTGGGACAGGCCATGTATGAAATAGGACAATCTCCGCAAGCAGCACGCACAAAGCGCGTGTCACTCCTCCGATTCGTACTTGTGTCCTCATCCTCGAAATGATAGTACTTTTTGTGGCAGAATTGGAAGCATAATATCGGCAGAGCTGCCGCGGAGGTGCTCAGTGCGGGTGGAAAAAGCGCTTTTTTGCTGGATGTTGGGGGCGCCGACTCTGTTTGCCCAAGCCGGCGCGCCACAACCCGCTCAGCAGTTATCGGCCCGCGATTTGTTCTACGCGCCAACGCCGCCGGCCGCGCCGCAAGCAGCGGGCTCGGCTGTTAAGCGAGCCGCGCCGAAGAAGGCCGTGCCGCCGGCAGAGCCGCCCGCCGCCGCTCAGCCTGCAGAACGCGATTCTCCCGCGGCGGTCTCTGCCGGCGGCGCGCAGATCATCCGGACTACATACACTGGAAAGCCTCTTGGGCTGCGTTACAGCATATTGCGCAATAACGGCGGAGACGATTACCGCGAAGTTGCCCCGGACACGGTCTTTCACTCCGGCGACCGGATTCGCGTCGCGGTGGAGGTGAACGACGCAGGTTACCTTTACATTGCGATGAAGGGAGCCAGCGGCACCTGGAAGATCCTCTTCCCAACCGCGGAAGTCGCGGGCGGAAACAACCATGTCGAAAGCGGCCAGCAGTACACCATCCCTTCCGCGCCGGGCCGGTTCGCGTTCGACCAGCAACCTGGCGAGGAGCAGCTTTTCATCGTACTTTCGCGGCGGCCCGAACCGGACCTGGAGCAGTTGATCTACTCGCTCGGCAGCGGCAGCGTGTCCCCCACAAGCGCGCCGGCTAAGTCCAGCGAGCAGCCCAAGCTTCTCTCGGCGCGGGTCAACCCGCTGGGCGACCCCCTGGTGGGCCGCCTGCGCAGCGAGGTTTACGCGCGCGACCTGGTTTTCGAAAAAGTGGATGAGAGTACGCCGGGCGAGAAGAAAGAGAATGCGGTGTATGTACTGAACCGCACAGGCAGCCCCGACTCTCGCCTGGTGGCGGACTTTGTCTTGAAGCATGAGTAAGGCGAGGCGGAAGACGCCATGAAGCCGATGATTCTACTATTGCCGACGCTGGCGGCGACACTTGCCGTGGCGCCGGTTGGTTTGGCGGCCGGCCAAAGCAAGAGCTTAGAGCAAGGGCCGCGCCGCATGGAACTTACTCTGGAACGCCAGGAGGGCGGCGCTTGGCGAGTGGTGGATCCCGGCCTGGTATTTGCCCAAGGTAATCGCGTCCGCTTCCGATTCCACACTAACTTTGACGGCTATCTCTATGTTATGAACCAGGCGACCTCGGGCAATTACGAGATCCTTTTTCCGCGTGAGGACACCGGGGAGCAGAACCGCATCGAGGCCGGAAAGGAATATGTGGTGCCTGCCGTTCAGGGATGGTTCCGTGTCAGTGGGCCGCCGGGCCAGGACATACTGTACTGGATGGTGACGCCGCTCGCGCTAGGCACGCAGCCGAAATATCGGCCGCTGCCTCCGCCGCCGCAGCCCGGCGCCGTGCCGCCGCGCCTGGTGCCGCGGTGCGATGACACTATTTTCAAGGCGCGCGGCGAATGCGTCGATGGCTCGGCCGGAGCCAAAGGAGTGCGCCCGGAAGAGAAGCTGCCGGACAACCTGAGCGGGGTACCGGGCGCCAGTTCGCGCCAGTTGATGTTCATCCGCGACCAAGACGTTTCGGTGGTGGCATCGCCCGAGCCTCTCACCGCGCCGGTGATCTATGAATTTCGGCTGGCGCACAAGTGAAAGTCATGAGGCGGACGCGCGATGTGAAAATAGCGGGGTGTTGTGTTTCGGCAGAAACCGTCGGAACCCAAGCAGCCGGATATGCCAGGAGCCATCAGCCTATAGGGCGGAAGAGAATAGCCCACGGCGTAAGCCGTCGGGAAACCGATGCGCCTCTAACAGCCCCGAGACGGGGCGGAAGAGCTCCAGCGGAGACGCCTTTCGCCCCGTTCCGGGGCTGGATTCCTTGCCCTCATTTCCCGACGGCTCGCGCCGTGGGCTACTTTCTTTCGCTCCTACGGAGCTTGACTTTCACCCAGTCTTGCTATTTCACACAACTTTGATACATGAGATCCACTTTTGTGTCGCGAACTCCGATTAAGCTCGCACGCACTCTTGCGACTCTGGCAGCCGCGGCAGCGGGGCTGGCCGCGCAAGCGCCGCCGACGGCGCCGCCGCCCGATCGGCAACAGCGCGACCTGAAATACGAAAACGGCGCGCCACCCGTCAAGCCCGCGCAGACTGCTGTCACTATCCCGCGCTCGTACGCGTTGGTGCTTGGTATCGCTAATTACAAGAACCTGGCCGCTAAGGATCAGTTAAAGTTCTCCGAGCGCGACGCGGAATCGATTTACTCGATTCTCATCAGCCCGGAAGGAGGTAACTTCCACGCCGAGAACGTGCATAAGTTGATTGGCCAGCGCGCCACTCTGGCTAACATGCGCCACGAACTGGAAGAATGGCTGCCGGCGACCGCGCATGACGACGATCGCGTGCTGATTTATTTTGCCGGCCACGGCTTCGTCTTCAACAGCCGCGCCTACCTTGCCCCATACGATCTGGACCCTGGCAACATCGCCGCGACCGGTTATCCCATGGACACGCTGGGCTCGGTGATCGGCTCGCGCATCAAGGCTAAGTGGAAAGTGTTGATCACCGACGCTTGCCACAGCGGCGCCATCACGCCGGAAGGCGACCGCGCCGCGGTCAGCCGCAGCCTGCTCGATCTTAGTTCCTCGCTATTCTCGCTCACCGCCAGCCGCGACCGTGAGCGCTCCTTCGAAAGCGCCGACTGGGGCGGCGGGCATGGCATTTTCACGTACTATGTGGTCAAGGGCCTGGAGGGCGCGGCCGACGAATCGCACGACGGCATCGTGACCGCCGACGAGCTGGCCGAATATGTCCGCCGCAACGTGCGCGAGGCGACCAACGGCCAGCAGAACCCCACCTCGGAGCGCGGCAGCTTCGATCCCAATATGCTGCTGGCTTATCTCCCCTCGGGAGCCGCGCCCGGCGCTCCTCCGCCGCCGAAGAACGGCGCGCTGGTCTTCGAGACCAACATGGACGGCGTGGAAGTCTTCGTGGACGGCAAATCCGCCGGCGTGGTCAGTAAGGGCACGCCGCTGCGCCTGCCCGGCCTTCAGCCCGGCGTCCACACGGTCGAGGGCGTACACATGGGCTACGAACCCGACGGCCCACGCGAGGAAACCGTATACCCGGGACAGGAATCCACGGTCACGCTGAAGATCCTGATCGTGCGCCGCCGCCCGCACGCGGCCGTCGAGCAGTTCGACAAGGGTCTGGATCTCTATAACAAAGGGAACCCCGAGAACTATCGCAAGGCCGCTGGTTGTTTTCAGGCTGCGCTCGCGGCCGATCCTAACTACAGCCAGGCGGCACTCTATCTGGGCCGCGTCTACCGCGATCTGTTTCAGGAGGACGATGCGGAGAAAGCGCTCCGGCGGGCCATCGAAATCGATCCGGATTACCTGGAAGCGCGCGCCACGTTAGGCGGCATGCTGCTCGACAAGGGCGCGCTCGACGAATCCATTCGCCAGTTGAACGTGGTGACGCAGCACGACCGGAGCGACGCGCTCGCCTGGTATCTCCTCGCCCAGGCCTTGCGCATGAAGGCGCTTTATCCGGATTCCATCGAAGCGGCGCGCAACGCGATTCGGCTCACCCCCAACAATGCCGAAGCTCACTTCTGGCTGGCGGAAAGCCTGCGGCTCAGCGGCAAGTATCAGGAAGCCACCGACTCTTATCAGCAGTATCTGAAGCTGAGCGATTTCGATAGTAGGCTGGCAGGCAAGATGAATTACTATGTGCTCGGGTATCTGATCGGGTTCGGCAAGAAGAAGCGCGCCGCGCAGCGCGATGTGTGGCAGGACCTGCGCAGCCTGGCGTATTTCGGGCTCTGCGACAGCCAGCGTTTGTTGAATCAGTTCGACAGCGCCATCGCATTCTGCCAGAAATCTCTCACGTACGACTCATCGGATCCGTTCGCCCACTTCGGTCTGGCGCTCGCGTATACCAGCAAGGCGCAAGCTTCCGGAACCGTGGAGAGCTTGATTCCGGCGCGCAAGCACTTCTCCGAGACCATTGCCCTCAACCCCGACATGCCGGAATCCGAGCGGGCCAAGAAGTACATTGCGAAGATAGACACGCTGTTAGCCAGCGCGAACAAGTAAGCCGTGGCGCGGACTGTCAGTCTGCAGAGCCGAGAATCATCTCGGCTTTTCTTTACTTCTTCGGACTATCTCCGTGATCCGCGGCGAGCCGGTAAGAAAAGCCGAGATGACTCTCGGCTCTGCAGGCCGGACGGCCCCGGAAGGTGCACGGGCAAGCTGCGCCACGGGGAGCGTTTAGCTGTGACTGGCCCACCGGCCTGATAACGGCGCCGGCGGATCGGCGATCGATTGCAAGCGGACCAGCAGGACGGAATCCTGGTCTTTCATGGAAGCGAGCGGCATGAAGCCGTTGCCCAGAATGAACTCGGCAGCGGTGTCGGTGAGCAGCACTTCGGCGCAGGGCTTGGCGACGGATTCGCCGTCCGCGCGGTAGATATGCTGCGGCAGTCCGCCGATCTCCCGATGGCGCGCGGGGCGCATTTGCCAGCCATCGCCGCGAAAGGCCAGGCCGAGCACGCAGGCGCAGAGGAAGGCCGGATTGCCCCAAAGATAATCCGCGTGCACGCTTTCCGGCATCTCGTCAAAGTCCAACTGTTCGGCGGGCGAAGTGTCTTTCCCGTAGGGCAGCCGGAGGAGGTACCGCGGCAGGGCGAGGCCGATCCAGTGCGCTTCGGGAGAGTGGACCAGTTCCTGCCACTCGAGACAGGGCGCATCGGACGGAGGCGCCGCCTCGCCCAGGAATGGCGCACCCAAAGACGCGGCGAGGCAACCGAGCCATCGCAGCTTGGCGGCATCTCCGGCAGCGCGGGAGAAGACGAAGTTGCCTACGATTAGCGACCAGGGCGCTGAAGTTGAACCGCCGAGGCAGCGTTCGAACGCGGCGGCATCGGACATCAGCTCTTCGAGCGTCGCGTCGAACACGCAGATCTTGAGGTCAGTATCCGGCTGGAGCCGGTCCACCAGCATGGCGACCGCGCGCCACGCGGCTTCGAGTGACTGGAAATGCGGATGGTGGAGGATGGCGCGCATTTGGGTACCGGCCGCGGCATCCACTCTCGCGGTCCATTCCTCCTGCCGGGGATTCCGGCGATCGGCAAGATGAGGCTCGACGGCTTTCTTGATGAAGTCTGCCAGCGCGTCGGGCGCCTCCACCACGCGAGAAGCCGGCTCTTCGTCGGCCTGCTCCATTATGCTTTCGAGGAGACTGCGGCCCGATGCCAAAGGCGCGGCGGGCTGCACCGTTTCCCGCGTCCCCGCTGGAACGGGCGCGGGCTGGTTGCGCAGTTCCGCCAGCTTTCGGAAGGCATCGGTGCGCAGATAAATGTGATCCGGATGAAAGTCGTCGAGCGCGCGGAATCGCAAGGTGCCCTGCGAAAGCTGAACCGATGGCGCGATCGACGCGAGCACCTGGTCGAGATTGTCGCTATCCACCGCGATGGGACGGCGTCCGGCGATGGGCGCCCGCTCGCCGCGAAACCCGCGGCCGCTGAAATCCCCGAGGATCAGGATGCGAAATGGAGTGTCGGCGTCGGGCGTGCTGAGGATCGGCTGCGTGCTCTCGCCGACTTCGATACCGACGGATACTTTCGAGATTCGTTCTGACATATCGGCCTCGTTAGTTATAACAACCGACCGCTCCCTACGGTCGCGGCTCCGTTGCGCGGTCGCTACCCGTTACCGCGCGACATCTGAGACACAGGCGAGGCGCGAGAAATAGCCGGCTTGGAAGACTGCCGGCGCGCCGGCCATATCGAGCTCAAAGTGAACGATGAGTGGCTTGCCGTTGACCTTCATCGGGTCCTTACCCGCGCGAATGATCCATTCGAGAGAATAACCTCCGCCGGCGGGAGTCCACCGGTCGGCCCGGTTGAAGAAGCGGAATACGGCCCAGGTGCCTTCGTGTTCCGAGAACGAGAGGTCCGGACCGCCTAGCTTGACCGAAGCTTTCACACCGTGCGTACCGCCTCCTTGCCAGGTGAACTGCTTGGGTGTGGCCGCGCCGCCGGAGTAACTGAGGCTCTGCCCGTCGATCAACAGGTTCACCGTCTGGATATCTTCCGAAGGTTCCGGCTTGAGCGTGTAGGTGAAATGCGGATCCTGCGCACCGCCAGCGTAGATCGCGTCGGAAAACGCCGTGGCTGCGTTGAAGAAGTTGAGGAACGCCGGGTTCACCCCACCCGAAGGACCGATGGCAAACTGCGATCCCTGTTTGACCAGCAACTTTTGCAGATTCTGATCGTAGAAACTCCAGAGGGCGCCATCGGGCTTGCGCAGCAGGCCGTTGACATCGACCAGCGTGGCTTCCACGGTAGCGTTGGGATTGAACGGATATTTGGACAACACGGCGCGGAACTGCCCGCACAGCGACTTGCCTTTGCCATTCAACTCCTGTGGCCCAAGCTGGCGCAGCATGCCTTCCACGTAGACTATGGGGTCCTCCAGCAACTTTTGCGACAGGGTATCGAGATGACCCTCGGAATCGACGCGGAAGGCCTGTGCCATCTGGCGCGCGGTACCCTTGGCCTCTCCGGCCTTCACAAGAGTCGGAGCTGCCGCCGCGTCGCTAGGAGTTCCAGGCTGGCTGGCAATTGCGTCCAACGAGATCTGCAACGCCCCGAGCGCAGCGGCATAGTTCTGATTAGGTGGCAGGATGTACCGGTCCGTGCTCCCCGGCGGGACCACCGTCTCGACCGGCTGAAACGCCGCCTTCACATCCGGGTCGTCAACGTCCGTGTTCTGCGATGCCAGCGCGAACAGCTCCAGCAGCGGCGACTGGTTGCCGGAAAGCTGGGTCAGCTTCTGCGACGCGTCGGCGAGGCTGGCGTAACGGACCACCGAGGCTGACTTAATATAGGTCCGCCATTGCTGGATGAACTCTGCGTTATATAGGGCCCGCACATCCTGCGCCAGCTTGGCGCGATCGACGTTGGCGGGAGCCTGGTCGCCGAGAACCCACTGTTCGCCGCTGAAATACCGATCGGCGTGCTGGATGGCGTCTTTCATGAAAGCCCAGCCGCCCTTGGAAAACGCGCCTGGCACCTCGTATGTCTCCAAGACCGTTTGGGCCGATCCAGCGAATTGGCGATTGAAGTTGATGGGCGGATTGTGCTTGCCGGCTTCCGAGAGCATGAACGCATAGACGCGCTTGGCACCCTCGAACTGGCTCAGATACCGGCGCGCTTTGTCGATCGTGTAAGCGTCATTGGCCTCCGTGTACGGATTCTCATCCTTCAGCACGTCGGAGTAAAAATCGAACTGCCTCTGCACGAGATCCTGGCGATCCGCATCGATGGTCCGGTCGGCGGCCCACCACTTGATCAGAACCGGGGAAAGAAACTGGCTGGTACTGTGCTCGTGGTGCGATGTCGTGATCAGATAGGCCTTCAGCGCATCGTAAGTGGGACTATAATCCGGTCCCGAAGTTGCAGGCAATCCGCTCAGCCCTTGCAGAATGTTGTTTTGCGTTTGCGCGAACAGCAATTGGCGGAAGCGCTCGAAATAAATGCGCCGCGCTTCGGGATAGAGATCGTTCCCGACATACAGACCCATGCGGTAAAACAACGGCGCGCCTTCCAATCGGTACTGTCGCAAGGTCTCGAGCGACTGGCGGAGCGCCTCCAGTTTGCGCAGGCTATCCACTGGCGCGAGATTGGCGCCGGTCACGCCGCTGGCCGCGCTGCCCTGCGCGGCGGTGCGCAGGCGCGTTTCCAAGCCGCGGTTCTTGAAGAACGAAAGCGTAAACAAGATGGCGAGCGTCAGCGACAGCACGGCAGCCGAGAGGAACAGCAAGCGGCGGGCAAAACTCGTCTTGGTGCTGGCGCCGCTGGCGGCCATGGCGGAGCGGTCGGCGAGCAGAACATCCGTGAACAGGTGGCCGAGGAAAAGCCACTGCGGCACTTTGCGCGTGCCGCCCACTTGCGGCGGCGGAGCTTGCGCGGCTGGCGCCTGGGGGCCCGCCTTGAAAATGCCGGTGGCGCCGGCAGCCGTTCCGTAACCCGCCTGAGATTGCGGCGCCGCGGCGGCCACCGGGGCGGCTTCGTTGATGATAATCGGCCGCACGCCGGTGAAGTAGAATCCGCGCAAAACCGGCCCCACGCTCAACTGGCTGGGTCGGCATAGATCCACCAGAAACTGCACCACGGCGGGACGAATCTTGCGGAACTCGCGGGGAAACTCGTAGGTGGCGGCGAGCTTCGTCGAGTCGGTCTCGCGCGCCAGAAACTCGGGGCGCGCGTCGGCTAACGATCGGAACAGCCGCTCGAAGGTTCCGGTCAGGCGCGCGGTTTCTTCTTCCGCGTATACGCCTTCGCTGCGGCCGGTGAGCATCGGGAGGGTCGCACCGACCACCTGCCCGGCTTCGTCGTTGCTAAAGTTCCGCACGTATTCGGTGAAGAACGGCAGCCGGTCCATCTTGGTGAACAGCACATAGACCGGGAGATTGATGCCGAATGCCTGGGAAATCTCGCCCAGGCGGGCGCGCAAGGTGCGAGCCGCGTTCACCACGGCTTCCTGCGAGCCGGCGCGGGTGAAGGTTTCGCTGTCAAAGCAGACCAACGCCGCGCGCGGCGCCTGGCCGCCTTTACTAACCACCGAGGAGCGCGGCTGCAATCTGCGAACCAAGCGATTCCACTGGCCCGAGTCCGCCAGCAAATTGCCACCCGCCTCGGCGAAGATGCTGCGGCGCGAGAACCAGAGGTTGGCGGCTCGCGTGGGCACCACATCGGCATTCTGGTAAACCTGGCCGGCCAGCAGTTCCGGATCGAGACCGGAATGGATCATGACGCTGGTCTTGGTGCCGCCGGACTGGCCCATCAGGAGATAAACCGGAAGGTTCGCGATCTTGGCGCCCTGTTCCAGCTTGGCGGCGGAGAGCCTGGCCTCGGCTGCATGCACCAGTAGCGAAATCTCGTCTCCGCCCGGCGCCATTGGTTCGCCCGCCTGCGCGGCGGCGGCCTTGGCTTTTTTCCTTCTAACGAAAAAGAGAATCACCAGGACGATCAGGGCTACCAGCGCAACCGCCAGCAAAACGTAGAGAATGGTCACTGGATCTCCTCGACTATCGCGCCGGCGCGGCAATCGCCTGAACGTCCGACACTCCCGAACCCAAGGTGAGCTTGTAAGCGCCGAAAAGCAGCAGCATCAATATCGCACAGCCCACCGCCAGCCATCCCAACTTTCGCACCAGCGGATCCGGGCGGCTGCGCACGGTCTCCTCTGGCAGCATCCACCCCGGCGAAAGCGGCCCGAGCGGGCCGCGGATGCGGCGAATCTTCTCCGCGATAAGGCTCATGACCTGCGCCAGTTCTCCGCGATTGCCGACGCTGTAGCGCCCGCCAAAACCGAGCAGCAGGCAGAGATAGTGGATCTCGAGCACATCGGCCAGGTCCTGGGAATCGTTACGGCCGAGAAGCTGCTGCAGATGTTGAAAGAAGACCTCGCCCGCGATGTGTGTACCGAATAACTCCTCCTGCAACGGCTTGCTGAGCCAGCCCGAGAAAACCGGGTTCTGCAGATTGAGGACGGATTCGTCCAGGAACGCGACCGTGGCGAAGGTGGCGACCTTGACGTCTTCGGACGGGTAACCCGAGGCCAGCGCCTGGCTGGCGGCAGTGCGGAGCGCTTCGCGAGTGTGATGCCGGAAGGACTGCGAATCGGTGACGCCCTGACGATTAGAGCGCAGCCGTTCGATGGCGGTGAAGACTTCCTGGAAAATCAGCGGCAGGTTTTCCGGCCTGCGGGTACTGGCGGAAGGGCTCATATTAGTTTTCCAGCACGACTAGAATTTCGATTTCAGGATCGGGAAACTCGGCTGGTACGTACGCGCCCACTTTGCGCGTCAGGTTGATGTGGTCCCAACAGGGGCCACCCTTGCTCAGCCCGAAGTACTGCGTTTCGAGGCGGGCGGAAACCGCCGGCGGCGGTACCGGCAGATGCGTCAGAGTCAGGCCGGGCAGAGCGCGTTTGACCAGTTCCCGCACGAAGGCCGGGCTGCATACCTTGATCAGCGGCGGCGCTTTGGCCATCAGTTCGGCGTCGCCCATGCGGGCGCGAATGGCCAGCAGCCAGCGCGAGCGGCCGAGCGAGCGCTGGTCGGCGACCTCGCCTTCGTAGTAATAATTCTCGGTGCGCTTCAGCGGAATCGAAATGCAGTTAGTGGGGACGATGATTTCCAGGTGCGCGCGGATGTGGCGGTCGAGTTTTTCGAAGCAATCGCTCAGGTTGTCGTGATCGTACAGTGGCAGGTCGCGCGGGTGCGAATCGAGAGCGAAGGTGCACAGCGCGCCAGCCAGCCGCGACATCTCGACGAACAATTCCTCGGGATGGCCGCGCTTAGCGATGAACTGGTGACGCAGCGGCGCCAGCGCGGAGTTCACGGCGTGCATCAGCCAGAAGCTGGCGATCTGGCGGGTGGAGAATTCCGCTCGCCCGCCGGACGTGTTGCGCGCGCCGCGGTTGATGGTGGTGCTTTTTTCGTCAAGGATCTCGATCAGCCGCTGCATCAGCAGCATGAGCCGGGTGGAGGCGGAGATGCGCAGCACCGGCGGAACGAAACTGGCGTCGTAGGCGAAGTGGCCGGCGCCATCGCGCACCACGCGCGCGATCGGCATCGCGATCAGGTCGCCGGCCGGTTCGGTATCGAGCAGTAGGCGCAGGTTCTTGCGGCCAAGATGCACGGTGCGCTCGTCGGCGCCGGTATTTTCATCGTGCAGGACGCGCGGTTCGGCGGTATAGCGGGCGTCGGCGGTCTCGCCTTCCGGCAGCGAGCAGTTGAAGCCGTTGGGCTTGCGCCGGGGAATCGCGAGCATCGCGACGATGCCGTCGCGGGTGGGCGGAAACAGATCGGCGATCGCCCTAGGCTCCGGCAGCGGATCGCTTTCCGGCATGTGGAAGGGCAGGCCGTCGCGGAAAATCCCGCGAGCGTGGAGAAGCCCGACGGTGCCGTTATGCAGCGCCTCGGCATCCAGTTCCACTCCTGCCAGGCCGTACGAAGCGAACCAGAGGGACGAGGTGGCGAACTGGATGGAGTCTTCGAAGTAGCGGCTCTGCACCTGGAAATGGTGCGGCCCCAGGTACATGCCTTCCGACCACACCACCCTCGATAGCAAATTCATAAGCCGTTGCGGATTAGAGTACCATAAGCGGCCGGGCGTGGATTCCAAATTTGCGCGTCATATTTGCCCCAGGCGCGGTACGATGTCAGAGGGAACCGAGCGCCCATGGACGTCCATCAGAAGTACGAGCTGATTGAACCGCTGCCCGGCGAAGGTCCCAAGAGCTTCCGGGCCCGGCAGAGCGGGTTTGGGCGCGATGTGACCGTGCATTTCCTGGTGGGCGGACAGACACCCGAAAACCAGGCGCTGCTGGCCCGGCTGCGCGCGCTGCCGCCGAATGCGATGGCCCGGCTGATCGAAGTCGGCAACAGCGCCGACGGCACCCAGTTCGTCGTGACGTTCGCGCCGCCCTTCCAGCACCTGCTGGAGTGGCTCAAGGATCAGGAATCCGCCGCGGTCAATACGGCAAAGTTCAGTCGCGTGGGGGCGTGGAAAGTTCCCTCGATGAGCTCACCCGCGCCCATTCCGGCTCCTGCGCCGCCGGTTGAGCCAGTGCAGCCCGGTACGTTCGAAGACATGTTCCGGACGCCAGAGCCAACCCCCACGGGCCAGATGATGGCACCGCTGGGCGCGCAACCGCAGCCTGCACCGGCTGTTGCTGCGTTGCCCACGCCGTCGCCGGTGGCTTCGGAGCCGGGAGAGTTCACGCGGCTGTTTCAGACTTCGCCGGTTCCCGCGGCTGCCCCGGCAAGGGCAGCGCCTCCGGCGATTGCCCATCTTCCGCAGGCATCGCTCGCACCAGTGGAGGCAAAACCGCAGCCCCCGGCTGCAGTTCCCGCTGCTCCGCCCATTCCGCCGACGGTTGCCGCGGCACCTGCGACGGCGCCCGTTGCCTCCGAGCAGGGAGAATTCACGCGGCTGTTTCACACTCCGGTGGTTCCTACGGCTGCACCGGCATCGTCGGCGCCACCGGCGATTGCCGGCATCCCGCTCGCGCCACCAGAACCAGGACCGCTGGTGCAAGCTACGCCGCCCGCTCCACCACTGGCTCCTGCGCCGGTCGAATCGCCCGTTGCTCCGCTGCCGGTTGCTTCCGAGCCAGGTGAATTTACGCGGCTGTTCCAGACTCCGGCAGTTCCCCCAACTGCACCGGCAGTGCAACCGTCCACATCGATTGCCGATATCCCGCAGCCGCCCCTCGCGCCCGCGGAGCCAAGACCGCAGCCGCTGACCTCATCGACCCCTCCGCCGCCCGCTCCGCCGCCGGTTGCCGCGGCACCCACGCCATCTCCAGTTGAACCGGAGCCGGGTGAATTCACGCGTCTGTTTCAGGCACCTGCGGTTCCTATAACCGCACCGGCAGCGCCAGCGCCTACATCGATTGCCGATATTCCGCAGCGGCCCGCCGCACCACTGGAAGCGAAACCGCAGTCGCCGGTTGCCGCGCCTCCAGCGCCCCAAGCGCAGCCTCCGGTTGCCGCAACTCCCGCTCCGCCACCAGTCGAATCGCAGCCGGGAGAATTCACGCGGCTGTTTCAAGCTCCGACGGTTCCTGCGGCTGCCCCGGCAGCGCCAGCGGCTCCGTCGATTGCTGACATCCCACAGCCACCCGCCGCATCGCTGGAGGCGAAACCACAGTCGTCGGTTGCCGCGCCTCCAGCGCCGCGGGCGCAGCCGCCGGTTGCCGCAACTCCCGCTCCGCCACCAGTCGAATCGCAGCCGGGAGAGTTCACGCGGCTGTTTCAGGCTCCGACGGTTCC
>JBELAO010000026.1:0-62103 GCA_049508735.1 Bryobacteraceae bacterium | reverse complement strand
CCACCTGTGCCGCCGCCCGCTCCGCCACCTGTGCCGGCGCCCGCCCCACCACCTGTGCCGGCGCCCGCTCCACCACCGGATCCGAACCCCGCGCCACCGCCCGTCCCGGCGCCTGCTCCGCCACCCGATCCGAACCCCGCGCCACCCCCAGTTCCGCCCCCGACCCACGTGCCGCCACCGGAAGCAGCCTGAAGCTGAAGCGAGAACAAGACGCCCGCTTGCGTTTGCATGTCGCCGATGCTGGCCTGAATGGGAACATCTCCCTGGCCGAGGCCCGATGGAACGATGAGGTTGATCTGATAAAGACCGGCGCTCGAGAGTCCCACGAATACCGTCTTGACTACCACATTATTGATGTAAAGGGCGAGCTTGTCGATGGTCGGCGCTGCGCCGGTGAATGGCGTTCCGGCTGGAACGGAGGGATTGGTCGGCCCGAAGCCGACAGCATATAGTTCAACGATGTCGCCTGCCTGCGCGGCCACCGTGGGATAGCCCAGGGAATTGCCAGTCGGACCGAGGATATCGTAGCCTCCTCCGCCGTAGGCTCCCGAACCGTTCGACCTGACAATGATCCCAGCCACATGTCCCGATTGAAGCAGGTCGAACGACGGCGAAAACTCGCTCAGAGTCACCATCGACGTTGCCGTGCCGGTGGCAGTCGTCACAACTACGGGCACGGGCCCTCTCGCCGTGTCATCCGGCGCCTGCAAGTTGATCTGTCCGGGACTGACAAATTGGAGATACGCAGCTTTACCGTCAACGGTCACGCTGGTCCCGCCCAGCGAAGTGGGAAAATCGCCGTCCCAGATGACGGTTCCGCTGGCGAGGTTGTTGCCGAATATCGACACCCATTCGCCCGGCTGGATGATATTCACCGTGCCGCAAAGTGGGACCACGCCACCGGGCGAAATGGACGGGGCCTGTGCCTGGCTCGTGTGAGTGGCATTCGCGGCCGCGGCATTGAAGAACTTCACTCCGGCATCCTGCCTGGCCATGGCTAACCGGACGGCGTGCATCAACGGCATGCTCTTGGAGCTGCTGCGCTGTTGCTTGGCGGCCAGGACACTTGCGATCGCCTCGACCGTCATATTACGCGCGCCAGGGCCGATAACGGATGCCGAGGCGCTCGTCGCCATCGCCATCGCCGAGCCGGTAACCGCCGCGTACATCTGCCAGTTCCCCAGACTATGTTTCAGAACCTCCTTGAGGGATGGTGAGCGGAGGGTGGCGAAGTAAGCCTCCAAACGATGGTCCAGGTCGAGTTTTCGCGCAGCCCGCATGAGTTTATGATCCCGTGCCGAAAGACCGGCCCCTCGCCTTCTTCCCTGCACTATCGTCATTTCAGAATCGGTTCGCAGACTCTCAAAGATCTGTCTTAAGGTTACGCCAAACGTATTGAAACAGCCAATAGCACTTTGTGGCTACTCTGACGCTTCGCCGACGAGCCCATAAGGTGACTTCCGGCACATGCCGGACGGCTGGCCAGGTAACGGAAATTCGGCCCTTTCCGTCTGATTTCTTAAGAGGGCTGTTAAATGGGAGGGACGGTGCAACAATTGCGAGCACTCAGGTTACATCACACTTCTTTGTGGAAATACTACCGTCTCAAATCTCACACCAGCCAGGCCGCTGTCTGATGAGCAATGACTTGCCGAGTGGCAGGTAAGTTGCGCTGAAGGCCGTTGGCGAGTCGCCTATCGGCGTCAGCCAAGAGCCGAAGAGGGTCTAGTCAGGACTAGTCAGGAAAGGATGAGTATTATGAAACTAACATCACTAACATTTTCGCGATTGGTTGTTACAACCATGTGCGCAATTGCAGTCACGGCCGTCTTGAGCGGCCCCACTGCCCGCGCCGATATGTCGGATAAGCGAACGGTCCTCACGGTGGATCAACCGATACAGGTCACCGACAAACTGCTCGATCCCGGCACGTACGTGTTCGTGCTGGTGGGCGGGCATTCGGACCGGTACACAGACCGGGATACGGTGGAGATCTTCAACGGGGACCAGACTCGCGTCATCGACACAGTCGTCGCGATCCCGACTTATCGAGTGGAGCCGACCGGCAAATCCCAATTCAGTTTTTGGGAGACGCCGCCGGGAACCGCCAGAGCTTTACGCGATTGGTATTATCCGGGCGACAACTACGGACGGGAGTTCTCTTATCCCAAGCATCCCGCGATGCTGACCGCTGAGTTGCACACGTGGAGCCCGCCGCCCACCGCGGAGCCTGCGCCTATGCCGGCCCCAGCGGCGGCAGTTTCGGCTCCCACGGCGGAGCAGCCAGTACAGGTGGCGGACGCCGCCCCAGCGCCGGCTCCCGAGCCCGCGCCGGAACCGCAATCTGCCGCTGAGCCTGCGCCTGCCGCGCAGGAGCCGGCTACGCTGCCCAAGACTGCCAGCCCGTATCCGGCGATAGGGCTCGGCGGTTTTCTCTTGGTCGGCCTTTATGGCTTGCTGCGGTTGAAACAAGCGATGTATCTTAAATGAGAATCGCGGCGAAGCTGAATGAAACGGCGCCTGGCAGCTCGATATCTCGTACTAGCTGGCGCCGTTTCAGTTCTCGCTGGTCTGGCGGTCGCACTCGGGCAGGATGAATCTCCGGCTTACACCATCCGTAGCGACGTGCGGCTGGTGTTGCTCGACGTCGCGGTGACGGAGCATAAGGGCAGCCTGGTCGCCGGGCTCGGTAAGGAGAATTTCGACGTCACCGAAAATGGCGTGAGTCAGCCGATCACAGTGTTCGCCAACGACGACATTCCGGTCACAGTCGGGATCCTGGTGGATGAGAGCCTAAGCATGGCGCCGAAACGCGCCGAGGTGTTGGCCGCAGCCGAGGCTTTGATTTCGAGAAGTAACCCGAAGGACGAGATCTTCGTGCTGAACTTCAATGAGCGGGTAAAGCGCGGGCTGCCGGATGACGTGCTTTTCTCGGATGACATTGGCCAGTTACGCGCCGCCCTCCGGCGCGGGATGCCGGAGGGCAGAACAGCATTGAACGATGCCATCGTCGACGGGCTACAACAGTTGGAGATGGGCAGGCGCGACAAGAAAACGCTCATCCTCATCAGCGATGGCGGCGACAACGCCAGTCACGCCAAGCGGAGTGAAATGCTGGACCGCGTCGAGAGGAGTCTCGCCACCATTTACACTATCGGACTGTCCAGCCCCGGCGACCCGGACCGCGATCTCGGTCTGTTGAAAGAACTCGCCAGAACCAGCGGCGGAGAGGCCTACTTCCCTACCGATCTTGCGGATCTGGCTACCATCTGCCGCGGCATCGCCAAGGAAATCCGCTCCCGCTACACTGTTGGCTATACGCCGCAGGCCGGGCATTTCGGCGCGCTGCGGCACATTCGCGTCTATGTGTCGGCTCCGGGGCACGCCGGGCTGATCGCCCGCACGCGTACCAGCTACCGCTATGAGCCACTGGAGAATCAGAATGGCAACTAACGCCAGGCATCGGGCGCAGAAACTGCTCTTATTCGCCGGCCTAACTGCCATAGGTATCTGGGCCGCATTCTATGTGAGCGCCGCCGTCTTTCAAAGCTGGCAGAATTTCTCCTTCGAATGCCGGTTGCAAGGGAACACGCCCTCCCTGGTGAACTATATAGCCGATCTTGGAAAGCGGCTTCTGGCAGCGGAACAGGCCTGGTGCGGAATAGGACCTAAGCCCTCCACTCCTCCTGTGCCGCGCAGCGTATCGTCCGCCCATTTGCGGCGCCCCACGCCAAACGACGCGTTGATCGGGCGCCTCGTAATCCCAAGGCTGCAACTGGGGGAAATCGTTCGGGAGGGGGATGGGGAAAGCACACTCAGTCTGGCCCTCGGCCACATTCCCGGGACAGCGCTTCCCGGTCAGGGCGGGAATGTTGGCGTGGCCGGCCACCGCGACACGCTGTTTCGCGACCTCCGCTCAATTGGCAGAAACGATCGGATCCAGTTTCAGACACTGGCCGGCAATTATGTCTACCGGGTAGAGAGCATCCAGATCGTTAAGCCGACCGATGTTGCCGTGTTAGCTCCAGGCCGTTATCCCCAACTTACTCTGGTTACCTGTTATCCGTTCTATTACGTCGGTCCCGCTCCCGATCGCTTCATCGTAAAGGCACGTCAGGTTTCGCCTTAGGGAGCCACATCCCCTGGCGCGTTGCCAGGCGTGAAAGCCCTCGACCGTTTGCTACAATCCAGGTCTATGCGCGTAGCGCACCGCCCGCCAATATGGCTTGTGTTGCCGACGTTGGGAGCGGTTGCCTCGATCGCCGCCGCACAGCCCGCGGAAGATAACCGCCCGAAAAAAGAACAGCGGACTCAGGTGCTGCAACTTCCCGCCGAGTTGCCGGCCTTCACCACGGGCAATCCCCGGCGGCTGACATTCTATGTAACTCCGCTCATCGGCAAAGGGCTGCTGACGCACCAGGTGCACGAGTCGCTGAAAGCGCTGGCGCGGGAATCGGACGGCGAAACCGTGCTCAAGATTCGCGCGTTCGTGGCCGGATCGGGCGACGTGCGCCGCGTGCGCGACCTGGTCAGCGAGGAGTTCACCGAACGCAAACGGCCACTCCCCGCGCTGAGCCTGCTGCGCGCCGGCGGCCTGCCGATGGAAGGCGCGCAAGTGGTGTTGGAGGCCATCGGGGAAGCGCGCAAAGACGTGAACCCGCACGGCCTCGCGTTCTTCTCCGCCCAGGTCGCGGATGCCGCGAGCCCGCTCGATCCAGCCGCGCCGCTGGTCCGTAAGGCACTGGCGCAACTCGCCCAGGTGATCGACGCCGCCGGCGCAACCCCGCCCAACGTGCTGCGGGCAACCTGCTTCGTCAGTACTTTGGCCGATGGGGCCACAGGGCGCACCCTGTTGGCTGCCGCGTACCCGCGCGCGGCGATCGACTATGTGCAGACCCAACGGTCGCCGGGTAGTGCGCTGGCCGCCTGTGAAGCCGTTGCGCGGCTGGGATCCGATCCGGCGGCGCCGCTCCAGTTTCTCGATCCCGATAGCTTGCCGCGCCCCTCCGGACAAGCGCCGGTCGCGCTGGTGGATTCCGCGGAAGTCGTGCTAACCGGAGCGCAAGTCTCTTTCGGCTACCATTCGAGCGATACGCATCTGGCTTTCGACCGCCTGCAAAGGGAGCTCACGCAGGCGGGGACCGCACCGGGCAAGGTGGCCTTCGCCGACTATTATCCGCTCTCGCTCGATATCGCCGCGCAAGTGCGCCAGATCAGCGCGGAGGTCTTCGACGCCGCGCACCCGCCCGCCGGAACATTGTCGCTGTTCGAGGGCCTGCCCTCGATGGATGCCGGTTTCGCGGTGGATGCCGTGGCAGTGAAGTGATTGCCCTCATCGTCGCGCCTCCAAACGGAGCCGCGACGATAGGGAGCGGTCCTTTCGAGAGAATCGACTCTGCCGCTAGAAGACCTAGCGACGGCAGGGCACGCGGGCTATCCGGCCGGGATCGCGTGGACCGAAGTCGTTTTGACGATGGCCGCCAGTGGCTCGCCGGGCAGCAGGTTGAGGTCGGCGGCGGATTGCGCGGTGACCAGCGCCACCAGCGGGAAACCGCAATCCAATTCGATGCGCGCGAGCGCGCCTTCGACGGAGATGGCGCGCACCACCCCGGGTAGCCGGTTGCGCTGGGTGGAGGAGCCCGCCGCCTCGCGCGTGAGCGCCACGTCTTCGGCGCGGATCGAGGCCAGCACCGGTCCGCTTTCGCCGCCATCCACACATTCCAGCGTGGCGCTGCCGACGCGCAAATGCAGCAGCCCGGCCGCGCGCGACACGACTTCCGCGGGCAGGATGTTTTCCACTCCCACCGCTTCGGCCACATGCGCGGTGGCCGGGCGCGCGAAGACCTCGCGCACGGGACCGGTTTGCAGGATGCGGCCCTCCACCATCACCGCCATCCAATCGGCCAGCGCGATGGCCTCGGTGCGATCGTGCGTGACGACGATGCTGGGCACGCCGGCCGAGGCCAGCAGGCCGCGCAGTTCGCGGCGCGTACGGAGGCGCGCCGCCGCGTCGAGCGAGGAAAGCGGTTCGTCGAGAAGGAGCAGATCCGGCTCAGCCGCCAGCGCGCGCGCCAGCGCCACCCGCTGCTGTTCGCCGCCAGAAATGGCGCGCGGCAGCCGCCCGGCAAGGCCGGCGAGCCCAAAGCGTTCCATCATGCGCGCGGCTGCTACCCCCTTGGCGGCAAAGGCGACGTTGCGCTCCACCGTCAGATGCGGGAACAAAGCGTACTGTTGAAAGACAAAACCGGCGCGGCGCTGCTGCGGCTCGAGCCAAACGCCGCGCGCGGTATCGCACCAGGTTCGATCGCGGAAAACGATCTTGCCCGCGTCCGGCCGTTGCAGGCCCGCCAGCAAGCGCAGCAGCGTAGTCTTGCCGGCGCCCGAAGGACCGAACAGGACTGTCACCGGCGCCTGATCGAGCGGCAAAGATAGAGCAGCATCCAGGCAAAAGCCGCTGGGCAGCGCGGTGCGGCAATCGGCGGTTAGTGTGGCGGCCATAGCATCCACGCGCGGCGCTGCCAGGAATAAGTCAGCGCCAGCACCACGAAAGAAAATGCAACCAGCAACAGTGACGTGTGCCAGGCGCCGGTGTAATCGAGCGATTGCGTCTGGTCATAAATCGAAATCGAAACGGTGCGAGTGACGCCGGCGATGTTGCCGCCCACCATCAGCACCACGCCGAACTCTCCCACCGTGTGGGCGAAGCTGAGGATCGCGGCCGTCGCGATGCCTTGCCGCGCCAGCGGCGCTACCACGCGGCGGAACGTGCCGGCGCGCGAAACGCCCAGGCACCACGAGGCCTCGAGCAGCTTGCGATCCACGCCGGCGAAAGCCGCCGCTATCGGCTGCACCGTGAACGGCATGCTATATAGCACCGAAGCCACCAGCAGCCCGCCAAAAGAAAACGGCAGCAGCCCACCAGTGAGCCGCGCATAGAGCGCGCCCAACGGGCTGCGCGGGCCAATCGCGATGAGAACGTAAAAGCCGAGCACCGTCGGCGGCAGCACCAGCGGCAGCGCCACCACGGCTTCCACCAGGAATTTCCAGCGCCGCCGCGAAAACGCTATCCACCATGCCAGCGGCATGCCCACCACCTGGAGCACCAGCGTGGTCGCGAGCGCCAGGCGCAGGCTCAAACCGATGGCTTGCCAATCCATATCACTGCGGCACCGAGAAGCCGTATTGCTTCAGAATGCGCCGCGCCTCGGCGGAAACCAGAAAGCTGCGAAACTGTGCGGCGGGGCCGGCTGGCGCCCGCGCGAGGATCACGCCGCCCTGCTCGATTTTCGGATACGCCTCCTGCGGCACCTCCCAATAGCGGCCGTGGCCGCGCGCGGCAGGCGCCAGCGCCAGCGAGAGCGCCACGATCCCAGCCTCCGCCGCGCCGCTTTCCACGAATTCGAAAGCCTGCCCGATGTTCTCGCCCAAAACCAGCTTCGGCGCTACCCGATCATACACGCCGAGCGAGCGCAACGCCGCTTCGGCCGCGCGCCCATACGGCGCGTGCTGCGGGTTGGCGATGGCGATGTGCCGGACCGAAGCCGCTTCCAGCACGTGGATGCCCAGCGCAGCCGGATCGAGCGGCGAGCCAGCCGGCACCCACACCACGATCCGCCCCACGCCGTAAAGAAACAGCGAATCCTTACTCGCCAGGCCGGCCGCGACCAGGCGCCGCGGATAATCGGCGTCGGCCGAAAGGAACACATCGAACGGCGCGCCGTTTTGAATCTGCGCAAAGAAGTTGCCGGAGGAGCCGTAAGTGATCGCCAGGTCCACTTCGGGGTGCGTGGCGCGAAATTGGGAGGCCAATTCGTCGAGCGCAAACCGCAGGTCCGCCGCCGCCGCGACGGTGAGCTTCTGAGCGGCGGTCACGGGCGCGGGCGCTAAGCAGACGGCGAGCGCCATCAGCAGCGCCAGCCGCCGTGATACGAGCCGCCGAGGTTTCATTGATGTTGGCAAACGACCATCATACGAGAAGTAACGTGGCGCACGCACTGGTGCGTGCCGCGACGGCGCTCCTGCCGACGCCCGGCGCCGCTTAACGAAGGAGCGTCGAGAAGAGTCTTCTCGAAGCGGCAAACACCAACCCGTGCGTCACGGTTACACTAGAGCCGATGCGCCTCATCGTTGGGCCGGCCGGCTCCGGCAAGACCACCCTGGTGTGGAACGAACTGCGCGACGCTTTGCGCGGCGATGCGCCAGCCGTGCGACTGCTGGTTCCCACGGCCACGCTGGCGCAGCACCTGCAAAATCAGTTGGCGCGCGAAGGCTGCGCTCTGCGCGGCGGCGCCATTCAGACGCTATCGAGCTTCGTCCGGCCGTGGGCCTTGCCAATGGTTCAAGCTCCCGAGTCCGTGGTTTACCTCTCCGTCGAAGAAGCGATGCGGCGAATCGACCGCGCCGAATTCCGGCAGGTGGCGCATCTCGCCGGGTTCTGCGCGGCGTTGACGCACACGGTCGCCGAGTTTTCCTCGGCTGGCTGCGACAGCCAGCGCTTGCGGCAGTGCCTCCCCGATACGCCGCTGGCGGCGCCGTTTCTCGCGGTCTATAAGGAAGTCGAAACCGCCCTCGAACGCCGCGGCCTCGCGCTGCGCGCACGGTGCCTGCAACTGGCTGCCGCGCGCATCGCCGCCGAAGGACTTGGCGCCGTTCGCGCCATTTGGCTGGATGGATTTCACCCACTGCCGGATCCCGAGTTGGAAGTGCTGGCCGCGCTCGGCCGCCATGCCGAAATCGCCCTCACGCTCGATTCCGCCGCCGCGCCGGAATTACGCGCCCGCCTCGCCCGCATGGGTTTTGCCGAACAACATACGTCGCGCGTCCGTTCCACTCCCGCCGTGGCCGTGGTGCGCGCCGCTAACGTCGAGCGCGAAACCGAAGAGATTGCGCGGCGCATTCTCGAACAAGCCGCGGCGGGCCGGCCGTTTTGCGAAATCGGTGTGGTGGTGCGGCCCGAATCGTACCTGCCGGTTTTGCGAACCACCTTCCACCGTTTCGGCATTCCGGCCCGGTTCTATTTCGACGATCGGCTCGACCGGCATCCCGCGGCCCGCTTCCTGGCCGGCGCCATCAACGCCATGTTGGGCGGATGGGACCACATGGAAACGCTCGCCGTACTCCGCCTGGCGCCGCGTTTTGCCGCCTCCGGCGCGATCGACCGTTTCGATTTCGCGTTGCGTGAGCAGGCGCCCAATTCCGGCCTCGGCGCACTGAAAGAACTCGCGATCGAGGCTCGCGCCGAAAAGCTGCTGCCGCTGATCGAAGAAATGGGCGCGCTCGAAGAGTGGCTTTCTTTCGTCCTGTCGCCTAAGGACTGGGCACGGCGCTTCGCCACCCTGCGCAACCTGTTCCGCCCGGCGGTTGCTTCTTCCGATGTCGCGGATCGCGATCTGGTGGCGATGTGGCGCAGCCAGACCGCCGCGCTCGAACGGTTCGACGCAGCGCTGGACGAAGCCGCGCTCGCGCTCGATGCGGCGGTTGAGATTCCGCTCGAACCCTTCTGGCGCGCGGCCGAGGCCGTGTTGCGTCTCATGCCGCTGCGTCTGCGCGACGACCGCCGCAACGTGGTCCACGTATTGAGCGCGCACGAAGCGCGGCAATGGGTGCTGCCCGTTGTGTTTGTCTGCGGCATGGCCGAACAGCAGTTCCCACAATTTCATCGGCAGGATGCGTTTTTTCCCGATGACGCGCGCCGCCGCCTCAATTCGGCCGGCATACGCGTCCGCACGGCGGCTGAATTTGAGCGGGAGGAAAGAGCGCTGTTCGATTCCGCGATCACCCGCGCCACCATGCTGGTGACGCTTTCCTATCCACAATCGAGTCCGCGCGGCGAATCCAACCTGCCGTCGATATACCTCGAGGACTTCATCGCGTCCCCGCAGGACGCACCGCCCGTCGCGCCGCGCCCGCGCTTTTTGCACCAGCCGCACCAGCCGCGACCCATCGCGCGCGCTTCCCTGCTCCAGGCGCTCGCGGCGAAAACCGCGCGTGTTTCGCCCACGTCGCTCGAGAGCTATCTGCAATGCGCTTTTCAGTATTTCGGCCGCCAGACGCTGAAGCTACAGACACGGCCGCCGCGCCCGGATCAGCGGCTCGATTTCCTGCTGCAAGGGAATATCGTACATGCCGTGCTGGCCCGCTGGTGGGTCGACGGCGGCGATATTTCAACCGTCTTTGCCGAGGAGTTCAAGAGCGCGCTCGACGAACATCGCATTCCCTCCGCCTATCACACCGAGCGGCTGCGCAACGCGATGCTGGACGATTTGTTGGCCTTCGCCGCCGATTCCCAATGGCCGCGCGGCCAGTTTCGCTCGCGCATGGAAGAGAAGATCCACTATACACTCGCCGAAGACATTGAGATCCGCGGCAAGATCGACCGCCTCGACGAAGCCGCCGATGGCCGCTCCTTCGTCTTCGACTACAAATACAGCAACGCGCAAAACACCAGGAAGAAGCTGGACGACGAGCGGCTGTTGCAAGCGCCGCTGTATCTGATGGGCGCGGCGGAACAATTCGGCGTGACTCCGGCCGGCGTGTTCTATGTTGGCTTGAAGGGCGGCGCGGAGTACGTGGGATGGAGCGCTGCGGGCGAGCTTGGCTCGCAGCCGATGCCAGAGGACTGGTTTGCCCGCACGCGAGAGCGGGCGCGGCGTGCGGTGGAGGAGATTCGCGGCGGCCGCATCGAAGTGAAGCCAGCCGATCGCGACGCGTGCCGCTTCTGCGAATGCCGCGACGTTTGCCGCATCGACGTTCCCATAGCGGCGGTGGTGGGCGCATGACGGAAGTCGTTTTCACTCCCGCCCAGCGCGCGGCCATCGAGGTCGCCGACGCGCCGCGCGACACCTGCGTGGTGGCCGGTCCCGGCTCTGGCAAGACCACCGTGTTGGTGGAGCATTTCCGGCAACTGGTGGAAACCGGCGCGAACCCGCAGCGCATCCTCGCCATCACCTTCACCGAAAAGGCCGCCGCCAACATGCGCGCCAAGCTGGCCGAGGCTTGTCCCGAAATCCGCGCCCAACTCGAACGCGCCTGGGTATCCACCGTTCACGGGTTCTGCGCGCGGCTGCTCAAGGAGAACGCGGTCTTCGCCGCGGTGGATCCGGAATTCTCGGTGGCCGATCCCAGCGACTCCTGGCGCCTCCAGCAGGAGTGCATCGCAGCCGCTATCGAAGAGCTTTTCGACGAACAGCCGTCCGCAGTGCGCGCCTTGATTCGCGGCCTTTCCGCATTCGACTTCGAAGAGGCGTTGCTTTCGGCCTATGACGCCATGCGTTCAGCCGGCAAGCGTGTGGAAGACCTGGCTGGCTTTGCCGAACCGGCTGCAACCGGGATGGCCGATTTCGCCGCTACCGCCGCGGCCTTGGCGGTTGATCCCGCCAGCACCTGGAGCTTCGCGCAGCAACAGCACCTGGCCGAAGTTCGTGAAAGCGCGCAGCGCATCGTTCACGCTCCCGGGCCGCTCCAGGCCTTGCAGGCGCTGGCGGCGTTCCCCGCTAATCTTCGGAAATCGAAGGGCGGCACAACAGCTTATTCGCTGGTAAAGACTCTGAAGGAACAAGCCGGTAAGTTGACTTACTCGCTCATCACCGAACTGTACCGGCATGAGCGGCGCACCTTGTTCGACATACTGCGCCGCTTTGACCGGATTTATCGCGAGCGGAAACAACGCGCGGGCACGCTCGATTTCGCCGACCTGGAAGAGCTTGCGGTTCGCTTCCTCGATCGCGACCCGCCAGCCCGCGCCCGGCTAAAAGCGCAGTTCGACCACATCCTGATGGACGAATTTCAGGACACCAACCCGCAACAGGCGCGGCTGCTCGAACTGGTGCGGTCGCCCGATCGCTTCTACGCGGTGGGCGACGTCAACCAATCGATCTTCGGCTTTCGCCACGCGGAGCCAGCCGGCTTTGAGCGGTACCGCGACCAAGTCGAGGCTGCCGGCAGCAGGCTGGTGCCTCTGCACGATAATTTTCGCAGCCGGCCGCAGATTCTGCGCGCGGTCGAGAAGATCACCGCGGGCGCCCCGGGCATCGAGGAGCGAACCTTGCTGGCGCGGCGCGAATTTCCAACCGCGCGCGAAGTGGCCGTGGAAGCGATCTGCGCTACGGCCGACGATGCGGCGGCGGCGCTCGAGATCGAAGCACGCTGGGTGGCGCGCCGCGTGGTTGAGTTACTCGACGAATCGCCCGAGTTCACTTATCGGGACATTGCCGTGCTAGTGCGCAACACGGAGGTGATCCCGCCATTCGCAGCCGCCTTGGAGGAAGCCGGCGTCCCATACCTGGTCAACCGCGGCAGAGGCTTCTACGATTCGCGCGAGGTCAACGACCTGGTGCATCTTCTTCGCACGATCTCGAACCCGCGCGATGAAATCAGTTTGGCCGTAGTGCTGCGCTCCCCGCTGGTAGAGGTCTCCGATGAAGCGTTGCTTGCGTTGCGGCTGCTGGCGGAGAACCTGAGCGCCGCGCTCGGCCGGCTGGGCGCGGAGACGCAATCCGAATTCGGCGCGGGCGATTTCCGCGCTCTGCTTGATTTCCGCGAGCGCCTGCGCCGGTGGCGCCTCGCACGCGAGAGCGCCGGTTTCGACCGGCTGCTTGCCAGTGCCATCGACGACTGCGGCTATCGAAGCTCCAATGGCGCGCGCGGCGCGGCAAATATCGACAAGCTGCTGGCGCGTGCGCGCGCCGCGGCCTGGAGCGTCTCGCTCGACGAGTTCGTCGATGAGCTGGACATGCTGCGCGACTCCGACCTGCGCGAGCCCGACGCCCCGCCCGAGGATTCCGCCGACGCGGTCGAAATCCTCACCGTCCATTCCGCCAAGGGACTGGAGTTTCCCATCGTATTCGTGGCGGCATTGCAAAAGGGCGTTGCGACGAGCGCGCCGGTAGTGGCGTTTTCGCCGTGTGTCGGCCTGGGCGCGCGGTGGCGCAACCCGGCGGATGGCAATGACAAGGACGATGTGTTTCAGCATGCGATTCGAGAGGAACGCAAACAGCGGGAAGAAGAAGAGAGCAACCGGTTACTCTACGTGGCGATGACCCGCGCCGAGCAACACCTGGCGCTCACCTTTTCGGCGACGGCCAGAAAAACCGAGAACTGGGCGAAGCGCGTGTCCGAGAGCCTGAGCCTGCAGCTCGCCGGAATGGGCGACCGCGTGATCGAGTACTGCGCGGCGGATGGAACACCCTGGAAGCTGCGGCTGCTGGTGACGGACCGCGCGCCGGAATTGCTCACGCACCCTACCGCGGCGGGGACTTCCGAAGCGTCGCTTCTCTCGGCCACGTGGCTGGACGCGCCGGCGTTGTCCGGACAGCAGGACACCAACGCTACCGTCACCGCGATCGGTGAGTTCGCACAGTGCCCGCGGCGTTACTACCTGGGGCACTATCTCGGATTCGATGGCCGTGCGCGCCGCATGGCGGATCCATGCGAGGGTGAGAACCTGGCGGCAAGCGACCTTGGTACCCAGGTGCATCAGTTGCTCGCCGGCGCCGCGGTTGCCGATGCGGACGACGAAGCGCTGCGCCTGGCCGGTAGCTTCCGGTCGAGCGCTCTCGGCCGGCGCGCCGCTAAGGCAACCCGCGTCGAACGCGAATTCGATTTCCTGATGGCGGTGGACGATCTGGTGATTCGCGGCCAGGTGGACTTGTGGTTCGAGGATGGCGCGGAGCTGGTCATCGTGGACTATAAGACCGACGCCGTCAACCTGGCCGAGGCGCACCGCCGCGCACAGGATTACGCATTGCAGCTCCGGCTGTACGCAATGGCCGTGGAGCAGTTCGCCGGACGTGCCGCAGACCGCGCCTATCTGTGCTTTCTCCGCCCAAATGTGACGGTGGAGATCGACCTGGCGCCCTCGCTGATCGAATCGCCCGTCGAGATCGTCCGCGAGTTCCAGGAAGCGCAAAACAGCTTGCAGTTCCCCTTGAACGAGGGAGGGCGCTGCCACGCCTGCCCATTCTTCCACGACCTTTGCCCCTCAACCGCCTAAAGTGAGGCAGGTCCCCGACCTGCAAACCCTTCGTTTAAGATCCATCCACCCGAGAAATCCACCTTGTAATCAGTCACTTGCATTCAGTCAATCATTTTTCCCCAAAAAACACTTGACATCACACACTGTGTTACATACAGTGTGTACAGGACAGCATGTGATGCACACTAATGCAGTCAGTTCCGAACTCTTCGACAACCTTCGCCTGGAACTCCGCCGCGGATGCCTGGTAGTGGCCGTCCTCGCCCAGCTCTACACGGAACACTACGGCTATGCGCTCCGCAAAGCGCTCGGCGATCAGGGCCTGGCGATCGACGAAAACACACTTTATCCACTCCTGCGCCGGCTGGAGAGCCAAGGCCTGTTGGTCAGCCAGTGGCGGGAAGAGGAGAAACGAAACAAGCGCTTCTACCGTTTGTCACCACTCGGAGAAGCAGTGCTGCCGGACCTGCTGGACGAGTGGCGCCAGATGACCGCGTCCCTGGAACGGATCTTAGGCGACCGTGGTCTCGCCGGCACTGCCGAATCCGGCGGCCCAGGCAAGGAGGAAAAGTAGCCATGCCCACAACGAATACAGACCTGATCGATCGTTACTTGCACGCCGTGAAGTTCTGGCTGCCGAAGGCGCAGCAGGAAGACATCATCGCCGAGCTCGGCGAGGATCTCCAGTCGCAGGTGGACGAGCGCGAAGCGGCGCTCGGCCACGCGCTGGACGAAGACGATGTCGCCGGCATACTCAAGAAACGGGGTTCTCCGCTGAAAGTCGCCAGCGGCTTCCTTCCGCAACAGCGCCTGATCAATCCGGCGATGCTGCCGGTCTATCGTTTGGTGCTCAAAATTGTTCTGTGCTGGGTGTTCGTGCCGTTGTTCGCGTTCCTCTTCCTCGGTCCGGTCCTGACTTTCGCTCATCCCGGGGAGATGCTGCTGCGCTGCCTCGTGGAATACTGGCGCGCCGCGTTTATGACGGTGGGCATGGTGACGACTGTCTTCGCGTTGCTGGATCGCTACCAGGTCAAGTTCAAACACGCCGACGACTGGAATCCGCGTAAGTTGCCTCGCGTACCGGGCACGCAGGACACCAGGACGCGCTGGAACCACCTCGCGGGAGCTATCTTCGGCTTCGCGGCCGCGGCATTCTGGGTATTCCTGATGTGGCAGCGCAGCGAGTTCGCGTTCTCCGGGGGGACACGGCTTATCCTGGGTCCGGTATGGAAACAGATCTACTGGCCTGTTCTCGTTCTGACCCTGGCGAGCGCGTTGTTCGACTTACTCAGCTCTCTATACCCTCGTTGGACTCGAGTCCGATCGCGCGTGCGGATCGGCATCGATGTCTGCGGGTTGATCATAGCGGCAGTCCTGCTTAAGGCCGGGAATTCCGTGGGGATCGTGGATGGGCATCTCTCAGCCGCGGATCTGGCCAACAGCGTAGCGTGGTTCAACCGCATGATCGACTGGAATGTGATCGCAGCGATTGTGATTGTGATCGGCGAAGCGCTCCACGAAGCTCGCTTCCTCCTACGGGGCAAGCGCGCCAAACCGGCGGCGATTCCCAGCGCGACGTAGCAGTAACATTCGGTTTTTCGAACGATTCGGCGCGCATAGAGTTTTTCGAGAGAGATGAGAAGGGCCGGGCCACCGAAACGCTTGGAGGCGTCCAAATGAACGTGGATTGGCCGCCGCGGCAACGTGACGAAAATCACATTCCCCTGCGCGGCCCTAATCCCGGCTGATATAGAATTGACTGGATCACTCGGGATTAGGAGGGACTTCAGATGGCGACAAAGTCGCGTTTTAAGTTGCCCGGCAGCGAGCGCAGAGCCATGGCTGGCGCGAAAGCCGGGAAGGTTGTGGACGCCGGCGATCAGATCGAGATAACGGTTCGCATTCGGGGCCGCTCCCAGGCGTCACCCGAGGACCTGATGAAAATCGGTGCGCAAAAGCCGGCCGAGCGCAAAATCTTGAGCCGCGAGCAATTCGCCACGCAGTTCGGGGCGGACCCGGCGGATTTCGCCAAGGTGGAGGCGTTCGCGCACGACCACGGCTTGGTGGTATCGGCGGCGAACCCGGGCCAGCGGACCATCCGGCTGAAAGGCTCCGCCGCCGGTTTGAGCGAGGCATTCGGCGTGGAACTGCGACACTATGCCAAGGGCGGCGCCGCGCCATACCGCGGCCGCACGGGCTCCATTTATATTCCGAAGGACCTCAAGGACATCATCGTGGGCGTGCATGGGCTCGATAACCGGCCGGTGGCGAAGCGGCACTCCCGCTTGCGCAGGCCCAAGCCGCTCACCACGGCGGCGCGCAAGACAGCCAAGGCAAAGCACGCGCCGAACAAGCCGGCCAAGGGAAAGCCGGCGCCCGCGAAGAGCAGGCAGGTAGCGGACCCGACTGTCACGGCGCCGCAGGTTGCGGCCCTCTATAACTTTCCCGCCGGGCTCACCGGCTTGGGCCAGTCCATCGCGATCATCGAGTTGAATGACGTGGATAACACCGGGAAGCCGACTGGCGCCGGATATCAAACCTCCGACCTGGCGGCTTACTTCAAGAATCTCGGCATCGCCGCGCCCTCGGTGGTAGCGGTGAGCGTGGATGGCGGCGCGAACGTGCCCGGGCCGGACCCCGACTCGGACGGCGAAGTGACGCTGGACATAGAGGTCGCCGGATCCATCGCACCCGGGGCCAACATCGTGGTTTACTTTACACCCAACACGACGGCCGGCTTCATTGACGCGGTGAATCAGGCGGTCCAAGACACGGTACACAAGCCGAGCGTAATTTCGATCAGTTGGGGAGGACCGGAAGACCCGAATGGACAGGTGGATCAGCAGTTCACGCAGGGCCTGAATCAGGCGATTCAGGACGCCGCGCAATTGGGCGTGACCGTGTGCTGCGCGGCGGGAGACGACGGTTCGCCCGATATGGAACTGAAGGGGTGGGACGGAAAGCCGCATGCCGACTTCCCTTCCTCGAGCCCGTTTTCGCTGGCCTGCGGGGGCACCAAGGTTTCCGTGTCCGGCGGAGCGATCGCAAGCGAGGTGGTCTGGAATGAAGGCCAAAAGGCAGGCGCGGGCGGAGGCGGCGTCAGCAATCTTTTTGCGCTGCCTTCCTACCAGACCGGCGCCAAGGTGCCGAAAGCGCCCAATGGCAGCGCCGGACGCGGCTTGCCGGACGTGGCAGGCAACGCCGATCCGGATACCGGGTACCAGATCTTCCTGGCGGGATCGCAGCAGGTGGTTGGTGGCACCAGCGCCGTGGCGCCGCTGATCGCCGGCCTGATCGCGCTGATCAACCAGAGCCTGGCGCAGAAGACGCCGGGAGTTACCGCCGGTTTCCTCAACCCGCTCTTGTACGGCGCCGCGGCATCGGCGTTCCGCGACATCACCACCGGGAATAACGACATCTACGCGAAACTGAACGGGTTGTACACGGCCGGCCCCGGCTGGGACGCCTGCTCGGGGCTAGGCGTACCGGACGGCACGAAACTGCTGGCCAGCGTAGTGTAACCGGCGCAAATTAGTCTCAAGTTTCGAACGCTGGTACGTACCAACGATAGTGCGGCCATTCAGCCGCCCCAGGTGTATACTGATCGCAGGTTGTTTGCGCCGGAGCTGCTGATGTCAACACCAAAGGTGCTCGTTGTGGATGACGAGCCCGCCGTTTTAGGCCTGGTTTCCAAGGCCCTGTCCGCTCGTGGCTATGAAGTCCACGCGGCATCCGATGCCAACCAGGCGCTGGCACTCGCGCAAGCCATGCCCAGTTTCGACTTATTGGTTTCCGACGTTATTATGCCCGAGATGTCCGGGCCGGAGCTGGTGCAGCGGATCGCCAAAATCTGCCCCACCATCGCTGTCGTCATGATGTCGGGGTACCTTGCCGCCGAGGAGGTTCCCAAGCGCGCCGCATTCATCAGCAAGCCGTTCCGGATGATGGATCTGTATTCCACCGTGGAGAACGTGCTGGCGCTTTGTCCCGACGATAGCGAGCCAAGCCCGTGATCTTCGGCGCTCATGTAATCGTGTACAGCCAGGATGCGGCCGCCGATCGAGCCTTTTTGCGCGAGGTCCTGGGATTTCCCTTCGTGGACGCCGGCCACGGATGGCTGATCTTCGCGTTGCCTCCGGCGGAAGTGGCCGTACATCCCGCCGAAGCGAATGGCCGGCACGAGCTCTATTTCCTATGTGACGACTTGCAGGCCGAGATATCGGCTCTCGAGGAAAAGGGCGTCCGGTGTTCGGAAGTTCAGGAAGAGCGCTGGGGGTCGATCACCAGGATCCGGCTTCCCGGCGGAGGCGAAGTAGGTCTCTACCAGCCGAAACATCCATCCCCTTTGCGCGGGACTCCGGAATGAAAAAGCACCGGCGACAAGATCGCCGGCGTTACGGACACGAGAGCTCCCGTAAAGCCAGCGATCTTGTCGGCGGTGCTTTTTCGACGCTGCGCGCTTGCCCTCTTACGGTTTCTTGACTGGCGCTGGCGGAGCCGCGGCGGCCGGCTTCCCAGCGGCGGCCGGCTTCGGAGCTTCCGCGTTCGGATGGGCCTGGTCGTAGAGCCGGACGATATCGGGCGTGATATTCGTGGAAGCGGCGGCCCACAGCACATCGGTTTGCGGATTGCTCACATCGAGCACCACCGCATACCCGTTCTGCGACGCGTATTCTTCGACGATCTTCATCATTTTGCCGCCCAAATCCTGCATGAGGCGGCCCTGCTCCGCCTCCAGGTCGTCGTTCATGTCCTGGGTTTTGCGGGTCATTTCCTTGTTGCCGGCGTCGATTTCCTTCTGCAGCCGATCCTTGGCCTCTTCGCTCATGGTGGCGCTGCCCTTGCGCAACTGTTCCTGCAGCGCTTCGACATCGGTGCGCTTCTTGTCCAGTTCCGCTTTGCGCGGATTGAACTTGGCCTGCACGTCGGCGGCCGCCTTCTGTCCGTCCTTGGTATTCAAGATGGCGGACTGGATATTGATGATCGCAAACTTGGTGGCGGCGGGACCCGGCAACGCCTGGCGCGGCGGCGGCACTGCGGCCGATGCCGGTGCGGGCTGCGCCTGGGCGCACGCCAGGGCGGCGGCGGCGCAGAGCAGCGCGGGAATTACGGCTACGTTCTTTTTCAAGCTTAAACTCCTAAACGTGAAATCCTATCATAATGGGACGCTCGGCGCAGCGCTAGAACGTCCTGCCGACGGTAAATCGGACCATGGTCGACTTCTCGTCCCAAGGGTACAGCGGACCGTAACTGGCAACCGCGTTTTGGTACGTCGCCAGATTGGGGAACATGCTGCGGTCCGCGGCGATCGGCGTCTGCAGATTGGTGTCCAGGCGCAGCGGGTTGTACGCAAAATATATGCGGAAGGGCGCATTGACGACGGGGAGAATGACATCGATCTCCAGGCCCGTCGAGGCGCGCGCCTTTTCCGTCCCCGGCGCAATCTGCACCTGGCCGTTATAACCGGCCGAGGGAAACTGCTCGTTGAGATCCAGCACGCGCTGCGGATCCATGGTGAGCTGGCTGGGACGCAGGATCCGGTTGACGCCGGCGTCGAAGAACGGCACCAGGGTAACGGTTTGTCCGACAATCGGAATGCGATACTCGAAGTTCCCGTAGCTCTGCCAGTCGCCTCCGGGAGTGATGATCTGATAAACCGGCATGGTCATGGTCACCGGCTGCGGCGTGAGCACTCCGCCCACCACCACGTTTTGCGTTCGCGTCGACCCGTCGGCGTTCAGCACGTTCACCGAAGCGGTGGAGGGAATGAACGCGATCGGCGTGATGCCCCAGATGTTGAAGCCGCGCACATCGTTCTCGCCGCCCATGAAGCTGCGCGAAAACGGCGGGACCAGCTTGCCGCCATAACCGCTGATCAGCCATGTGCTTAAGTGGAAGGCCATGATGTTCTTCTTGCTGAAGATGGGCGAAGGCTTGTAATACTTCAGGTCAATCGCCGGCCGAATGGTGTTGACGTTGCCGCCGAGCACGCTGCCGGCAGCCGCCACGGAAAAGAAGATGCTCTTGCCGCCGGTCGGATACATCGGGTTATTGACCGTGCTGTAGGAAATCGCCGGCGTGATCGAGCTGGTGTCAATCCCGTTCAGCGCGTTGGGCCCGTAAACGCCGCTAAAGTCGATGTAGTCGAAATAATTGGTTGCGCCAGACGTCTGCGTGACGATGTCCGAAATACTGAACCCATAGGTGATGCTGGTGCGCCAGAAACTACGCCGAAGCTGGTGGCTCAGCGACACGTTGAAACCCTTGCTGTTTTGAATGTAGTTCAGCAGGTTCTGGTTGTTCGGACCTTCGATGGACTGGAACAGCGGCAGCAGGTTCTGCCCGTAAAGAATCGAGGCTTCACGAGCCTGGTTGTAGTCGAAACGGCTGACGAAAACCGTAAAACCGGCCTGGATGGGCCGGTCGAACAAGTAGGGTTCGGTGAATCCGAAGGTAGCACTCTGCTGGCGCGTGCCGATCTGCCCGTTCAACGTCAGGGTTTCACCCAAGCCGAGGAAATTGTTGGTGGAATAGTTCGCCCCCACGAAGCTGCCGGCGATTCCCGAAACGCCGCCGTTCAATCCGATCGTGTTCTTGCCCTTCTCCTTCACCTTGAGCGTGATATCCACCGTGTCGGTTCCCGGGTTGGTCTTGACATCCGCCGCCTCGTCCTTCTTCAGCATCTCGAAGTACCCGAGTTGGTTGAGGCGCAGAATGCTCAGGTCCCAAAGCTGGGTGTTGAACATGTCGCCTTCATCCAGCAGAATCTCGCGCCGGATGACGCGGTCGCGGGTGGTCGTGTTACCGGCAAAATCGATGCGGCGGATAAAGAACTGCTTGCCTTCGTCGGCGGTGATGGTGAGATCGATCTTGTCCGTGCCCGGCTGCGGTTCGAACGAGGGCTCCGGCACGAAGTTGATATAACCGAACTGGCCGTACAGCTTGCGCATGTTTTCCAACCCCTTGCGCAGCCTGTCGGTGGAGAACACATCGCCTGGCTTCATGCCGAACAGCCCCGAGAGAACCTCAGGCGCGCGAAACAGCTTGACGCCCACGAAATTCATGTTTTGCAGGTGATAGAGGCGGCCTTCTTCGACCGGAATGGTGATATCGGCGTAAATGCCGGGCGTCTCCATCTTGACGATCGGCAAGCGCCAGCCGTGGCCGCCGCTCGGATAGATCCTCACCGATTCGTCCAGCGCCTTGAACGTGAAATATCCGTGGTCCTGATAGGCCTGGCGGATCCGTTCCTTGTCCTCTTCGAGCTTGCCCTGGTCGTAGGTCTTGGCGAACATGCTTTCGAACAGGATGGAATGTGGGATGCCGTAGGGATGCAGGTTCTTCATCGCCTGGACCACCCACTTCTGCTTCTCCGCCTGGTTGCCGGTGATGATGATCTTACCCACCTTCACCTTGGGCCCTTCCTTGACGTTGAACGTGACTTTCAGCGAGGAAGGCGGAATCTGCTCCACTACCGGGTCCACGGTCGCGTACTGGCGGCCGCGCTCGGCCAGAAAGTCCTTCAACACCTGCGCGGCATGCTGAATCTTGTTGGGATCGTACTGCGATTCCACCACCAGTCCGACCTTGCGCTCCTTGAAGCGGTCGAGAATCTCCGACACCGTAACCGTGTGGATGCCTTCGTAGTTGATGGTGCGGATAACGCGCCGTTCGGTCACCACGAAGCGGAGGATCAGGCCGCCCGAGGGGTCCGGCTCGGTTTCGAGGACGATATCGTCGAAGCGGCCGGTATTCCATAGCGCCATGAAGTCGCGCCGTAGCGCCTCTTCGTTGTACAGGTCGCCTGCCTTGGTGAAGATCAATGCCTTCAACGTTTCGGAAGGAACGCGGCGAGCGCCGCGAAATTCGATGCCCTTGATCACTTCGCCGGTCACCGGTTGCGGCGCCCCAGGGGCTGGCTTTGGCGTTTCCAGTTGCGGCGGCTGAGCTGGCTCGCCCGGAACATTCTCGAGCGGACTGGGCTGTTGGGCCGGCGGCTGCGCGGGCTTTGCCGTCCCCGGCACATCTTCGAACGGATTGCGCTGCTGAGGCGCCGGCTGTGGCGGATTCTGTTGCGGCGGCGGCGTTTGCGCCGGCTGGGCCTGAGCCTGCTGCGCGCCTGCCGGCGCCACCAGGCCGCCCAGGCACAGCGCCGCTATCGCCAGGTACCGCCGCCCGAAAGACTTCATGCGCGCATACCTTTCCGTTGTGCCCTGCCGCGAGAATTTTGCATGGGGAATGACGTCACTCGGGTTTAGCCGGCTGTACTGTTGATAAGCACTCATTCTAGCGGATCTCGGACGCTCCAAACAACGAGGCGGCGGCGTCCACAGGTGTGAACGCCCGTCACAGGCCACGGGACTTGCGTCGGCGCATTCTTGCCCGAGTGCTTCGACATGCCATCCCGGCTTCGAACGTAGTTGCACGTTCGCGGCCAGCGGGAGCGCGAAGGCGGCACCAGTTCCGGAATCCGTTCGAATCAGCGGGAAACGCGCCGCAAAGGGATCGAACCCTGGGATCGATCGGATCCTCAGGCTGGAACGCTGCGGCCACACCCGTTACCGGGGAGCACGTAGCGCGGCTTGCCCGTGCCCCATCCGGGGCCGTCCGGCCTGCCGAGCCGAGAGTCATCTCCGCTTTTCTGGATGCCCCGGGCGCTCCGCCGTTCCCCGCAACCTTCGCCGCATTAGAATAAGCGGTAGCGGGTCACTGACCCACTACCGAATAAGCTTTGCGCCATGCTCAAATCGACCATCTTTCGCGAATACGACATCCGCGGCGTCGCCGATGCGGAGCTCTTCAGTGACGACGTCGCCGCGCTCGGCCAGGCGCTGGGAACCTATCTGCGGCGGCACGGCGGCCCGAATCTTTGCCTGGGCCGCGACACACGCCTCAGCTCGACGCGCTTACGCGACGCGCTGATGCTCGGCCTCAAGACCAGCGGGTGTCACGTCACCGATATCGGCGTTCAGCCCACTCCCCTGCTGTACTACGCCACCGTGCACACCAAGGCCGATGGCGGCGTGATGATCACGGGCAGCCACAATCCGCCCGAGTTTAACGGCTTCAAAACCGTCCTAGGCTCCGGCACGATTCACGGCGAGGCGATTCAGGAGATTCGCCGCATGATCGAAGCCGCCGATCTGGACCGTGGGCCGGGGAGCGAAACCATCGCCGACGTCGCCACCCCCTATGTGGAAGAAGTGGCCGCGCAATTCCATTTCCCGCGCCGGATTCGCGTGGTGGTGGACGCCGGTAATGGCGTCGGAGGTCCCGTGGCGCACCGCGTTCTGGAGCGGCTCAACGCGGAGCCCGTGGAAATGTTTTTCGAGATGGATGGCCGTTTCCCCAACCATCATCCCGATCCCACCGTGCCGCGCAATCTGGAAGCGCTGATCGCCCGCGTGCTCGAAACCAAAGCCGATCTGGGTATTGCCTTCGATGGCGACGCCGACCGCATTGGCGCCGTCGATGAGCGCGGCCAAATCCTCTGGGGCGACCAGTTGATGATCCTGTACGCCCGCGAGATCCTCGCTCGCAAGCCGGGCGCCACTTTCATCGGCGAAGTGAAATGCTCGCAGCTCATGTATGACGATATCGCCGCCCACGGCGGCAATCCCATCATGTGGAAGACCGGCCATTCGCTCATCAAGGCCAAGATGAAGGAGAGCCACGCCGAACTGGCCGGCGAAATGAGCGGCCACATGTTCTTCGCCGACCGCTACCACGGATATGACGACGCCATCTATGCCGCCTGCCGCCTGATGGAGATCGTGTCCAATTCCGGCCAGCCGCTCTCGACGCTACTGGCCGATCTGCCGCGCACCGTGACCACTCCCGAAATTCGCTTCGATTGCCCCGATGAAATCAAGTTCGAGGTCGTCCGGCTGGCCGCCGCCGAGTTGCGCGCCCGGCACAAAACCGTGGATGTGGATGGCGTCCGCGTGCTGTTCCAAGAAGGATGGGGACTGGTGCGCGCCTCCAACACGCAGCCTGTGCTGGTGATGCGCTTCGAGGCTACCACGCCCGACCTGCTAGCCCAATACCGGCGCGAAGTGGAAGAGGTGGTCGAGCGCTCCAAACGCCAGGCACAACTTGCCGGTGGAGACTAAGAGCTCGTCAGGAAACAACCGTACCATTCGGACGTGGCGCACGCACTCATGCGTGCCGCGTCGGCACTCGTGCCGACGCCGGTTTCCCGGGCGCCAGCAGGTGTCGGGCTGTGTCTGTTCTCGCCTGGCGCGCCAGGTAGGATTCGGCGGCCAGTTCTTCCAATTCCTTGTCGCGCGCCAGGCGCCAGGCCTCGAAGCGGCGTTGCTGCAGGCGATCGAGCAGGCGAAAGCGGCGCCGCGCCTCCAACATCTCGCTGCGGCCGGCTGCCAGGCGCCCTTCGCATTCGACGCGGCGCGCAGCCAGTTCGGCGTTTTTTTTGCGCAGGTGAAGGCGGAAGCTGCCTAGCGCGGCCAGGTCGCGGCCACACACGGGGCTCCAATCGCGCACCAGAATCTCCGCCCGGATGCCGGCTGTCTCCAATTCCGCGACCGCCTGGCCGACCGCGGCAACCTCAGCCGTCAACCGCTGGAATTTGAGCTCCGCCAGATCGAGCTCGTTGCGCCGCCAGTCGAGCACCCTTTGGAGGGGGAAGCGAAATGCATTCATGGCCGGGTAAATCCATTGGGCCACGAATGAACATGCATAAATAGGCTCTTGGCTTTACATTCCCGGTTTTTGCGTTTTGTTTTTGCATTCATGTTCATTCGTTGTCGATTCGTGGCTGACACCTCTTTCGCGGTCAACCCTCCGCTACGGTTTCGCCGGCTTCGCCACCAGCATTCGCTCGCCGTCTTGCAGGTTGCGGGCCAGCTCTTCCATTCGCGAAAGGGTCTCTTCGAGCGGCGCGCTGGTGCCGTGGTCCTGCCGCAGAAAGTCGATCAGATCGGGGTGCAGCCGTATGCTGGCGTCGAGCTGGGGATTGGAACCAGCCACGTATGCGCCGAGCTGGATCAGGTCCTCCGCATCATGGTAGGCGGCCAGCGCCTGGCGCATCCTGCGGGCGGACGCCATCTGCGCCGGAGTGGAGAGCGCCGGTGAAAGGCGGCTGACCGAGTGCAGGATGTCGATGGCAGGGTAATGTCCCTGGCCGGCTAGTTGGCGCGACAGAATGAAGTGGCCGTCCAGAATGCCGCGGGCGGCGTCGCAAATCGGCTCGTTGAAATCGTCGCCTTCCACCAGCACGGTGAAGAAACCGGTAATCGAGCCGCAACGGAAGTTCCCCGCCCGTTCCAGAATTTTGGGCAGAAGGTTGAAAACGGAGGGCGTGTATCCTTTCTGGCTGGGCGGTTCGCCGGCCGCCAAACCGATTTCGCGCTGCGCCATGGCGAGGCGCGTGATCGAATCCATCACCAGCAGGACGCTGGCGCCCTGGTCGCGGAAGTACTCGGCCACGGCCAGCGCGACAAAGCAGGCGCGTACGCGCAGCGGCGCCGGCCGTTCCGAGGTGGCGCAGACGACGACGGAGCGGGCGCGTCCTTTTTGCCCCAGCTCATTCTCGAGGAAGGCGCGCACCTCGCGATTGCGTTCGCCGATCATGCCGATTACGGTCACGTCGGCCGAGTTGTCGCGCGCCATGGCGCCGAGCAGAGTACTTTTTCCCACCCCGCTGCCGCCAAAGATGCCGATGCGCTGGCCCTTGCCGCAGGGCAGGAGCCCGTCGATGGCGCGCACGCCGGTGACGAGAGGCTGGGTGATGTGTTCACGCTCGAGTGGATTGATGGGCGTTCCATAGAGGCTGTATTGTGCCCGCTCCTCGATGGGAGGGCCATCGTCCATCGGCAGCCCGAAACCGTCGATGACGCGACCGAGCAATCCCGGCGAGACCGGAACGCGCGCCTCCTCGCCGCGCGCCACCACCAGATCGCCCGATTGAAGCCCATCGACCTCCTCGAGCGGCATGGACAGTACGCGCCCGTTGCGGAAGCCGATCACCTGGGCCCGAATGCGCCGGCCGCCGGCGGTTTCCAATTCGCAGAAATCGCCCACCGCCACGTTAGGGCCGTGCGACTCGACCAGCAGCCCCACCAACTGGGTGACGTTCCCCGTCCAGCGCATCGGGGACACCCGTTCGAGTGCGGCGAAATACGGCGCCAGCGAGAGGGAATCCGTCACGCGCGCCTCCGCAGACAATCCGCCAGCCCGCGCTCGATCTCGCTCAACTGCGCATCCACCGATGCATCCAGATTGCCGCGCTCGGTCGAGAAGATCGCGGAGCCCGGCTCGAGCGACCGATCGGCGATCACCTCGACCGGCGGGCCCGTTCCCCGCTTGCGCAGCAAATCGCCCACCAGCGCGGCGTGAGACGGATGCACCTTCACGCGGGAGATCTCCTGCCCTTCCAGCTTTTCGAGCGCCGCCATCACCAGCCCGCGAATGGCATCCGGGTCCACCGCCATCTCGCGCCGCAAAACGCGGCGGGCGATCTCGAGCGCCAGACGCAGCATGTCGGCTTCGGCCTCGCGCCGCATTTGACCGCGCAAACCCGCCATCTCCTGGATGGAGCGGGCCAGACGGTCGAGCACCGGCTCCAATTCCGCGGCGGCGCACTTCTTCCCGGCCGCCTCACCCTCGCGAAACCCGGCGGCACGCGCTTCCCGCGCGCGCTGCTCCCCCTGGCGCTCCAGGCGCGCGGTTGCCTCGGCCAGATCCGGCGGTTTTCCCGCCGGCCCGCGCCCGGCGTCGGCTTCCGACAGAGGCACCTGCTTCCAGACGAAGCGAACGGCGCCGGCGGCACCGTCCTGCGGGACCACCTTAGACGACATACTGCTCCCCGACGGTGCCCTTGAGGCTGATGGTACCCTCCGATTCGAGTTGCCGCACAACGGCGATGATCGACTGCTGGGCCGTCTCTACCTCCTTGATCTTGACCGGGCCCAGTGCTTCCATGTCTTCCTTCAGCATCTCGGCGCCGCGTTGCGACATGCACCCCAGAATCTGCGTCCGCAATTGTTCACTGGTGCCCTTGAGCGCCACCGTCAACAGCTTGCGATCCACCTTGGCCAGTACCTCCTTGAGGCCCATGGGATCGATCAACAGCAGGTCCTCGAAGACGAACATCAGGTGGCGGATGGTCTGCGCCAGGTTGGTGTCCGCCTGTTCGATGTGATTGAGGATTTCCCGGCTCGAGGTGGAGTCCAGGCGGTTCAGCACTTCGGCCACGGCGCGCACGCCGCCGTAGGACTCGCGGCTGAATTCCCCGAGGGCCTGCAACTTCTGGCCGATCACGTTGGCGATTTTGAGGATGATTTCCGGGGAGATCTGGTCCAGGCTCGCCATGCGCTGGGCTACGTCCGAGCGCAGCCCGGCCGGCAGCGAGTTCAACAGCGCCGCGGCCTGCGAGGCGTTGAGGTGCGAGAGGACCAGCGCGATGGTCTGCGGATGTTCGTTGTGAATGAATTTCGCGAGTTGCTGGGGGTCGGCCTTCTGCAGCGCGTCGAACGAAGCGGCATCCGCGCCGAGGGCTTTGGCCAGGCGATCCAACATCCGCTTGGCGGTCTCCGGACTGAAAGTCCGCATCAGGAGTTTGCGCGCGAAATCGATGCCGCCGCGCGCCACGTAGTCGCCGGCTACCGCCATGTGGTGGAAATCGTTGAGGACGCTTTCGGCCTGTTCGCTGGAGATGGAGGTGACGCGGGCCACCTCGCGGCTGACCCTTTGCACATCGTCCTCCGACAACTGCTGCAACATCTCCGATGCGGTCTGTTCACCCAGCACAATCAGCAGCATGGCCGCTCTGCGCAGCGGCGATAGCGCCTCGGTGTCCGGCTTGGCGTTGACGATCATCGCTTACCCACCCGCCGCCGGGGTGTCACATATCCTCCTCGCGGATCCACGTTCGCAGAACCTGCGCCGGCGTCTCGGGGTCCTGTTTGATCTTCTCCCGTAAGTGTTTGGCCAGTACCTCGGCAGTCTTGGTGATGACCGGCGCCATGTTCAGAGCATTCAGCGCTTGCGCCTCCATCTTCTGCTGCATAGCGTCACGCTCGGCCAGCTTGGATTCGATCTGTTGCTCGACGTTGGAGCCGGGGGCGGCCAGGCCGTGCGCCGTCGGCTGTGCTCCGTCCGGGCCGGCGGGCAAGGTTTGCCGCAGGTCTACGTTCCCGCCCAGCGCACGTTTCTTCCCCCGCAGCAAGCGTACGGCCACGAAGCCGAGCACCAGCAGGCCCAGCGCCGCTCCCGCCACCATCGGCAAGGTCTTGCGGTCGAGCGGCAGGCCGAAGGGCGCGGCCGGTTTGGCCGGCGGGGCGGGGAGCTGCGGCGGCGGGGGCTCCAGAGAGAGCGTCGTCTCGAACGGCAACGATTCGATGGTGATCTGGTCGCCGCGCTCGGCGTTGAACCCGGTAACGCCGGTCACCAGGTCGCGGACCACCTTCAGCTTGTCCGCGCTCGGTGGCACAAGCACGCGCTGGTAGCCGCTCTTGTCCTTTTGCCAGGTCAAATCCTGGTCCACTAGCACGGCCAACGACATCCTGCGCACGGCGCCCGCCGGAAGATGGGTCTTCTTCACCGTTCGGCTGGCCTGGTAGGTGATGTTCTCCGTAACGCGTGTGTTGCGGCCGGCCCCGCTGGCTGGCCGCGAGGTGGGCCGGGGCAAGCTGGAGGGAGTGCCTGGTACGCCGGCCGCGAATGCGGAGCCGGTGCTATCTTCACTGCGTTGCGAAGTCAGCATCACGGAGTGCGCCGGGTCGTAAAGCTCCTCGCTCTGGTCGCCGGCGGCGAAATCGCACTCGACGGAAACCCCCGCGCGGTACTTCCCCGCCCCCAGCAGGGGCTCCAGCGTGGAAGCGATCTTAGCCAGCAGGTCCGCCTCGACTTTGTGCCGGTATTCCAGCGCCGCCTCGGAGGAGTCGGGGCCATCCAACCCGCCGGCCGCGGCGGGACGGCCCAGCAGGTTGCCGTTCATGTCCAGAACCGAAACCGCGTCCGGCGCAAGCCCCTCCACGGCGCTAGCCACCAGGTGATCGATCGCTTGCACGTTCCCGGCGGCAAGATGCGCGCCGGGCCGGATCTTGACCAGCACGCTGGCCTTGGCCGGCTCCTGCGAATCCAGAAATACCGATTCCTTGGGGAAACTGATATGGACGCGGGCTTGTTCGACCTCGGCCAGACACATGATCGACCGTTCGAGCTCCCCTTCGAGCGCGCGCCGGTAGTTGATATGCTCGGTGAATTCGGTGGCCCCGAGGTTCGCCTTGTCGAACAGCTCGAAGCCGATGCGGCCAGAGCGCGGCAAGCCCGCGGTCGCCATGTTCAAGCGTAATTCCGCCATGCGGGCCGAAGGGACCAGTATGACCCCGCCCGACTCCGGCAGGCGGTACTCGACGCCGCTCTCTTTCAGCTTTTGCACGATGGCGCCGGCGTCTTCCGGGGCCAGTCCCGTGTAGAGCGGCTTGAAGTCCGCCTCCTTTTGCCAATGCACCAGGGCGTATAGACTACCCGCGATGGCCACTACGATCAGTCCGATGGTGACGCGCTGGCGCAAGGTGAGGTTGGCAAAGACGCTCTTCATGCGGATGGCTCCGGCGCATTGCCGGTCTGTTTCTCAGATCGGTGGTAAGGGCCAAAAACCTGAGGGCGAATGAGGAGGAAAGAGGAGAAGCGAGCAAGAGATGACGGGCCACAGATCAACACCGATGGAAAGAGAGAATTGGCGTATCCGTGTTCATCAGTGTTCATCCGTGGCCCCAAAAACTCTTTTGCCTTTTTTGTGGCAACTCTACAGTTGCATGCGCATGATTTCCTGATACGCGGCGACCACTTTGTTGCGCGTCTGAAGGAACATGTCGAAGTCCATCTCAGCGCGCGTGATGGCCAGCGCCGCAGTGTGGAGATCCTCACCTTCGCCGCCGAGAAAGCGCTCGACCGATGCTTGGGCCTGCTGGCCGGCACCCTCCACCGAGCGGAGGGCACTCGAAAAGGCCTGGCTGAAATTGGCTCCGCTGGCTCCGCCCCCTACCTGCGGCGGTTCGACCAGAGCCGGGGCCGAAATGGGAAGAATGGGAGACGCCATGGTCAGCCTCACTTCAACAGGTCGATGGAACGCTGGATCATGTCCTTGACCGCGCCGATAGCCGCCACGTTGGCTTCGTAGCCGCGCGCCGCGCCCATCAGATCCACCATATCTTCGGCCGGGTTGACCCGCGGAAAGGCCACGTACCCGTTGGCATCGGCATCGGGATGTCCCGGCATGTAACGCTTCTCGGGGTCGCGCGTATCGGTCACCACCGAGGCTACCGTCACGCCGTTGGCGGCTTCGATCTCCTGACCGAATACGGACGAAAAGGGCGAGCCGACGGGCGCGCTTTCGAACACGGCGTCCTTGCGCCGGTACGGCCCACCCTCGGGAGTGCGCGTGGTTTCCGAGTTGGCCAGATTCTCCACCAGCAGTTCGGCGCGCGCGCGCTGCGCGGCCATGCCGGATGCGCCCACCGAAAGCGCCGAGAACAGGCTCATGAGGTCTGTCCTTCTTTGATCGCGGAGCGCAACTGCTGAATCTGGGAATGCAACAAGCTGGACGCCGCCTGAAAGCGCAGCGCGTTCTCCGCCAGCAGGCGCGATTCGCGGTCGATGCTGACGTTGTTGCCGTCGTTCTTATTGGCCAGACCAGCCACGGCGATCGGCTGCGGCGCGCTTATCGCGTTTTGAAATTCGCTCTGAAAGTCGATGTCCTGCGTTTGGTAACCGGGCGTATCCGCGTTGGCGATGTTGGAAGCCACCAGCCTCTGCCGCGCACTGAGCAGATCCATGTAGCGTTCCAGCTCACTTGCCATCGGACCGAGCGTCACACCCGGTGTCAGGCATGCCGGGGGCCAGATGGCAAGTCTTTAGGCATGAGCGCGAGGCGTGAGCGAGACGCGGCATTTTTCTGCCGCGTGGCAAGACCGTGGCGCCTTCGGCCCGCAAGGCCGGGGAGGAATTCTGGACCACAGATGAGCACGAATAAGCCAGTCCTTTTCAAATCTGTGTTCATCCGTGTTTATCTGTGGCCGCTGTGTTTGCTTTCTTGGGCAAGCTAAAGCGTGCCCTACCTATTGCTGGAAACGGAGGCAAGCGCGGCCCAGGTGGATTTCGTCGCCGGAGCGCAGCTTCTCGCCGCGGCGGTTGCCGGCGGGAACGTCGATGGAGCGGCCGTCACGGAAGACGCGGGTACCGAATTCGCTGCCGTCATCGGCGATGCGGTATTCGCCAGCCGCGAACTGGATGTGCGCGTGTTTGCGCGACACGGTGTTGTTGGCCTCATCGGCGCCTTCGAGAAAAACGATGTCGTTGCGCCGCACGACGCGCGATTCGGCATCGGTCAACTCCGCCAGACGGCCGATGTTGGTGCGCGGCCCCGAGAGCGCATACGTTTCGCTTTCGGCTTTTCCCTTCACGACCGCCAGGCTGGCCGGCGCGGGCGGAGCGGCGGTAGCGGTGCCATACAGAATCTCGAACGCGCCGGAGCCGGATTCGGCGGTTTTGACTTCCACCGAAAAGGCGCGCGGCAACTGGCAGCCGGCGCCTTCGAGAGCTTGCCGGACATCGCTCTCCAGCCGGTCTTCGGCGCCGAAAGCGGCCGCATACAGCGCGCGCCGGTCGGCGTCGGCGGAAATCAGCGTGACGGCGATCAGCGAGTAAGGGAAAATGCGCTGGCCGCGGCCGGCGATCTGCACTTTGGTTTCGATTTCCTCGAGGATGGCGCGATGCACCAGCAGCAGCTCATCGGACTGCGCGGCGCCGAAGACATGCTCGGCGAATTTCCGGAAGCCGCGTTCGATGGTCTTTTCGATATCGGAGAAAAGTCTCATGGCTGAATCAGGCCCAGTTCGAGTGCCGCCGTGGCGATTTGCGCGGCGGCGGGCGCGGCGGCCGCACCGCCGTATACTCCATTTTCCACCAGGATGGAGAAGGCGATCTTGCGCGGGCCGGGACCATAAGGAGCGAAGCCGATGAACCAGGCGTGCGAGGGCGCGTTGGCCAATTCGGCAGTACCGGTCTTGCCGGCGATGGGAACCGATGCCTCGGCGCGCCGTCCGGTGCCCGAGGTCACCACTTCCCGCATGAACTTGCCCAGCGTGGCGGCGGCGTCGGCGGTCAGCACAGGCTGGGCCGGCGCGGCGCGCGGATTGGTTTCGTCGGTGATCCAGCGGCCCTGCGGCATAGCGCCTCCGGTAGCCACGGTAGCGGCCACGCGCGCCATCTGGAAGGGCGACGCCACCACTTGGCCCTGCCCGTATGACGATTGCGGCAACGACTTGCGTAACTGCGCGGCACTCGCCGGAGAGGCCACCGAAATGCCGAGCAAGCCGGCGGTTTCGAGCAGCTGCTCGGCGCCAACGTCATAGGCGCCCAACTGCGCGAAGTAGGCGTTGCAGGAAAGCACGATCCCGCGCTCCATGTTGACGGTTCCGTGCGGCGCCTGATCCTGAATGTCGTCGCGAATGGGGCGTTTGGAACCCTTGATGAAGTTGCCGACGCGGCCATCGGAGAGGCGGATGCACTGGTAGGTCTTGTCCACGAGCTGCGGGTCCTTGCGCAAGGCGGCCATGGCGGTGACCATTTTGAAGGTGGAACCGGGCGGGTAGAGACCGAAGCGCGCCCGGTCGAGGAACGGATTGGGCTGGCCGCTCACCGGTTCCCCCGGAGGTGTGTCGGGCGGCAAGGGCAGACTGACGGCGGCCAGCAGGTCGCCGGAAGACGGATCGAGTACCACGGCCGCACCTTTTTCGAGGCCCGCTTTCTCCAGCGCGGCGCGCAGAATGGCTGCCACGCGCACGGTGAGGCGCGCATCGATCGACATATGAATGTCGCGCGGCCGGTCGAGCACGCGGCGCACCTCGGGGCTATCCGGATGGTAGCGATGGCGCACCAGCGGCACCAGTTCGCGGTAATCGTAGCGGATCACGCGCTCGATCGCGCCGGTCTTCGGGTTCTTTACATCCACCAGCGTGGGACGGTCGTCATAGCCGCGCAGGCGGCGGGCGGAATCGCGCTCTACAAACGCGGTGTTACCGGCGGCCCAGCGTGTGCGCGTGCGCAGATCGCCCAGCAGATCGAACATCAGGCCGCCGAACGGGTAGTGGCGATTGTCGGTGCGGGTCACTGCGCGATCGATATCGACGCCGAGCGCCAGGTATTCGGCGCGATGCTTTTCGAGTTCGCCCCAATCGCTGGTCGCCAACGGCAAGCCATTGCGGTCGTAGATGGCGCCCTTGGGAATTTGGCGCATGATTTCCTGAAATCGGGGGTTGTATTCGAAGCGGCGGGCGCCGTCGGCCTCCACCACCAGCGTGCCTTCGCCCATCACGGCGGCCGGGTGCAACAGTTGGACCCAGGCGGCCTTGGCGAGCACGGTGGCGCCGGCGAGGGCGAGAATAATGCCTGCCACGGCTACCGGCGCACGAAATGGGGCAGCGGCATCCCGCGGGCGGCGGCGAGCGGAAATGGATTCGAGAATGCCGATTACCAGGAAATTGGTCAGCAGCGCGGTTCGGCCGTAACTCAGGAATGGCGTCACCACGCCGGAGAGCGGCGCCACGCCGAGCGCGCCGGCGGAGATCAGCAGAAGCTGTAGCGCGGTGGCGACGCCGAGCCCGGCGGCGAGGAAGAACTCGTAATCCGAAGCGGCGCGCAAGGCGATGCGCAACGCCCGCCAGACGATGAACGCGTAAACGAGGAAGACCGCCGCGACGCCCAGAAAACCGCACTCCTCGCCCAACGCGGAGAGAATCAGATCGGTGTGCACGGCGGGAACCAGTTGCGGATCGCTCAAACCGATACCCATGCCGTAGGTCCCACCGGTGGAAAAGGCCCACAGCGACTGCGCCAGTTGATCGCCGCCGTGAATGAGATTGTCCCAGGGCGAGAGCCACATGGAAACACGTTCGCCGACGGTGTGCGGGACTCCCAGATAGAAGCCCGCCACGAAGCCCAACACCACCAGCGCGAAGCCAATCGCGGGCACGAACACGCTCGAGCGCGCCAGCCCATAAAGGACCAGGAACAGGCAGCAGAAGACCAGCGCCGGGCCCATGTCTTTCTGGAGGAAGAAAAACAGCAGCGAAAGCGCCACGCACGCGGCGGCTGGGAGCGTGTACTCGAGCGGCGGAATATCGATGTGACGGGTAAGCCCGGCCACCGAAGCGCGGGTCTCGCGCGCGTGCCGCAGTACGTCCCACGTCCGGGCAAAATAGCCGGCCAGGAAAAACACCAGCAGCACGCGGATGATTTCGACCGGCTGAAAGCCGAGCAGATTGACCTTGGCGTCGCTCGAGCCGGGACCGGAGCCGAAGACGATCAGCAGCGCGGAAAGCGCGAAGCTGGCCAGCAGCGGGACGAAGCTCAGGCGGCCGGTGAGGCGTTCGAAATCGAGCAACGCGGCGGCGGCCATCAACAGGCAGCCGAGCGCGGCGCCCTGGGAGAAATCGGCGAACAGCAACTGATCGCGCAACGGATCGCGCAGGCTGATCATCAACACCACGCCTACACCGGTGAGCAGCGCGAGCGCCGGAACGAGGTACGGATCGCCGCGGAAACCGCGCAGACTCCAGGCCACGTTGACCAGCAGAAAGGCGGCGAAGAAAACGGCGATCCAGGTTTCAAACGAACGCCGGAACTCATCCGGCCGGCGGACCACCAGCGACGGTTTGAGCAGGCGCAGTTGGTCGCCGCTCACCAGCGGCATAGATTCGCGGTCTTTGAGCCGGTCGCGCAGCGATTGCAAGCCGCGGCCGGCGACTTCTTCGCGCGTGACGCGTATGCGGGCGATGGCGCCGACGTTGGCCAGTCCGCCGGAGATGTTGTAGATTTTGCGGGCGACGAATTCGCGCTCGACGGGGTCGGGGTACAGTGTGAGCACGGGCAGCAGGTCTTCGCGCTCGGAAAGTGCGTTCAGGTTGACGATCTGCTTGGCGGCGAGCGCTTGCTCGGCGTCGGCGAATCCAGCGGTCTTGGCGCGCCAGGCCAGCCACAAAGCGCCGGCCACGACGAGGCCTGCGGCGAGCATCCAGAGCAGTTCGCGCATCCGCCACGCGGCACGGCGTTGCGGACCGCGCCCGGCGTTTGGGCGGCTGACGGCGCTGCTGCGGGTGACTGGCATGTTAGCGGGTGGAACCTGCCAGTCCGCATACAGCGGCAATGGTAGGACGGACCATCGCTTTTCGTGGTCTGCCGGGATGGGCCACGGGCCCGCGAAATTCCACGAAAAACCTCGGTAACGCCGGCGTGCTTCGAGGTTTGGGGAATCCTGGCGAATCACCGGCGACAAGATCGCCGGCGTTACCCATACGGCCGGCGGGCCGAGTGCGGACGGGGGCGTCCGCCTCACAGGGCGCCGGCGGTGGCGTGGTACAGCCCGTCATTTCTGCGCTGTTCCTCCGCTGTCCTCAATCTGTTGCAGGCGTGCATTGACAACCAGCAGGCTGGCTTCGACGCGGACGATGCCGACGCTGGCGTTGGCGTACGGGGCGACGTTCTGGTACAGGTCGAGCGCGCGCCGGTAGTCGGCGGCGGCACGATCCAACTCGTCTTTCTCCTGCGGCAGGCCATGCACATTGCGCGAGTCCCAGAAGGTGAGGTCGGCGCGGTCGCGGTAGCCATCGGCCAGTTGCAGCTTGTCGCGATTGGCGAGCTGGTAGCCGCGGCGCTCGGCTTCCTCGAGCGCGGCAGACGCCTTGTCGATATCCTTCAGGTTGTAGTAAGCGCGCGCCAGCCCAAGCTGGGGATCGGGCGAATGCGGCAGCAGGCGGTCGGCCTGGTTGAACTCGTCTACGGCGGTCTGCAACTGCTTCGCGTCATGATGAGCGGCACCGTTAATGCGGGTCACGTGCCCCTCGGCCAGGCGCAGCTTGCCGCGCACCTGGTCGTCCGGGTCCATCGCGAGGGCCCGCGCCAGGGCGTTGCGGGCGCGTTCCCAATCCTTCTCATAGATCGGCTGACCATCGGCCTTGCGATAGCCCGCAATCACGCGATCGGCTGTCTCCACCAGGTTCCCCTTCACCGCCTTGCGCGGCGTATACAAGAGGAGAGACGAAGGATTGCGCTTGGAAAGTTCCGTCCAACGGCTCCAGATCTGGTCGGGGTCGGTCACCTGCTCGGCCTGGATGTCGCGCTTGAGCTGCTGGCCGTGCTGGTACATCCGATAGTCGGCAAGGGCCTCCCAGCAGCCGTAGAGGACAGCGGCTACTGCCAGCATCGCCACCACGCGCATCACGTTGCCGAATTTCGTGCGCGGCCGTTTGGGAAGCTGCGCGGTGAGCGGCCAATTCCGCGCGGGCGGCTTGCGGCGCGTGGCTTCCGCCTCGGGGCCCTGGGTCGCGGTGCGGCGGGTGGCATCGTCAATCTCGGCGCGCGTGGTGCGGCGGGTCGCATCCAGGTCCTCGGTTGCGGCGCGCACCACACCGCCGCGGCGGAAGGCGATCAGGTCGTCGGCGAATTCCCGCGCGGATTGGTAACGGATGCCGGCATCGGGCGCGGTGGCTTTGATGAGGATGCGCCGCAGCGGCTCCGGGCAAGGATCGGGCGCGGGCGGCGGCGGAATGCGCGAGCGGATCATGCTCTCGAGGCGCTCGGTCGATTCGGCGTGATATGGCTGCAGGCCGGTCACCATCTCATAGAGCATCACGGCCAGCGACCACAAATCGCAGAGCGCATCCACCTCTCCCGAATCGAGCCGTTCCGGCGACGCGTAGGGCACCGAGCCGAATTCGTTGCGGGTCAGCCGGCGCGACAGCGAAAGCGCCTTGGCGATGCCGAAATCGAGCACGCGCACATTGCCGCGGCTGTCGATGCGAATATTCTTCGGCTTGATGTCGCCGTGCACCACGCCGCGGAATTCCTTGCCATCGATGGACGCTTCCAGGTTGTGGGCGTTGACCAGCGTCTCGGCCACGGAGATAGCGGTATCGACGGCGAATTCGATGACCAGCGGCCCGCGGCGCAGCAACTCGGCCAAGTCCTGCCCATCGACGTACTCCATGGCGACGTGGAAGTAATTTTCGATGTCGCCGGCGCCAAATACGCGGACCACCCGCGGGTCGACGGCGGCCAGGCGCGCCTGGAGTTCCGCGCCCCGGCGCTCGGCTTCGATCGCATCGATGGTGTCGGCGTCGGCGCCGTGTTCGATCAGCTTGAGCGCCACAGTGTGCCCGTTTTCGGTGTCTTCGGCCAGGTACACGTCGGCCATGCCGCCGCGGCCCAGCTTGCGGCCGATTTCATACTTGCCGATGCGCCGGTCGGCGGGGGCGATCATGGCTTCCTGGCTCCCGGACGCGCTGTGGCGGGTTTGGCGTCGAGCAGGAAATTCTGCGCGCGGACGCTCTCCATTTTGAGCTCCGGCGGCAGCTCCAGCGTGCTCTTGTCGAACACGTTGCCGGTGAGAGAAGGCTGCGCGCCATCGCGCGCGGCGAGGTTGGCGGCGTGGTTGTGCAGGAACGAATTGTGCGATACCCACAGCGAACTGGGACCGGAGGCGAGCAGCCCCTCGGCCAGCGAATCGCGGATGGTCGACGCACGCAGGATCAGCCGGCTGGCGCCGCGGACTTCGATGCCGATGGTGGCGCCCTCGATTTCCGTGTCTTCGATCTCGACGCTGGAATCAACCAGTAGAATGCCCTGTGGAGGCGGCGCCTGGCTGTCGGCGAGGATGCGCAGGCCCTGAATGCGCACGTCGCGAACGTTGTCGGCCAACACAGCCGGGCCGGCCGCGCCGGGCGCGAGACGCAGAATGGCGCGCGCGCCGTTGGCCATCTCGCCGGTTTGGCTGCCGCGAAACGTGACGCCGGATTTCAGCCGCACCGGCTGGTCGAATTCCGTGCCCGCGGCGAATTGAATGACATCGCCCGGCCGGGCTTCGGCCAGCGCCTGGAGAAGCGGTATGCCGGAAGCCGGCGAACCGCCCGCGGAGTCATCGACGCGAAGGACCCGCGGCGAAATCGCAACCGAGGTCACGAGCTTGGAGGAACGCAAGCTGGATTGCTGCAGGCTGTGCAGGAGGCCAGCGACCAGAAGCGTCACCAGCAATACGCCGGCGGCCAAAGCCACGGCGCCACCGACGCGGAACCTCAGGCGTGGAAGATCCACGGTGGATTCCGCGAATCGCGAACCCTCCACCAGCACCACCGTGACATTATCCTTGCCGGCGGCGGCGTTGGCGGCCTCAATCAACTGGCGCGCGGCGGCGGCGGGATCGCCCGCGTTACGTTCCACCACGACGCGGATGTAATCCGATGTCACCTGGTCGCTGAGACCATCGGTACACAGCAGCAGGGCCGCTTCGGCCGCGAAGGGGATGCGTTCGATATCGATGAAATCGGCGTCGTCGGGCGCATGTACCTCGCTGCCCACGTCGCGAAAAACTTCGTTGCGGCGCGGATGGAGCATGGCCTCGATCTCGGAAAGTTCGCCCGATTCTTCACGCCCGCCCACCGGCGAATGGTCGTGAGTGACCTTGCGGATGGCGCCGCGGCGAATCTCGTAGAGCCTGGAATCGCCGACGTGGCCCACCACCACCGCGCCATCGTCCACCACCGCCAGCGTCAGTACGCAAGCCATTCCCTGCCATTGCGGATTGTCGCGCGCGGTGCGCAGAATCTCGTTGTTGGCGACGGTGATGGCCTCGCGCACGCGCTGCTCCACTGTGCCGGTCTGGCGCTCCAGGCGGGCGCGTATGCGGTCCACGGCGATTTCCGCCGCCTTCTCGCCCGCCGCCTGCCCCCCGATGCCATCCACCACCAGGAAGATGCCGCGCTCGGCGTCGATGTACCAGGCGTCTTCGTTGTTGTGGCGCACGCGGCCAGGGTCGCTGGCCCCCGCGAATTTCAGGATTGTGTTAGAGCCTGTCATGGGATTGCCACATCGATCAACGTGACCGCTCCCTCTGGTCGCGGCTCCGGTTCACTCGCGCATCGGAGCCGCGACCCTAGGGAGCGGTCGTTGTAGTTGCCGCCAAGCGACCTCTTAACCATGCGCGGTGCTTTGGAATTCCAGGTAACAAACGCCGGCCAGGCAGAGGCTGGCCTTTTCCGGCACCGGCGCTTCCACGTTGCGATCGCGTTTCTCGGTGCCGGCGACCTCGATGCTGGAAGGCGCCGCGACACCGTTGATGGTGGTGCCCAGGCGGCTCAGATCCTTCAGGAAAAACTTGCCGCTTTCCGGATCGCGGCGCAGGCGGAAGTGCTCGCGCGAAACATCCGGCAGCGTGTCCAGTTTCAAATCGGTCCAATAATCGCGCCCGCCGCGGCCCACCACGATTTCGTTCTTGGTCATGTAGAACGTCCTGCGCACGCCGCGATCGTCGTACTCGATCGACGCAAAGGCGCCGGCGGGCGGGGCTGCCGGCGTCGCGGGCGCGGCCTGCGCCGGCTGGTAGGACGATTCGGCGCTCGCCGATGCGCCGGCCATGCGGCGCGTGGCGATGCGCTTGGTCATGCTGCCGGCGCCGAATTCCTCTTTGGCGGGCAGGGCGAGCTCGGAGTAGATGACGATATCGCCCGCGTCCACGTCGTCGTCGGTGTTCTCCAGAATGCGGATCTGCCAGCCGCCTTCGGGCGGGGTTATTTTGGGCTCACTGCGCCGGGCAATTTTCAGCCGCTTGGCGAGCCCGCCGCGATTGAGCGATTCCATCTCCGCATCGAGCGCGCGCCGCGCCTCGTCGACGATGCGCGGTACGATGCCGCGCAGCCGCTCCATGTCGTCCGGGTGCAGGTAGACGTGATAGATGGCAGGCGGGAGCGTGGAGTAATGCAGAGGCTCGAGGCCCTCCCGCATGTTGCGGACGATCTCCAGAATGATTTCGCGCGCGGTGGCGGATGTGGCAGCGGCAGGGCGGTCCATAGCGGCCTAATAGAAGTTTAGCAGCAGGGGGAAGGCGCGGGCCGGCGACGTTAAAGCGAGAGAATTGCTAACGTGGAATATGGATGATGCAACGAAGGGTGGTGGCCGGCTTCGCATTTGCGCCTCTGGCTTGTCCCGCTGTCTACGTCTTCTTGACGGTAGTGATTCACGATCCGCCAACAGTCTTGACCGCAGGCGCGTGGTGGTGGCTTCTAGTTGTGTACATCAACGGCCTGCCAATCGCCTACATTACCGAATTGGTATTGGGCTTACCCGCCTGGATGGTTTTCCGGCATTTCGGCATCCGCTCTTTAGCTGCATATGCGGGCGGTGGCGCGGTGATTGGCTGGCTGGAGGCCATGGCTCTTGGGACCCTTAGCGGAGTTCCAATAAGGACGGCGTTCTCACCGGACGCGTTGCTCTTTGACTCCTGCCACGCGGCGTCTGCCTCGGCTTGCGCTGTTTTGTTCCGGGTCATTGTGTTCTCTGGCAGGCGCGCGGTGCATCGACCGGAGTCCGACTGCGCGCAAGTACAACCGAATTAACTGGTTACGCCGTGGGCCTCCCAACATCGTTGACTTATTCGGCGCTACAGGCGATACTGGCATCAGAGCAACTGGTGCAGCCGGATGCAGGTGTTACCCGGGCGAGTTGCTTGGTTTCAGAAAAAGGCTATCCGAAAGGATGGCCTTTTTCTTTGTGGCTGGGCTTGATGGTGTCGCCTTTGGGCATAACGGTAAAGAGTTCGGGACGCGGATGGTGCGCGGTGCATTCAAATATAGCCCTGTCTTTGACCATGTTTCCGTAAGCGTCGGGTCGCGCGGTTGGGTTTTCCATCGCCGTCATGTGTTCCGGATCCAGCACAACCGAGCCGCTACTCATCGCGCTTTCAATTTGATCGATAACGTCCGCGATCCTATAGCCGTCTCGAATCACGCGACTTTTGTAAACGTGCCACCCGAAAAAAATCACTTCCGCTGCTACCGGAGGCAGTCCTTCTGCCTTTCTGTTTTCATTTGTGGCTTTGACTTGGGCGTCTGTGAGCGCGCCTATCATCGCGCCCCGAACACGGGCTTTGACGCCCGGCTGAAATTGCTCGAGGTTGGCGCGAATCAGGGCACGAGCGTCACTGAAGAGTGGCATCGTTGTCGGGAACCGCTCAGCGTATCAGGATTCACGCGAGTGGTTCCCTCAGATCCCAACCTCCTTGCTTAACGCGCCTTTCTCCGCCGCGGCTTCGCTTCCTCGAACACTCCGAATTGCAGCTTGCGTTCGTTGGCGTCGATTCGCACCAGGATTACTCGTACCTTGTCGCCGATGGAGAATTCGCGCCTGGTGCGTTTGCCGACAACCTTGCGCACGTTTTCGCGGTAAGCGTACTCGTCGCCGGGGAGGGTGTCGATCGGCACCAGGCCTTCAATGAAGAGCTCGGTCAGCTCGACGAAGATCCCGTACTTGGCGGTGCTGATGACGAGCGCGTCGAAGTCTTCGCCGACGCGGTCGGCCATGAAGCGGACTTTCTTCCATTCGACCAGCTCGCGCTCGGCTTCGGCGGCGCGGCGCTCGGTGTGGGAACATTCGGTGGCGATGGCGCTGAGTTCGGGTTCGGAGAGGGTTGTGGCTACGACCGCTCCCTGACGGTCGCGGCTCCGTTGCGCGTCTAGCGCCTCGCGCAGCAGGCGGTGCACCACCAGATCCGGGTATCGGCGAATGGGCGATGTGAAGTGCGTATAAGTGTCGGCGGCCAGCGCGAAGTGGCCCACGTTGTTGGTCGAGTAGCGCGCCTGCTTCAGCGAGCGCAGCATCAGGTAGCTCAATATGCGCTCCTCGGGCTTGCCTTCGACCTTCGCCACCAGTTTCTGATATTGGCGCGAAGTGATCTTCAACTCGGGCGCGGCCAGCTCGATGTCATGCCGCCGCTTGCTGCCGTCGCGATGCTTATCCGTGATGCCGAACCGCTGCACGGGGATCGCTCCCACGCCGAGCGAATAGCCGAAGTGCGCGGCCACTTCCTCGAAATCCATCACGCGCTTCGGATCGGGCTTTTCGTGGATGCGATAAATGCTCGCCGGGACGGCGGTTTCCAGGTGCGCGGCCACCGCTTCGTTGGCGGCCAGCATGAACTCTTCGATGATGCGGTGGGCGATGTTGCGCGCGGCGCGGCTGACGCCGGTCATGGCGCCCCATTCGTCGAACTCGATCAAGGGCTCGGGCATGTCGAAATCGATCGAGCCGCGGCGCACCCGCTTGCGATTCATCAGCAGCGCCAGCTCGCGCATCAGCTCGAAGCGCTCCACCAGCGGCTGGTAGCGCTCGCGTTTGGCGGCATCGCCTTCCAGCACAAGATGAACGTCGGTGTACGTCATCCGCTCCGCGCTGCGGATCACGCCGGCGGTAAACTCCTGCGCCACGGTTTCGCCTCGGGCGTCGATTTCGAGCAGCGCCGAAAGCACCAGCCGGTCCACCTGCGGGCGGAGCGAGCAGATGTTGGTCGAAAGCTCGAAAGGCAGCATCGGCACCGCGCGGTCGGGAAAGTAGACGCTCGTCCCGCGCAGGCGGGCTTCGACGTCAATTGGCGTGCCGGGTCGCACGTAATGACTCACGTCGGCGATGTGGACTTGCAACGCGTAGTTGCCGTTCGCGAGGCGTTCCACCCACACGGCATCGTCGAAATCGCGCGCGGTTTCGCCATCGATGGTAACGATATCCAAGGCGCGGAAATCGCGGCGAGAGACCAGATCGGCGGCGGCGATCGAGTCCGGAATGGCTTGCGCCTGCTCCACCACTTCCGGCGGAAAGCGGTGCGGCAGGTGATGCTGACGGATGACGATCTCGACATCCACGCCGAAATCGTCGGGCGAGCCCAGAATCTCAATCACGCGGCCCACCGGATGCTCGCCGTGCTCCGCGTATTCGAGCACCTCCACGTTGACGATCAGGCCGGCCAACTCCTCGCGCGAATTCACCTGGCGCGGGGTGACCCCGATGCGATCGATAGCGGCGCCGATCGCGCCGGCCGGCGGGATCTCCATGCCTTCCGGGATTTCGATCCATTGGCGAATGCGGTCATCGTGCGGCACCACATACTGGCCGCGTTTGCCGAAGCGGAACTCGCCGACCACCGTCAGGTGGGCGCGCTGCAACACTTTGACGATCTCGCCATCGGCGCGGCCGTTGGCTTCGATGCGCGCGATGCGCACCACCACGCGGTCGCCGTGCATGGCTTTTTCCGCCGTTTCCGGCGGCAGGAACACATCGCCCTGGATGCCTTCGAGGGGGCGGTCGGAAATCAGGAAGCCGTAGCCGTCGCGGTGCATGTTGACGCGGCCCACGGCAAATTCGCGGCTGCGCGCGGTGGCCGTGTAGTGGCCGGAGCGCAGCTCGATGAGGTCGCCGCGGGCGGCCAGACGGGCGAGCGCGGTTTCGAGCTCGGCGCGCCCTTCTCCCCTCGTGCCCAGTTCCCGCACAAGTTGCTTAAAGTTAGCACGGGCATGCGGCAAGCGGTTAATGTGTTCGAGCAGCGTGGCGTCGGTCACTCCTCGATTGTACAGTTCAGAGCGGACCGGTACCGCCAGGACATTTGCGCGCCATTGCGCCGAAGTTCTTTAATCTTCAAGCGAAGCCGCGCGGCGACGGCAACCAAGTGTGAGGAAGATCGCGGGCTCCGTCACCCGTAGCGAGCGGCCCGCGAAATCTTTTGGAAATTTCCGTTTGCAATCGCCGCGCGAAGCGTTATGATTTGGAATGCCCCCCGAGTCAAAATCTAAAAAGGCGCCGTGCATTCCACACAGAACCCGGTTCTCTTAACGACTGATCTTCCTGGTATCGAACTTCACGCCCGCGGCAAAGTGCGCGATGTTTATCGCGTCGGCGAACAGCTTCTCATCGTCGCCACCGACCGCATCTCGGCATTCGACTACATCCTTCCCACCGGCATCCCGGACAAGGGCAAGGTACTGACCCAGCTTTCCATTTTCTGGTTCGACTTCCTGCGCGACCTGACGCCGACGCACTTCCTGACGGCGCGGGTGGACGAATATCCGGCTGCGCTGCTGCCGTTCCGCGATCAGCTCGAGGGCCGCTCGATGCTGGTGAAGCGGGCCAAGATGATCGACATCGAATGCGTGGCGCGCGGTTATCTGGCCGGTTCCGGCTGGAAGGAATACCGGCAGCACGGAACCGTGTGCGGCATACCGCTCGCGGCGGGCCTGCGCGAAAGCGACAAACTGCCCGAGCCGATTTTCACGCCCTCCACCAAGGCGCAGACGGGACACGACGAGAACATCTCGTTCGCGCAAACGGTTTCTTTGATCGGCGAGGACCTGGCCAAACGGCTGCGCGATTTGACGATCGAGATCTACTCGCGCGCGGCCCGCTATGCCGAATCGCGCGGTATCGTGATCGCCGACACCAAGTTCGAATTCGGCTTTGTGGATGGCACGCTGGTGCTGGGCGACGAAGTGCTGACGCCGGATTCCTCGCGCTTCTGGCCGGCCGACACGTACCAGGCCGGCGGCGCGCAATTCTCGTTCGATAAGCAATTCGTGCGCGACTACCTGGAATCGATTCATTGGAACAAGCAGCCGCCGGCTCCGCCGCTGCCGGAGCAGGTCGCGGCGAAGACGAGCGAGAAATATAGGCAAGCCTACCAGACGCTCACCGGCCACCAGCTATGAACTGGCTGGATGTGGTGCTGGCGTTGATTCTGGCCGCGTCAGTGGTGGCCGGTATGCGCAAGGGCTTGACGCGGGAAATCATCGGGCTGGTCTCGGTGGTGCTGGGTTTCGTATTGGGGTTGTGGTTCTACGGATGGGCGGGCAGCTTTCTGGAGCCGCACTTGAAGTCGCCGCAGGCGGCGCATTTCGCCGGCTTCGCTTTGGTGTTCTGCGGCGTGCTGGTGGCTGGCGCGCTGGTGGGTTTCGTGGTGGGCAAGTTTCTGCGGGTGACCGGACTGTCTTTCTTCGATCATCTATTGGGTGCGGGCTTCGGCGTATTGCGCGCGGCCCTGATCGCTGTAGTGCTGATCGCCGGCCTGATGGCGTTTTCGCACGGCGATACGCCGCCGGCCGCGGTGGCGCATTCCCGCCTGGCTCCTTACCTGGCGGGCACCGCCAACCTGGCAGCGGATATGGCTCCTCACGAGTTTAAAGAAGGTTTTCGTAAGGCATACGGGCAGGTCAAGCAAGCGTGGGCCAACGCCCAGCGGCAGGGAACCAAGCCCGAGGCCGACAAGGACAAGAAATGAAAAACGAATTTGACGGTTTGGTGGCTCGACTGTTAAACGGAGGCGTTTTTCTCACGGATGCGGTCGCGCTCCTGGAACGGAGCATGATCGAAGCGGCGCTCGGACAGAGCAAGGGTAACCAGTCGGCGGCCAGCAAGAAGTTAGGCATCCACCGCAACACGCTACAGCGCAAGGCGCTGGAATTCGGCCTGGAAAGCGGACGCACGCGCTCGCGGCGCAAGCCAGCCAGCCGGGAAATACGCGCGCGCAAGCGGAGGACCGGCGCGGCTTAGGTCTTCGACCGTGCGCTGTAGTGCACTTTGCCGGAGTTCGGCCTCGAATCGCCGCGCCTCCGAACGGAGCCGCGACCACAGGAGCGGTCCTTTCGACAGAACCGAATCTGCCGGTCGAGCACTTAGTCTCCCGTCTTGCCTAATTGTTGACCATGGCCGCTGGCGCGACGTGGCGCAGGCACTCGTGCCTGCCGCGTCGAGACTCGTCTCGACGCGCTATGGCCTTCACGCCCTGCTATAGATAGAGTGAAGGCCTCGTGGAGATTCTGACCACTAACCTGATAGACGGGACACCTGTGTTCGACCTGCTGATCTTCGACCTCGATGGAACGCTGATCGATTCGCGCCTGGACCTGGCCAACGCCGTCAACGCTACGCGCCGGCACATGGGGATGGCGACGCTCGATAACGAGCGCGTCTATTCCTACGTCGGCAACGGCGCCGCGGTGCTGATCCGCCGCGCCTTGGGCGACCAGGCGACAGAGGCGGAAGTGCAGGAAGCGCTCGAATATTTTCTCGAGTACTACCGCGAGCACGATCTCGATTTCACCACCCTCTATCCCGGCGTGCGCGAGTCGCTCGACCGCCTCACCGCGGCCGGCAAGCGCATGGCCGTGCTCACGAACAAGCCAGTGCGCGTGAGCCAGGCCATCGTCGAGGGCCTCAGCGTGGCGCATCATTTCTTCCGCGTCTATGGCGGCAACAGCTTCGAGTTCAAGAAACCGAATCCCATCGGCATCGAAGTCTTGATGGAGCAGGCCGAGGTAAGTCGCGAGCGCACGCTAATGGTGGGCGATAGCTCAGTGGATGTGGAAACCGCGCGCAACGCCCGTGTGGCCTGCTGCGGAGTAACTTATGGCTTTCAGCCCGAGACGCTCGATAACATGCCGCTCGATCTGAAGGCCGACCGTATGGAACAGATGGTCGATTGGGTGCTGGGCACCGCGAAAGAGAAAGGACCGGAGTCACATGAATCATAAACCAGGCACCGCCGCGCCAGTAACTGGCATCTATTGGTGCAGCGTCTGCAAAACGCCCAAGCAATTCTCCAAAGGCGAGAAGCTGCCCGAATGCCCCAACTACTGCGGGAGGGGGTTGTGGGAACTGGTGGAGGAAGAGGAATAGGGGGAGCCGGGGCGGGGATCGCGCCGGTTGCTCCCGATGGAATCGCGTTAAGATCACATGGATGTGCTGGGTACACCGACAGGACCCATGAGGCTTTGATCGAATCGCTTTGCGCCCGAAGCCACGAGCTACAGACATCTCCACACGTCGAGGGCAGCATCGGCTAAGCGTGGCGCAAATACGGAGAATCAAGTAATGACCCCGGATATTCGTACGGGCTTGGCCGAGAAGCTTTGGGTGGCCGCAACGTATCTCAGGCACCGTATCAAGGACGCGCGCGAATCAGGGGAGATCTCCGAGACACTCTCGTTGTTCGTTAGGAACAAAGTGACGCACTTTTCTTACGGCGACCAAGGGGGAGTCAACTTAACATTGTCGGTTGAGTACGTGCAGAGATCGGAATGGCCATTCGCCCAGCAGTGGACTTTCGCCGGAAACGCGGCTCGTGACTCGTCCGAGGTTAGGGATTGTGTGCCCGCCATCGTAGCCGAGCTTGGCGTCGACGCGGGGAGGCCGAGAGCAATCTCTTCCGCTTTGTTGTTTCGATCGTGTCGACACCGGCAGATGACCTCAGTGACAGCAGAATCGTCGCCTTAGTGGCGACCTTCCTAGCCGATCTGCAGCACACGCCGACATTGATGAGGATCTCGGCGTGGATGGACGGCTGCTGGTTGAGTGCTTCATCCATAAAGGCCTCCGGGGTAGTCCTGCGTCGTCCGAAATCCGAGGACTTTGAAGCCGAGACGGACGTGCAGATGCGCCTCATGCCGGTCGATCATCTTGCGCCCGAGACCCCGCGCGGTCCAGTTACCGCCGAGTTCGAAATCCGCGCAGCCACGATGCAGGAGGCCCGCGATACTGTGGGGGTATTCGTGAATGCGCTCCGGCTGTACCGTCTGGGCTCTGTTTACGTGTCGTGGTATCGGGTCCAGCCAACGTCGATCCTGCGTATCGGCGGAGTTTTCGGCGGGGGGCTCGATCGCGGAGGACACTATAAATACGAGCTTGGCGCAGCGGACGAAGCTCCCTTAACGGAGTTTCTTAAGCGCATGCAGCCCCTGATGCCTTCGGTGTTCGAGCCCCACGCACTGGCGCAGACGCCAGTGTTGATAGGACTTCGCCGCTTCTCGGCCGCAGTCATTGGCCCCAATGACATTCAGGAACGGATTACCTCAGGGATTACCTGCCTCGAAGCTTTGTTTCTGCGAGACAAGGAACGATCCGAGTTGAGCTTTCGGCTCAGCCAGCGCGTGGCGGCTCTTCTGAGGTTGCTGGGGCACAACGGAATCATGGTGCAGGGCGAGGTCCATGAAGCGTATGGCATCCGAAGCGAGTATATACATGGGGGCGCCGGCGATCCTTCAAAGGCTCAGCACAACGAGAAGCTTTGCCGACAGATTCTGGATTATGCACGGGTGGCCCTTATAGTCTTTCTGCAAATTGAAACGATGATGAGCAAGAGCGAGCTCCTCAACCGTCTCGACGAGGGGCTGCTGGAGGAAAGGCGACTTGAGAAACTGAAAGCGGTTCTGGCGAGCGTCTTTCTGCCTCCCACCTCCCAGGGATAGCCGGGCCGGGAAGCGACGCCCTGTCATCTTCGTGCGAACAGCACGACGCGGGCTCGGTGGCCCTTGCACAATTTCTCGTCGCAGGTGTAGAGAACGGCGTTCATGGCCTCGGCCAGGGCTATGTAGGTGGCGTCGTAGGCGGTGAAGTTGTGGCGCAATTCCCAAATACGGCCGATCAATGGCGTGTGCGAATAACGCTCTGCCGGCAGCGCCGCCAGCCCGGCGAGAAATTGATCGCTGCGGTCCGCCCCTACTCGCTGGCCCGCGAGTAGCCTTCGCAGCGCGCTCACCACTTCGACATCGATCAAATGCGGAACAACGAAAGACTCATCGCGCCCGGAAAGGTCGCTCCTAATGGAATCGGCGAGCACGCCATTGGTGAGGAGTTCGACGACCACGGAGGCGTCCAGAACGATCATCGCGAGTCTCGCAGTTCGCGTATGGCCTGCGCGGGGGTCATCCCACTCCGGTCGTGAGCCCGGATGGGCTTGGTTTGTTGCGCGCGATCCAACCATTCCTGCATAGTCGGCCGTTCCGCCGCACGCGCCAATTCCCTCTTGAGAAAATCGGAAAGGCTCATGCCTTCGCGAGCCGCACGGGATTTCAGAGTGCCATGCACATGGTCCGGGACGTCCCTCACTTGAATCATCTTCGACATGTTCTCAGCATACAATCATGTGCCGCACATGTCCATCCGGATGGTGGAAACGCGGACCGTTCTCGAGAATAACTCCCCGTTTCACTTTGACCGCAAGTTCCGGATAGCGCCGCTCCGGCGTCCGCCCTAGACTGGGAGTGTGATGACCGCCGAAGAAAGTGCTTTTTGGGAAACGTCCTTCTGGGAAGCGCTCATGGGGCGCGATTCGCGCATGGACGGCTTCTTTTTCTACGCCGTGGTTTCGACCGGCGTCTACTGCCGTCCTTCCTGTCCGAGCCGCCGGCCGCGCCGCGTCAACGTGGTCTTCTTTCGCGAGCGCGAGGCAGCCGAGCGCGCCGGTTTCCGGCCCTGCCTGCGATGCAAGCCTGAAACGCCGATCGGCGCCCATCCTCACGCCGAGTTGGTCAGCCGCGTCTGCCGCGACATCGAATCCAGAATCGAATCCGGCGTCGAACCGAATGGGGATGCGCCGCTCACGCTGAGCGCTCTCGGGCGGCGGCTCGGCGTGAGTCCGTTTCATTTGCAGCGCACGTTCAAATCGCTGACGGGAATCACGCCGCGCGCCTATGCGGACGCCCGTCGCCTGGAAGTCATGAAAGCGGGGTTGCGGCGCGGCGATTCCGTCACGCGCGCCATGGTGGATGCGGGCTATAGCTCGAGCAGCCGCCTTTATGAGCGCGCCGCGTCGCAGCTCGGCATGGCGCCGCGGCAGTACCGCAATCGGGCGGCGGGCGTGGTCATACGCTACGCGGTGGTCGATTGCGCGCTGGGCAAGCTGCTCATCGCCGGCACCGATAAAGGCGTCTGCGCGATTCGTTTCGGAGATACGCGCGCGGCGCTCGAAAAGACTCTGCGCGAGGAGTTCGCGCAGGCGCGCCTGGAACACGATCCGCACTCGCTCGAACCGTGGACCGGGCGGCTGCGCGATCACTTGCGAGGCAATCCCGCGATGCCCGATCTTCCGCTCGACATCCAGGCGACGGCATTCCAGCGCCTGGTCTGGGAGCACCTGAGGACGATTCCGCGCGGCCAAACCGAATCGTACTCGGAAGTCGCCCGCCGCGTCGGCCGGCCCACGGCTGCGCGCGCGGTGGCGCGTGCCTGCGCGTCAAACCCGGTTGCCCTGGCGATTCCCTGCCATCGCGTAGTGCGCGAAGATGGCGACCTGGGCGGCTACCGCTGGGGCATCGCCCTCAAACAGAAGCTGCTCGAAATCGAATCGGAGCCGCGACCATAGGGAGCGGTCACGCCGAAAGGAGCGTCTCCGAACTCGTGATGGCGTTTTCCGCCCGCCGCCTGACAGACGACAAAAACCGATCGTCTATCCTACCTCTGACGGCAAACCTGGCTCAACCCAAAGTCCGCCGCATCAGGCTATGCCAAACGCCCCGTCGCAGCCACTTCACCCCAACCGCGCCAAATGGCGATAGACCAACGACACCGGCAGGCCCATGACGTTGAAGTAGCAGCCTTCGATCCTCTCGACGAATTTCGAGGCCAGCCCCTGGATCGCATACGCTCCGGCTTTGCCATCCGGTTCGCCGCTGGCTACATACGCCCCGATTTCTTCATCGCTGAGCGGCTGAAACCACACTGCGGTCGATGCGCAGTCCAAAATCGGCGAATCGCCCTTGCGCAGACAAATGCCGGTGAGCACGTCATGCCGCTTGCCGGAAAGAAGCGCCAGCATGCGGCGGGCATCGGCCGCATCCACCGGCTTGCCGAGCACGGAGCCGTCGATGGTCACTGTGGTATCGGCGGCGAGTACTGTTTCCCGCGGCCCCGCCGGCGCCGCCAGCGCCTTGGCCAACGCCAGCCGCTCGACGTAAACGCGCGGGCTCTCCCCGGCAAGCGGCGTCTCATCCACCTCCACCGGCCGTACCACGAACGGAATGCCGGCCTGGCGCAGAATCTCACTGCGGCGCGGCGATTGCGAAGCGAGCACGAGCATAGGTCGATTCCGGCGCGGTATGGTGACACGCGAGCGCCAGGACCTCTACTATAGCCTGAGAGGGGAGCGCGTGTATGAACAGACGCAGTATGCTGGCAGGGATGGCCGCCGTTGGTTTCAACCTGGAGGCACAGATGAATTCTCCCAGCGCACAGTCGCTTTACATTCCCAAGCCGCAGCTCGTCGAGGACCGTAAGCTGCTGCACGATTTCATGGACGAGTTTTCTTTCGTCGATCTCATCACATCGGAGCCGTCCCTTCGCATTACGCACATCCCGGTCGTGCTCGACCGCAATGCCGGCAAGAACGGCGCGATCTACGGTCACATCTCGCGCCAGAACCCGCAAACCGAGGCCATTCTGGCGGCCGCAAAAGCAGTGATCGTTTTTCACGGGCCTCATTCCTACATCTCGCCGACCTGGTACTCGAAACCGGAAGTTGTTCCGACGTGGAACTTCGCTTCCGTCCATGCATCGGGAAAGCTGAAGGCGGTTACGGCCGAGAACGCCATGCGCGATTTGCTGACGAAGCTGATCCGCAAGTTCGAGGAGCCGAATTCGCCCTACGATCTCGCCAAGCTCCCGCAAAGCTACACATCCGGCCTCATCGGAGGCATTCTCGGCTTCGAACTGGAGATTGAATTACTGGAAGGCAAGTTCAAGCTCGGCCAGGAACGCAGCGAGGCCGACAAAGAGGGCATCTTGAAACATCTGCGAACCGCGGCGCCTGAGCGTTCCCTCTACGATCTCACCGCCAGCTTCTACGCCCGCCGATAGCCCGTGGCGCGGCCTGTCAAGGCTGCAGAGCCGAGAGTCATCTCGGCTTTTCTTCAAGCGCTGGATCGCGATCGTCCCGCACCCAACGGCCCTCGGTCTCCCGCGCCACTCATCTACAATAACCTTAGGCCGCATGCCGCAAACACAACCGCAGATTTCCCACCCAGGGTTGCTTCGTCAACTCGGCTTCTTCAGCGCCACCGCGCTGGTGATCTCGAACATGGTGGGCACTGGCATTTTCGCCACCACCGGTTTCATGGCGGGCGACCTGGGCAGCGCGGCGCTGATCATCGGGTGCTGGACGGCCGGAGCGTTCTTTGCCTTCGCCGGTGCGCTCAGCTATTCCGAGTTGGGCGTCAACTTCCCCAGCTCCGGCGGCGAGTACGTTTACCTGACGCACGCGTTCGGCCCGGAATGGGGATTCATGACCGGCTGGGTTTCCTTCTTCGCCGGTTTTTCGGCGCCGATCGCGGTGACGGCGCTCGCGTTCACGGAATACCTCAGCCACTTTTTCCCGGGGCTGTCGCAAGCGCACACGCCGATTGTTCTCGGCTCGGGAATGTTCTCGCTGCATCTGGGACCGGCGCAAGCCGTGGCGTGCGGGCTGATCGCCGTTCTCACCATTCTCAACTGCCTGGGCGTGGGGCTCGCCGCCAAGATACAGAATTCGCTCACCACTACCAACCTCTGCGTGCTGGCCGGCTTCGTCGTGCTGGGGCTGGCGTTCGGCACGGGAAGCTGGAGCCACTTCTCGCAGCATGCCGTCCGCACATCCACCGCTTCGCTGCCGGCGCAGTTCGCCATCAGCCTGCTCTGGGTCATGTTCGGATACAGCGGCTGGAATGCTGCGACGTATGTGGCTGAAGAAATCCACCGTCCGGAGCGCACGCTGCCGGCGGCACTGGCGGCGGGCACTGCGCTGGTCGCCGTGCTCTACCTCGGGCTGAATGTAATCTATATCTATTCCACGCCGCTCGAGCAGATGAAAGGCGTGCTCAAAGTCGGCGCGCTGGCGGCCTCGAACCTGTTCGGGCCTGGCATCGCGGGCGTATTCTCCGCGCTGATGGCGCTCTCGATCGTCGCCACCGTGAACGCCGAGCTGACCATCGGGCCGCGCGTCTATTACGCCATGGCCAAGAACCGCGCATTCTTTCCGGCCGCCGGCATCGTGCACCCGCGCTTCCACACGCCGGTGTTCGCCATTCTCGCTCAGGGCCTGTGCGCCATGCTGATGACGCTGACTTCGTTTCGCGATCTGCTGACTTACATCGGCATGAGCCTGACTATCTTCACCGTGCTTTCGGTCGCGGCGCTGATGGTCTTCCGGAGTCGGCGTCCGGGCTGGCAGCGGCTGCGCGCGATTGACTTCGCTTACCCGCTGCTGCCGGTTTCGTATATTCTGGTAGGCGCCGGCATGGTGATCTTCGGCATCAAAGAAGCGACCGTCGCCTCGCTCACCGCGTTCGCCACCGTGGGCGTGGGCGCGCTGGTGTACCACTTCGCCCTCCGGCCGCGGCCGAGCGAATGAGCCCCGCCGGCGTCGTCACCATCGAGCGTCCCAGCCGCGTCCGCTATTGGGTGATTGTTTTCGCCGTCACGCTGGCGATCATCACCTATATCGATCGCGTCTCCATTTCTTACGCCGCGCTGTTCATCCGTCACGATCTCGGGCTTTCCCAATCTCAAATGGGCTGGGCCTTCGGCGCCTTCGGGCTGGCGTACGCCCTGTTCGAAATGCCGGGCGGCTATCTAGGCGACCGGTTGGGCCCGCGCAAAGTGCTGCTGCGCATCGTGCTGTGGTGGTCGTTTTTCACCGCGGCCACCGGGCGCGCGTGGAACCTGGCCTCCATCACCACCACGCAATTCCTCTTCGGCGCCGGTGAGGCGGGCTGCTTTCCCAATTTGACGAAAGCCTTCACCACCTGGCTGCCGGCGCGCGAAAAAGTGCGCGCGCAAGGAATCATGTGGCTCAGCGCGCGCTGGGGCGGCGCCTTCACGCCGCCGCTGGTGGCATTAGTGATGGGCTTCGTGGGATGGCGCAACGCCTTCGCGCTGTTCGGTCTGATCGGGATTCTCTGGGCGGTGTTGTTCTACCGCTGGTACCGCAACGATCCGCGGGAAAACGCAAAGCTGAACGACGCCGAACGCCGGCTGCTGAGCCAAAGCGCGACGCTCGCCACCGGGCACGGCGACGTTCCCTGGCGCAAGCTGCTCGGTTCGCGCCAGGTGTGGATGCTCTGCTGGCAATATTTTTCGCTCTGCTACGGATGGTATTTCTATATCACCTGGCTGCCCACCTATCTGCGCGAAGCGCGCCATGTGCAGATCGCCGCCACGGCATGGCTCGGTATCCTGCCGCTGTTCTTCGGCGGATTGGGCAATCCCGCGTGTGTGGCGGCGTTGGGCTGGCTGCGGCGGCGCAATGTGAGCGTCACGCACGCCCGCCGCATCATGACCACCCTCGGATTCGCCGGCGCGGCTTCGTTTCTGGTGTTCTCCACCACCCGGACGGCAGCCGTGCCGGCCATGCTGGCCATCGCGATGGCGAGTTTCTGCAACGACCTGGTAATGCCCTGCGCCTGGGGCGCGGCCATGGACGTGGGCGGCAAGTTCGCCGGCACGGTTTCCGGCGCGATGAATATGTGGGGCAACTTCGCCGGCTTCGTGGCGCCGGTCGTTATCGGCCACTTACTCGAGTGGACGCACAGCAACTGGAATCTGACGTTCTACGTCTCAGCCGGCGTATATCTGACCGGCGTCATCTTCTGGATGCTGCTCGATCCGGTAACGCCGATAGAGCGGTAGCGTGGCGCGGGCTGTCAAGCCTGCAGCGTCGGCATTCGTGCCGACGCTTCTTGGCAACGGCGGAGCGCGAACAAAGAAGAGTCGAGACGAATCTCGACTCAGCAGGCTTGACAGCCCGCGCCACGCAGCTTACTCATACCGCAGTGCCACCAGCGGATCGACCTTTGCCGCGCGGCGCGCGGGGAGCCATCCGGAGGCGAGCGCAACGGCTACCAGCACGCCGAGGGCGACCGCCAGCGTCAGCGGGTCGGCCGGCTTGAGTCCGAACAGCTTACTCCGAATCAACTGGGCGCAGGCCAGGCTGGCCGGAATGCCGATCACCAGACCAATCGCGATCAGCACCAGCGTTTCGCGCAGAATCATGCGCACCACGCTGGCGCCCTGCGCGCCCAGCGCCATGCGGATGCCGATTTCATTGGTGCGGCGTGCGACCCCGTACGAAAGCACGCCGTATAGCCCGAGGGAAGCCAACAGCAAAGCCAGCGCGCCGAACGTGGCCGAAAGCTGCGCGATGATGCGCTCCTGGCGCAGGTTTTCGTCGAGCAGCGCTTCCATGGTTTTCGGCGTGTTCACCTCGATAGCCGGATTGAACGCCAGAATCGCTTTGCGCGACGCCTCGATCACCGGCGCCGGATCGCCTAGCGTGCGGATCTCATAGTTCATGTCCGGTGAGTATCCGCCCAGCGGCTGCCTCGCGGAGAGATAAAAGCGGCGGAAAATCTCGCGGCGAAGGCTGTGGTCGCGCGCGTCGCGGGCCACGCCGACAATCGTGAAGGTCTTGCGCGAATCGGGGAACTCATCGGTTACGTGCCTGCCGATGGGGTTCGCTTTGCCGAAGTAGAACTTGGCGAAAGTCTCGTTCACCACGCAGACGGATTCCGCGCTGGCCGTGTCCTGCGGCCCGATGTCGCGGCCCAGCAGCATCGGAATGCCGACGTTGGCGAAATAGGCAGGGCCGACCTGATCGAACCGGGCATGCAGATCGGCGCGGTTTTTCGAAGTGTAGCCTTCTACGCTGATGAGGTCGCCCGATTCGCTGCCGCTGAACAATCCGTTAGTCGAGTAAGTCACCGCGCGGACGCCCGGAATGCGCGCCAGGCTGTCGCGCACGCCTTCATACGCCATCGGCAGCCGATCGCCCGAGTAGCCGGCTGAGAGCAGGTCCGCACCCACCACGAGCAGCCGGTCCCGCGAGTAACCAAGATCGACGTTTTCCAGGTTGCGCAGCGTGCGCACGAACCAACCCGCGCCGATCAGCAGCACCACGGAGACGGCGATCTGCCCGATCACCAGAATCTTTCCGAGACCGATGCGCGCGCTGGATCCGGTGAGTCCGCGGCCCGCTTCCTTGAGTGTGCGGCTGACGTTGACGCACGACGATTGCCACGCCGGCGCGAGTCCGAAAATCAGGCCGGTGAACAAACAGACGGCGGTGGTGAAGAGCAGAACCTTGAGGTCCGGGCTAACGTCGAGCGTCAGCGGAACAGGCCCGCTCGAAGCCAGCCGCATCAGCAGTTTCACGCCGGCGGCGGCGAATGCGACGCCGGCCACGCCGCCGGCCGCGGCCAGCACCAGGCTTTCCACCAGGAACTGGCGCACGATGCGGGCGCGCCCGGCGCCCAGCGCGAGCCGGACGCCGATCTCTTTCTGACGCGCCGCGGCGCGCGCCAGCAGCAGGTTGGCCACGTTGGCGCAGGCAATCAGCAGCACCAGCGCCACCACCGACATCAGCACGTACAGCGGGTCGGCGAAATCGCCGCGCAAGCTGGAAACGCCGGTCGAGGCGCCATGCAGTTTCAGGTTCTGTTTCAGAATATTCGGATCGCTGCGGCTGAGCGCGGAGAATTCCTCGGCCAGAATTTGCTGGAACACGATATCGACGTTGGCCTGCGCCTGCCGAGGCGTGACGCCCGGCTTGAGGCGGCCGATGACTTGCAGCCACATCACCTTTTCCGCGATGTGCCCGGCATCGTCCTCGAGCCACATGCGGCCCGGCATCAATTGCGGCTGCATATCGAGCGGAATCCAGACGTCCGGCGCGGCGCCGATCTGTTCGCCGTGAAAACCAGGCAGCGTCACGCCGATCACGGTGAGATCGGCTTTTTCCAGACGCATGCGCGCGCCGATGGCGGAAAACGCGCCGCCGAAACGGCGCTGCCAATAGCTGTAGCTGATGACCGCGTATGGCGCCGACGTGGGCCCGCGTTCGTCGGCTGCAGAAAACGCGCGGCCCACCAGCGCATTGGCGCCCAGCACGGTAAAGTAATTGCCGCTTACCAGGCGCGTGTGAACCTCTTCCGGCGGGCCGCCGTTGACGCTGGCGTTACCGTGGTCCAATTCGGCCTGCGCCGCCAGCACGCCGGAGAACGCTTGTGTGCGGTCGCGCAGCCCCTCGAATTCGCGCGTGGAGAGAATGCCGCGTTCGCCGCCGCTGGTTCCTATGTTGACTCCCGAATCGGTGGGATCGGTCAACGCCACCAGTTCCTGCGGGTTCGGCACCGGCAGCATTTTCAAAATCACCGAATCGATGAGGCTGAAGATGGCCGTGTTGGCGCCAATTCCCAGCGCCAGCGAAAGCACGGCTACCACCGAGTAGCCGGGGCTCTTCGAGAGCATGCGAATGCCGTAAACAAGGTCCTGGCGCAACTCCGCAAAGCTGGTCATGGCGATTAGACGCTCCTCTCCGGCATTCGGTTAGCCGCGCCGCGTCACCTCAAAGCATCCCCTGGCAGCCGCGGCGATGAACCGGTATACGGAGATCATACATCGAAAGTTTCAGGGTAGAATCGGAAAATGTCATTCGATCTCCATCCCGTTCTGAAAGGTGACCTGGTGGAACTGCGGCCGCTTCGAGAAGAGGATTTCGACGGCCTCTACGCGGTAGCTTCAGATCCGCTCATTTGGGAGCAGCACCCGGTGAGAGACCGCTATCAGGAAGAGGTGTTCCGGGAGTTCTTCCGCGGCGGCATGGAATCGGGCGGTGCGTTTCTGGTTGTGGATGCGAAAGACGGCCGCGTCATTGGGTCGACGCGGTTCTGCGGATACGACGAGGGAAAAAGCGAGATCGAAATCGGCTGGACGTTTTTGGCTAGGTCCCACTGGGGCGGCATTTACAACGGGGAAATGAAACATCTCATGCTGCGGCACGCCTTCCGATTTGTAAATAGAGTGGTCTTGGCGGTTGGTCCACAGAACATGCGCTCGCAGCGGGCCGTGGAAAAGATAGGTGGTGTGAGAGTGGGGACCCGGCGCGACGACGCGCGCGGTTACGACAACGTCGTCTACCAAGTCACCGCGGCGAGTTTCGCGCAACGATCTACAGAGGCGCGGTAGCGTCTTGACCGCTCCCTATGGTCGCGGCTCCGATAGATTGTCGCGGCTCCGATGCGCGCGATGCCTTTCGGAGCCGCGACCATAGGGAGCGGTGCAGCCTCGGTTCTTACGAAACGCCGCCGCTACGGCTGCAGAATCACCTTCATCAACCCCGGCTCCCGTGCGTACAGCCGCTCGAACCAGGCCGGGCCTTCGGCTAATGGGGCGACGGCGCTGATGAGCGGCTCGACGCGGATAGCGCCGCGCGCCAGTAAGTCGATGCAAGTCGGATACTCACCCGATGACGCGCAGGAGCCGAACAGGCGAAGCTGGCGAGTAACTACGGCTTGCAGTGGTAACTCGATCTTAGGAGCGATGTTACCCACGAGCGTAAGTGCGCCGCCCTTGCGCAGCGCGGCGATGGCGGTCTGAATCGGCTCGGTGGCGCCGACCGCTTCCACGGCAACATCCGCGCCGCGCCCGCCGGTCCGTTCCCGCACGAATTCCGCCACGTCGCCTTGCTTGGGAGTGATTACCGCAGTGGCGCCGAGCTCCAGCGCCATTTTCAGCCTGCCCGCATCCACATCGGTGACGATGACCTGCGTGCAGCCGGCCAGCTTCAGCGCCTGCAACGCCAGCGTACCGATCATGCCGGCGCCCACCACCAGCGCGCAATCGCCCAACCGCACCGGCGTCAATCCCACCGCGTGCACGGCCACCGAAACCGCTTCGATCATGGCGGCGTGCTCGAACGGCAGCGTGTCGGGCAAGTGATACGTGATGCGCGCCGGGGCGACGACGTACTCGGCGAACGCGCCGTGGCGGCGGTAATCGCCGCAGGAGACGCCCAGCACCTGCCGGTTGTCGCAGAGGTTGACTTCGCCGCGCGTGCAGAAAAAGCACGCGCCGCAATACACGGTGGAATCGAACGTGACGCGGTCGCCCTCGCGGAAACCGGCGACGCCAGCGCCCACGCCAGCCACCGTCCCGGCCGCTTCGTGCCCCATCACCAGCGGCGGCTGGCGGCGCCCAGTGCTGCCATCGAAACCGTGGACGTCGCTGCCGCAAATGCCGCAGGAATGGACCCGCACCAGCAATTCGCCGGGCCCCGGCGCAGGGGCAGGCATGTCCACCAGATCCAGGCGCCGGTATTGTTTCATCAGCAGTGCGTTCATATATGGTTATGTTGGCGATTCAGTGCCTATCACAATAATGGCTCACCAGAATAAATGCGTCTGTCCCCTTTACAGTATACAAAATGTTGTATACTGTTGGCGTGGCTGATTCCAAACCCGTCGAGTTTTGGGGCAGCTCCCTGGAAGACTTGCGCGCCTTTCCTCTGACGGCCAGGCGCGAGGCCGGCCATCAGTTGGATCAGGTGCAAAACGGTCGGGAGCCGGACGACTGGAAGCCCATGAACACGGTGGGCCGGGGTGCAAAGGAGATTCGGATTCGGGATGAGACTGGCGCGTTTCGCATCCTCTACGTGGCGAAGTTCGCCGACGCGATTTACGTGCTGCACTGCTTCCAGAAGAAGACCGGGAAAACCAGCAAGGCAGACGTGGAGCTTGCCGCCAAGCGTTACCGCGAGTTGTTGAAGGAGCGAGGGCAATGAAGAAGGAACGTTTTACCAGTGTCTGGGATGCTATCGAAGGCACGCCCAAGCAGGCCGCCAACATGAAGCTGCGCTCGGTCCTGATGATCGCCTTGAAGGATCAGATCACCCGTACCGGGATGAGCCAGGCGCAAGCGGCCCAGCTTTTCGGCGTGACGCAGCCGCGCGTCTCCGACCTGATGCGCGGCAAGATCAACTTGTTTGCCCTCGACGCGCTGGTGAACATGGCGACCGCCGCGGGCTTACGCATCGAAATGCACGTGCTGGAAGCCGCCTAGCCGCGCGAATATTCCGGCGCAAAGCGCCCCAGCCACACACTCTCACTTCGCGAGCCAGGTAAAGGGGACAGACGCATTTTTCATTTCACATCCATCCTAATCCTTGCCAGAAGACAAACTACCCTTGCGGCCAACTCCGCCCGGCCTCGGGAAAAGGGGAGCCCGCTTCCCTCTCTCCCTGCTTACGCCAGCAACTCCGCCCGCATCACGGTCACCGCTTGGCCGCCCAGGATCACGCGGTCGCCGTTTAGCCTCACGCGGACTACTCCGCCGCGCGCGGACGCCTGGTACGCGGTGAACTCGGTTTTGCCCAGGCGCGCCGCCCAGTAAGGTCCAAGTGCGGTATGCGACGAGCCGGTGACCGGGTCTTCATCTATCCCCGAGCCGGGCGCGAAGAATCGCGAAACGAAATCGAAGCCATTGGTTGAGGCGCGGGCGGTGACGATGATGCCGCGCGCTCCGACTTTCTTCAAGGCGGTGAAATCCGGCGCGGCGGCGCGCACTTCCTCTTCCGACGCCACCTCCACCAGGTAATCGAACTGATTCTTGGCGACGTTGGTGGCTTTGACGCCGAGCGCAGTTAGCATGCCCGCCGGGGCTTCGACCGGCGTCGCGAGCTTGGCCGGAAAATCGAGCTCGATCCACTCGCCGCGCCGGTCCGCCAGCAGCAGGCCGCTGCGGGTTTGGAAGCGCGCCTGCTTGTCCGCGGGTAAGTGGCTGTCTTCCCACAGCACGTGCGCGCTGGCGATGGTGGCGTGGCCGCACAAATCCACTTCCACCGACGGCGTGAGCCAGCGCAGGCGGTAGCCGCCATTTTCCGGATGCAGGAAGGCGGTCTCCGAGAGATTCATCTCGCGCGCGACGTCGCGCATCCAGGCATCGGGACGCGGTTCGGGAAGCACGCAAACCGCGGCGGGATTCCCGGCAAAAGGGCGATTGGTGAAAGCGTCGACTTGGACGATGTGAACGGACATAACTGGTTCGACTCGTTCCGCGATGAAAAGTATCTATTTAGTCTACTCTAGAACGAAAAACAGGCGAGCTAAAGAGCTTGCTGACAAACACCAAAAACATCATGGCCACGGATAAAACACCGATGAACACAGATTGAAAAGAATTGGCTTATCCGTGTCCATCTGTGTTCATCCGTGGCCATGGAATGTGTTGTCGGACTCTTTCAGCAGTCTCTAAATCATGCCCCACCTCAGAGAAGACGCGGCTAGAGCGATTAGCGCTGCGCGGTGGCGCGATGATAGCCTGAACTACTGAGCCGATGAGCCTGATCGAGATCCTATTGCTCGCCATTGCCGCCGCGCCGCTGGCATATTACGCGATCGCAGTTTTCAGCGTGTGGCGTTTTTTCCGAACCGAGCGCAGTGGCACGGCAAGCTCAACCAGCTTCACGCCCGCCGTCAGCAACCTGAAGCCGATCCGCGGCGTCGATCCGGATGCGTACGCAAATTTCGCCAGCTTCTGCCACCAGGATTATCCGGATTATGAGCTGGTGTTCTGCGTGAGCGACACCGAAGACCCGGCCCTGCCGGTGATCGAGAAACTGCAGCGCGCCTTTCCGGAGCGGCCGATCCGCGTGCTCTACGGCTCCGGCCGCGACGCCGCCAACGACAAAGTGGCCAAGCTCGACCGCCTGGTTGCCGAAGCCGCGCACCCGGTGCTGGTGATCAGCGATAGCGACGTGCGCGTGAGCCCCGACTATCTGCGCACCGTAGTAGCGGCCCTGGCCGACCCAAAGGTGGGCGCGGCCACCTGTTTCTACGTGACGGCGCAGGAGAAAACCTTCGCCGACCGCTTGCACTCTACTGGAATGCTGTCGGATTTTTATGCCGGCATCATCGTGGCCTGGCAGTTGGATGGCGTTAAGTTCGCGCTGGGGCCGACCATCGCCACCACGCGCGAGCGGCTGGCCGGCTTCGGTGGATACCGCGCCATCGAAAATCTGCCCGGCGACGATCTGCTGGTCGGCCGGCTGATCGCCGAGCAGGGCTACGAGGTGAAGCTACTACCCTACACCGTGGAAACCGTGGCCGATTTCGCCTCGATGGGCGAACTGCTCCACAAGCGCCTCCGCTGGATGGTGGTAATGCGGCACATGCGGCCCTGGGGCCACTTCGGGCTGCTGTTTACGCAGGCCATGCCGTGGCTGTTGGCGGCGGCGGTGCTGGCGCCCCCCGCCGCGGCGCTGGCGTATTGGGCAGCCTACCTGGGCCTGCGGTGGCTGCTGACGTGGATGATCGCTGCGTGGGGATTGCGGCAACCGGGGGTCGCTCACAAGCTCTTGCTGGTGCCGCTGTGGGACGCCGTGGCCTTCGGCATCTGGGCAGCCAGTTTCACCAGACGGACACTCCGCTGGCGCGGCCACGATTATAAGATTCGGAATGGCGCGCTGGTTCCGGTTGCCACGCGCGAATAACGGCTGAAGCGGTGCGGCCTTTTCTCAGCCGTCAGACCCGCCGGGCACCGTGAGCGCGTGGGCTGCGGGACATAACTCGGGTGCGAGGCCACAATAGGGCCAGCCCGGAGGGCGAAAGAAAATCACTCTTGTCCAAGACAGGTTCTTGCAGTCTGAAATAAGGGGAGTGCCCTCCTATAATTGGACGTTGGCGAACGTTTCCTAGCCGGGAGCTTCGCCGAACGCCGCCCACAAG
>JBELAO010000025.1:0-64046 GCA_049508735.1 Bryobacteraceae bacterium | reverse complement strand
CCCGCTATGCTGCGCCGCGCCGACAATCCGGTGGCGGCCAACACGAGTTTCGCCGTGGGCGAGGAGTCCGAACAGTCTGCCCCGGCACTGATTCGCGAAGTGGGCAAGATCGCGGCGCCCATCGACGCCTCGGGAGCGGTGCTCGAACCCGGCAAAACCGCCCGTGTGGACGTGGTAGTCCGAACCCGGAAGATCGGCCACTTCTTCCCCGCCGGCACCGTCGACGCCTTCGACGTGTGGCTGGAGCTCGAAGCCCGCGATGCCGATGGCCGAATCGTCTTTTGGAGCGGGAACGTGGCGGATAACGGTAAGGGGCCGGTCGATCCGGGCGCGCATTTTTACCGGTCGTACCAGCTCGATGCCAATGCCAACCCGATTAACAAACGCAACGCCTGGCAGTCGCGCAGCGTGCTCTACGTGCACCTGATTCCACCCGGCGCGGCCGACACGGTTCACTACCGCGTCACCGTGCCGAAGGACGCGCGCGGTCCCATCAGTTTCACGGCGCGCCTGAATTATCGCAAGTTCTCCTGGTATTACACGCAGTTTTCTTACGCCGGCCAGCCCGCGCCGGGCCAGGATCCGGCGCTGCTGGGCCTCGATCACAACGGTCTCGAATATCGGTTTCTGCCAACCTCGATCCCGTCCAATGTCTCCGGCGCCATTCGCGGCCGCATCCCGGATCTTCCCATCGTCACCCTCGCCGAAGCGCACGCCACCGTGCCTCTGGGCCAGCCCACCTGGACGCCTGTCGTGCGCAAGCAGGACCGCGAGCGCTGGAACGATTGGGGCATCGGCCTGCTTCTGCAAGGCGATTTGAAAGGCGCCGAATATGCGTTTCAAAAAGTGACCGAAGCCGAACCGGGTTATGCCGATGGCTGGCTGAACGTGGCGCGGGCGCTGATTCAGGAAGGCGAAACCGACGCCGCCAAGCCATATATCGAAAAAGCGATGTCGATCGATTCGCAGCTCGGCCGCATCTGGTTCTTCAAAGCCGCGGCGCAGCGCGCCGATGGCGATTACAATGACGCGCTCCAATCGCTCGAAGCGGTGCGCTTGAAATACCCGCGCGACCGCGTGGTGCTCAACCAGATCGCTCGCATCCAGTTCCTCAAACGCCAGTATGCTGCCGCCGTCGAAACTCTGAAGCAGGTGTGCGCCGTGGATCCGGAAGACGTGCAAATGCATTACACGCTGATGCTGTGTTATCGAGGTCTGAACGACGACGCTGGAGCAGCGCGGGAAGAGACGCTGTTCCGCCGCTTCAAGGCGGATGAATCGTCGCAAGCCATCACAGAAAAGGCCCGTATGAGAAGCCCCGAAGACAACAACGAGCGCCAGCCGATCCACGACCACGAAAGCGCGGTGCCATCGGAGCCGCGACCGTAGGGAGCGGTCCGTATGGATACCACGCCACGACGTCCAGCAATGAAACATAGCCTTCTCCTTTCCGCCGCATTGAGCCTTCTCGCCCTGGCCGCGGCCTGCGTCATGGCCTGGGCCACCGCGCCTGATCGTCCGGCCGTCGTGTTCACTGACGTCACCGCGCAGGCCGGCATCCACTTCACACACAACGCCGGCCGCACCGGCAAGAAGTATCTGCCGGAAACCCTGGGCTCTGGCGTGGCTTTCTTCGACGCCGATGGCGACGGCTGGCCGGATATCCTGTTCGTCAACGGCAGGGACTTCACGCCGCGCGGCCGCCGCACCACGGCCGCGCTCTACCGCAACAACCGCAACGGCACCTTTACCGACGTCACGGCCGCGAGCGGCCTCGATATCGAAATCTACGGCATGGGCGTGGCCATCGGCGATTACGATAACGACGGCCGCGACGATGTCTACATCACCGCGATCGATGGCGACCACCTCTTTCACAACGAGGGCAATTTCAAATTCCGCGACGTCACCAAAGAGTCCGGCATTCACAACGCAAACTTCGGTTCGAGCGCCGCCTGGCTGGACTACGACCGCGATGGCAAGCTCGACTTATTCGTAGCCAACTATGTGCAATGGACCGAGAAGGGCGACCTGAAATGTTCGCTCGATGGCTCTACTAAGTCCTATTGCACGCCGGAATCCTACAAAGGAACAAGCTCGCGTCTGTATCATAATTTGGGCGGCGGGCGCTTCGAGGATGTGACCGAACGCGCCGGCCTGGGCGATCCGACGAGTAAGTCGTTAGGCGTAACCATCCTCGACTATAACAACGATGGCTGGCCGGATATCTTTGTCGCGAACGATACGCAGCCCAACAAACTCTATCGCAACCTGGGCAACGGCACGTTCAAGGAAGAAGGCATGACCGCTGGGGTGGCTTACGGCGAGGATGGCGTGGCTCGCGGCGCGATGGGCGCCGACGCCGGCGATTACGATCGCTCCGGACGTCAGCACCTGCTGGTCGGCAACTTTTCCAACCAGATGCTCGGGCTTTATCACAACGAAGGCAACGGCTTGTTTGTCGATGAAGCTCCCTCCTCCACCGTCGGCCGTGCCAGCCTGCTTTCGCTCACCTTCGGCGTCTTCTTCTTCGACTACGATCTTGACGGCTACCCCGACATTTTCGCCGCCAATGGCCACATCGAAGACGAGATCGGCCGCGTCCAGCCCAAGGTGAGCTATCGCGAGTTACTGCTCCTGTTCCGCAACCTGGGGAACCACAAGTTCGAAAACGTAAGTGGCCAGTTAGGCCCCGGCTTCGCCCAGCCGATGGTGGCGCGCGGCGCGGCGTACGCCGATTACGATCACGATGGCGATCTGGACCTTGTCATATCGACCAACAATGGCCCCGCCCACCTGCTGCGCAATGATGGAGGCAATCGTAACCACTGGTTGTCGGTGCGCCTCGCCGGGACTAAGTCCAACCGCGATGGCATCGGCGCCGTGGTGCGCGTGGATAGTGCCGGCGGCAAGCAATGGAATATGGTGCGCAGCGGCTCCAGTTACTGCTCGCAAAGCGACCTCGCCCTCACCTTCGGCCTCGGTAAAGACACAGCCGCCAATCTCGAGATCGCCTGGCCCAGCGGCACGCACCAGCATTTCCAAAACGTGGCCGCCAACCAGCGCGTGCTGATCGACGAAAGCAAGGGCGTTACACAATTGAAATGAAATAGGGTTGGCAGGCGCTTCCGCCTGCCAACTGTTTCAGTGGTTCGTTCCCCCGCGGCTCCTCATCTCGGGTACAATAGAAGTCTTGGCGGAGGTGGGTCTTCTCGAGTAGCCGGCAAGCCGCAATCTCGAATGTAGGTCCCCAGGTATTCCGAGCAACTTCTTGCGCCTTTTTTTCCCTTTTCCTCCCCGATGATTGCCGCGTGTGCGGCCTGCCGCTCAACCAGATTTCCCGCGTTCCTGTGTGCCCCGCTTGCCTCCGGGCGCCGGCGCCGCTCGATGCCGAATTCTTCTGCGTATCCTGCCGGACGCCGTTTCAAAACCGGTTTCCGCTCGATGAGGAAGGGCGTTGCGCGCTGTGCCGCAGCGGGCTGCGCGGCTTCGATGCCGCCTACTCGTTCGGTTTCTACGATGGCGTACTGCGGCAGTTGATCCACCTCTATAAGTACCGCAAGGTGCGAACGCTCGCCGGCCCTTTGGGGGATTTGTTGCTGCGGGCTCTGCCGCGCGACGGAGCCTTCGACTGCGTCACCGCGGTTCCGCTGCACTGGCGGAGACGGTGGCAGCGCGGATTCAACCAGGCGGATCTGCTGGCGCGGTGGGTCGCGTGGCGTAGCGGCATGCCTCGAACAAGCCTGTTGCGCCGCCTGCGCTCCACCGCCTCACAGGCGAGTCTGAGCAATACCGGCCGCCGGCGCAACGTGTCGGCCGCTTTCCAATGCCGCCGGCCGGACCGCGCGGCAGGCCGCAAGATCCTGCTGATCGACGATGTGATGACGACGGGCGCAACCGCCGCGGCCTGCGCGCTGGCCCTGAAACGCGCCGGGGCGGCGCGCGTGGAGCTGCTGACCGTGGCGCGCGCCGAGCGGCGTTTTGTGTTTTCGCACGTAGCAACTCCATCCGTGGTGGGAGGAACATCCTGAATGGCCGATCGACTGCAGAAGCCGGTGCTGGTGCTGAACGCCAGCTATGAGCCGATCAATATTTGCGGGGCGCGGCGCGCCCTGGTGCTGGTCCTGAAAGGCGTGGCTTCCGCGGAAGAAGAATCGGCCCACGCGATTCACTCCGCGCGCGCGGCGGTGCGCCTGCCATCGGTGATCCGGCTGCTCGAATACCGCAGAATCCCCCATCAAACGCGGGCGCTTTCGCGCAAGAACATCCTCATGCGCGATCGCTACACCTGCCAGTATTGCCATCGCACCTTCCCCTCCGGGGAACTGACCCTGGACCACGTAATCCCGCGCTCGCGGGCGGGCGAATCGGCCTGGGAGAATCTGGTGGCTTGCTGCCATCACTGCAACAACCGCAAGGGCAATCGGACGCCGGAAGAAGCGGGAATGCGGCTGGCCCGGCAGCCTCGTCCTTTCAGTCTCCACACCAGCCGCCATCTCATGCGGATGCTCGGCAAGAGCGATGCGCAGTGGCGGAAGTATTTGTTTTATTAGTTGCCAGCTCAATCAGGCACTTCGGCAAGTACGCTGAATGTACTGTCCCGTATGATCCCTCTACAGAGTTGACAGTTGTAAAGCGGCTGTCGGCATGCGCGCTCGCGGCGGTAATAATATACTGTTGGATGCAGGAGGAGAGGCGACGACATGAAGAAGTTGATGATATTGGCCGCGTTGGCTGCCGGCTCGGCGATGGCGGCGGAGTGGACTGGGTACATCATAGACGAGGCATGCTCCGGCAAGAAGGAAATGCTGGGCAACGTGACCTGCGCGCAGAGCTGCATCAAGCGCGGCTCGCCCGCGGTGCTGGTCACCGACGATGGCACGGTCCACAAGATCGCGGACCAGGGCAAAGTCAAGGATTTCGCCGGCAAGAAAGTTACCCTCACTGGCGAAGTCGCCGACGGCGCCATCAAAGTCGAAAGCGTGAAGTAGGCTCAGTGTGGCAGGCGCTTCCGCCTGCCAACAATGCATAGGTGGGCGCGCACATGCGCTGGGTGTCGGAACTGCGCCTCCACCGCTCGTCTTTTGGGTTGTCCCCCGCCACGGTTCGCATCGTCCCGCTCCCGCCGAGAGGCCTCTTTGGTCACGCGCCTCGCCAGGCACGTATAATCGGAGCTAGGGCAAGCTCATGCGGAAGCGGCTGATTTACGGGTCTCTCTCCATCCTGCTGGCGATTTCCGTCATCCTGGTGGTCTGGGAAGGCTCGTTCAACCCAGGCAACTTCCGCCCCGCCAATCCCAATCAGACGCTGATTTACTGGGCTGTTTCCAGCCTCATTTTCCTCCTGATGGTGACGCTCGGCTGGATTCTGATCCGCGAGTTTGTCAAGTTGTACGTCGAGCGTCAGAGCCGGCGCGAAGGTTCGCGCATCAAAACCAAGCTCGTCGTCGGCGCGCTCGCCCTCAGCTTCGTGCCGGTATTCTTCCTCGTACTGTTCAGTTATTACGTGATGAATCGCAACATCGCCTACTGGTTTCAAGAGCCGGCAGGCAATGAGTTGACGGCTTTCGAGAATATCGTCCGCCAGCTTGGCAAGGAGATGCAGGACGAGACTGACGCCCAGGCGGCCCTGCTGGCCGCGCAGCCCGAAGTTCGCCAGTTGCTCGAGGGCGGCGCGCGCACGCCGGACTTCCTGGCCCGTTTCGCGGCCAGCTATGAGCTCGCCTCAGCGGCGGTTTACGCTTCCCCTGGCGGGGCGCCGCTCGATTCCTGGGGGCCTTACCAGCAGCCCGCCAAAGTCGATCGTCTGGTTGCGGCATCCTACCCGGTTTTGCAGGGGCAGCGGCGGCTGGGCTTCGTCGCCGTGACCGCCGAAGTGCCCGGAGGCGTGGCGGAAAAGAAAGCCGTGGTCGGTACCTGGGCCCGCCAGTGGCGGGAGAGCCACGACAACGCCCACGCGGTGCGCCGCGTCAGCGTGATGCTGATGATCTTGATCACCCTGTTCGTGCTGTTCGTGGCCACCTGGATCGCGCTGTTCCTTTCCAAGCAGATCAGCATTCCCATCACCGCGCTGGCCGAAGCCGCCAGCCAGGTCCGCGGCGGCAACCTGTCGCACCGTGTGAATGTGCGCGCCGCCGATGAGCTGGGGTCGCTGGTGCGCGGCTTTAACCGGATGACGCAGGAACTGGAGGCCAACAGCCGCGAGCTCGACCGCCGCCGCCGCTTCACCGAAGCCATCCTCGAAAGCATCCCCACCGGCGTCATCTCCATCTCCGCCGACGGCGCCATCCAGCGCGTCAACCGCGCGCTCCATCAGATCTTTCCGGTTACGGAAGTGGAAAAGGCTGCCCGCCTGGAAGACCTGTTTTCGCGCGAGGACACGGCCGAAATCAATTACCTCATGAAACGCGCACGCCGCACCGGCGCCGCCTCAAGCCAATTGGAGCTGCGCACGGAAAACCGCAACCGCCATCTGTCGGTTACGGTGGCGGCGCTCGAGGAAAGAGTCACGTCCGGTTTCGTGATCGTGATCGAAGATACCAGCGAGCTGCTGCGTGCGCAAAAGTCCGCCGCCTGGCATGAGGTGGCGCGCCGCGTGGCGCACGAAATCAAGAATCCGCTCACCCCTATCGCGTTGTCCGCCGAACGCATCGTGCGGCAGATCGACCGGCTGGAGCTGGCTCCCGCGCCGCGCCGCATCCTCGATGAATGCGCGCAGACCATCAGCCGCTCGGTGGAATCGGTGAAGACCCTGGTCGACGAATTCTCGCAGTTCGCGCGCTTCCCCGCCGCGCAGCCGGTGCGCTCCGACTTGAACGAAGTTGTGCGCGACGCGCTGGCCATTTTTCACGGGCGCCTGGATGCGATCGACCTGCGCACCAGCTTCGCTCCCGATCTGCCGCCGGTGAATCTGGACCGCGAGCAGTTCCAGCGCGTGGTGGTGAACCTGGTGGATAACGCCGCCGAAGCCATGCAGGATTCGCTGGTCAAGAATCTCCACGTGGCCACCCAGCCTGGCGCCGCCGACACGGTCGAGCTGGTGGTGGCCGATTCCGGCTGCGGCGTCAGTCCCGATGAAAAAGAGAAACTGTTCCTGCCCTATTTCTCCACCAAGGGGCGCGGCACCGGCCTGGGTCTCGCCATCGTCAGCCACATCGTGGCCGAGCACGATGCGCACATTCGCGTGGAAGACAATCTGCCGGCCGGTGCGCGCTTCACCATCGAGATTCCAGTGGCCGCCGACGCCGAAGCGGCCGAGCCCGCCGCACCGCAGGCGCAGCCCGCCGCGCCGGTGAAAGCATGAAGCAGCGGCGCATTCTGGTGGTGGATGACGAGCCGGAAATCCGCCGATCGCTGGCCGGCGTGCTTGAGGACGAAGGCTATCTCGCCGAAACTGCGGAAAGCGGCGAAGCCTGCCTGGACGCGCTTCCCGGCGCCGGCTTTGAGCTGGTGCTGCTCGATATCTGGCTGCCCGGCATGGACGGCATGGAGGTGCTTGAGCGCATCCAGGCCATCCCGTTCGCCGAGCGGCCCGAGGTGGTCGTAATCTCCGGCCACGGCAGCATCGAAGCCGCCGTCAAGGCCACCAAGCTGGGCGCGTTCGATTTTCTCGAAAAGCCGCTCTCCATCGACAAGATCTCGGTGGTGGTGAAAAACGCGCTGGGGCACCACGCGCTGGCGCTCGAAAACAGCCAGCTCAAACAGGACTCGAGCGGCCGCCATCGCATCATCGGCGAGAGCGTCCCCATGAAGGCGCTGCGCCAGCAGCTTTCCTTGATGGCAGCCACCAACGGCCGCGTCCTCATCTATGGCGAAAGCGGCACCGGCAAGGAGCTGGTGGCGCACGCCATCCACGCCCTCAGCACGCGCGCCGCCGAGCCGTTCGTGGAGGTCAACTGCGCCGCGATTCCGGAAGAGCTGATCGAAAGCGAGCTGTTCGGCCACATCAAGGGCAGCTTCACCAGCGCCCACGAAGATAAGATCGGCAAGTTTCAAAAGGCCGACGGTGGCACCCTGTTTCTCGACGAAGTCGGCGATATGAGCTTGCGCACGCAGGCCAAGGTGCTGCGCTCGCTCGAAGAGCAGCGCTTCGAACCGGTCGGCGGCCCTGGCAGCGTGCAGGTGGACGTACGCGTGGTCGCCGCCACCAACAAGAATCTGGAAGAGGAGATCGAACGCGGCAATTTCCGCGAAGACCTGTTCTACCGCCTCAACGTGATTCCCTTCGCCGTTCCGCCGCTGCGCGACCGCCGCGAGGATATTCCGCTGCTGGCCGACTATTTTCTGCGCGAGTTCACCACCGCTTACGGCCGCAAGCCCAAGGAGCTGACCCCCGAGGCATACCGCGTGCTCGGCGAATATCACTGGCCAGGCAACGTGCGCGAGTTGAAGAACCTGATCGAGCGGATCGTCATTTTGAATCCGCAAGTGCGCGTCGACGCCCGCCACATTCCGCTCGCCGGCACGCGCAAGCCGCAGGATCGCCCGCTCGACCGCTTCGGCAGCCTGCAGGAAGTCCGCGAAGCCGCCGAGCGCGATTACATCCTGAGAAAACTAGAAGAAACCGCCGGCAACGTCACCAGAACCGCCGAGCTACTAGGCCTCGAGCGCAGCAACCTGTATCGCAAAATGAAAACGCTGGGAATCGGGCCGAAGGAGTAAGGCGGCGGGGGTTTTGCGGAGAACCAGCGGGGACAGTAACCAATTACCCCGTTTCGGCCGAACCAGCGGGGACAGTAACCAATTACCCCGTTTCGTAACGGCCGGCGGCGCACCCCGCGCACCCCGCGCCGACTTCACCCCATCGCCCGAATCTTCTCCAGTGCTTTCTCCATTCCTTGCTGCGCGGCCTCTGAGATCGGGGCGCCCAGGTCGAAGGATTCTCCGCCGATGCCGATCAGGATGGCCTCGGGGGCCTTGCCGTAAACTTCCAGTGCCAGGCGCAGCAGGGATCCGGGCGAGCACCAGTGGGTCGATGCGCTCTCGCCATCCACGGGCATCATTTGCACTTCACCGGGCCGCAGGTCTGTGCGGGCGTCGATGAAGATGACGCGCTCCTCGGCGGCCAGGCGTTCGGCTAACTCGGGGACTAACTGCTGCACGGCTAATCCGCCCAGGATGGTGGCCAGACGCGGACCTACGGCGTCGTCTCCACGCAGGGAATTGCCGTAGCCGAGAATCAATGGCGGGCGCCGTGGCGCGCGCACTCCTGCGTGCAGCGTCGAGAGTCGTCTCGACGTTGCTTGGCTGCGGAGTGGGCGGCGGGGCGCCGAGGTAGGACAGACGATCGGTTTCTGTCGTCTGTCAACTTGCTGCACTTTGGGGCGCGATGACAGACCACGAAAGGCGATGGTCTGTCCTACCGCGAAGGAACGTCGAGACGATTCTCGACGCTGCAGGCTTGACGGCCCCGGATGGTGCACGGGCAGCCCGCGCCGCGGCGGCGTGGGCCACTGGCTACAGCCGCTACGTTCGTGCCTCATCGAGCAGCGCCCCATCCGGCGCGCGTAATTCGACGGCGACCGGCGTCGCGCCGCCGGCGTGCGTCGAGCAGCTCAGGCACGGGTCATACGCGCGCACCACCGCCGACACGCGGTTCAACATGCCTTCCTGCAATTTCCCGCCATCGACAAAATGCTTGGCCGTCTCTTCCACGCTGCCGGCGATGGCCAGTGCGTTGTGTCCGGTGGCCACAATCAGGTTGGCCCAGACCATGCCGCCGTCCTCGTTCACTTTATAGTGATGAATGAGGGTTCCGCGCGGGGCCTCGATCACGCCGATTCCTTCGAGCGCGTTCACTCCGGCTCGCGCGCGCACGTGAGTGTCGAGGATGCGCGGATCGAGCAACAGCACTTCCATCCGCTCCAGCGCATAGAGTGCCTCGATCAGGCGCGCATAGTGATAGAGGAACGAGCTGCGCGGCGTGCGCCCGAAGCGCTCGCGGAATTCGGCCAGCTCTTTATCGGCCTCCGGCGTGCCGCAGCGGTCGGCGACGCTCAATCGCGCCAGCGGACCCACGCGGTAAATGCCCGCCGGAAAACCGCGCGGCCGGAAGTATGGCGACTTCATGTACGAATCTTTCGCCGACGCTTCGCCGATGTAGGTCGCGTAGTCTTCGGCCGGAATCTGGTCTTCGACCACGGCGCCCTCGGCGTCGCGGAAGCGCAACCCGCCGTCGTACAGCGCGACCGCGCCGGAGCGGTCCACCAGCCCCGCGCTCATCATCGGCGCGGTGCCGAAATTCTTGATCTCTTCGTCGAAGCGGTCCAGCACGCTCTTGAAAAGCGCGAGCGCCCGGCGCGCGATTTCCTTGGCCTGCGGCAGGCCTGCCAGCATCTCGCCCCGCCCGGCGGCGCTGAGCGGCTCCTTCATTCCGCCCGGCACGATCCAGGACGGATGCACACGCTCCTTGCACAGAATTTCGATCGCGTGCTGGCCGAACTTGCGCAGCTCGATGCCATCGCGCGCCAGCTCCGGGTGTTTTTCGATGACGCCGAGCACGTTGCGCTTCGCCATATCGGAATCGAAACCCAGCAGCAGGTCCGGCGACGACAGGTGAAAGAAGCTCAGCGCGTGGGACTGCACGAATTGCGCGTAATGGACCAGCTCACGGAGCAGCGCGGCCGCCTTGGGAATCCGCACGGCGAGGATGGCGTCGCACGCTTTGGAAGACGCCAGCAGATGGCTGATCGGGCAGATGCCGCACACCCGCGAAGTGATCCCCGGCATTTCGTAGAACGGGCGGCCTTCGGTGAACTTCTCGAACCCGCGGATCTGCGTCACGTGGAACTGGGTGCGCGCCACCTTGCCGTCGTCTCCCAGATGGATGGTGATCTTCGCGTGCCCTTCAATGCGGGTTACGGGATCGATGGTGATTCGTTTCATCCGCAAGTCTCCTAGCCGAATTTCAATTTGGCGCTCGCATCGGGCTTCCGCCCCGCCAGCAGGTCGCTGAGAACGCTGAGGATGGCCTTGGAAGCGGGCGGGCATCCGGGCACGTGCAGATCCACTTTGACGAATTCGCGCACCGGCCGCGCCTGCGCCAGCAGCGCCGGCACGCCATCGGTGGGCACGCCCTTCGATTCCGACACGCCCTCGACGTAGATCGATTGCAGCATCTTCTGCACCGGCAGGCCGTTCCGCATGGCGGAGACGTTGCTGGTCACCGCGCAATCGCCCAGCGCTACCAGGGTCCGCGTGCGGCTGCGGATTTTTTGCAGCTTCTTCAAATCTTCCTGGCTGCTCACCGCGCCTTCCACCAGGGTGACATCCACGCCCTCGGGAAATTCCTGCGCGTCCACCAGCGGGCCGTATACCAGATCCGCCTTGCCCGCCACGTCGATGATGGCGGCGTCGATATCGAGCAGCGACATGTGGCAGCCCGAGCAGCCGTCCAGCCACACGGTCGCCAGCTTCAGCCGGTTCATGGGCGGGCTCCTTTCGCGAGCGCCAGTGCGCTGATGTTTTCGTGGCGCTTGGTCATCTCTTCCACCGCGAACCCTTTCTCGATCAATGCGCCGGTCGGGCACGATTGAACGCACTTGCCGCAGTTGGTGCAACTCGCAGCCGATCCCCACGGCTGGTTCATCTCGCTGGTCACCCGGCACTTAATCCCGCGGTTGGTGATTTCCCAAACGTGCGCCCCTTCCACCTCGGCGCAGACCCGCACGCACCGCGTGCACAGCACGCAGCGGTTGTGATCCAGCACGAAACGGCTATGCGAGAGGTCCACCGGCAGGCGCGGATAATTGTACGGGTACCGTACGCTGCTCACGCCCAGCGATTTGGCGAGCGATTGCAACTCGCAATGCCCGTTCGATACGCACACGGAGCAGACGTGGTTTCGCTCCACCAGCAACAGCTCGATCACCATCCGCCGGTATCGCGTAAGCTGCGCCGAAACCGTAGTCACCGACATGCCGTCCTGCGCCGGCGTGGTGCAGGCCGGCAGCAGGCGGCCAATGCCCGCCACCTCCACCACGCACAACCGGCAGGCTCCCACCGCGGTCAGCCCGTCCATGTGACAGAGCGTGGGAATTTCCTTCCCGGCTCCCTGCGCCGCTTCGAGAATCGTCATTCCCTCGGTGGCGCCCACCAGTTCGCCGTCAATCCGGATCGAGATTTTCTTTTGCGCCATGTTATCTCCCACCCACCGCTTTCACGTCACAGCGCAGGCACCGGCACGCTTCCTCGTGAGCCTCCTCCAGCGTCAGGCCGATCACCACTTCCTCGACGCTCTTCACCCGTTCGTGCGCCGGCAGATGGCCCGGATGGTGGCGGCGGCTCTCGCTCGGCAGCAAAGGCGCCTCCTGCGCGTACTCGAACTCCGGAAACAGCTTCGCCCAACGGCGCACGCCCATCAACCGCTCGTCGATGTTGCGCGCCGCCTTCTTTCCGTAACCCATCGCGTTGGAGAGGTTCGAAGCGCCGCTGACCACGTCGCCGCCGGCGAAGAACCGCGGCCGGCTGGTCTCCATCGAGTAGCGGTCGATCTCGATGGTTTTCTGCTCGCTGATTTTCAGGCCGGAGGCTTGCAGCAGGTCCATGTCCACGGCTTCCCCCACCGCCAGGATTACGCTGTCGCACTCGTAGCGCTGAATCTCGCCGGTGGGAACCGGCTTGCGGCGGCCCGAGGAATCGTACTCGCCCAGCTTGGTCTTCACCACTTCGAGCGCCTTCACGCGCCCATCGGGCGTTCCGATGATGCGGTGCGGCGCCGCCAGGAACAGGATCTTGGCGCCCTCATCCTCGGCTGCCAGCGTCTCCTCTTCGATGGCGGGCATGTCTTTGCGTTCGCGGCGATACACGATCAGCGCCTCGGCTCCCATGCGCAGAACCGTGCGCGCCGAATCGATGGCGGCATTGCCTCCGCCGATAATGGCGACTTTGCGGCCGAGCGAGATCTCCTCCTGGCGCGCCACCGCTTCCAGGAACGGCAGCGCCGGCCACACGCCCTTCAGCTCGGTGCCCGCCAGATACACCCACGATTCCTTCCAGGTTCCGAAGGATAGGAAGACCGCGTCGAACCGGTCGTCGAGTTCGTGCAGCGGCAGGTCGAATCCGACCCGCGTATCGAATACGAATTTGACTCCCATCCGCTCAATGAGCTGGATCTCTTTTCGCAATACCTCTTTCGGCAGCCGGTACTCCGGCAGCACATACCGCAGCATGCCGCCCGCCTCGGCTTTGCTCTCGAACACCGTGACTTCGTGACCCAGCATCGCCAGGTAGTATGCGGCGGTCAGGCCGGCCGGCCCCGCGCCCGCCACCGCGATCTTGCGCCCGCTGGGCGCGAATCGCCGCGCCACCACGCGGGCATTCAGCTCTTCGTACCGGTCGGAGGCGAACACCGAGTCGGCAATCAGCCGGTGAACGTCGCGCATGTTCACCGCTTCATCCAGCGTCTGGCGCCGGCACCGATTGTCGCAGGGGTGCTGGCATACCCGGCCGGTGGACGCGGGCAGGGGATTATCGAGCACCACCGATTCGTAGGCCTCATCCAGCTTGCCTTCCTTATACAGTTGCAGGAAGCGCGGGATGTTCATGTGGAGCGGGCAACTGTTCTCGCAGGGCGAAAGCACCAGCTCTTCGCAGACGCCCGCCCGGCAGCGCCGCGCCACAATGTGGTCTTCGAATTCATGGCGGAAGTGGCGAAGCGCGGTCAGCACCGGATTGGGCGCCGACTGGCCCAGGCCGCACAAGGAGCAGTCGCGAATCATCCGTCCCAGGTCTTCGAGCACCTCGAACTGGTCTTGCGTGGCGACCCCGCGGGTGAACGCGTCCAGGGTCTTCAGCGCTTTATCCAGGCCCACGCGGCACGGTACGCATTTGCCGCAGGATTCGGAATGCGTGAACTCGATGAAGAACCGCGCCACGTCCACCATGCAGTTGTCTTCATCCATCACCACCATGCCGCCGGACCCCATGATGGAGCCGATCTGCGCCAGGCTTTCGTAATCCACCGCGGTGTCGAACATCTCATGCGGGATGCAGCCGCCCGACGGGCCGCCGGTCTGCACGGCCTTGATCGCCCTCCCGGCAATGCCGCCCTCGCCGATGTCGTACACCAGCGTCTTCAGCGGCGTCCCCAGCGGCAATTCCACCAGCCCTGAGTTGGTGATCTTGCCCACCAGCGAGAAAACCTTGGTCCCCGCGCTTTTCGTGCTGCCGGTTTCGGTGAACCATGCCGCACCCTTGGTGACGATGGGCGCGATGTTGTACCAGGTCTCGACGTTGTTGATGCTGGTCGGCCTGCCCCACAACCCCTTTTGCGCCGGAAATGGGGGACGCGGCCGCGGCCGCCCGGCCATGCCTTCGAGCGACGCAATGAGGGCCGTCTCCTCACCGCAGACAAAGGCTCCCGCGCCTTCCACCAGCGAGATATCGAACTGGAACCCGCGCCCCAGGATGTTCTCGCCCAGCATGCCGTACTCGCGCGCCTGCTCGATGGCGCGTTCCAGCCGGTGAACCGCCAGCGGGTATTCGGCGCGCACGTATACGATGCCTTCGGTAGCGCCCATCACGTAGGCGCCGATGATCATGCCCTCGATCAACGAATGCGGGTCGCTTTCGATTTCGTTGCGGTTCATGTAGGCGCCCGGATCGCCTTCGTCCGCGTTGCAGATGATGTATTTCTGGCTGGCCTTGTTCTTGGACAGGAACTCCCACTTGTTTCCGGTGAGATATCCCGCGCCGCCGCGCCCGCGCAGTTTCGACGCCTTGACCTGCTCGATCACCGCCTCCGGGTGCCCTTCGATGAGTACCTTATATAAGGCCTGATAGCCGCCTACCGCCATGTACTCTTCAAGATCGTCCGGATCGATGAAGCCGCAGTTGCGGGTGACGATTTTCTTCTGCCCGCGGAAGAAGGGCACCTCGTCCCAATTGCGCAGCTCCGGCCAGGCGGATCCGTACTTGATGTGCGAGGTGATGTGGTCCCATTCCTCGATCTTGCAGTACGTCAGATCCGGCGTCACGTTGTAGGTCGCCACATCGTGCAGGATGCGCGACACATCGCTCGCCTGCACGCGGTGCAGGATCACCAGCGGCCGCCCCGGCAGGCGCACGGAGACCAGCGGCTCCTCCGAGCAGGGCCCCAGGCAGCCCACGCTCGAGAGCGACACATCCGCGCCGCCGCGGTCGATCTGCTCGGCGAAGGCATGGTAGAGGCCCTCGGCGCCGTTGCCGCGCCCGCAGGTGCCCATGCCCACCGCGATGCGGGCGCGCGCCGGCACCAGTTTCGCCAGGCCGCGCTCGCGCACGTCGCTAAAGCCGTTGATATCCAGAATTCGCGTCATCGGTCGTGACCCTCGGCGATGGCCGCCACTTCGCGCGAGAGCTGTCTCTCATTCACGTGGCCGCAGATGCGATGGTCCAACTCCACCACCGGCGCCAGTGCGCACTGCCCGAAGCATGCCACCGTGCGAATGGTGAATTTTCCGTCCGGCGAAGTGGGCGATTCGTCCTCTTCGCCGCTAATGCCCAGATCCAGCCGGACGCTCTCCAGCAGGCTGCGCGAGCCCCGCGTGTGGCACGCCGTTCCGCGGCAGATGCAGATGGTGTGCTCGCCTTGCGGCTTCAGGTTGAACAGCGCATAGAAGGTCGCCACGCTGTAGATCCGCGCCGGCGGGATCTTCATCGCCGTGGCGATGTAGCGAAGGCTGGCCTCCGGGAGATACTTCTGAGGATGACGGTTCTGGACGGCTTCCAGTATGGCCAGCAGCGCCCCGGGACGGCCACTGCGGCTCGCAATCACCTGGTCGATGAATGCTTCCATGGCCCCTAAAATAACACCTATACCTCTTTAATGGGGAACGGGCAAAGCTGACGGCGCGATTCTTACGCGCCAGGAAAGGCAGACCGGCAAGCGGTCATTGATTCGGATGCTATGCTAACGACAAAGGGAGCGCCGATGCTACTCGATATCGGCAGATCGATCTAGCCATGGCAATTGAGCCACGACGGTACACTCAGGACGAAATCGATGGCCTCATCGGCTGCGCCAAGACGATCACGGAACCGCCGAAACGCGAAATGAGGCTGGATCGCGGGCACCTCCGCAATGACATGCGGTTGAGGTCCGGTGACAGCGCTCTCGAATTCCGGGCCTTCATGCGGCGCAGCGAGGACTTGCCCGAGAACTTTTCCATCGGCCTAGCATTCCTCCCCAAGGACGGCACTGGCGAGATCCTGCTGTTACGCTGCAACGGACCGCACGGCGGCTTCAATGACTCCTTCGATCCGAGCGACCCGCATTGGGACTTTCACGTGCATCGCGCCAGTGCGGAGATGATGGAAGCGGGCAGCGGCCGGAGAAGTCCGCAGCCGTGAACCGGGATTTTGCGTCATATGAAGAGGCGCTCCAGTATTTCTTGAGGACAGCCAACATTACCGACGCAGCCGCTCACTTCCCCGATCTTGCACAAGAAAAACTCCCCTTCGACGAACAGGAACCAGCCCCATGACCGGACTAGAGTTGCTGAAACAGCAGTTCAATGGCCACGTGGCATTCCGGGAGCGCCGTCCGGGTGTGGTCCAAGTGTTGGCGCCGCTGTTTCACGAAGACGGCGACATGGTGGACATCTTCATCGACGAATCGCGGAACGGCTCGAACAAAGTCCGGATCAGCGATCACGGCATGACGCTCATGCGGTTGACGTACAGCTACGACCTGGACACCGAAAACAAGCAGCGGATTTTCAATCGCATCCTGGCCGAGAACCGTATCCAGGAGCAGGACGGGCGGCTTTACATCGAAGCGGAGCCGGAACGGCTATACCCGGCCATTCTCCAGTTTGCGCAGACGGTGGCCAAGATCTCCAGCATGCAGTACTTCAAGCGTGAAGTGATCCAGAGCCTGTTTTACGAGCAACTGACGGAGTTCATCGAAGATCGACTGGGTGAATACAACCCGCGCGCTCACGTGCTGCCCATCCCGGATCACGACGAGTATGAGGTGGATTTTCAGTTCGACGCCGGCCCACGGCCGCTATACCTTTTTGGGGTCAAAGACAGCGACAAGGCCCGCCTGACGACCATTTCCTGCCTGGAGTTCCAGAGGCGCCGCCTGCCGTTCAAGAGCGTGATGGTGCACCAGGATTTCGAAAGCGGGATCACCAGAAAGGACCGCACCCGCATCACCAGCGCCGCCGACAAACAGTTCACGTCGCTGGATGACTTCCGGGAGAACGGGATGCAGTTTTTCGAGCGTGAGCGGGTGGCGTGAGCGACGTCGCTCCTGGGTCGGTCCTCTCCAACGTGAACGGCTCCGGCCCGCCTCACCGGGGCGCCCGCTGAGGCATCGCCGGATCGTCGTCATTCGTCGCGACGAGACACCATCTGCCCTTCAATAACTCGTCAGCCTTGTCCAGGAAATGTCGGCGATAATCGGGGTCTGTGAAGCGCAGGGTGAACCTGTGGCCTGATGCTTCCCAGTCGCTCTTGCCGGTTCCACCCCATCCAATTTGGGGCTTCTTCCATCTTTCCGCCCACTGGCATAGAGCGCGCAGACAGTGAAGCACTGCCGAGTCGGAAGCCTCACATGTTGCACTGAAGTGGTATTTTTCATAGTCACTGGCTCATCTGATTCACCTACCCTCCTTCAACGAAATTGAGCTTACCGGCCAGAGCGCTTATGCCTAATGCCGAAACCACTCAACGCACCCGTGGCTCCGCCCGTGGGACTTCGGAAACGGGTCCGGAAGACAGATCAGCTTGCGAACAAAACGATGGATTGAGAATGCCAGATGGCAGCTCGATCCACGCGTGACCCAAACCTCTCCATCCTGCCTACTTCTTCCGCTTCGCCACCAGCCTCACCCGCCTAGTTTGCGACAGCGGCCCTTGCGTTAGCGCGTCGTCGATGATTTCGTGCTGCTCTTGTTGATGGCGCTTGCCGGAGCCGGTGGCGGGGCTGGCGGATTCGGCGCGGCCTATGTAGCGGATCTCGCGGCGGGTGATGTCGGCGAGCGGCTGCATCTGTTCGTGCATGAAGCGCCAGGGACCCATGTTTTTGGGCTCTTCCTGCGCCCAGACGATCTCGGCGGTGGGCGCGTATTTAATTAGGATGTCGGCGGCCTGGCTGGATTCAAACGGATAAAGCTGCTCGACGCGGACCAGGGCGACGTGATCGGCTTTGCGCTCCTCGCGGGCTAGCAGTAAGTCGTAATAGATTTTGCCCGAGCAGAAGACTACGCGCGAAATCCGCTGCGGATCGGCGGCGGAGTCATCCAGAATCTCGATGAAGCCGCCGGTCGCGAAATCGTGAACGGTGGAAACGGCGCGCGGATGGCGCAGCAGGCTCTTGGGGGTGAAGATGACCAGCGGCTTGCGCACACCGCGGCGGTCGGAGCCGCCATACATCTGGCGGCGGAGTAAGTGGAAATACTGCGCCGGCGTGGTGCAGTTACAAACCTGCATGTTGTTTTCGGCGCAAAGAACTAAGTAGCGCTCGATGCGGGCGCTCGAATGTTCAGGGCCCTGCCCTTCGTAGCCGTGCGGCAGTAACATTACTAAGCCGCTCGGCTGTCCCCACTTGGATTCGGCGCAGGAGATGAACTGGTCGATCATGATCTGCGCGCCGTTGGCGAAGTCGCCGAACTGCGCTTCCCAAATCACCAGTGTCAGCGGATCGGCCACGCTGTAGCCGAATTCGAAGCCCAGCACGGCGTATTCGCTCAAGGAGCTGTCATAGACATCGAAACGGGCCTGATCCGGCGAAATATGCTGTAGGGGAATATAGCGCTTGCCGGTTTCGAAATCGTAGAACGCGAGATGGCGCTGGCTGAAAGTGCCGCGGCCGGAATCCTGGCCGCTGAGGCGGACGGCGGTGCCCTCGAGAGCCAGCGTGCCGAAGGCGAGCGATTCGGCCAGCGCCCAATCGAGCGGGGTGGCCTGGGCGATCGCGTTGCGGCGCTTCTCGAGGAAGCCGCGCAGCTTGGGATGCACATGGAAAGTGTCCGGGAAATTGGTGATACCGCGAATCACCCGCTCCAGCACTTGCTGGTTGACGGCGGTGCGAGGGCAGAAGCTGGAGATATCGCCCGTAGTCACCGCGCTCAGTTCCTGCAACTCGTAGCGCTCGGCCTGCTCCTGCGCGGCGTCATAACCGGCGGCCAGGCGCTGGCTGACCTGCTGGCGGATCGCCGCGACTTCTTCGGCGGTCGCCACGCCCTCGCGCACCAGGCGCTCGGCGTAGAGCGTCGCCACCGAAGGATGCTCTTTGATCTTGCGGTAGAGGATGGGCTGGGTGTAACTGGGATCGTCGGCTTCGTTGTGCCCGTGGCGGCGGTAGCAGATCATATCGATCACCACGTCGGTCTTGAACTTCTGCCGGTAATCGAAAGCGATCTGCGCCACGCGGACAGCGGCCTGCGGGCTATCGCCGTTGACGTGGAAGATGGGCGCCTGCACGCCGCGCGCGACGTCGGTGGAATAAGGCGTGGAGCGCGATTCATCGGGCAAGGTGGTGAAGCCGATTTGGTTATTGATGATGAGATGAATGGTGCCGCCGGTGGAATAGCCGTCCAGCCGCGAGAGGTTGAGCGTCTCGGCCACCACGCCCTGACCGGCGAAAGCTGCGTCGCCGTGGATCAGCAGCGGGATGACGCGCTCGCGGGCGGTGTCGCCGAGGTGGTCCTGCTTGGGGCGCACGATGCCTTCGACCACCGGGTCGACGGCTTCCAAATGGCTGGGGTTGGGGGCGATCGAAACCGTGATCTCGCGGCCGTTTTCGCAGTGGCGCACGCCGTGCGCGCCCAGGTGGTATTTCACGTCGCCGGAGCCCTGGGTGCTCGAAGGATCGATGTCTCCTTCGAACTCGGAGAAGATCTGCTTGAGATCCTTACCCACCACGTTGGCGAGCAGGTTCAGCCGGCCGCGATGGGCCATGCCGATGACGATCTCGCTGACGTTGCCGGCGCTCGATCGCTCCAGAATCTCTTCCAGGATGGCGAGCGCGGTTTCGGCGCCTTCCAGCGCGAAACGTTTCTGGCCGACGAAGCGGGAGTGCAGGAAGTGCTCGAAGCCTTCGGCGGCGATCAGGTTGCGCAGAATGCGTTGACGGGTTTCGGTAGCGAGCGGCCAGTGGTTCTTCTCCGGCTCCATGCGCTGCTGCAGCCAGCGCTTCTGTTCCGGCACCTGAATGTTCATGTATTCGCAGCCGATTTTGCCGCAGTAGGTTTCGCGCAGCGTCTCGAGAATCTCGCGCAGCGTGGCGAGTGGCTTGGGGCCGGCTTCGCCGATGGCTTCGCCCAGGCTGCCGGTGAGGAATTCGCGGTCCAGATCCCAGATGGTGAGACCGTATGTTTCCGGGTCGAGCTCGGCGTGATAGCTGGGCTCGTGGCCCAGCGGGTCGAGGTCGGCGATGAGATGACCGCGCACGCGGTAGGCGTTGATCATCTGCATGATGGCGGCTTCCTTGGCGATTTCGGCGGTGCGCGTGGAAGCGGCTCCGGGAAGGCCCGGCCGGCGGTCGGTTTCCCAGTGCACCGGCTGGTGCGGAATCTTCAGATGATCGAAGACCTCTTCGTAGAAGCTGTCGGCGCCATCGAGCAACGCCTGCACTCTGCCCAGAAACGCGCCCGATTCGGCGCCCTGAATGATGCGGTGATCGTACGTGGAGGTGAGGGTCATCACCTTGCTGATGCCGAGTGTGGCGCGGGTTTCGGCGGCCGTGCCGTGGTATTCGGCCGGATAGTCGATGGCGCCGGTGGCGATGATGGCGCCCTGGCCCAGCATCAGGCGCGGGCTGGAGGACATAGTACCCACCGTGCCTGGGTTGGTCAGCGAAATGGTGGTCGACTGAAAATCCGCGGTGACCAGTTTGCCGGTGCGGGCGCGGGCCACCAGGTCATCGAAACTACTCAGATATTCCTGGAAGTTCAGCGCGCCGGCATTCTTGATGTTGGGCACCAGCAGGTTGCGCGCGCCATCCTTGCCGGCGGCGTCCACCGCTACGCCGAGATTGATCTGCGGATGCACCACGCGGTAGGCCGCGCCGTCTTTTTCCGCGTATGCCTGGTTGAGGCCGGGAAACTCCTCGAGCGCCTTGATCACCGCCCAGCCGATCAGGTGCGTGTACGATACCCTGCTCAGGCCGAGGACGGCGCGATGCTGGTTGATGATGCGGCGATTTTCATCCATCACCTTGACGGCGATGGTGCGCTGCGAGGTAGCGAGAGGGATGGAGACGCTGGCCGCCATGTTTTCGGCGATGCGACCGGCGGCGCCGCGCAAGGGCTGCAACTGGCCGCCGGCGGGCGGCTCGAGTGCGGGTTTCGACGGCGCTCCGGAGGCGGAAGGCTTGGCAGGCGCGGGCTGCGGCGCGGCAGCGACGCCGCCGCTCGAGTCAAATACTTCTTTCCAGCTTTCGTCTACGGCGGAGCGGTCGAGAAGGTACTGCCGGTAGAGTTCTTCTTCGAGCCAGCTATTGACGCCCATTTGTGGATCGGGTTTGACAGCCATGCGGGAGGTCTTCCTATTTATGATAGCGTGCGCGGCTGGGAGGGAGCTTTGCCACGATATAGCCAACACCAAATCCTGGCCGCCCATGTGGCGCACGCACTCGTGCGTGCCGTGTCGAGACTCTTCTCGACACCTCTTTTTTCCGCCGGCGCCCTGCGTCGGCACGAGTGCCGACGCGGCACCGACGAGTGCGTGCGCCACGGCGCATCTTTTCGGTGTTAGCGCGCATCTTAGTCAACTGATGGAATCGACAGTGACCGTATTGGGGATTGCGGGGAGCCTGCGCAAAGGCTCGCTGAACCGCGCTGCGCTGCGAGCGGCGCAGGCGCTGGCGCCGGAGGGGGTGCGGGTGGAGATTTTCGATCTCGCCGGCATCCCGCTTTACAACCAGGATGACGAGGAGTCGCCACCGGCGCGCGTCACCGAACTGAAAGCGCGGGTGCGGGCGGCGGACGCGATTCTGTTCGTTACACCCGAGTTCAACTACTCGATTCCCGGCGTGCTGAAGAACGCGATTGACTGGGGCTCGCGGCCCTATGGCGATAGTTGCTGGCAGGGCAAGCCGGTCGCGGTGATGGGCGCTTCGCCGGGTCCGTATGGATCGGCGAGGGCGCAATATAATTTGCGCCAGTGCTTCGTGTTCCTCGACATGCACGCGCTGAACAAGCCGGAAGTGATGATCGGCGGCGCGGCGCAGAAGTTCGACGCGGCGGGGAATTTGACCGACGAGCGCACCGGGAAATCGATCCAGGGTTTGCTGGCGGCGCTGGCCGAGTGGGCGCGCAAACTGCGGTAGCGAACGCCCGACATGCGCCCGCAAGCGGACGTTGGCACGCTTAACTTGTCCTGTGTTTCCGGTTTCCGCTTCCGCCGACGCTACAATGGAAGATTCTATGTCATTCCAGGAAGTGGTCGAAGCGGAAGGCCACCTGATCGACTCCCATATCATGGAGAACATCTTCGATACGGTCGTCGAGCAGCACGGCCGTTTCGAGGTGGAGGAATTCCGCATCGGCCGCATCAACAGCGAGCCGTCCTATCTGCGGCTCAAGGTAACCGCCGACGATCAGATCGCGCTCGACCGGCTGATCGAAACGCTGCTGCTGCTTGGCTGCGCGCCGGTGGACTCTAGCGACGCCCAGCTCCGCGAAGTGGAGCGCGACCGCTGCGCGCCGGAGGATTTCTATTCCACCACCAACCACCGCACCTATGTGCGCCACGGCGAGCAATGGATCGAGGTGGAAAACCAGCGCATGGACGCCATGGTGGTGGTGGAAGGCGGGCGCGCCCGCTGCCGGCGGCTGCGCGACCTGCGCCGCGGCGACCGCATCGTGGCCGGGCTCCGTGGCATTCGCGTGGTGCCGGAATCGAAAGAGCGCGGACGCCTTTCGTTCGCCTTCATGGCCAACGGCATATCGTCGGAGCGCCAAGTGGAAACCGCCGTGCGCCAGACCGCCGAACTGGTGCGGCAAACGCGCTCGAGCGGCCTCAAAGTGGTGGTGGTGGCCGGGCCCGTGGTGGTGCATACCGGCGGAGTGGAAGGATTGTCGACGCTGATCCGGCTGGGCTTCGTGCAAGCCCTGCTGAGTGGCAATGCGCTCGGCGTTCACGACGTGGAAGCGGCGCTGTTCGGCACCTCACTGGGCGTTCGCCTGGCCGATGGGCGCCTCGAGGAGCACGGGCACCGCAACCACATGCGCGCCATCAACGCGATTTTCCACGCTGGCTCGGTTGCCCTGGCCGTCGAGACCGGCCGGCTCCGCGCGGGCATATTGTACGAATGCGTGAAGGCGGGCGTGCCGTTCGTGCTGGCCGGCAGCCTGCGCGACGATGGCCCGTTGCCAGACACGATCACCGATATGAACGCCGCGCAGGACGCTTACGCGGCCGAACTCGCCGGCGCCGGCCTGGTGCTCTGCCTCGGCACCATGCTGCATTCCATTGCCACTGGTAACATGCTGCCGAGCTGGGTTCGCATCGTCTGCGTGGATATCAATCCCGCCGTCGCCACCAAGGTCAGCGACCGCGGCACCGGGCAGGCGGTGGGCGTGGTGGCCGATGTCGGCTTGTTTCTCGACTTGCTTTCGAAGGCTCTCGTATGAAGCGCGAATACACCGATGCGCACGCCGAATCCGGCACGCGCGTTCCACTCCCCGAAATTGAGACCTGGCCCAACCAATACCGCGAGCCGTACGAGATCGAAATCGTCATGCCGGAGTTCACTTCGGTGTGTCCCAAGACCGGCTTGCCCGATTTCGGCAAAATCGTCTTGCGTTACGTTCCGCTGCGTCGCTGTCTGGAGCTGAAATCGTACAAAATGTACCTGTTGGCATATCGCGAGGTGGGAATCTTTCAGGAGAACATCGTGAACCGGGTGCTGCGCGACGTGGTGAGAGCGGCCGACCCGCTATCGGCCACCGTGGTTGGCGATTTCGCCCCGCGCGGCGGTCTCGGCACCGTGGTGACGGCCGTCTGGAGGCGGAAAAGTGGAAAGCGCTGAGCTGATCGCCATTTTGCGCGACGTGCGCGATCGCGTGCGCGCAAGCAACCCGGAGACCGCGGCCGGCGGCACGGATATCGCCTTGCCCGACCTGAACGACCTGGTGCACGCACGCGACGCCGCACTTGGCAAGGTGGCGGCCATCGGTACCGTCAACCCGCGCGCCGGTGGACTGCTCAACCGCTTGGTCCAGGCTTGGAAGCGTTTGTTGGCGCGGGTCCTCGACTGGCACGTGCGGGAGCAGGTGGAATTCAACCGCAAGGCCATCGCATGCGTAGACGCTGCTCTCGAGGCGCTCAACCAATCCAACCGCGCCCTGGTCGAATTCGGCAACCGTCTCGCAGCCGAGCGCGGCCTTCGCGTAGAACTGGAAAGATCCGAGCAGGTCCGCCGCGAAGAATTGGAGAAGCGACTGCGCGAGCAAATTGCCGCCGAACGGGTCCGCGTCGAAGAACTGGAAAAACGCGAGCGGGACAAAAGCCAGGAGCTCTCCGACATTCGCGACCATTGGGCCCAATGGCGCGTGGGCTGGGAACAGAAGCTGGCCACCAACGAGATGCAGTTTCTGCGCAGCGTGGCCGATCTCGACGGGGCCTTTCAGTACCGCCTCAGCTTAATGGACAGCAACTATCGAGAGGCCGTGCGCTCCCAGCACAATGACTTCACCGTCCGCCTGGACCAGCGCGGACTGGAGATCCAGAAGCGCCTGTGGGCCGACCTGGAGCGCGTGCGCGCGGAATTCGACAAGCTGATCCACACGGAGCTGCGCCTCATCCGTCAGCGAACCGGAGCCGCTTTTCAGTCGCTCACCGTGCCGCAAGCGGGCGCGGCCCTCGTGCCATCTCCACCCGCTGCCTCGCTGGCCTTCGATTACGCCCGCTTTGCCGAGGCCTTCCGCGGCAGCGAAGAGCGGGTCCGCGCCGGCCAGCGCATCTACGTGGCCGATTTCAAGGATTGCGGTAACGTGCTCGACATCGGCTGCGGACGCGGTGAGTTTCTCGAGCTCATGCGGGAAGCCGGCGTGCCGGCGCGCGGCATCGATTCGAGCCTCGAATCGATCGCCCTCTGCCGCGAAAAGGGACTGCCGGCCGAAGCCGCCGACCTGTTCGATTACCTGCGCGGCCTCGGCGAAGGCGAGCTGGATGGCATCTTCTGCGCGCAGGTGGTGGAGCACCTTCCGCCGGATCGCTTGCCGGAGATGATCCGCCTCGCCGCCACCCGCCTCGCGCGCAACGGCGTCATCGTCATCGAAACGCCCAATCCCGAGTGCCTCGCAATTTTCGCGACTTACTTCTATCTGGACCCGACCCACGCCCGCCCGGTGCCCGATAAGTTACTAAGCTTCTATCTGAGCGAGTTCGGCATTGGCGACCTCGAGGTGCGGCGCCTGGAACAAGCCGTCGATTCGATGCCATCGTTAGCGGAGCTGCCCACCGCGTTTCGTCAAGCTTTCTTCGGCGGCCTGGATTACGCCATCATCGGCAGAAAAGTGTAAACGCGGTGGCGCGGGCTGTCCGACCGGATTCGTAAAGCGTCATCTCGACATTTCGAATACGCGAGGGAGGTTGATATGAATCATACATCCGTTCTCGATGGTCGGCTGGCATTGATGGCGAATTGCCTGCTGCTTTGCGCCCTGATCCACTTGCCCGGCGCCGCATTCTGCCAGGCGTCCGAGGCAGAGCCGCGGTTTGAGGTGGCCTCAATAAGACTAACTGTTCTTTCCAGTAATCCGGGCCGTGGACTGCACCGAACTGACGCCGCAATCGTCTCTGAGTCGGCGGGTCGCGTCAGTTATTCCAACGCAACGCTGAGGGCCCTATTGGCTAGGGCATATTCGGTGCAGCCCAGCGAAGTCATCGGGCCCGAATGGCTGGACAGCACGCATTACGATATTGTTGCCAAGCTGCCGCCGGGTGCTCGAAAGGAGCAGATCCCAGATATGTTGAAGAATCTCCTGACTGAGCGATTTGAAGTGTCAGCGCACCTGGAAGCGCACGAGGTTCGGGGATATGCATTGTTGATCGGCAAGAATGGCGTGCGCCTCACGAAGTCAAAAGCGACCGCTGCTTCGACTGCTGACACCGAACAAGTGCTTCCCATTTCCCGAAGCCTTTCGTTTACACCCGATGGTCATGTTGAAGTGATAGGAGCCACGATGGAAGGGCTCGCGAGGTTGTTTGCCAAGTGGATGGACCGGCCTGTTACAAACCGCACGGAACTTCCGGGCGAGTTTGACATCACGCTGAATATGAGCATACAAGACGTGGTTGCTCTTCGCGGACTCCCGGCTCCCACGGGCCAATTGACAGCCTCACAACCCGGACCGCCGACGTCAGCAGAAGATACTGCACCGGAGAACTCCGGTTTGGCTTCGATCTTTGCGGCTGTGCGTGACCTTGGTCTCAAGTTGGTACCCGAACGCGTCGACACGAAACGCCTCGTTGTTGATAAAGCATCAAGGGCACCGACCGAGAACTAAGGCATATCAAGTTTTCGATCCTTGCGGAGGGCGCGACGTCGCCACCGCTGGCCCTACTGCACCAGCACCATCGGCGCGCGCCAGAAGGCGAATTTCTGCGCGGTGGGATTGAGCACGCTCACCTGGCAGGTGTAGCGCCCAGGTTGCAGTTTGCCCAGCGGCAGGCTGAAGCGCACCGGTAGCGCCTTCGATTTGTCGTTGAGCCCCTGGCTGATTTCGAGCGGCGCCGATTCGAACGCCTTCGTTTTGCCGCGATAGAACGCCACGCTGGCGACGATCGGCTCCGTCGCGCTGGCGGCCGGTTCGTACGCTTCCAGGTAGATGTACATCTCCTGGTTCTTGTTGAAGACGCGCGTCACGCTGGGCACCAGCTTCTGGCCACCCTCCACCAGCGGATTGGCGGCCAGCAGCTTCTTGTCTTTCTCCGCGCTGAACACCGCCGCATCGAGCGCGATCCGCTGGCTGCTGAGGATCACCGAGCTGATCGGCAGCAGCTTTTGATCGGCCGTAAGATCGGGAATCGCGAAGTTGATTTCGTAAGTTCCCATCTTGCCGGTTTCATTCTCGCGCGCCAGGAATTTCAGATTGTACTTACCCGGCGCCAGCGTGAAACCGGTGTCGTATTCGAGCGGATGCTTGGCCAGATCGGCAGCAGTCTGGCCTTTCAGCTTGACGTCGGCCATATCCCGCACGTTCTGCACGATCTTGCCCGCCGAGTCTTTCACCTGGCCGATAAAATCGATGCGCGTGGATTCGGCGCCCCCGTGGCGCGCCAGTTCCAATTCGCTGCCTGGAATCTTCGCCACCACCGGCACGAAGTAGCGGTCGTGCGCCAGGCGAAAATAGTCGATCTCCACCGCGATATCAATATCGGTTACCGGATCGCCCAGCATCAAGGCCTCGGCTAACTGCCGCTCTTTGTCCGTCGTGTTGAGCTTGCCGAATTCCTTGCTCGCATAATAGCCCTGTCGGTAATCCAGCCTGGCGACACGCGCCGCCGTTTCCTTGTCTTTCAACGCAATCTTGACCCGGCGGAAGCGGCCGTCAAGCGCTTCGTTGGCCGAATAGTAGCCGATGATGTAGTAACTCGAAATGTCTTTTTGCGCCTGCACGATACCCATCGATAAGTCGTTGTTATCGAGCAGCGCCTTGCCGCCGGTATCGGATGCCAGCGTGTAGAGCGTTTCCTGCTGTCCCTGGAAATTGCTCACGCCGGCGCGCGCCGAGCTGCCCGAGTACATCGCCTGGCTGCCCGGCGATCCCTTGGTGGCGTCGCCCAGCGGCGCTGCCGCCACCAGGCCGCGAGCGTCGATAGGATAAAACGACACGTTCGAGCGGATGGCCGCGTTGATGGTGGCCTGTAACTGTGCCTGGTTATCCAGCCCGTTGCGCGTCATGCCGCTGGCGAAATATACCAGCGCCTTCTTCTCGTTCAGCGAGGCCAGCATCTTCACCGCCGATTCCAGCGCCGAAAGCTGGCGGTCGGTATTGAAAATGTTGAACTCGGTATCGTCCTGCTGGAAAGCCGCGCCCGTATCGGAAGCGCTGTCGTCGGCAACCGTTTCATCCAGGCCAAGGCCTTCGCCGATCACCAGTTTCTTGATGTCCTGGGTCAGCAGATCGCGGTCGTCGGTGAAGTCTTCCACTACTTTGATGTCGCTCGCAAACGTCATGATCGCCATCAGATCGGAAGCCGTCATCTGCGTGTTGAGGAATTTCAGCGCCGCCGCCTGGGCGCGCATCTGGTCCTGAATCGGCATCGAGGTCATGTCGAAGAACATCACCATCAGCCGCTTGTCCCGGTACTTCAGGTCGCCCGGCTTTTCCGGCGCGATCTCGACCGCCGTCAGCGGCTTCACCGCCGGCGCGGCCGCGGCCACTGCAACTTCCGTCCGCTTCTGTAAAGCGGGCGGCGGAACCGGCACCGCCTCCTCGGACAGCTTCTGAAACTCGAATACGCTGATCTGTTGCGGCTTGCCATCCTCGGTGACCACGAAGTCGCTGGCCTTCAAATTGTCAACGGGCTTGCCGTTCTGAGACTTGACGATTACGTCCTCCACCACAAGCTGCCGCGTGGTGCTGAACGTCACCGTGCCCCGCGGGAGGCCGGTCGAGTTGCTGCCGCCTTGCGGAACACCCTGTTGCGCGGAAACCGCCAGCAGCCAGATCGAGAATAAGACAAGCGCTCTTCGCATGATCTAAAACCTGAATCGCACCGTGGCCTGTATGCTCCGCATGGCGTTGGCCGCGGTCGGCAGGCCGAATTGCGAATTGCCGAGCGTAGTGTCCCACGAAGTCCAGGTCACATGGTTCAGCACGTTGGTTCCGTCGAACCGGATATCCATGCTGCGCCGTTCGCCGAAACGGAACACGCGGCCGGCGGAGAAGTTCAGGCCGAGGAGCATTGGCCCGGTGATGGTGTTTCGGCCCGCGTCGCCCCACTGGCCTTCGGGAGGCGCTTCGAACACCGCCGTATCGAAACCGTAGCCGGGCAAAACCGCGCCCAACGGCCCTCCCACGTAATCGGCCCTGGTTGTGCCCGTGACTCCCGTTCCGCTGGCCAGGCGGCCGAGCACAATCGGCGTTTCCGGCAGACCGCTGCCCAAACTCAAGCTGGGACCCAGCGTCCAGTCCTTCAGCAGTACGCCTTTCCATCCATTAATCAGCGTCCCGCCACGCGTCCCCATGCCGGTCGAATATTGAAGTGTCAGGTTCAGCGTGTGAGTCCGGTCGAAATTGGAAAGCGAGCGCTCGGCCTCGAGATCCAGCCAGTTCTGCGCGTAAGCCGATGCGGCCGCCCCGCGGCCACCCAGCGTCTGCGCGTCGTCGATCGCCTTGGAAAACACATATGTCGCATTCGCCAGGAACCCGTTATGGAAGCGATGCTGTAACTGCGCGCTGGCGGCATTGTAATTCGAGTTGCCGTTCGAGGTCTCGTACACATACCCGCTCGGGTAACCGCTGGAAAGCTCGCCGGCGGGAAATGTCCACGGCAGAAACTCCTGCACCTGGTGCGTGCCTTTATTGCCGCTGTAAGTAAACGTCGCCACGAATGACCCTGCCAGGTTCTGCTGCACCAAAGCCTGCCAATAGTGAATGTACCCGATGCGGAAATTCGGGTCGAGTGCAAACGTCTGGGGCGTGGTGCTGATGGCCGGCAGCGTCAGCGCGTTCTCGAGCGACAGCGGCTCCGGTTGTGCCGCGGAGATGGACTGCGCTTGCAGCACCGAGTAGGATTGCCTGACGCTATCCGACAATGGCGCCTGTTGCGACATCTGGTTAGCCAGCGGCTGAAACACCGAGGTGTTGTAGTAGAGCCCATATCCGGCCCGCACCACCGTGGAATGCTTCGGGAACGGCCGCCAGGCAATGCCGATGCGCGGCTGGAATTCGTGATAGTCCGGGCGCACCAGTGAATCCGGCAGTCCGGCTTGGCTGGCCAGAGTACACGACACCGTGCCGGTCGCGAGGGTGTTGGTCCCACACACTGGCGTAGTGGTGGTCCAACCCGGCCCCACTTCCAGACTTACCAGCCGGTTGTATAGTTCCGTTACCGGCGCCTGGAAATCCCAGCGCAGCCCGAAGTTAATGGAAAAGTTGCCGCGCATGTGCCAGTCGTCGGTGATATAAGTGTCCGCCCACGAGGCGCGGAAGTACTTATCGGCGCCGCTCGGTGCATATGCGATGGAACTGGCGTCCGGCAGGCCCAGCAGGAAGTCGGCAAAGTCGAAACCCGTTCCGTTGACGGCCTGACCGTTCGCGCCCGCGAGGCCGGTCATGGTGCCGGTGAACGTAAAGCTGCCGCGCGCATTCTGCTGCGCGATCTGATTGAAATCGAGCCGCCGGACGTCGCCGCCAAACGTCACGTTGTGCGTGCCGCGCACCCAAATCAGGCTCTCGCCGGCTGCATTCGTGTTGTTGTGATTAATCTGGTAGGCGCCATCGCTTAACCCGTAAATGCCGCTCGAAAACGATAGCGAGGGAGGCCCCCAGAACTGCGCAGCCTGGTCGTTTCCCAAAATCCCAGCGTCCGCCGAAACATTCTCCGAATTCGCGAAAAATGGCGTCAGGTTAGTGGCCGACCGGCTGAAGTTATACCGCAGGTTGCTGATCAGCCTGGTCGTGATGTGATAATTCCATTGCACCCCGGTGTTAATTCCGGTCATCTTGGTGGTATCGATAAAGTTGAACAAGTTGGGCGTCGAGGAGTTACTGCTTTGCCAGGCGAAGTTCCCCGATACCTGGTTCTTCGCATTGATCGTCTCGCTGACGCGCGAATTGATGTTGGTCTGATTGCTGATGCCGACAATCGGCGCCTGGTAGTTATACCGCGAACTGCCCGTAAAATTCGGCAACGGGTAGAAGTTGAGCAGCGCCAGTGCCGCGGAATCCAGCCGAGTTGATGGGATGACGTTGCCCGCGAACGGAGCCCCACTGAGCGGGTCGTAAATAGTAACCGGCGTATTGGCAACGGCGTTGAGCGCCTGCGAGAAGTTGCCCGCCCGTTCGTCCGTGGTCGGCACCAGCGCCGTCGTGGTAGTGGCGTTGCGCCCGCGCGTCAATTGATAGTTGATGGTGAAAAAAGTGCGTTGCCCGCTGAGCACGTGCGGAATCTTCAACGGTCCGCCTAGCATTCCCGTGGATCGGAACTGAGCGAACGCAGCCTTAGGCGTGTCCTGGCCGGTCAAGGAAAACGGCCTCGCATCCAGCGCCGAATTATTCAGGATCAGTGCGATGTTCGCGTTGTAATGGGAACGCGGATTGCGGCGCCCGTTGCCGAAGGAAGCCTGGTTACCCCCACGGCCGCCCGGTCCCCCGCGTCCTCCGCGCCCGCCCGCATAATTGCCGCCGAAGCCGCCTCCCCCGCGTCCGCCGAAGCCACCACCCGGTCCGCCGGGGCCACCGAAACCGCCGCCCGGTCCGCCAGGAGCGCTGGCTGCCGCCGCTGGGCCTCCAGCGATGCCCATTCCGGCCGGCCCGCCCGGCCCACCCATGGCCATGCCGCCAGGACCGCCCGGCCCGCCGAATCCCCAGTCATTCTGTTGCGGCGTGTTCAAACCGCTATTCACGCTGCCGTTGACCACGTAAGCGTCCGAGCTTTGCGTTACATCGCCCGTCCCCGTCGCTGCCACACTCTCGCCGCCGTTGTCCTGGCCCATGTCACCCGATTGATTCACATCCAGACGTTGAAAGCCACCGCCCTGTTGCGTGCCCTGGCGTAGCGAAGGCCGCCCGCCATTCCAGTTACCCCGGCCGCCCGTGGACCCGCTGCCGGCCGCAGGCTTGGCTGCCGCCGCTTGCGTTGCAGCCGGTGCCGCGGCGGCAGGCTTGGCCGCCGATGCCGCGGGCGCCGCTGGCGCTGGTGCCGCCGCGGCCTGCGCCACCGGCGTCAACCGCTTCCGCAACGCATCCATCGTCAGCACCGTCAAATCCCAATTCGGGCTGGGTGCCTCCGGCGCTACTCCAATATCTCGCTCAACCGGAGCGAAACCCAGCATCGAAATTCGCAGGGTCCAGATGCCGTCGGGCAGGTTTGGAAAGGAATACGCGCCCAAGTCGTCGGTTGAGGTGACGAAACTCTTGTCGCCTTGGGTGGCCGTGATGGTCGCCCCAGGCACCGGAACCCCGCCCGATTTGACCCATCCGTGATGTTCGGAAGCAAGCAAACACGCGGCCGATAGATAAGCCGCCAGCGCCCACAGGCCCGGCTTGGCGCATCGCTCGAACCACCGCCTCATCCGATGAAGAACGTAATTCGCCGCCATGGGTCTGCCTTCCTAGGCGATAGCCTGTAAGAGAATGTTACCGCTAGCCGCGCCTTCGCGTTCGTTAATCCCCTCTACAAAAATTGGAACTTCTCTTGCGGCGCCTAGCCAGTCCGCGGCGTCTTCCAAGGTATAATCGTCCTCAAGTGTTTGGCAGTTGTTTATGGAATGGAGAGAAATCCTTTACCGATGAAACAGGTAACAAGCAAGAGACCATCCGGCCTGCCTTTCCTGGCCGGAGGACTGGTTCTGGCGCTGGCGCTGGCGCCGTTGGGCTGCAAACGCGAGCCTAAGAACGTCAAGGTCGCGACAGCCGAAGGCGAGGCGCCGGCGCTCGCCTCCACCGTGAGAGCTTCGGAAATCAGCCAGGAGCCTCAGCTCCTCGACGGCTTTTATAGTATCGAAGCGAACGCCTGGCGCTGGACCGCCAAGCAGTTCCGCGTCGTGCTGCGGCCGCCCATCGGCGCCGCGCAAAGCGGAGCCACGCTCGTTATGGCGCTCACGGTGCCCCAGGTCGCCATCGATCATGCCAAGTCGCTGACGCTGTCGGCGTCCATCGAAGGCTCGCCGCTGCCGCCGGAAACCTACACCAAGGCCGGCCAGTACGAGTACAAGCGCGACGCTCCGGCTTCGGCTCTGGGCAAGCCTGCCGTGCGCATCCAGTTCACGCTGGATAATGCCATCCCGCCCACCGGCGCCGAAAGGCGCGAGCTCGGCATCATCGTCACCTCGATTGGGCTCCAGCCGAAGTAGAAACTCATTCGGTTAACACGTTTGGAGAGCAAAGCATGATGAGACGGTTTCCACTTCTGCTCGCCGCCACGGTTTGCGCGGGCCTCGCCGGTGCGCAACCCGCGTCCAAACCGCTGTTGATCAACCGCGTCCGCGTATTCGATGGGACCCGCGTTCTCGAAGGCGCACTGAGCCTCGACAACATCCGCATCGAGTGACCGTGGCGCAGCTTGCCCGTGCACCATCCGGGGCCGTCAAGCCTGATGTGTCGAGAGTCGTCTCGACATTCTTCTTGGGTGCCCGTTCTCATCCCTACTTGAACGAATACGTCAGCCCGGTGGTCAACTGGAACGAGTTCTTCCTGAAGCTGGGCGGCGGATTATTCAGGTAGCTGTCGATCGCTCCCAGCGCGATGTTCAGCCGCTTGTACGCCGGCACCGTCAGCGTGACCGAAGCGTTGGCCAGCCAATCGTTGGTGATGTTCCAGGTCGGCGTCGCCGAAACCGTTTGCGCCAGCACTACGCCGTGCTTGAACTTGTGGGTGAACGCCTCGGCAAAGTTCGATGCAACCAGGCTTTGGTCCACACTTGCCGTTCCGGCGAAGCTCTGATGCAAGTACGTCAGGCTGGCTTTGGTATCGAGCACGTTCGCCGCGCTCTTCACCACCGTCCACCCGATCCCGCCGCCCACTTGCGTTCCCAGGTCCAGACCCTGCGAATAGTTGTGATCGAGCGTCCCCTGCACGAATCCGTACATCCGGTGCGTGGAGAAATACTCGTCGCGTTCCAGACCGCCGTGGATGATATCGGTCTTAATTTCTGCCGCGCCCGGCTGCTTGACCGTACCGTCGGCGAAATTGAAATTCACCAGCGTCCGGTCGCGCGGGTCGAGCCACGATTCCATCGGCACCGCCCGCGCCAACGCGATACCGCCGCTGAAGGTGCGGCTCTGCTGCGTGGCCTCGACCAGGGTAACTCCGGCGTTGATCGCCCCCGTCCAGTTTTCGCCGAGACCCGGGCTATGCATCACCTGCTGTTCGAACTCGCTGGATTCGATCACGTGGGCCGCTTCCGCCACCGCGACTGTCTGCGGCGCCGCACCCGGCGCGCCTGTCACGGTGATCTGCTTGTCGGTCGCTTCCAGGCTGCCCTTCGGCAGCTTGGATGTATTCGAGCTGCGGCCCAGCTTGATGTCCTTGCCAACCACGGTGTACGTGCCGTTGGCGCGCAGCTCTTTCACCTTGCTCCAGGGGATGGTCACCTCACCCAGGATGTCGCTCTTGAATCTCACATCGCCGCCGTTGGAGCGCACCAAGTGCCCCACCAGCTTCTCATCGTCATTCAGAACCAGCACATCGGGCGCCGGCTTCGGCGGAGGCGTTTGCGCCAGCAAATTGCCGCGCGGCGCCGCCAGCCATGCCAGTCCCAAACCCGCCATCATTATGTATCGTGTGTAGTTTCTCATAAGTGCTGTTTCACCATGATACACGGCGCGGCCGCGCGTAGTCCGAGTCCGATCGGAGCCGCGAAACCAAGCGACGTGGCGCGGGCCGTCAGGCCTGCCGAGCCGAGAGTCATCTCGGCTTTTCTTCCCGCCGTATAGTGTTTTTCAACCGAGCGGTCATCGCACTAGAACCAAAACCCGCCAGTCGAAGCCCCCCACCGCTCAGGACCCCGCCGGCGTCGCGCTGCGGAATCCCAAATACACATCGTGCAGCCGCAGAATGCCCAGCGCGCGGCCGTCGTCATCCACCACTGGCAGCGCGGAAATCTGCGATGCCCGCCGCTCCATCCGTTCCAGCGCGGCCGCCAGGCTGGAGTCCGGACCGATCGTCACCGGATTCGCCGTCATGATGTCCGCCGCGCGCAATCCGCGTATGTCATCGTGACGCGCCAGCGCCCGCCGCAAGTCGCCGTCCGTGATGAAGCCGGCCAGCCGTCCGTCCGCCGTAACCACGCACGCTCCGCCCAGCGGCAGCCGCGTCATGGCGATGATCAACTCCTTGAACGATGTCTCCGGCGGCACCATCACGGCTTCTCCGGCGCCATGCATGGCCTGCCGCACCGACGTCCGCAGATTGCGCCCTAACTGGCCGCCCGGATGGTAGCGGCCGAACTGCTCGGCCGTGAAGCCGCGCGCGTGCATCAGTGCAATCGCCAGCGCATCGCCCAACGCCTGGGCGGCCATCGCGCTGGCCGTCGGCGCCAGGTTGTGCGGGTCCGCTTCGCGTTCCACCGTTGCATCCAGCAGCACGTCCACCAGCGCGGCCAGCGGCGACGACGCAGCGCCCAGTATGCCGATCAGCGGCGAATGGAAATCGCGCAGCAGCGGCACCAGCGCCAGCAGCTCGGCCGAGCTGCCGTTCTTCGACACCAGAATCGTCGGATCGCCCGGCGTGTAGATTCCCATATCGCCGTGCGCCGCCTCGGCCGGGTGCAGGAAAACCGCCGGCGTTCCGGTGCTTGAAAGCGTGGCCACCAGCTTGCGCGCCACGTGTCCCGATTTGCCGATGCCGGTCACCAACACCTTGCCCGGATGCGCCAGTATCAGCTCCACCGCGCGCACCAGCGCGCCGTCCAACCGCGCTGCCGCCTGCGTCACCGCGCGCGCTTCAATCTCCATGGCCGTGCGCGCCGCCGCCAGCCATTCCCGCTTCTCCGCCTGTTCCGCCATTCGAGAAACACCATCATCGCACGGAGCGCCGCGCGGGGAGGTCCTTCTCGCCGACCAGTGCCGCGCCCCACCGACAATCCCCTTGCTACAATTGACGTTAGAGCGTTCGGCGAACGCATTCTCAACCAACCAGGTATCTCTTGACCCCGCCGCCTACGACAGCGCCGGACTACGGCATCGATGCCCCGCGTCTCGGCCTGGCCGTACTTCTGGCCGTCGCAGCAGGCCTGGCGCTCGGACTGGGGTTTCGCAGCTCTCCCAGTGAAACGGCCCGGGCTGTGGCAAGCATCGTCCTCTCCCTGGTTCCGACCGGCATCATCCTGATCCTGTTGATGGCGTCTTACGTCAAGATTGAAAAGTTCCGTCATCGCGACCGCATGCTGAATATGGTGCCATGGCGCGGCGATGAACAGGTTCTCGATGTCGGAACTGGGCGCGGCCTGCTGATGATCGGCGCTGCCAAGCGGCTGACCAGCGGCAAGAGCATCGGTATTGACGTCTGGCGCGAAAAGGACCTGTCCCACAACTCTCCGGAGGCGGCCATGCGGAATGCCCAACTCGAGGGCGTCGCAGACAAGGTGGAAATCAGGAATGCCGATGCGCGGGACACACCGTTTGCGGACAACTCGTTCGATCGCGTGCTTTCCAACCTCTGTCTCCACAATATCCCCACGCCGGCAGGGCGGGCCGCCGCATGCCACGAAATCGCGCGGTTGCTGAAACCGGGCGGCGTAGCCCTTATTTCCGACTTCCGGTACACCGATGAATATATGAAGGCGTTTCGAGATCACGGCCTGGAGACTGCTCGCTCCGCCTCGCTTCTAGCGGCGCCAATGCTCTTGAGAATCGTCAAGGCGTCGAAAAAATGATGGTGTTTTACTCTCGAAATCCGCGATGGCGCTGCCTTCGCCAGCCGGTTTTGGCGTCTAATAAATATATGCGGTCCTTCCTCGCCCTGCTGTCCGTTCCCTGCCTGCTCGCCGGCTCCATTCTTCCCGATACTATCGGCCCCGCGCATCGCACTGCCGAGTCGCAGCCTACGCTGACCGACCGCGCCGTTTGGGACGATTACGGCCTCAAGGCCTGGGAGACCGCAACTTATAAACCGGGTCCGTCCGCCTTCTCCGTCACCGCCTGGCAGCTTCGCGACCCCACCGCCGCGCTGGCGGCATTCGATTGGCAGCGTCCCGAGAACGCCAAGCCGTCCAAGCTGGCTCCGCTCGCGGTCACCACTCGGAACGGCCTGCTCATTGTCCACGGCCAGTACCTGCTGGCTTTCGCGGGCTATCAGCCGCCGGCCGGCGAGCTGGGCACGCTCGTCCAGTCGCTGAAGAACGTCGATACTACCGCGCTGCCGGTCTTGCCCGGCTACCTGCCCGCCGGGAACCTCGTCCCCAACAGCGAACGCTACATCACCGGCCCGGGCAGCCTCGCCCAGTTTTTCCCCGCCGTTCCGCCCTCTGTAGCCGGCTTCCACCTCGACGCAGAGGCCCAAGTGGGAGTTTTCCACAGCCCCAAGGGCATCATGCCACTGGCCATCTTCAACTACCCGTCGCCGCAAATCGCCATGGGGAAGGTGGCCGATTTCGAGCAACTCCCCGGCGCCATGGTCAAACGCAGTGGTCCGCTGGTGGCAGTACTCATCAATCCAGCCGACCGCGACCAGGCCGAGCGCCTCATGGCCCAGGTCCGCTGGCAGGCCGAAGTCACGCAAGATGAGCGCGTTCCCACGCTAAAGGACAACCCCGGGGACCTACTCTTAAACATCTTTAAACTCATTGGGATACTGGTGCTGTTTGCGATTCTCTCCGGCCTCCTGATGGGCGCCGTGCGGGTGCTGATTCGCCTGGCGAACCGCGGTGAAGAACCCGAAGTGATGATCAGTCTGCACCTGGAGTGAGCTGCCTGACTTTTTTGTAAAGTACCTAATATGTGTGCCTTGGAGAGAAATCCTCAGCCTTTTTCGAGGCCTTTTCCACCCTTGCGCTACCGTTGTAATATTTCGTGCGTTGCTGCAAGTTGGGGCATACGAGCAGCTTACGGCTCCAAAAAACGCCCCGGATTTCCGCTTGACTCAGAGGCCGGGAGGAAATAAGATCCAACTACCAAAGTTTTTGGCGGATTGCGATTCCGTCGAAACTGATTCTCCCATCGAACATCACCCCCTGGTAGAACAGGGGGGATACAAATGCTCACCCTTCGGGGTGAGCATTTCTTTTTTGAGCCTTCTTTTTTTAGGAGCAAACTCGCCGCTCACGATCCAGAGGCGGATGAAACCTGCTCCAACGCAGCCGCGCTGGTGGTTTTCGGCCACTCCCGGGCCGCATAGGATGCCTGTAAGTATAGGAAATAATTACGGTTGCTCTTTGGCAGCCTCCGTGCCCTACCGGCGCCGGTGGCAGAAAGGAACCCGCTTTGACGATGCTGCCCGGCAGCTTGACAATCTATCGAGGCTCCGATACCATCGCTTCGAAGCGGAATCGGCGGGGGGCGTGACGAATCCGATGGTCAACACTATTCTGTTCCGCCGACAAGTCCATTTGGGTCACCCATCACTCCGAAGCTGCCTCCCATGAAACTCTCACGGTGCGAGATGCACTACATTGGGAACATTCGGTGCGTTAGAGGATATGGAAACGCGCCCTGCATTTGGGGAGAAACTGAAGATGCCAGGCACTAACTCGAAAACCGCACGCTCTTATCGAGCGCACGCAGCTCTTTGCACGACGGTATTCCTACTCCAGTGTGTTGGGGCGGCCCACGCCGACGAACAGGGAGTCGCCGCCATCCAGAAAAAGCTGGAGGGCGAATATCAGCTCACCAAGACGACCGCTGACAAGTCGGATATTGTGACGGCGGGCTCGGTGGTGGTCCTTCAGAAAGACAATGTGCTGATGTTGGTGGCCTCCAGCACCAACCCGTGCCGGAATACTTACAAGGACGGCAAGGTCACGCAAAGCGCAGCCTGCAGGACCAACGAAAAAGTGAAAAAGTTCTCCAGGTTTACGAGCATGATCCCCGGCGCGAGCAGCGTCCCGGATTCACCGGCGAGCAGGACCTTCGTAGCCGGAGAGAAGTTCTGGGTAACTAAGATCGAAGTCAGGGAAGGCAAGGATCCGGGCATCGTTCTCGGCTTCTTCACCGACGCGATTAACGACGCGCGCTATGCGACTTCGCTATTGATTCCGTTCGGAGCCATCACACCGTCGCCCGAAGAAGCCCTGAAGGCCGTCGCCGAAGTTATCAAAGTTGCCCCCGCCGATGACAAGGACAAGGCTGGTGACGACAAGGGCGGCGACAAGGGACAGGCGGCGCCCCAGGGCGGGCAGCAGGAAGCGCCGAGCCAGCCCGCGGCAGCCCCTGCCGCTCCGGCCCCGGTCGAGGCTCCGCCTCCGCCGATTGAAGCTCCGCCTCCGCCGCCGGCCGACCCGGTGTCGGTCTCGGAAGGACAAACCATCGATCAAGTTGTAGCGGCTTTGGGCCAGCCCGTGAAAAAGGCCAAGGTCGGAAGCAAGGATATTTACTATTACAAGGATTTGAAAGTCACGTTCGTCAACGGAAAAGTGACAGACGTGCAGTAGCCCGTAAGGGAGCAGGCTCGAAAGAGCCGACTGAGGAGATCGTCAAATGAGTATGCACGGAGTTCGAACCCCGTTTTCCGCCGGATGCCTGACCGCGTCGTTGGCGATGTTGTTGTTCGCCTATCCCGCGCTTTGCGCCGACAAAGCCAAACCGGCCGCGGCCAAACCTGCTGCTGCCAAGCCCGCTGCCGCGGCTAAGCCGGCCAGTGGAGGCGCCGGCGCGTCCCACAGCACCGGCGCGTCGACGGCATCGCATGGCCCGACTACCACGTCCACCGGTCATTCGGCTACTACAACCGGCGGCGCATCACACTCCACCGGTTCCACGGCCGGCACGCACGGCGCAACAGGTACGTCCACCGGTCACACCGGCGCCGCTGGAGGGGCCGGCGCTTCGCACGGCGCGCCCGGCGGGGCTGGCGCACACGGCAACGCCGCCTCGGCCCACGGCGGGCCCGCGGGCGGACATGGCGGTCCGGCCCCGCGCGGCCACACCACCATGCAGACCAGGAATGGCGCCGTTACCAGGCGTGCGGACGGACACGTCGCCGGGTTCCATGACAACCGGCGCGGCATGGACGTTCACCACGGTCTCAATGGAAGCCGGCACGTAATGGTCGAGCGTGGAGATCATTCCCGCGTCTTCGTCGGCCGCGGCGGCCGCGGCTATGTGCAGCATCCTTATATGTATCACGGTCACGAGTATGCCCGGCGCTCGTATTATCATGACGGCCGCTACTATCATGCCTATTATGGACGCTACTATTATCATGGCATGTACATGAACCCGTACTACCCGAGCTACTATTACGGAGCGGCTTTCTACGGATGGGCCTACAATCCGTGGGTCAATCCGGTTGCTTATGGCTGGGGCTGGGCCGGCAATCCCTGGTACGGATACTATGGCGCGTATTTCACGCCTTATCCGGTCTATGCCGGTCCGGCGTTCTGGCTGACGGACTATCTCGTCGCGCAGTCGCTGCAGGCGGCGTATGTGGCCAACGCCGCGGCCATGGCCAACCCCGCGCCACTTACGCCTGACGTGAAGCAACTCATCTCCGATGAAGTGAAACAGCAGATTGCCCTCGAGAACACCGAGGCCGCCGCCGCCAAACCGGACACCGAGCCGGACGCCGCCTCCAGCAGCATTCAGCGCCTGCTCACCGATGGCAAGGCGCATGTCTTCGTAGCCGGCACCGATCTCGACGTAACCGACGCCGGGGGCAACGAGTGCGCCCTCAGCGAAGGCGACGCCATCCAACTCCGCGGCTCGGTCGCGCCGGACGCGCAGGCCGCCAACCTCGCCGTACTGGCCAGCAAGGGCGGTAAGGAATGCCCGAAGGGCGACGTCGTTTCCGTGGCGCTCCAGGATCTGCAGGACATGCAGAACCACATGCGCGAGACCATCGATGCGGGCATGCAGGAACTGCAAAAGAAGCAGGGGCAAGGTGGATTGCCGGCTGCCCCGGCGGCCGCCAAGGCCGCTCCGGTCGAGAGCCCCATGGCCGCCCTTGCGCCGCCTCCTCCACCGGACAGCGAAGTCGCCGCCGAGATCAATCAGCAATCGCAAGCAGCCGATCAGGCCGAGAAGGAAGCTACCGCCGACACGGCAGGCGGCGGCCCGGGACCCAATGCCGCTCCCGCGCCGGCCGCTGAGCCGGTTAGCGTCGATGTCGGGCAGACCATCGATCAAGTTACCGCGGCGCTGGGAACTCCTTTGAAGATCGTCAACCTGGGCGCTAAGAAAATCTATGTCTACAAAGACATGAAGGTGACTTTCAATAACGGCAAAGTCAGCGACGTCCAGTAGGGGTCATTACCAGGCAGTAAGAGAGCCCGGTTACGGTGCCATCCGAGTGGCGCCGCGCCGGGCTCTTCGAGTTTTAGCGGCGGAGTGAGTGCCCCCGTGTGAAGCGCCCAACGTATCCTTTGTCACCGACTAAGTGCTCGTGTTACGTCGAGTTTACGTCCATCACACAGCTTCTCACTGTACACTGCTGCTATGAACCATGACGGAATGCTTGACTTAGTGCGTATCTCGCGCACCGCTTACCGATTAGGGGTTGTCGCCGCCGCGCTCAGTGCGTCGGCAATGGCGCAGACTGCTCCGAACACTTTTCTGGTGCACAAGTTTGTTTCCGACTTAGCGGGCGTCGCCGATCACCAGGATCCCAATCTCGTGAATCCCTGGGGCAACGGCTTCGGGCAGAGTCCCTTCTGGATCGGTAACAACGGTACCGGCACTTCCACGCTCTATGACGGGACCGGCGCGGCGAAGTCGTTGATCGTCGACATACCGGCGGCCGGCGGCGCGAAAACCGGCGGACCGGTTACCGGAGTGATCTTCAATACGTTTTCGTCCAATACATCGGAATTCGCCGTGGCCGCGGGTAAGCCGGCCTCGTTCCTGTTCTGTTCCCTGGACGGCCTCATCACCGGCTGGAATTCCAGCGTAAGTACTACTGAAGCCGAGGTGCTGTTCGATAACTCCGCGTCGGGCGCGGTCTACACAGGTTGCGCATTGGGCGGAGTAACCGGCGCTCCCCTCCTATTTGCCGCCAACTTTCACGCCGGGACCGTGGATGTCTTCAGTGGCACTCTGACGCCCGTCAAGAACACCGGCGCCTTCGTCGACTCAGCCATCCCCGCGGGTTACGCTCCGTATAATGTGGCTATCATCGGCGGCAACGTGTACGTGGCTTACGCCAAGCAGGACACCACGCAGAAGGTCTCCGTGCCTGGGGCAGGGAATGGCTACGTCGCGCTCTTCGATCAGACTGGCAAGCTGGTGGCTACTCTGATCGCCGGCGGGGCGTTGAATGCGCCCTGGGGGCTGGCGGTGGCTCCCTCCACCTTCGCTCCGTTCGGTGGCGCGCTGTTGGTTGGCAATTTTGGCGATGGCTGGATCAACGCCTTCAACTTAATCAGCGGTGACCCGCTCGGCTATTTAGAAGATCCTACCGGCGCGCCGATATCTTACCCCGGGCTGTGGAGCCTGGCTTTCGGCAGTGGCGCCGATAGCGAAGACACGGGGACACTGTACTTCACGGCGGGCATTGGAGGAGGTCCCAACAACGATCCCGTACAGTCACATGGCTTGCTGGGCAGTATTCAGCCGGTTCCGTCCTTTTCGGTTACCGGCATTCAGAACGCGGGAAGCTTCCTGGCCTCGGATATCGCCCCCAACACCTGGGTGGCGCTGAAGGGCGCGGCCTTGGCTCCGCTGCCCGCCAATTGGACGCTTACCGGCAACACGCTCCCCACCACGGTGGGCGGTGTGGGAGTGACCGTAAACGGCGAAGCCGCTCCGGTGAGTTTTGTTAGTAATACGCAGATCAATTTCCTGGTCCCCGCCGACATCGTCCCCGGCCCGGTTAAGATAGTGACCACTAACAACGGACTTAGCGGCGCCGCGGTGTCGACCACGGCTCTGCTCACCGCGCCTGCGTTCTTCGAGATCGGCGCTAATGCGACTAACGGTCATCTTTACGTCGCAGCGGAACACGCGGACTATTCCTTGATCGGCCCCGCCGGCCTGATCAGCGGGACTACCACCACCCCGGCCGCGCCCGGCGAGACCATCGCGATCTACGCAACCGGCTTTGGCGCCACCACCCCGGCGATTCCGAATGGGCAGATCGTCCCCACCCCGCTGCCGCTGCCTGTTTGGCCAACCGTGCTGATCGACGCCGTGGAAGCCCAGGTCACCTTTGCCGGTCTGGTAGGTCCAGGTCTCTATCAGATCAACGTGGTTGTGCCGGCCGGCTTAGCGTCCGGAGATCACCTGATCACAGCCCTGCTGGCCGACGCCGAAACGCAGCTCAATGCGTTCCTTACCGTGGCCGCCCCATAACGAGCCCGGCTATGCGCGGCGGGGAAAGAGGAGTTGGCCCAGGATCTCGCTCTTGGCGACATTCTCTTCCACGAATTCGGCGCCTTCGGCTGTAATCACGTAATCCTGGTTATCGGCCGCCGTCACGAGACCCTTCGCGCGCAGAAACCAAGTCGTGAAGCACAAGTACTCGCGCGGGAACGCCATGCGCAGTTCCAGATGAAGCAACGATATTGCCGGATGGTCCGGATCCTGGCGCCTCTGGTTGTATAGCAAGGACAGCACCCCCAGACGCCGGTTCGCTTCGGCCTCCACGCCGGTCACGAAGTCCTTCAGCTCGAAAATCGGCAGCGGCTCGGTGTCCCGCCTCCTGCGGCGCGCATCGTACTCGCCGCGGCGATCGGGGTCGGACAGCACCTCGTAGGCCTGCTTGAGAAGGAGGAATTTTTCGACATCGCCCGTCTTCGGATTGTCCGGATGAAAACGAGCAGCCATGATGCGGTAGACGCGATGGACCGTCTCGGTCTCGGCCTCTGGGCCAATCTGCAGAACGTCGTAGTAGTCGAGTTCATAAGCTTCGGGTTCGGCCGCGTCTTCCGCCGATGGGCCGCGCACGAGCCGGAGGCTGTGGGTCGCCCCGTTTCGGCTGCTGTGCCGGACGAAGTATTTCTCGGAGGGGGATCCATCGCCCGATTCGATCATCACGACGCTACCGGGCCTGATCAGATCGAGGCGCTGGAGAGCCATTCCGTGGATCGGGGCAGCCGCTTCCATGTCCTCGGTCGAGAGGCCGGTTTCGCGCATCTCTATCGCTGACTGGACACAGTCAGCGTCCCTTGAGTTTTCTGTTTCCAACGGCACGCTATTTTTCCTATCTTATTACCCAGTAAGTGGCGCCACCGCGGCGGTTCTGGCAAACATAGTATGCCTGGACGCCGCGCCGTGGCAATAGCCGGATGGTACTATGACTACTTTTCCAGCCAACGAGACCGGAAAGTATGTGTTATCGAAAACCGTTTTTGAAGCGCAGATAACCTCAGTGCAAGCTCGGCTACGGTTCGAAGAGTGGGGAGAAAGCCAGCGTGTCTCAGCGGCTACTGAGTTCCCGCAACCGCAGGCCGCCAGTGGCCGCGGTCAGTCATGTACGGCCGGGAAAGAGCAGTTGTGCCAGAGCCTCGCTTCTGCTAATGTTCGCTTCCACGAAGTCGGTCCCCGAGGCCGTAATCACGTAATCCGCGTTGTCGGCCGCCGTCACCAAGCCCTTCGCGCGCAGGTACCACATCGTGAAGTTCAAGTATTCGCGCGGGAACGCCATGCGCTGTTCCAGAAGCAGCAGCGAAACTGCCGGGTGATCCGGATCCTGACGCCGCTGGTTGTACAGCAAGGACAGCACTCCCAAACGCCGGTTCGCCTCAGCCTCAATGCCCGTTACGAAGTCTTTCAACTCGAAAACCGGTAGCGGCTCCGCTTCCTGCTTTTGGCGACGGGTATCATACTCCCGGCGCTGATCCGGGTCGGACAATACTTCATAGGCCTTCTTCAGAAGCAGGAATTTTTCGACGTCACCCGTCTTCGGATTGTCCGGGTGGAAACGGGCGGCCATGATCCGGTAGACGCGGTAGATTGTTTCGGCCTCGGCCTCCGCGCCAATCTGCAGAATGTCGTAGTAGTTGGGCTCTTCCGCCTCAGGTTCGGTTTCGCCCTCCATCGACGGACCGCGCACGAGCCTGAGACTTTGGATCGCGCCCTTTCGGCTGCTACGCCGGACGAAGTACTTCTCCGAGCTGGATCCGTCCCGCGATTCGATCAGTACCTCGGTTCCCGGCCTGATCGGATCAAGGCGCTGGAGTGCCATTTCGTTACCAGGGGCAGCCGACCCCGAATGATCCACGCGGAGGCTCCTTTCGCGTTTGTCGACCCCCGATGCGAGATCGCTGTCGTCCATCGAGATCTCCGGTTCCGACATCTCTGCATTTTGCATTTGTGCCTCTCTGAGCGATTGAAGCCTGCGTCTATTCAAATAGTGGTCCATAACTTTCCGCCGGACAATGGCCGGTAATACCATGACCGGCTTGAGCATATTAGGACTGGAATTTCTGGGTGCGCGCGAAATGTCCGCCATTGGTTATCAAGCGCTTGTTATCGATTCGGACGGGTATCACTGCCGGTCCCTTGAGATGGCGGCCGGCGCGTGACCGGCGCTGGGTTGAAAGGCTATGTCGCCGTCGATAGTGGCGTCTCGATCGCGGGGAACTCACTCGTTCAAAGATCCTTCTTGCAGCCCGGCGCAGCCTTCGCCCCAGGTTGGGCGCGCTTTTAGCTTGCCCGTTTGTGTCCGTATAATCGCTATGTGACGCAACGAGCTACGTCCGATCTCGATTATGTCCGGCAGCACCGGGAAATCTGGGCGCTTCGTCCGGAGTTGCGAGCCGTCTATCACAGCTTCTTTGACACGCTGCTGGAAGCATCCGGCGGACGGCGGCCGATCGTGGAACTCGGCGCCGGCCCGGGCTTCTTTCGCGAATATTGCGCCGAGTCGATTTCCACCGACGTCATCTTCACGCCCTGGGTGGATGTGGTCTGCGACGGTTGCCGCATGCCGTTTCGCGCGGCGAGCGCCGGCGCGGTGGTGATGCTGGATGTCATCCATCATCTGCCTAAGCCGCTCGATTTTCTCTCCGAAGTGTCGCGAATCCTCAAACCCGGCGGCCGCCTGCTGGCGATCGAACCGTGGATCACTCCGCCCTCGTATATTCTCTACCGCTACTTCCACCACGAGGATTGCGTGCTCTCGATCGATATCGCCGAGCCATTCCGCTCCACCGGCAAGCAGGCGTTTGACGGCAACGCGGCCATCCCATTCCGATTGGTGCGGAGCCTGCGCGCCCATCCTGCCGCGGGTCTCAAGCTGGTCCGTTGCCAACCATTCTTGGGTCTCGCCTACCTGGCAACGTTGGGTTTCAAACGGCAGCGCAGCGTTCCCGGAGGTATCATCCGCATGGCGGAGCGCTGCGAACGCATCGCCGGCCCGCTCGGCCGCCTGGCCAGCACCCGGACGCTTCTGATTTTGGAAAAAGCCTGAAGTAACGTGGCGCACGCACTCGTGCGTGCCGCGTCGAGAGCACTCTCGGCTCCGCAGGCCGGACGGCCCCGGATGGTGCACGGGCAAGCCGCGCCACGGAGCCGCGACCATTCCACGGAGCCGCGACCATAGGGAGCGGTCAGTGTTTACGGACGAGCGCTCACTCGAGCGACGCGCCGTCCCAGCCGTGTTCCGGATCGGGGTAGAACGTTACACTGGCGCCGCTGGCTACCAGCCATCCGCCGGGAACCTTGGCGCGCGCCACGGCATAGCCGCCAGCGTCCAACCGTTCGAACCGCAGCGCGGGCTCCTGGGCAGCGGGTGCGGCGACCGGTTCCGGCTCCGCAGGCGTTGCAACCGCCGCCGGCGCGGCGGCCGGCGCCTGAGCTGCCTCGTCTGGTCCGGCGGCATCCAGGAACACTTCGCGGCGCACCGAATACGGCTCGCCCAGGAAGAGAAACCTCACACGATCGTGATCGCCGCCGATCGATTCCACCAGCGCTCCGAACGGAATGTTCACTTCCGGGCCGGCAACGGGCGCCAGAGTCCGCGGGTGGAGCTTGGTGGCATCGATTCTCTTGCTCAACGATATTTTGGCCAACTTACCTCCACCGCTGCCTGTTTACTTCGCATCTTTCGCGCAGCGAAATCCTATCCGAAGATCCTTCCAGCGTTCGGGAACCGCGTTCGAATCCCAGATCGCGTTGTCCACCAGGGATTCCCAGGCGGACTCGCCGCGAATCATATACCACGCTTCGCCTGGCTGCATGGGCGGCTTCAGGCTCTTGAACGGACTTGGGTCCGAGGGAGGCGCGCGCCGCTTGTCCACCAACTCCCAGGCGTTGCCGACCATCTGCAAAGCGCCGTATGGGCTGGCGCCGGACGGGAAACTGTCGACCGCCAGCAGCAGATCGGCGCTGTCCGGCAGGAACTTGCCCGTGTTGTTCGTATTGGCCCGCGAGGTTTCACTCGTGTTGCCCCACGGGTAGGTGCGGCCGTCGGTGCCCCGCGCGGCTTTTTCCCACTCCATGTCGGTCGGCAGCCGCTTGCCCGCCCATCTGGCAAATTCGCGTGCGTCATCGATGTTCACGAAGACGACCGGAAGCTCCGGCCGGACGCTGGGAAAGTGCTCGGGGAGCGGCCGGTTCGTCGCCCGGCAGAAACGGGCATACGCCGCGTTGCTGACTTCGGTTTTGTCCATGTAGAATGCGGGAAGAGACGCGGGCTGCTTGTTCTCTCCGTAAAGGAACTGTCCGGCCGGCACCAGCACCATCTCACCGGTGGGAGTGGATATGCTGCTGGCCAGTTCCACCGCCCTGGAAGCCGCCGCTCTGAAGGCAAAGTATCCGCCAATCATCCCTATCAGCAGCAGCGCCGCCAGAGCCGCCAGCATGGGAGTGCGGTTTTTTCGCGGTGGAGGGGCTGGCAGCGGGGGGGCGGGCGGCGGGAGCTCCGCGGCCGGCGCCTCGCCCGACAGGCCGGCGATCATGCGCTCCAGCTCGGCGATGATGGGAGGAAAACCCTCCGGCCGTTCCGCCGGCACCTTCGCGTTGCAGGCCACCACCAATTGGATGACCGGTTCGGGAACACCCGCATTCCGCAACGGCGTCACGTCCACGGGGACATTCAGAATGCTGTAGAAGATCTGGTCCACCGAATCCGCCACGAAAACCTTCTGCCCCGTCAACAGTTCAAACAGCAGAACCCCGAAGGCGTAGACGTCCACCAGGCCGGTGAGCAGCTCGCCGCGGACCTGTTCAGGCGCCATATAGTAGGGCGTCCCGAGCACATAGCCCGGCTGTGTGCGCGAAAGGTCCTCGCTCTTGGCGATTCCGAAATCCATCAGCTTGACCACGCCGGCCGAGTTGATGTGAACGTTCTCCGGCTTGATGTCGCGATGGATGATCCGGTTCCTGTGAGTGAACTCGAGAGCGCGGGCAATCTGCAGCGCGATTCGCAGTTTGCCGCGCAAGTCGCCGGTATGGCCGTTCTTGATGGCGTGGCGCAGGTCTTCGCCCTGCAGGAACTCCATCACCATGAACTCGCCCATCTCCGGGTCGGTGCCGAAATCGTAAATGCTGATGACGTTTTCGTGGGTGACCTTGGCGGCGGTTTGCGCCTCGGCCAGGAAGCGGTCGCGGGCATCGGGATCCTGCGATGCCGGCTCAACCAGAATCTTCACCGCCACGGTGCGTCCGATGACCGTATCGAAGGCCCGGTAGACGTGCGACATCCCGCCGCCGAGGAATTCCTGCAGCTTGTACTTGCCGAGCCGGGCTGGCAGTTGCATCATCAGTGTGAGAGAAATCGCCGGCAGCTCCGATCACGGGGTCTCCCGTGTGTCTGCGATTTTCGATACTATACCATAACAGCTTTCGGGCGCGGATGAGACAACATGAAGGCGCCAACCGGAGCCGCGACCAGAGGGAGCGGCCGGCGTGCATCGTCGATGAGAAGGCGTTTGCGAGGCTGAGTTCGAGTGTCAGGCCCGACCGCTCCCTTCGGTCGCGGCTCCGTTCGGATGCGGATGAAACGAAACGCACGATGGAGAGGAGACGGATGCGAAGATTACCGATCCTGATGACGGCGCTCGGGGCAATTGCCTCGATGGCGCAACAGCCGCCGGCGGAGGGCGCGCGCGAGCTTTTTTTCGCCGGCGCCGCGCCGAAGGACGCACTGCCTCCGGTTCGCCCCAAGGCCGCTCCGGCGCCGGGCTCGCAGGCGGGGCTGGGCGCTCTCCATCTGGGGCTTCGGTACAACCTGTTGCTAGTGAACGCGCCGGGCGACCGCGGGCAGGCGGTGGATCCGGAGCGTAACTTCCACAAAGGCGATTGCGTGGCCGTCGAGCTGGAGGCGAACCGGTCCGGGTATCTGTATGTGCTGTCGAAACAGTCGAGCGGCGACTGGGTTCCGCTTTTCCCCACGCCGGAACTGTCGGATCAGAGCAACGGGATCGACCCGGGCCGCATCGTCCGGATGCCCAGGCGGGCCTGCTTTGAAATCGACGATCCGCCCGGAACGGAGACCTTGTTCGTGGTGCTATCGAGGGACCCCCGCGACATTTACGAATTGTCCGAGAGCATAAAAGGTCCGGGGGATCGGCCGCAACCATCGTCCGGCTCGAATCAGATTGCCTCCGCCGGACGCATCAACTCCGCGGTGGGGAAGATCGCCGAGGAGTCTGGCACGCGAGAGCTTCCATTCCGGCAGGTTTCGAAGCCAGCGGCCCACCCGGCTGCGGTAAGAGGGGCTGCCGGACCGGCGGCGAGGAATGAGCCGGAGCACGCGGTGTACGTGGTGAACGGCTCGAGCAAGCCCGCCGCCACGCTGGTGACCAAGGTGGAGATCCTCCACCGCTAGCTGGCATTCGTCACGCCCGCTAACGCAGTCGCGCTGGCGGGGAGCGTATTCGGAAGTAATTTGCGTGGTGTTATTTCAAGGCGATGTTGCGTAATTGCCGGCACCGGGGCGCCGGGGCTGCGAGGAACCGGTTCCTTTCTCCTCTCGAGGAGGAGTACAAGCCTCTGTGGCCGCCTATGCGAACGTTGCACCGCGCGACCCGGTTTCAAATTGCCCCCTGCAGGCGGATAGGCACCGGACGTGGCTCCGAAACGGGCTGCGTCTTGGCGAGCGAGCAGCTCTTTTTCGATTTCAGAATAGCCGGCGCGGCAAGCCGGGCGGCAAAGCGCCGCGCGCCAAGCCATTGAAAACGGGCGGGGAAAAGTTTGGACAGAGGCGGTGACCGAAGCGCTCGAAACCGGCACGCCTCCCCGCCGCGCTACTTGTCCTTCGGTAACATCTTCACGTTGGGCGGCAAAGTGAACAACTCATCGCCGAGACTCTGGTTGATCTCCACGGTTTCCGAATACATCTCGAAGACCTTGTCCCCGTTGCGCTCGCGGCGGATATTATAGGGCCACTGAATTCCACCGGTAGGGTGGTACTTCGAGAAGGCCGTCACTTCGGTGTCGAAATCGCCATAAGTCGGATTGCGGCGCCGAAAACTCTGGCGCAGCGGGAGCCTGGTGAACTTGCTGAAGTAGACGGTGACGGTGCGGCCGTCGCCGTCGGTGATATCGACGATTTCCACCGGCTGATTCTCGAACACGTCGGAGCCTTGCGAGTAAAATGCAAGGCCAGGCTCGGAGAGCCGCTGGCGCAGGATGTACAGAATGTTGAGCAGTTCGCCTTCGCGGTAGTTCTTGAGCCGCTGATCCTCGAGCGGCTTAGCGCCATGGTAGTTCACTTCCCAAGCGCCGCCTTCGTTGAACAACACAAAGCCTTCGTCCTGTTTCCTACCGAAATTCTCGCGCTCGCGCTGGGCCAGTTTGCCCGGCTCGGGCGCCAGATAGCGGGTATAGACGGTGGCCACGGAGAGCCCGGAAAGCTGCGCGTTATAGAAAGAGTAGGCGCGGCCGGTCTCGACGCGATCCTCGACGCGCAGGAAAGCGTCGCCACCGAGCGCGGCCAGAGCCTCCGAGACCACGCGCTTGCCGCGCTGCTGGCGTGTTTCCTCCTGAGCCCGGAGGCCGCCCGCCAGCGTCGCACAGGCTAGCAGGCAGAAAAGCCATTTGGCGCCGTGGCGCACGCAGTCGTGCGTGCTGCGTCGAGACTCTTCTCGACGCGTCTTCGCGGTAGGACGGACCATCGCCTTTGGCGGTCTGTCGTGCCGCGCCAAAGTGCGATGCGTTGACAGACGACAAAAACCGATCGTCTGTCCTACCTTCGGGCCTTCGCAGGTCGGGGACCTGCGCCACTGGTGCGCGTCGCTTCTCCGCATCGGATGATCGGCAGCCGTTTTCATGGGCGCCGTTCCAGATCCTCCAGATGGAGGCCGGTATTGACCTGGAGCTGGCTAATCGTGGATTCCGCCAGATATTTGCCGCCCTGGTGATACGACGTGTGAAAAGGCACCTGGATTCCATTGACCTCGCGAAAATCGGAATACTCTTCTTCCATCGCTTGCGGCGGACCGCTGGGCTGGGGCGCATCATAGAGCAGTTGCCGCGGCAGCCCGGTGGCCGGATCGACCACCAGACGGGCGATCTCGTCGCCAACCGAGATCTCGACCGTGTGGTCGTCCACCGCGACCACGCTGGTGCCCGCCTCGCCGGCCAGCAACAGGCTGAAATAGACGTGGAACACTTCGTTGCGCATCGCCCGCAAAAGGTAACCCCTCATTGGCCCGGCGCCCCGCGGGTTGGAAATCCAGCCGAGCTTGCCGTCGCAGTACGTGCTGATCGTCCCGCCGGTCTCCCGGCTGTCCTGCCGCAAATGACCGGGGGCCATCCATCGATCGATCTCGTTCGCGTCGGACCGCCCTGCGCTGGGATCGAAGCGGTCGGACTGGGTCAAGGTAAAATCCTGGATCGCCGCCAGCTTGCCGGCGCCTCCCACGGCGCGCTGCACGCGCTCGAGAATTTCACGGCCTTTCGCCAGGCTGTCGGTATCGGGATGGATCGCTTCCGCTTTCCTGGGATCGGGAATCGTGAGGTCGATGGGAATGACAGGCCGGCCGAGCTTGGAAAGCGGCTGGCCGAACTGCTCGGGATTGCCCACGGCCACGATGGTGAAATCCGCCGGGGTGAGGTGTTGTTTGGCGACGCGCAACACGTCGGCGCGGCTCACGGCGGCGAGCGCCCGCTGATACTGCTGGATGAAATCGCGCGGGTATCCATAATACTCGTAGTTGAGGATGCGGCCCAACGTTTTGGCCTTCGTATCGAAGGCGAACACCAGGCTGTTGAGCGCGGTATCCTTGGCGGTCTTGAGTTCCTCTTCGCTCACTTCGGTGGAACGGATGCGCTCGACTTCCGCGAGGATCGCCTGGAGCGTTTCCACGGTGGACACCGACTTGGTGCTGCCCGAGATGGTGAACAAACCCGGGTGATCGTAGTTGGCGCCCCAATCGGCTTCGATCTCATAAGCGTTGCCCATCTCGGTGCGAACCTTGCGGAACAAGCGGCTCTGAAATCCGCCGCCCAAAATGTCGGCCATGATTTCCAGCGCCGGATAATCCTTGTCGTTGAGCACACCGCCCAATTGCCCCATGGAAAAAAACGTCTGCGTGACGTCGGACTTAGCTGCCAGGTAGGTGCCCGCGGCGGGTTTGGCGGTAACCGGAGGAAAGGCGGGTACGGGCGGCTGCCCGACGGTCCAATCGGCGAACAGCTTCTCGAGGCGGGCCTTCATCTCCGGCGCGCTGAAATCGCCCCAGACCGCCAGCATGGTGTTGGCGGGAAAGAAATAGCGGCGGTAGAAGCCGGCCAGGTCGGCGCGGGTGACGCGATTTATGGTGTCGTACTCATCGTCCCAGCCGTACGGCGTGTTCTTGCCGTACACCGTATTGGTGAACTCGCGCTCGGCGACCGCTTGGGGCTCGTCGTTGCGGCGGGCAATGCTGGCGCTCATCCCGGTCCGGGCCAGATCGAGCTTGTCCTGACGGAATTCGGGCTGAGTGAGCACGTCATGAAAGAGGGTCAGGACTTCGTCCAGGTTTTCCTTGAGACACGAGAAACTCACCGAGCCGAACCCCTCGTCGATGCCGCTTTCCACGCTGGCGGCGACGTTCTCCAGTTCCTCGTCAAGCTGGTCGCCCGTCTCGGCGCGCGTTCCGCCAGTGCGCAGCACCACGCCGGTCAGCGTGGCCAGGCCGATCTTCTCCGGCGGATCGAACAAGTTGCCGGTGCGGATGCGGGCCGCGCCTTGGACCAGAGGCAGTTCGTGATCTTCGAGAAGATAAAGCTTCATGCCGTTGGGCAGCGTGATGGTCTCGACGTTAGGTATGGAGACGGGGTTGAGCGGCGGGTAGACGAGGTCCTTCCACGATGGCAGCGGCGCGGACTTCGGCGCCTGGGCGGCAGCACTCTTGTGCGGCGCCGCCGCGGGTTGCTGAGGCAACGGCGCCTGGGCGGCCACGCAACCGGCGGCCAGCAGCGCCAGAATTGCGAGCTTCCGGTAAATCACTTCGTTGAAAATCGCGCCCGCGCGGGCGGAAGAAAAGCCGAGATGACTCTCGGTTCCGCAGGCCTGACGGCCCCGGATGGCGCACGGGCAAGCCGCGCCACGGTGCTCGGAGCCGTGCCCAAGGGGCACACTCATAGGCGCTAACGTAACACTGACCTGGCAAGCCCGAAGGGCGAAAGACAGTAGCCCAAGGCGTAAGCCTTGGGATTCGGGTGAACGGTCGGAAAGCCCCGGAACGGGGCGAAAGGCCTCCCTGCCGACTGAGTTCTTACGCCCCGTTCCGGGGCTGTATTCGGGTACCTCGGACCCACGGCTCGCGCCGTGGGCTACTGTCTTTCGCCCTCCGGGCTTGAGAATTGACCAGAGAGGGAACGTTAGGGAAGCTCTTAAGCTTGCGCTTATGGGGAGAGCCACGTCGGCGAGCGGCGTCCGGACGATATCGGGTCTCGATTTGCTCATGGCCGGCCCTCCCCGCCGCGGCTGAGCGCACTTGGCGCCACGGTGAAGGCCACCGTGCGGTTCTTGGCGACGAAACAGCCGCTCGCCACCCGCTCGACATCTTCGGCCGTAACCTTGTTCAAGTCGTCGAGCTGGGTGAACAGCTTCCGCCAGTCCCCATAACTGCCGTAGTACGACGTCAGCAAGGACGCCAGGCCGGAGTTGCTGTCCAGGCGGCGAATCACCGACGCGCGAGCCTGGGTTTTCACACGCTGCAAGGTCTCCGCGTCGATTTTCCGGGCCGCGAAGCCCGCCAGCAGGCCTTCCAGCGCCTTTTGGTTTTCCTCCACGGTGTGCCCCACCGCGGGCGCCACGAAGACGACGAACAGGTTCGGATAGCGCGACGATGGGTAAGTCGCCAGCGCGTCCACTTCGACCGCGATCTTTTTCTCTTGCACGAGTTCCTTGTAGAGCAGGCTGGTGCGGCCGCCGGAGAGGATGAGCGAGATCACCTCGTACACCGGATCGTCCGCATCGTCCTGGCCGGGCCGCTTGAAGCCGGCGACGAACAGCGGTTGGCTCTGCGACTCCACGACGACGGTCTTGGGACCATCCTGGGCCGGCTCGACGGTGTGAACGAGCGGCGGCAGGGGACGCGCCGGCAGAGGGCCGAAGTAGCGCTCGGCCAGGCGCCGGGCCTGCGCCGGATCCACGTCGCCGACGATGGCGAGATTGATATTAGCGGGCACGTAATACTTGTCGAAGAACGCTTGCGCCATGCCGCGCCGCAGGTTATCCACGTCGCTGGGCCAGCCGCCGGGCGGATTCCGGTACGGGAAGGCGGCGAAAGCGGTAGCCACGAAATCGCGCAAAAGCTGGCCCTGCGAACCGGGCTGGTTGCGCATGCGGTTTTCCTCCTGCACCACGTCGCGTTCCTGGTAGAACTCGCGGTATACCGGGCGCAGAAAGCGCTGCGATTCCAGCAAAAACCAGAGCTCGATGCGGTTGGAAGGGAGGCTATAGAAATACTCCGTGTAATCGAAGGAAGTGTCCGCGTTCAGACCGGCGCCGCCGTTTTGCTCGATGATGCGCGTGTACTCGTTCGACTCCACGTAGGATTGGGCCACGTTGATCGCCTGTTTGAGTTGCATGCCGAGGTAACCGATCTTGCTTTGGTCGGCCTTGGGCCCCTTGTTGCGCTCGGCTTCCATCCGGTCGTAAACGTCTTCCACATCCTGGAGTGCCTTTTTCTCGGCAGGCCAGTTGTTGGTGCCAATGCTCTCGGTGCCCTTGAAGGCCATGTGTTCGAACATGTGGGCGAGGCCGGTTTCGCCGGAAGGGTCGTCCGCGGAGCCCGCGTTTACCAGGGTGTGGAAAGATACGACAGGGGCTTCGTGACGCTCCACGACGGTGAAGTGTAGACCATTGGCTAAGGTGAACTCCGTGACCTTTTTCTCGAACTCCTTCAGATCTTGCGCGGGGAGGAGAGCGGCCGCGAGCAATAGTACCAGGGTTAAACGGTGTCCGATCACAGTTTATCGCTCCTGCACTTTCTTTGAGGATAGCAGGGCTCCAGCTCATATTTGGGCATCAAGGTTAACAGGTAACGTTGTAGAACCCGTGTTACCCGGTACGTACTCCCATGACTTTAGGGCCGATTCGCATGTCCGCATAATGTAGACTACTTCTGATGACGGGACCAAGATAGCCTACGATGCGTGCGGCAAACGACTGGGATCAGACCCTTCAGGAATTCGACACGATCGGCGGGGACCGGCGCCGGGACAAGCGCTATGGGCTCGAGCTGGAGGTGCGCTGGAAGCTGATTCGCCGCCGCCGCCTGCTGGAAAGCGGCGAGGGCCGGACGGTGGATGTGTCGAGCGGTGGAATGCTTTTCGATGCCGGGCGTCCGCTGCCGTTGGGGCTCAACGTCGAGTTGTCGGTCACCTGGCCCGTGATGCTGCACAACGTGGCCCCGCTGCAACTACTGGTGTATGGCAAGATTGTGCGTTCGGACGGCCGGCGTACGGCCATCCGCATGGTGCAGCATGAATTCCGCACGGCCGGGGCGATGATGGAGCGGCGATTGGTGCTGGCCACCAGTCCACGGCCGGCGGCGCCGCTGGTTTCCCGCGTGAGCGGAGCGTCAGGGTTGACCGAGCCGCGTTAGGGCCGCAGTCCACAAATTACGCGGACAAGTCAACCACCCACTTCTCCTATCCGTGCTCATCGTTGGCCTGCAATAGTCCTGAGAAATATTGCACAAAAGAGCGCACTGAGAATTAGCCACCGATGAACACCGATGAACACGGATTGAAAAGAACTGGCTTATCCGTGTTCGTCGGTGTTCATCCGCGGCTCTGGAACGTCTCTTCGGATTTTTTCATCAGCCTCCTTCCAGCGGCATATTCTCTTACCTCGCGCGGCGGGCCATGAAGGGTTCGGGGGGCGGTGGCGGGGGCGGCACCGGCTCCGCCACGGGCTTGCGCGGCGGACGGCGGTCCAGCCGGTTGGCGATGAATTCTTCGCGGGCTTTCTGCTGGCGCGATGGCTTGGCTTCCGGCAGGGTGGCCCATTCCTCGGGAGTGATTTCCTCGACCGCCGGCAGATACTTCTGGAAATAGGCGCGCAGGCGATCCTGCACCGGCTTCAGCGGCGAAGCATACAGCAGGAACATCACCTGGTCCGGCGCGGCGGTGGAAACCAACTGATACACCTGGGAAGGCTTGCGGATGCGCGGCGCACGCAGCGCGCTGGCCAGCTTCTTCGACCGCAGTTCCAGTTGCAGCCACTGATTGGTGTCCGCTTTGGAGAATTCGAGGTGCTTGGCCAGGGCCTGCTTTTCCCGCGGGCTTAGCTTTTCGGTCAGGGCGAACAGGAATGGTCCGAGGCGGGCGGCGCGAACTTCGGTGTCGTCGGGCAGCATATGGACGATCTTGTCGAATTTGGCCAGCCCCGCGCGGTTCGCGTTGTTCTCCGCCAGCGCGGGAGAGAACAGCGCCAGCAATCCGGCCTGTGCCAGGGCCTCGACGATCCCAGCGGCCGAATCCTCCATCCCGATGAGTTTCAATTCCGCTCCCAACAGGTGGGGCGGGATGGCTTTTTCCACCTCGGCTTCGCGGGCGTTAGCCACCTGCATGGCGGTGCGCTCCTCAGTCGCGAAACCCAGCCGCACGCCCAAACGAACCAGCCGCAGCAGGCGCGAAGGATCGTCGTAAAACCCGTAGGCACTGACGGCGCGCAGCTCGCGGCGCTCGATGTCGGCCAGGCCATTCAGCGGGTCCAGCAGCAACCCGCGCGAGGTCTTGTTGAGCGAAAGCGCGATCGCGTTGCAGGTGAAATCGCGGCCGCGCAGATCTTCCTGAATGGTGGCTGGCGAAACCTGCGGCTTGCCGCCGCCGCGCGGGTATTTCTCCTGCCGCGACATGGCGATTTGCGCGGTTGCGCCGCTGGGGAACTCGAGTTCCGCGCTCTTGCGGGTCTCATCCTCCGAAACGATGGTGGCGCCGGAATGTTCGGCCACCGTTTTGGCGAGCTTCAGGGCCGCGCCTTCCACCACGAAATCGAGATCGCGAATCCGCAAACCGGCCAGCATGTCGCGCATCGCGCCGCCGGTCAGGAACAGGTTGAAGTTGGCCTGTCCGGCGGCGGCCATCACCTCGTGCAGAACCTGGTTCTGGTCCGGGCTGAGGTGGCTTTCCAAAATGTAGATGTAGTCGCTCATCGAAGTGCGCTCTCGAACTTACCAACAAGGCCCGCGCCCAATTCCCGAAAGCGATCCTCAGGCGCGGGGATGATGCTTTTGAACCGTTTCCCGCAGTCTCGACCGCATGACGTGAGTATAAATCTGGGTGGTCGAGATGTCGGCGTGGCCCAGCATGACCTGAACGCTACGCAGGTCCGCTCCACCATCCAGCAGGTGAGTGGCGAAACTGTGGCGCAGAACATGGGGCGTTAAGCCGCGGAATATCTGCACTTTGCGTCCATAGCCGGCGAGCAGCTTCCAAAATGCCTGGCGGGTGAGGCAGCCGCCGCGCGCGGTCACGAACAGGTACCGGCTGGCACGGCCCTTCAGCAGGCCGGCACGGCCCTGGGCCAGGTAGCGATCGACGGCACCAATCGCCTCCCGCCCCACCGGTACCAGGCGCTGTTTGTTACCTTTGCCGGTCACCCGCACGTAACCCATGCGGGCATCCAGGTCACCCACCCCCACCCGGCACAATTCGGAGACCCGGAGCCCGGAAGCGTAGAGCAACTCAATCATGGCGCGGTCGCGCAAACCAGTCGGCCGGGCGGTATCGGGGGCCTGGATCAGCTTCTCTATCTCCGGCAGATTAAGGAACTTAGGGATGGTCTGCCATTGCCTGGGCGGGCGCAGCTCCTGGGCCGGATCCCAGGCGATGACGCCCTCCTGTAATAAAAACCGAAAAAAACAGCGAAGCGTGGCCAAGTGCCGGGCTACCGAACGATTACTTAACTCACCGCGATATAAACTATCAATATAGAGACGCAGCGATTCCGGTCCGGGAAGCTCCGCATGAGCGCCGATAGAGAAGATAAACCGCTCCAGATCTGCGCCATAGGCACTGATGGAGTTGGCGGACAGGCCTTTTTCCACACGGCAATAGTTGAGAAACGCGCGCGCATGGCCTTTGAGTCCTGCCGCTTCGTCCGCCTGCGCTTCTGCCGCCATCGTGCCAATGATACAATAAGCGCCGAAATGATTGAAACATAATTGACAAAAAAGGGCGACCCTTGGCCACATCCACCACCAAAAAGGCTGTGATCCGTCGATTTCAGCGGGAAAGTCTCGCTGGTTACGTGAATCCCCTTTCTTATCTTCAACCTACTGGCGTCGAACTGCTTTCGGCGGAGGGTCAGGTGGTCAACGTGCCCTATTCCGAGATCAAGAGTGTCTCGTTCGTGCGCGACTTTGACGCCGCGGCGGAGATTGAACGGCCGGTTTTCCTCAATCGCCCGAAGATGGAAGGTCTGTGGATGCGATTCACCTTTCGCGATGGGGAGGTTCTGGAAGGCATCCTGCCCAACAACCTGCTAGCGGTGGAACCATACGGATTCAGCATGATTCCGCCCCACCCCTACAGTGCGCAACAGCGGGTGTTCCTGCCGCGGCCGGCCTTGCGCTCGGTGGAGGTGCTGGGGGTGGTGGGCAGTCCGCTCAAACGCCGCAAGGAAAAGGCGGCGCCCGAGGCGCAGATCGGTCTGTTCGGCGAATGAGAATCCGGGGCATTGGGACGCCGCGGGAGGTGTGGGACATCGAGATTAGGGAGCCGGGCGGCTGGCTTTGTATCAGGGCACGGATTCGTCCGTGCCGCAACATATCCGTAGCCAAAGGCTTTAGCCGCTGAGACGTTTCTAGGCCCGCAGGGGCTGAAGCCCACATTTTTCTCCCAATCCTTCGGCACGGCTAAAGCCGGTGCCCTGATACAGAGCCTCCTGAGAGACCAGAGCCTTGTGTGCGGCTTTCGATCAGATTCATGCGTCTTCACTAGCACTGGAGAGTTTCACCACTTTCGTGTCTTCACACCCCCGCCGCGGACACTCTCAACCTGGCACGGTGTATTCTGTTCCAAGGGAGGGCTGAATGTCTCGTCTGCTGTGTTCGCTCGCGGTGGCGGTCGCGGCCCACGCCGCGACGCCGCTATTCCAGAGCTCGTTCGATAAACCCAACCAGGGATGGACCGCCCTCAGCGGCACTGCAACACTTGACCCGAAGGTTCCGCACGGTAAGAGCAAGTCATTGCGGCTGGAGGCGGCGGATTCGGGTGCTGGACCGGTGGTTCGTCTGGCGCCGGTCGCGCTGACCATCGGCAAACGATACGAACTGAGCGGCTGGGTGCTCACCGAAGGCCTTACGGTCGAAGATCCCGGCCGTTCCCCGATCGCGGTGGGCGCCGCGCTGGGCATGGCTTCCATGCCGTGGGACGTCCATTCGGTCTCGGTGGGCGGAACGCAAGCGTGGACGCGGCTCTCGCTCGAATTCGTGGCCAGCCGCGCGCAGGACGCGATTCTGCTCACTGCCGGCGCGGGCGGGAACATGCGCGGCAAAGCGTGGTTTGAGGGCGTGTGTCTGGAGGAAGCATCCGGCGAAGGCGAATGGCCGGTGCGCGAGGCCGTCCAGACCTTCGGCCCCGCCTACCGCTATCCGTCCGCGGGCTGGATCTACCTGCATATCGAAGGCGCTCCGTACGAACGCGGCTACCAGCACGGCCACCTGATGGCGCGCGAAATTCCCGAATACCTGGACCGCTGCGCCGCCGAACTCGGCTCCAGCCAGCAGTGGGACCAATATCGAACTACCGCCAACGCGCTTTTTCTGCGCGGTTTCGACCGGGAGATTCTGGAGGAGATGCGCGGCATCGCGGACGGCGCTTCCGACGCCGGCGCCAAATGGCTCGGCCGCCGCATCGACCTGATGGACATTGTGGTGGCTAACGTCACGGTGGAATTGGGCACGCTCGAAGCCGCGGTGGACACCACCGCTACGGGCCTAGAGGGGCTTAGCTTCGACAAACCTGTATACGGCGGCAAACGCGATTCGGTGACGGACCATTGCAGCGCCTTCGCCGCCACCGGCCCCGCCACGCGCGACGGCAAGATGGTGATCGGCCATGTGACGTGGTGGCCGCTGACACTGGCCGAGCAGACCAACGTGATGCTGGATATCCAGCCCGCCGCTGGCCATCGCATGCTCCTGCAGAGCTATCCCGGCGGCATCGAAAGCGGAACGGACTGGTATCAGAACGACGCCGGCGTGGTCCTCACCGAAACCACAATCAACCAGACGCCGTTCAACGCGCAAGGAACTCCGGTCGCCTTCCGCGCCCGCCTGGCCATCCAGTACGGAGGCAACATCGACGAAGTCGTAAAGTATTTGGGCACGCGCAACAACGGCCTCTACACCAACGAGTGGCTGATCGGCGACGCGAAGAACGATGAGGTCGCCATGTACGAGCTGGGCACCAATAAGACCAGACTGTGGCGCAGCTCGAAGAACGAATGGTTCGGCGGCACGCCCGGTTTCTACTGGGGCGACAACAACCCGAAGGACCTCGACATCCGGCTGGAGAATTTCCCCGATCCGGAAGGCGTGGCGGAATACATTCCCTATGTCCCCTACGGCCGCGATCTCACGTGGCTGAATCTGTACCAGGAGCACCGGGGCGAGATCGACGAGGAGTTCGCATTTCTGGCCTTTCGGACGGCGCCTTTGGTCGCCTCGAGCACCATGGACGCCAAGGTCGCCACTTCGGACATGGCGAACCGCATGATGTTGTGGGCGGAAATCGGCAGGCCGAACCAGCGCGAATGGACGCCTCCGCGCTCCGGCTACGGCAAGAACGACGGGCTGTACCCTGCGGGCTACGCGCTGTTCCACGCCGAAGAGCCGGAAAGCCTGCGCACCGCCATTCGGGAAAATGAAAGCGCGCGTCTCGCCGGCAATGCGGAAGCCGATCGAAAACCGCCCGCCAAGGCGGCGTCGCTGAAGGACCGGCTGTGGAAGGGTTGGGTGCTGCCGGCTTCCGGCGCCGACACCTGGTTTGTCGCAGGCTCGGCCGGTTATTACCGGATTCTGGAATCGGACGACGTGGAGGACCGCTTGAACGCGCAGCGCGCCACCTACCGCAGGCTGAAGCTCGGCGCGCAGGATGCCCGGACCCGGTTTCAGCTCGATCAGGCGAGGGGCGTTTTGTTTCTCGATTCCCTGCGGCGCAAGATGGGAGACGACGCTTTCCTGAAGTTGATGCGGGAGTACTTCGCGGCCAATGCGACGAAGGCCGTGACCGCGCAATCGTTCCTCGACAAGGCCGGCGCGAAATTCGAGTTTACCGAGCCCGCGGACGGCCCGGCCTATCTGGTTAGCGACATCTCTTATCGGCTGGCTTCCGCCGCGATCGTGTACGGCACGGTACGCGAGGCCGGCGCCAACCGCTACGCGGCCGAGCAGATGCGGGATCGCTTCCTGAATCAGTATGAAAGCCAGGTGCCGATCTACAAGGACTTCGAAGTGTCCGACGATCTGCTGCGACATCGCGACGTGGTCTTCATCGGCCGGCCGGAGGCGAACTCGGCCCTCGCGGCCTGGGCCGCAAGACTCGGTCTGACCAGCCGGGGCGCGAGCTTCCGGATCGATGGCGAGACTCACGCGTCGGAGCGGGAAGCGCTGGTGTACGCGGCGAGTAACCCTCTCGACGCTTCGCACATGGCGCTCACGGTGGCCGGTAACGACGCGCTGCGCACGGTGAAGGCCGCGCGCCTGGATGCGCCGGCCGAGTACGTTTTGCTGGATGATGGAAACCCGCAGCGCAGCGGATTCATCGAACATAAAGCCGACGCGGCCGGACATCCAAGCCAATGAAGGCGGGGCCTGGTTCAGGCCCGGCCGAGCGCCTGACATCATCCCGCGCGCGCGCCGCTGGTCATTCGGCCGGTGCTGCTGTCAGATTCAATAGCTTTCGCTCGCCCTCGGCGAACTTCACCGCCTGGCCGTACTTCTCGAACGGCTTCAGCGCATCCGGGTCGCGGCGATCGATCTCCGTGCCCGCCGGAAATGCGTAAATGTGATACTCGCCGGGAGTGATTCCTACGACCTTGCACGTCCCATCCGGCCGTGTGCGGCATTCGCCAAATAGCGCCGCCTGCCGCTGCCGCGGCGCGTCCGGCGCGACCAGGACGCTGGCACTGGGGACTGGATCGCCCTTGTCATCGGTCACGGTGCATTCCGCGGCGCCGCCGTTCGCCTTGAGAACGATCTCGAGCGGCAGTGGCTGTCCCTCGCCAATGTGCACGCCTTCCGCCAGCGCGTCCGCGTCGCCCATGCGAATCGCCTGGATGTACGCGTCGTCCTCCGCATCCGTCGTGGAACCTACGGCCACATCGTACTCGCCGGGTGCGACACGCGGTATGGTGAACGCGCCATCGGCGCCCACTGGCGCCACCCCGCCGGCTTGCGTATCTCCTGCGTCGCGCGACTCCAGCTCCACCATCAATCCCGGCTGCAGCTTGCGGCCCTCCGGCGCGATGATCCGCCCGCTCAGGCTCCGCGATTGGCCTGGAGTCAACTCAATGCCCTCGATGTCCGAGTCACCCACCTCGAGCGTGCGCCGGGCCGAAATCCGGTTCGACTCGTTGAAGCCTCCGCCGTCAACCTGCAAGCGATACGTGCCCGGCAATACATCGTGGAATTCGAACTCGCCCTGGGGACCTCGAATCAGGACACTATTGGATGGCCCTGGCGTATCAGGCTGGCCGATTGGAACTAGCGTAACCACTTGGAATAGCGCCGGACTACCGGAAGTGGCCGCGATGTGGCCGCGCACGCGAACCGCGTGTGCGCGGACCAACTGCAGGTCGAAGCCTTGTAATTCCGCCCCCGGTTCAACCTTCACCATGGCCGCCTGCCGGGCGTCTATCGTGCCCGGATAGAAGATAGTCGGATAAGCCTCGCTTCCGGTCGCCGCGCCGGTCTTTGCAGCAGGCCGCTCGATGCGGACTCCGTCTAGCTGATTTCTCGGCGTGGATGTTGCCGACACCCGGTACTCGCCCGGCGCGATCTGAAAGACCCGGTACTCGCCACGGTCGTTCGTGGTCGCATAGCCCTTCACCGACCGGGTGTCCTTTTTCGCTCGCGAAGCCGACACAACTATGCCCACCCCGGAAATCGGATCGCCGTCCGCGTCGAGGATCCGTCCCGAGATGGCGCCGGTGCGCAGCAGCTTCACCTTCACGTCCGATGTAGTCTGTCCCACTTGCACATTCACGGTCTGAGATTGTGCGCGCGCGGCCACATATCCGTCCCGCTCGACCGCAAGTAGGTAGGTTCCCGGATCCACATCGTGCAGCGTGAATTTGCCCTCCGAGTCTGTGATCGCGCCGATGCCGCCCGCCTGATCGTGCCGGAGGATGACAACAGCCTTCGCGACGCCGTCGCCCGATTTCCCGTCAACGACGACTCCCGCGACGGATCCAGTCTTGGCTGGCTCGGCCGGAGTCACTTGACCCGCCATCGGCCCAGCAACACAAAGCAGGGCTGACGCGGTCAACAGCCGGACGCACATGATGGAGAGGCCTCGAATGCTATTATGCAACCCCCGGAGCCTCGGCGCTACCTCTGACTGGCCGCTAGACGCCTTACCCGCGGATGCGGCCGAGCGTCCGACTCGGCCGGGCTGCCGGCAGCCCCGGCGCCTGCGCGCCTCGCGGGCGTTTGGCTCCTCACACGCAAGCCAGGAAGTGTTCTGTTTTCTGCAACGCGAAAAATGCGCAAGCCGATTCTTGTATTTGCACTTTTTATTCGCGTATAGCATTTCCACGCCAAAGGAGGAGGGTATCGTGCGTTGCCGAACGACCGTGAGTTTATGTTTGCTCGTCATGGCGGGGGTGCACCTAGCGCCTCGAAAACGCCTCAGCCTGAGAGCCTGTCGGAGATAGAAGCATCACAAAGTACTTGACAGTTAGAAGCGAATCCGTACTATGAGGGTGTGGACAAACGCTTTCGAGTTTGCGACCTCGA